>CAZSBG010000005.1:0-105749 GCA_964605145.1 uncultured Cytophagia bacterium | reverse complement strand
TTGCCTTGGCATAGATTAAATGATTCGGCTACCATTAATTATTGAGTGGATACTAGGGGGCTGTATCAAAAGTCTGTTTTTTTTAATTTTAATATTATTCAAAAATGTCATTTCTGCGAATGTCGAAGATGCGCCTTGGCGTGCAGAAATCTCCAGGATCTGCCAGAGGGGATTCCTGAATGCGCCAAAGGCGCATCAGGAATGACAGATATCCTCAAAGTTTAATTTCAGTACTTTTGATACAGCCCCTTTATAATTCCATCGATATTTTGTTAACAGACCAATATAAAATGGATTTCTCACCAGTGGCAGAGGCCACTGGTTTACCCAATTTTTAAATGTGATAGAGTAAAATTATCAAAGTAAAAATATCATCCGGAGGCAATTTTTTCAACAGATATTCAGAAATTAAAAATCCAGCTAATCGACCTTGCTGAATGGCTGCGCACTGAAGCGAAAAAGCAATTGAATGGATGCCAGATCAAGGCTTGCGACGGCACTGTTTTGTACACACCGGACGGTTCCGGCCAATATGCCGCGTTGTGGACACGCGATTTTGCTTACATGGTTGAAAACGGGTATGACCTGATTCCACCGGATCATATCCGCGCTGCGATTGAATATCTAATCGGAGGCCATCGAAAGGATGGCTGCATTCCTGACCGGGTTCAGGCAGATGGATTGGCGGTATATGAGGCCGGCCCGGTCGGGAATTCGCTTGGCAATCCACCCACAGACAATTCACAATTCCTGGTCAAAACTGTTTTTCATTATGTTCAACAGCGCCGCGATAAATTGTTTTTTCTGAAGGTGAAGGATGCATTATGTCAGGCCATGGATTACACGCCGCGTAATTCGGATGGCCTGGTTTATATTCATAGAGGCAGGCCGCGCTCTCCGTATGGATTCACCGATACCGTCGCCAAAACCGGGGCTATCCTGTTTTCATCGCTGCTTTATTGGGAAGCATGCAAGTGCCTGACCTCGTTATTCAGAAGAATTCAACACAACAAACATGCGGCCATATTTGAAAAAAGAGCGGCATTGATTGAGAAAAATCTCACTATTCTCTGGAATGACGATCCGGGTGTTTTTATGGCAGCGTCAGGGGATTGTCGCCAGATCGATGTCTGGGGAAACATTTATGCGCTGTACATAAATTTCCCACTGGGTGAAAAGAAAAACAGAATTGTTCAATTCCTTGCACAAAATTATGAGCGCTTTGTATATGCCGGCCAGGTTCGTCATCTGCCTCTTCCTGGATACTGGGAGAAAACTTTGATGGAAGTCGAACCGGGCACCTATCAAAATGGCGCATATTGGGGAACCGCTTCCGGCTGGCTGGCATGGTCATTATTCGAAACCTCACCTGAAATTGCACTTCAAATTCTGCTCGATCTCAATGAATTTTATAAACGGCATGGCATTTATGAGTGCATCAGCCCCGGCGAGTTCAAAATAAAAGATTATGTTGTGAATGTCGTGAATCCATTCGGTGTAATTCAAAAAATTATTCAACAGGTGAAGTAATTCGCTTATTAATTTTGGTTGAATAGAAAAAAACCTGTGAGGCATCATTCAGGGTATCATTCAATTAATCTTTTACGATTCCGGAATTTTTTGCTTGCTTTTTAACCGATTGCTTTATATATTTTTAATATATAAATATTTCATAACATTAACTTCAATCAAAATCATATCGAAATAATAGACAATGAATAAAATCGTGAAAACAATATCAATATTGTTTGAAAAATAGAAGGGCATGGCATTCGCTTATGCCTTTTTTTATGAAAGATGATGAACAAATATGAAAGACGATGAATGAGTTGCTGCTATTGATTCATCGGGATTGGGAGAGAGAAATTGTCTGAGAATAAAATGGTGTTCAAGGTTGAGCTCGGAAAGCATTCCGCAGCCGGATTAAATCGTCCCCAGAATGACGATAACGTGGGATATTATTTGCCGCCTCAGCCCGAGGTGCTGAATCTGCGTGGTCAGATGTTCATCCTTGCCGGCGGTGAAAGCAATGATCGGCAAGGATATATCGCCAGCAAAATGGTGGTTGAGACGCTTCTGCAGGATTATTACGATGCTCCCTGGAGTGGCATCCCCCAGGAAATGATCGCCAGATCGATTGAAAAGGCAAATAAAAAACTGCTGGATTACAACATCGAGCAGGGTGGCGTATCTCGTTTTACCAGCTCTGTAGTCTGTGTGGTCATTATCAATGAAATGTTGTACATGGCTCATGTCGGCACACCCCGGGTATACTTGCTCAATAATGAACAAACTATTGAATTGTTGACTCGTGATGGAGCGGGCGAGGCAGAGGCGGCGTATCAGTTCTCGCCTCAGCCGGAGTTTGGTGAGCAGACCAAAATGCCCGGCCAGGCGCTGGGCGTCGATGAACAACTGCATGTGGAAGTGTCAACGAGAAAAATCCAGGTGAATGATGTCGTGTTCCTGTGCTCCCAGGGAGTTTATACGAGTCTCCAGGATTCTGAGATATTTGAAATTCTCAACACTGACTCTCCGCAGGACGCGAGCGAAGCCGTTGTGAAACGCGCGCTGGATTATCAAACACAACAGGATGCAACTGCCCTGACGGTCAAAATGAAAAGCATTCGCCGAATCGCCGGCGTTGAAGAAGACGAAGAAGAGGATGTGCCGGAAGAAATTCCCCAAAAGCCTTCCGAACGAAATATTGTGATCAAAGGCGTGCGATATCGATCCACATGGAAAGATGATCAATTGCCAGCCCCGGAAACTGAAAGCGTGGAAGAATTCGATCAGGACCGGGATGTGCGTCGTCGTGTCGTCAAAAGAAAAAGTCCCGGTGGAAAATTCAAGCTTCCCGGAAAAAATACGTTAAACCTGTTCGCTTTTATTGTGCTGATCGCAGCGATCATCTTTCTCATTATTAAATATGGTCCCGGGCTATGGCGAACCGACGCGCCTGAATCTCAGTCCATGAGTGAACCGGACAGCCTCGTCAGCGCTCCGGTGATTGAACCTGACACAGTGGCAGAATCTCAGGAAATAGCTATCCAACCTCCGCCAATTCAAAACGAAACCGAAGAATTGCCGATCGAAGAAATTGAAGTCGCAAACGTCCCGGATATTTCATTGAAGGTCGCCGTGGTTAACGGCTCCTTCAGTCGTAACATTCGGCTCGGAACGGTTGTCGAACGTGTGAGCGAAATTTCGTCTGAAGATCAGATAACCTCGCTGAGATCGACGATTCGATTGCCGGGAACAAAGATTATCTGGCGACGGACAAATGACGCGGCCAGAGCTGCGGCAATTCAGGCGCGGGTGGATTCTTACAAAAATATGCTGTTTGAAAAATATCAGCTTGACGTATCAACCTTCCCGCTGGATTTCACCCTGGTGATCGGCGCAAATTTTAAACTCCCGAATTTGAGCCGCGATAAAGGAGTGTTCGATGCAGGCGAAGAATATTATTTGGAAATACTGAATGGTTCAACCGCGTCCGGCATGGCGAGGCGGCTGAGCGAGCTATTGGATAACCGGGTTTTCGACGGTAATTTGTTACATATCATTGACTTTCGAAATGCTGACAAGAAAAATTATCGCGCGACATTTTTGAAATGTGCAGAAGCACAGAACGATGTTGCAGCGCAGTTAATCAATGCGATGAAGCTTCCCAACTATGTGATCAATGATCCACTGTTCGATGTAAAGCTGTTGATTGGGGCTGATATTGATTGATTTGTCAGTGAGCAATTATCTTAGAATTCAAGACTCATTAGCTGGTTGACCGTTCACTTCAGATTATTGGATGTACATTGAAAGAATTTTAGTGAAAAAAATTGAGATCATGGAGGATGACCTTTGAAAAAATATATTATCTTTTTCATAAGTGCGACGCTATTTTTTATGTTGAATTGCAGTTCAACTGATACGACCGGTGTGACCAAACCGGGACTCGATGTGCTCATGGAAAGTCAGATGGATCTGATCCAGGGTAAAAATGTTGGTGTCATTACCAATCAGACCGGGCTGAATTCTGACGGTGAGCATATTATCGATTTGCTGTTTCAGGCTCAGGATGTGAATCTGGTCGCGTTATTCGGTCCTGAGCATGGAATTCGGGGTGATGTGCAGGGGGGAGATTCAATTGCAGATCAGAAAGATGATAAGACGGGCGTGCCCATTTTCAGCATTTATGGAGATACGCGAAAGCCAACGCCTGAAATGCTGGCCGGCATCGATGCGTTGATTTTTGATGTTCAGGACGTAGGCGCAAGATTTTATACCTACATCAGCACCATGTCCTTATGCATGGAGGCGGCTGCTGAAAACAATGTTGATTTTGTGGTGCTGGATCGGCCCAATCCCGTTACCGGAACGATGGTCGAAGGGCCGGTGCTTGAAAAAGAATACACGTCATTTGTGGGTATTCATCCCATTGCCCTGCGGCACGGCATGACCGTCGGGGAGCTGGCGAAGATGTTCAATGAAGAAGGCTGGCTCGCCGATGGCGTTACGGCAAACCTCACCGTCGTGAAAATGAAAAACTGGGAACGAAAAAGTTGGTTCGATGAATCAGGATTGACATGGACCGCACCATCCCCGAATATGCCGACGCCGGAAACAGCGCTGGTTTATCCCGGTATTTGCCTGCTGGAATCGTGCAATATTTCCGAAGGCAGGGGAACCGGGCAGCCGTTCGAACAGTTCGGCGCGCCGTGGCTGGATGCTGTGAAACTGGCCAAATTGCTGATTCAGGCCGATATTCCCGGCGTGAAAATTGATACGATTTCCTACGTTCCCAAAGACATGCCCGGCGCGGCGATGAATCCCAAATACAAGGGAGAGAAATGTAACGGTTTATTCCTGACCGTCACTGATCCGCATAAATTCCCTTCGGCTGCGTTCGGGATTCGCCTGATTCGGGAAATTAAAATGCTGCATCCGGATGTATTTGGCTGGCGTTCCCAGGGCAGCGCAACGAGATTATTCGGCAATTTGAGCACGCCAAAGGCCATCGACCGGGGAGAAGACGCCGACAAAATTATTGAAGCATTGCAGCCGAAACTGGAAAAATTCAAACAAATCAGACAGAAATATCTGCTTTATGAGTAATAATTTCTGGAATGTTACGTCAAAACTCTACCAATGGTTCAGAAATAAATTCCCATTCCGGCAGATATTGAATGCTGAAAATAAAAATCTGGAGGCGCTGCTCAACCAAATTTCCGTGGCTGGCAAAAAAGTGATTGACATCGGTACCGGCACCGGCAATGTATTACCATTTCTCGGAAAGGCTGAATTCATTGCCGGCATAGACATCTCATTGACCATGCTCATCAGTGTCCGGCAAGCTTTTCCGAACATCCACCGGGTCCAGGCCGATGCTGTGTCGCTGCCGCTGAAGTCAAAATCTGCCGATGTGGTGATTGCAGTGGGTCTGGTGGAATACATGAAAAACGTCGACCATTTTCTGGATAATGTATCCTTTGTTTTAAAAGATGGAGGATACGCGGTGGTCACTTTTTCTCCAAAGGGATTGTCCGCCAAAGCGCGGCTGCTATTAGGGCATTCGATCTACCCGCGATCGCTGGATGAAATAATCGCGCTGGCAAAAAACCGAAATTTTATCGTGAAACACCATTGCGCTTCACTTATGCAGCAGCAGATATTGTTACATAAAAAATAGCATGATGAATGATTTGAATTTTGATTTCGGAAGTGTAAATCGTGTTGTATTTACAAAAGGAAAATTTATTAAAGGTTCACAAATACTGATCATAAGTCCATTCTAAAAAAGTTATGACCAGCGATTGAAAGAGTTGACTATCAAGAAACTTGAATTTTTCATCGATGATAAAATAAAATTTTAACTATCCTCAAACAATCCATAACCGTATTTTGAAACGAGTTGGTGATGAAAACGAAATCAGCCTCAATCCCTTCTCCCGCACATTTCGAAATTGTTGATGACCGGGCTTTGAAAAAGAAAAAGCACATCAAAGTTCCGAAATCGAGCCTGGAACGTCTCATTTACAATTCGGAAAATATTACAAATGTACTCACTTCGAAAAATGAATTGAAAAAACTCAGGTTTGATGAATTGAGTCTGCTTCGGGATATTCGAGAGCTGGTCGACAATAATCCTGACCAATTTTCCAGCCTCGAAGATCCTAACGAGTTTCGCAGGGAGATTCGTGCCAGGGTCCTGCCAAATTATGTCACCAGCGAATTTATTCGAAGCACGCAGGAAAAATTATTGAATGAACTTGTGCGGACAACGCGCAATCGCAAAGATCAGGATTCACTCATGACGGCGATTGTATTCCTGCAATCCCATACGGATTTGGAATTGCCCCTGGAGGATAATCCCTTGTGGGAGATTATTTTCAATCTTTCCATCAAAGATGGACTGAAGTTTGTCGATTTCCTCACGGTGCTGACTGAAGGAATCGATAGTCTGAAAATCAATGACCCCGAAGTTCTCACCCGTGACCCACTCATTCTGCAGAAAACGAAACAAATCTGTCAGTGGCCCATATTCTGGAAAATCCTCATCGAACAAAAAGAAATTCTTCCCTTTGAAGAACTGATTTCCTCTATTCTCAGAGGGAATATTATGATTGAATTATATTTCGATGAACTGGTGCATTTGCCATTTTATCTCTATAAATTATACAAAGATGAATTCGACAATGACGATTTTCTGTCGGAATTGATCCCGGACGGGGATAAGGAAGAAATGGCTAAAAAACTTTACGAGGCCATTCTGAAATGTGTTGAAAAAGATGCACCCTTTCTCATTCCAAATCTGCTTCATCGAATAAAAAAAATACACAGTCGAAAACGAAAGGCCGATCAAAAGAAACAATTAGAGCTTGCGCTTGCTACGCTTAAATCTCAGGATTCGCTTGCCAACAATATTTTCCTGATCACGCTGATCGCGGCGAAAATCAGCATGCGAAAATATTGGGAAAACCGGCGGGATCGATTTTTCTTTTTCACGATTTTAAAAAATCCGTTAGATCCCAAGAATTATTACGATTACGGACACATTTTGCTCCGGCAGCGTGAAATGAAGGCGGCCGATCAGCTTTTTAAAACTTCCATAGAAATTGAGCCATCCAGTTTTTGGGGTTACTGGGGCCAGGGACATTACTGTTACAAAATGAATGAATTTTACAAGGCCGAAAAATTATTGCAGCAGGCGCTCCGCATTACACAGCAAAAAGAGATTAAAAGTCCTGATAGGTACAAACGGGAACTGTTTCTTATCAAAGATGATATCAAGCGACTTCGCCAGGCCAAGGTAAAACATCAAATAGTGCACAATCCCCAGATTGATATGTTTTCAGAGCATGCAGCAAATTAGTTATTGATGTTTGAACCTGGTTCGCGTGTTCCGCTTCCAAATAATTTTTTCTGGAAACAATTTCCAAAATGAAATAAAAGCCCTCCCTCAACGAGCTAATAATCATGCAAAATGTTTAACTTCGACGAAATTCGTAAGAAATTACTTGACAATATAGATAATTCTTTTATATTGTAACTATCCTGGAGTATTCATTGTAATTCATTAAGGAATCCAGATAGCCTGAATGGCGCTTAATTCAGAATTCGTTATATCAAACTCTGTTAAATTTCACACATCTCGTTAATCTCATTAATAACAACTAATTATATATGTTTAAGTAGAAATCTGTGAATAATTCAGGCTATATGTGACTTAATATTTCATTCCCCTTTTCCCAGGTTCAATTTAGCCAAAAGATTCAATTATTTTCCCGTTCTCTTTCTTTTATGTTCTCAATATTCATTGTTTATGGTTATGATTTGAGGGTATACACTCAATGATCAGGGGATATAATTTTTATTGAATTGATCTGCATTATTTCCTGCTCAAAAAACATAACTGCTTAAATCGAGGAGTAGTGAAAATGTGTTTCAGAAAATACCTCCCTGTTATAACTTTAGTGTTGCTTTTCTCTGCATCACAGGTTTTTCCACAAAATAACATGACGCCTTCTTCTTCATTCCTGGGCACGCACAATTATGAACGTGTTGGCTATTACATGCATTCTGCCGGTGATATGAACAGCGATGGATATGATGATTTTATGATCGGGGCTTTTCATAATGACAGATACGAATACAATAATGGCGTCGTTTATTTAATGATGGGAAAAAGTGATGCAGACTGGGGACATAACATATCGTTGAACAATGCAGATGCGATTTTTCTTGGTAGCAATGCACACGAGGCAGTCGGTTATTATCTCGGGGGAAATGGAGATATTAATGGCGATGGATTCGATGATATAGTCATTGCAGCCGGGGGGGGATACATTTATCTTGTTTTTGGTAAATCCAATCCGGACTGGGGCACAAGTTTCAGGCTGAAATCAAGTGCGGATGCTTCGTATATTCAGGAAAATGAAGGTGATTTTCAGGCAGTTTCTGCGGCAATCGTTGGCGATATTAATGGGGACGGCTATGATGATTTTATTTGCGGAGCGCCTTTCAATGATTACGGTGGCGAGGACGGAGGTAAAGCTTATTTGTTTCTGGGAAAAGCATCCGGCTGGGATCGCAATGACGATATCGCCGATGCAGATGCTTCATTTTATTGTGGAATAGATGGCTATCGTCTTGGCTATTCCGTCGATGGGCTTGGCGATGTTAATGGCGATGGAATACCTGATTTCGGGATTCTTGCGGATTGGGGTGGAAAGGTGTATATCTTTTTTGGACGACGTGAAGTGGACTGGGGACGAAATACGCATGTGGATAACGCGGACGTAATTTTGGAGCGCGAGCCTGAAGATAGCTGGTACCTGTGGCGGGTATCGCGCGCCGGGGATGTGAATAGTGATGGTTACGATGACATTTTGGTGGGTGAACCCTGGAATGATAAATTTGGGGATTCTGCCGGCAAGGTGCATTTGATTCTTGGAAGAAGTAGCGGGTGGATCAGCAATCTGGCTGATGCCGATGCATCATTCCACGGCGAGGCTGTTGGCGATGAGGCCGGCTGGGACGTCCAGGATGCCGGCGATGTGGATGGCGATGGCTATGATGATTTTTTGATCGGCGCCTGGTACAATGATCAGAATGGAGAAGATGCCGGCAAAATGTACGTGATCAAAGGAAAATCCTCCGGCTGGCAACAAAATGTTTCCCTGGCTGAAATTGATGAATATTTTGTGGGTGAACATCCCGGCGATTACGCCGGTTATGCAGTGGCAACGGCCGGGGATGTCAACGCTGATGGATTAAATGACATCTTTACATCAGCGACCTATTACAGCGAAGTGTACGAATGGGGCGGGAAAATCTACTTTTTCAAATCGAATAATAGGGATCCTATTTTATCCGTGGATCCGACTCAATTGGATTTTGGCGGAGGAGAAACCAGCCTTTCCTTTGAGGTGAGCAATAGCGGCGGCGGTACCCTGGAATGGGAGGCGTTCGAGAATCCCGACGAATCATGGATAGTTTCGGTTAGCCCATCCAGCGGAAATTTGAGTGGAGGAGGCTCGCAACTGGTGACCGTAAACATCGACAGAACAGGGCTGACTGAAGGTGAATACAGCGGGATGATTACCGTCACTTCAAATGGTGGTACACAGGATGTGCTCATTACCATGTCGGTGCCGGGGCCGCCTGCCCTGTCAGTGAATCCCACCCAACTGGATTTCGGTGCGAATCAAACGAGTATGACATTTGAAGTGCAAAATAGCGGCGGGGATGTGCTGGACTGGAATGCGTATGAGAATCCGGATGAAACGTGGATGACCTCTATTTCGCCGGAAAGCGGGAGCTTGACCGCAGATGAAACAGAGATTGTGACAGTAACAGTGGATAGAAGCGGAATGGAAGAGGGCGATTATTCAGGAATAATTACGGTCACTTCCAATGGGGGTGAGCAGGATATCATCGTCACCATGACAGTTGATCCCACACCTGCATACACGCAGCGCGTAAATTGTGGCGCCGGTTCCGGATATATGGATGGAGAGGGACAATACTGGGATGCGGAACAGGCCTATTCTTCCGGGAATTGGGGATACATCGGTGGGAGAACTTATTCCACGTCGAATTCCATCGCAGGAACGGATGATGATGAATTATATCAGCGAGAAAGGTGGGAGGCATCATTCAGTTATCGCTTTGATGTGGCAGAGGGCAGCTATAATGTCATTCTTCATTTTGCAGAAATTTACCACCAGGCTGCAGGACGGCGAATATTTGATGTTGCACTCGAAGAAAACATTGTTTTGGATGATTATGATATTTTTGCTGAAATTGGCCATGATGTGGCAACATCCAAATCGTACATGGTTGAAGTCAATGATGGCGTCCTGGACATCGATTTCACAGCGACAGAAGATGCCGGCAAAATATCGGCCATCGAGGTGATTTCTTCATCTTCCATGCCCACGGATCCAGTGCTCTTTGTTGAACCGACCACGTTGAATTTTGGCACGTCGGCATCGAGCATGACGTTTAATGTTACGAACGATGGCGGGGGCACGCTGGAGTGGAGCGCCGCGGAAAATCCTGATGAAACCTGGATCACTTCAGTGAGTCCCTCCAGCGGCACATTGGATGGTGGCTATTCAGGAACTGTCACAGTTAATGTGGAAAGGAGTGGTCTGGAACCGGGGGAATATACCGGGACCATTACTGTCTCGTCCAACGGGGGAGACCAGGATATTACAGTCATTATGACGGTTCCGCGTACTGAGCCAATACTTACCGTTGAGCCCACCTCACTCGATTTCGGTACAACCGCAATTAGCATGAATTTTACAGTGTCCAATACAGGCGGAGGCACGCTGGACTGGAATGCGACAGAAAATCCTGACGAGTCATGGATTACGTCAGTGTCTCCCTCCATCGGTTCTTTGAATGAAGGTGAATCTGAGAATGTATTTGTCACCGTGAATCGGGATGGCCTTGCGGAAGGTTCTTATTCAGGTAACATCAGCGTTACTTCCAATGGCGGGAATCAGGATGTGGCTATTTACATGACAGTCGCGGGAAGCGGACCTGCGGACGTTTTATATGTCAGGCATCCCGGGGATAGCCCCAATGCATGGGAGAATCGATCTCCGGTTTATACAAGCATTAATGACGCAATAAATTTCGCAACTGAGAACAGTGAAATCTGGGTGGCTCAGGGTCATTATGCCGAGCATGTGATACTGACCACCAGTGTCAATCTTTATGGCTGTTTCTATGGAGATGAAACGTCAATTGAAGAAAGAGGGGATGTGCTCGAGCGAATAAGTACAACTGTTATTGACGGGACAGGCAATGGCCGCTGCATTACGGTCTCTTCAAATTGTCTTGTGGATGGTTTTAAACTGATCAACGGGAAATCTGCTGAAGGAGAATCGGGTGGCGGTATTCTGATTGAAAATTCGACAAATGTAACCGTCAGAAATGTTTATATCCAGTCTTGCGATGCCGATTGGGGCGCAGGAATCATGGTGGATTCATCCAATCAGAGCGGAGAAATTTTCATTGAACGCGCAGTTATTTGGGACTGCACATCACAATGCGGCGCCCTTGAAATCAGGGAGGAGACCACTGTGACGGTCACAGTGAGCCATTGCACCATTGTTAATAATAATTCCTATGGTCTGGAAATACCCTGGCATGAAGGGGTTGAAGTCGCCAATACAAATCACGATTTTTACAATTGCATTGTCTGGGGCAGTGTCAATCCGAGAAATCCGAACTCCGCTTATCCTGATGTATGGTCGTGGGCAAGGGATTATACCGACTATTCCTATATCGGTCGGGAGCCGTGGCCTGCCGATCCTGACAGGTGGGGTGCCCCATTACCCAATAATATTTTTGAGGTCAGTGTTGGCTCACCGGGGTTTGTCGATGCCGATAATGGGAATTTTCATTTGACTGCATCCTCGCCCTGTATTAACGCTGGCAAAGATGGCGCCGATATGGGCGCGTATGATTATCATTCGACAACAGAGCCTGAGATTGCGGTGAATCCAACATCATTATCATTTTCTGCCACGGAAGGAGGGGACAATCCTGGCAGCCAAACCATAACAGTCACAAATGCAGGTGCGGGAGAGTTGAACTGGACTGCCAGTGAGCATCCGGAAGAATCCTGGATGTCTCTCTCTAACACCAGCGGCGGATCTGGTGATCAGGTGACCGTATCCGTGAATATAGAGGGACGCGCCATAGGTACTTACGAGGGCGCTGTTCGGATCAGTGATCCCAATGCGATAAACGACCCTGTGGATGTGCCTGTCACGTTAACGGTGAATGAAGTCCCAAGCAGTTCAATTTTAGCGGAGTGGCAGGCAGAAGACAGTCCCTCGCTGCCAAAAACCGGCTGGGAAGTGATGACAAATGAAAACCAGCTTTGTGTCAAAGCATTGACCAGCGACATCGAAGGACCAAACGATGACTATCGGCTCGATTATTCATTCAATGTTTCATCCGGTATTACCACAGTGTACGTATTCGCGGAAGTGGATGCCAATCGTTCCGGGGATGATGATAGCTTTTGGATCCAAATGAATGGCTCCGACCTGGTCAAATGGAATGGTCTCAGGCGACTCGATGATGGCTGGCAGCGCAGCTGGATTTACGATGAAAAAGTGGATGACTGCCATCCATTTCAGGTGGAAACCGGCTCAAATACACTGAACGTCTATCCTCGGGAAAATGGCATTTATATGAATTGGTTGGTAATTACCACTGATCCCAATTTGGACATCGAGGCGTATCAATTGGGCAGTGAACCGCCATCTGATCCAATCATTTCGGTTGATCCATCTGAGTTGTCATTCACTGCCGTGGAGGGAGGAGATGATCCCGCTGACCAAACCATCGCTGTCACCAATAGCGGTGGAGGAACACTGTCCTGGACTGCGGTTGAATCGCCGGAAGCATCCTGGCTGGAATTGACAAATAGCAGCGGCGGCTCTGGAGACAAAGTTACAGTGTCTGTAAGTATTACCGGACTGGGCAAAGGAACCTATGAGACCAATGTCCGCATCTCAGATGCCAATGCAAGCAATGACCCGGTGGACGTGCCTGTCACGCTATCAATAACCGGCGAGCCCACGGAGACCATTTTGGCCGAATGGCAGGCAGAGGATAGTCCATCACTTCCCAACAGCGGGTGGGAAAATATTATAAATGACGGACAAAATTGTCTAATGGCAGATGTCAATGACCTGGAAGGGCCATCCGGTGAATATCAACTCGATTATTCTTTCACTGTGCCGGAAGGTGTGACAACGATTTATGTATTCGCAGAAATCGATGCGAATCATTCCGGGAACGATGACAGCTTTTGGATTCAAATGAATGGCGCTGACCATTGTAAGTGGAACGGGATGAAAAGATTACCGGACGGCTGGCAGCGGAGCTGGGTGTACGATGAGAAGGTGGACGAACAACATGCTTTCGAAGTGACGGCCGGGGAAAATATTCTTAATTTATATCCGAGAGAAACTCATGCGTGCATCAACTGGCTGGTGATTACGACTGATCCCAACCTCGACATCGAAACGTATATCTTCAATGGAAACCTCGCGAAAAAGCTTCATCAGGATCAATTCGCACGGGAAGAGCAATCACCACCCACCATTCCGGAGCAATTTAACCTGCATCAAAATTATCCAAATCCCTTCAATCCTACAACCACGATTGCTTTCGACATCCCGGTGGATAGCGATGTAAAACTGATCGTTTATAATTCACTGGGACAGGAAATTAAACAGCTTATGAATGGATTTTATTCAGCCGGCAAATATTCCATTACCTGGAATGGACAAAATGCCAGGGCACAGCCTGTCGGCAATGGTATTTATCTGGTCCTGTTACATGCCGGTGAATTTCATAAAACCATCAAAATGACACTTATCCGGTGATGCTTCATTTTACATGGCTCCGGGTTAAACAAAAATTGTCATTTTAATGGCAGAGAAGCTGTTGTTCCGAACAGGGGTAGGGAACGAGAAATCTCTATATTTCTGCAATTTAATTCTTACACAGATTTCTTTTCGGAATCTTGGATTTCAAATCAACAATTTAATCCTTTAGGCAGTATTCACATTTCATTAAAGAGGGGAGGCTTTATGAGAAAGACTGCTTTGTTGCTACTGATTCTGTTTATGTTGGTGGCAGCTCCGCTTCATGCGCAGTTGGTCATCAATGAATTCATGGCCGATAATGACAACATCATCACCGACAATGCCGGCGACTACGACGACTGGATCGAGCTGTACAACGATTATGATTATGCAATCAATCTGTCCGGCTATTATATGACCGATGATCTGGGTGATCCCACGCAGTGGGCCTGCCCGGATGTTTCTATTCCTGCAAAAGGCTATTTAATTATTTGGGCGGATGATGATGGCGATCAGGGCGAACTTCATGCCAATTTCAAACTGGGCAAAGATGGTGAGGAAATCGGTCTTTACGATGGAACCGATTTCGTGGACTCTCTCACCTTTGGCGAGCAAACCACGGATATTTCATTTGGCCGTTACCCGGACGGCGAGGATTCGTGGTATTTCATGGAAGAATCCAGCCCGGGAGATGCCAATGTGCATAGTGGCTCGCTCACAACGGAGCCTCCTGTTTTTTCACCATCCGCTGGATTCTACTCCGGTTCGGTGACAGTCGAACTCAGCGCGCCTCAGGAAAATACGACCATTCGCTACACCCTGGACGGGGCTGATCCCACCGAAGGAAGCGCTGTGTATACATCGCCCATCCTTCTGACCGAAACCACGGTTGTCCGCGCAAAATCCTATCGAAGCGGCTATGACCCGAGTGAAATCACAACCAGTTCCTACATCATCAACGAAAATTTTGATATTGCTACGCTTTCTGTTGTCACCGATCCTGATAATCTCTGGGATGATGAAATCGGCATTTATACGAATTGGAGTGAGAAAGGAGATGATTGGGAGAGACCTGCATCGGTCGAATTTTTTAAAGGTGATGATCAGTTGGGTTTTTCAGAAAATATTGGATTGAGGATTCACGGTGATACCTCGCGCGAGTACGATAAGAAACCATTCCGTCTCTATTTTCGAAGCGAATATGGACAGAGCTGGTTGAATTATGCGGTTTTTGAAGCAAAAAGCAATATGGATGAATATAAACGCCTCATCGTTCATTCTGCGGGAACGGATCAGCCTGCAAATCCGTATGGTCATGGCTGGACATTATTGCGTGATCCGCTCATGCACGATTTCGGCCGAAAAATCGATATAATCTATGCTGCCAATCACCCTGTTGCGTTATTTCTTAATGGAGACCAATGGGGTGTGTATAATATGATCGAAAGGATCGATAAGTATTATATCGAGACCAATTTTGGTGAATCCGATGCTGATCTCATTGAAAATGGAAGGTATGCGAAAGAAGGAGATATGGTCGAATGGAATGAAATGATAAGTTTTTTCGAGAGCCATGATTTGAGTATAAATTCAAATTTTGAAACAGCGCAGACGCTCATGGATGTCGATAATTTTACAGATTACAATATTGTGGAAATATTTGGAGGAAATGAAGACTGGCCGCATCACAATTTGTATGCATTCCGGCCGAATAAAGAAGACGCTGTTTGGCGCTGGATTTTGTGGGATATGGATGGATGTTTTGGTCCGTATGGGGTGAATAGCAATACACTGGAATGGGCGACTCGGGATGACGAAAGCACATTAATCCTGAGAAAATTACTCGAAAACCAGGACTATGAATATCACTTCATCAACCGATATGCTGATCTATTAAATACGATTTTTCTGTCATCAAATGTAAATCATTTAATTGATTCGCTGGAGGCTTATTACCGCGAAGATATCAGTTTTGAAACAGACAAGTGGGGCAGTTCGCCTGAACAATGGGAAGAAGATGGTATTGATGATGAATTGCGTGATTTTGCTAACAGGCGTCCTGGTTATTGCAGAAGGCATATTCGGGAAGAATTTGGTATTTCTGAAAATCACGATCTGACGATCAACACTCCACAGGGAGGTGAAGGGCGCGTGCGCGTTAACACCATTTATGTGCAGTCATTTCCCTGGACCGGCGTTTATTTCGACGCGATCCCCATCGAGCTGGAGGCCATTCCGGATGCCGGCTATCAGTTTGTGAGGTGGAGCGATCCCTCGCTGCCGGAAACCCCGCTCGTCACTGTAACGTTACATGATGATGATTCCGTCCATCCCATTTTTGAAGGTTCTGCCCAGGAATACGTGGTAGTCATCAATGAAATCAATTACAACAGTGCATCCGAGTTCGATCCGGAGGATTGGGTGGAGTTGTACAACAATTCAGACAATTCCATCAATGTGAGCAACTGGCATTTCCGCGACGATGATGATGAGCATGATTTCATTTTTCCGGACGGAACAACGATTCCGGCTCACGGCTATTTGATACTGAGCATGGATCAGTCTGCATTTGGCAGCTTGTTCCCTGAGGTGACGAATGTTATCGGGGATGTAGATTTTGGCCTGGGCGGAGGCGGCGATGATGTCCGCATTTACAATGCCGAAATGAATTTGGTGGATTCGGTGAGCTACGATGATGACGATCCCTGGCCCACAGCGCCTGATGGCAATGGCCCCACGCTGGAATTGATCGACCCTGAATTGGATAACACGCTGGGGCAAAATTGGCAGGCCTCGGAAAATCACGGCACCCCGGGCGAAGAAAATTCAAATCAATCACAACCTGATATTACCGATCTTCGGGCTTCGGTAGTCGGAGAGAATATTTTACTGGAGTGGAGCCAGGTGGATGGGATTTCGGCTTATAATGTTTATCGCGACACCCACTATGACTTTGTGCCAGATGGTGCCGGCGATTCCAACCGCATTGCAACAGCAATTAGCGACGAGGATGCCGGAACTGAGGGTGTGCAATGGACAGATACCGGCAATGGCGCGGATATTGTCGGAGATGTGGCGACCAATTATTTTTATAAGGTCACAGCGGTTTCGGAAGAGGAATCTCAGCCGTCCAACGTGGCCGGTGAATTTGATTATGAGTTGATTACCACAGAAGGCACGGACATCAACCGCATTGTCGTGTTGATGAATACCGCGGATACTCGCTCCCCCATATGTACTGCTGAAGATTTGGCTCAGGCAATTCCCTATTGCACCGACGTGTACTGGTGGGACGCGAACGGACAGGGTTCAGTGGGCCATGTGAAAGGCCAGCCGTTCAATGATTTTGACGTGTTCCCCGGTCAGCCGTATACGGTCAACGTTTCCAAAGACACCATCTGGACAGTCGCCGGATCGTATGCAGATGTCAGTTTTGATCTGGTTACCACAGAAGGCACGGATATCAATCGCATTGGCGTGCCACTGGCAAAATCCGGTTTAACCGATGCGGAGCAATTGGGCTCGGATATTCCAAATTGTACGGATGTTTATGTTTGGGACGCTGAAGGTCAGGGAACCATGGGCCATGTTGTGGGAGTTCCGTTCAACAATTTTGCTGTCAGGGCTGGTTATCCGTATTCAGTGAGCATTTCGTCGCCGACAGTCTGGCCGGAATACCACGAGGGCGTTGCCTGTAAGGCAAGTTATCCAAAACTGGATGATATCCAAAAAAATGAAGCAGACGTATTTATTGGTAATAATGTTCCGCACACAGTTTATGGCGAATTGCAGGGAACCACTGATTTTGCCAGTGATGACGAAAATTTGACATTGAAAGCCTGGATAACAAGTCGTCCGAATGAAGTGTTGCGTTCTGAAAATTCCGGCATTGGATTGGAAAATAATTACTGGTGGATTGGAGTGAGTCGTTTTTCGACACAATGGCGCGTTGGCGATAGCTTGGTGGTGCAATTCACCAATGAAGAAAACGGATTGAATGGCTCGGTGCTGGTGGTGCTCAGCGATGCCGGCTCAGATTATGCCGGACAAATTCAGTTGACGAATGCAATGGAGAATCCGTCAGGTGATTCCAATCAATTGCCCAAAGAATTTGCCTTGATGCAGAACTATCCCAATCCGTTCAATCCTACAACCACAATTTCATTTGAACTGCCTAAAAACAGCAAAGTTCAACTGACAATTTACAACGCCATGGGCCAGCGCGTAAAAAATCTGGCCGAAGGTAATTTCCCGGCCGGGCATCATGCAATTCTATGGGATGCCACAGATGATTTGAATCGCCCGGTTCAAAATGGAATTTATTTTGGCAAATTTATCGCGGATGAATTTCAATACACGATTAAAATGATGCTGGTAAAATAAAGAGCACAAAAGGATCACGCGCGATTTTAAGCTTGCGCGCGATCCGTAGTTTTAACCATAATTTTCTGCTTTTTTTTCCACGGTCATAATTATATCTTACCAGCCCCCAGAGAACACAAATTAATGATTGTCTTGTTTTACATTCCAGTATAATCAGCATTAATGCCATCGTTTTTATAAAAATTTCAGGTTTAAATGAAATCCCGCTTCAATTGACTCATTTAGCCCTGAAAATTTAAAATCTTGAAAGCTTTTCTTCGTGAACTCGTGTGCTGGTGTTTTATCAATTTTAAAACGCAACACTTCGATTTTTGATATTGACATTTCATCATAAATTTTGTATGTTATCCGTTTCATGTTTACCCTTTCACATTTCATATAAAAAAAAGAGAGCGAAAATGACCAGTAGAGAAACCGTAATAAACACCATTTGTTTTAAAGGCGCGGAACGTCTTCCCTACGATTTCCCGAAAAAATTTGGAACCGATTTTGTGTGGGCCGGCATGTCGCCATCGCCGGATGACCGGCCGCGTCGCGGCGTGGATGAATGGGGCGCTGTGTGGGAGAATATCGGCGAGATGGCGCTGGGGGAAGTGAAGGATTTTCCTTTGAAGCGGTGGTCGGATTTTGAGAACATGAAAATCCCAAACATCAACGAGCCGGGACGCTGGGAGGCCATTAAAAACGTTCGCGACCAGCATCCGGACAAATTCATCCTGGCGCATGGGATTTCTATTTACGAGCGGGTGCATTTCATCCGCGGGCTGGAAAATACGTGGATGGATATTTACGACGCCACCGAAAACCTGGGAAGGCTCATCGATATTCTCGTGGAGATGAATTTAGTTGCCATCCAAAAATACGCCGAGGCAGGCATCGACGGCTACATTTTTCCGGATGACTGGGGCCTGCAGGACAAACTGATGATTTCCCCGGCTGCCTGGCGTCAAATCTGGAAGCCGCGCTACGCCCGTATTTTCGAGGCGGCGCACGAAGCCGGGCTCCTGACATTCCTTCACAGTTGCGGCTACATCGTCGATATTTTAGACGACCTCATCGAAATCGGCCTGGATGTGATTCACATGGATCAGCAGGAAAATATGGGGATAAAACTATTGGGCGAGCGGTTCGGCGGGCGCATCACGTTTTTCTCGCCGGTGGATATTCAAAACACCATGGTGCACGGCTCGCTGGAAGATATTCGCCAATACTGCCGTGACATGGCAAAGTATTTAGGCCGGCCAAAAGGCGGATTCATCCCCCGATGGTACAGCGACCCGGTCGCCGCCGGCCACCGCCCGGAAACCGTGGACGCCATGTGCGAGGAGTTTTTGCGGTTGGGATAGATTGTACTGTCAGGAGAAATTTACGGGCAGTGATTTAAGGTTGTGCCGTAAGGCACAAAATATGGGTAACATAAACCTATGGTGACAGGAATTCCGTCCCGTACGGGACGGAACTTTGGACTCGACATAAATAATTACTACCCATATTTAAACCCTACGGGTTTTGCACTATAAAATATTCAATATTCGAATAAAGAAAAAAACAATCACCACAGCATACAGGAAATATGACCATAAAAGTTCTGAAACTCATATCCGGCGCTAAAGGGGCGACCGGCCTGACCGTTATTATCGATGTGTTTCGCGCGTTCACAACGGAATGTTATGTATTCAACAATGGGGCGGAAAAGATATTCCCTGTAGGCGATATCGAATTGGCCTATCGACTGAAAAAAGAAAACCCGGATTACATCCTAATGGGCGAGCGGGGCGGCATCATTCAGCCTGGATTCGATTACGGCAACTCGCCAACGATAATTGAAAGCGTGGATTTCACAGGCAAAACTGTTGTGCATACCACCAGCGCCGGTACCCAGGGAATTGCCAACGCGACCGGCGCGGACGAAATTATCACCGGCAGCTTTGTCAATGCCGGGGCTGTCGTCAATTACATTCGCCGGAAAGCCCCGGAGCATGTGTCCCTTATTGCCATGGGCTACGCAGGGATTCGGCCAACAGATGAGGACACGCTGCTGGCCCAATATCTGAAAAATGAACTGGAAAACAAACCTAACGATTTTGGCAAAATTGTCGCCCACCTGAGAAATTATGACAGCGCCCAAAAGTTCTTCGACCCTGAAATAGACTGGGCACCAAGACGGGATTTTGAACTGTGCATGAGTTTGAATTGTTTTGATTTTGTGCTGCGAGCGGAATCGGTGGAGGATGGGTTGGTGGTATTGAGGAGGTTTGCTGTGTGATAATTTATTTTGAATCAATGGATTGGAAAAATGTTTATGTTAGAAAAATCCTCAGCCCAGTTTCATGGATTGATGCTGTAATTCAACAGCAGTGTTTTTCCTCTGAGTTTTGATTATCCACCTTCCCATTCGAAGCTTAACCTAAGTACACCTCAAAATTGACAATACGCAATCTTCTGTATTGAACTTAGGTCTATTTTTGTTCTTTGAAACAGTTTATGGGTCACTACAGATTTTTATGCTATACTATTTTGTTTTGCATGGAACATGATCCAGATTCAGGAATCATAAATCATTTTGTGAAAATCTTCTGGCTCAGTACATTTGCGGATAAAAAGGATGTCTCCGCTTTCTGTTTTCATTCGATTCGTTACGCGACAGTTCGTGGACATCAAATCCCGAATCTTGCGCCAGCTCAAATGAACATCTCTTTCCTTTCCCGGGGCGAATCTGGCTGTAAATAAATTATGCCGTCTATTAAATGATACTGAAACCTTGTTTCCAAACACCAACTTATGCCCGCGCTACGAAACAGTGTGACTTTAGTTTACGGCAGATCAGATGGTCTGAAATTAATGACATTGATCAGAGTCATGTTCATGTAAGGACGAATGACTTTTTGGGGCATTTCAGTCCATAGGGTGCCATTTTTATTTGGCCCTTCTGAAATTTCATACCTCAAATTTATTAATACATGAACATCCCATAATTTGTACTTTTACCACAAAAAATCAATAACAAATTTACCTATTCATAAAATGAAACGTATTACCCAAAAATCTTCGCCAAATCCTTGGGTAACAGATAATGGTAGGCCAATAATTTTCCATCATGGACAATACTGAAAACACCATACGGAGATGGTGATTTTTCACGCACATCGCTGCTGGTCTTCAATTCGACAACCTGACATTTTTCCCCGCGTTCGGCGGCAAATTTCATAATTGTGTTGGTCGCATCAGAAATGTAGGGGCACTGATCGGATCGGATGACAGTGAAACCTTCACCGAAACGGCTCGCTTTCTGCTCCAAGTCGCCACAGAATGTTGGCGCTGGCACATCCTCAAATTTCTTCACCATCAAATTGAACGGTGGTTCTTCTGCTACGGATTCAAATCCATGTTTTTCCAGTATCTTTTTCCCAACGAGCCACACGCGCTCGCTGGTGATCATGGCCACGCCCTTTTTCCCCGCATCTCTGGCGTCGCGGATGGTTTCCTCCAAAAGGCGACCGGCCATGCCCTGCCCGCGAGTTTTTCCCACAACCCACAGGCAGTGAATAAACATGAAATCCTCCGCTTTCACGGCGCGCCAGGCATATTCCCCGGGGATGTATTCAATGAAACCTCGCTGCGGCAGTTCAAGCATTTTAATGCGGATGCCCTCGGCAAAGCGGTCTTTCAGCCAGCTCAGTTTCTGCTGATAACCCTCTGTCTTTCGCTTGCTCATATAACAGAAAAATCCTGTTTTTTCTACGTTTTCAGAAGTGACATTGATGAGATGATGGTCTTTGAGCATTTCTGAATCCTTTCAAATTGATTATGGATAATGTACGAAATGATAGGAAAAGTAAGGGTAAAGATAGAATGAAATATTTCTCAAGTATGAAGCAGTTGAAATTCGGCATAGGTTGTGTTTATTCAGGAAACTCAATTTGATCACTTTTATTTTTTCGGGAGACTAAATCCCATACTTTTCTGAGCAGCAATTTTGAAAAACGCACACCTTCCTTTCCTGCCAGGATCAGGCCGGCGCCAAAAAACACCCAGTTCAGGATATAAACTCCGGTCGTGGCGAAATATAACAACTCACTTTTTTTCCTCAGGGCAATTGCTGCCAGAATGACTGTGGCACCCCAGGCCAGATAGCTTGCGAAAATCAGCCCGATGCCAACCCAGAATTTATATTTAGTTTTATCATCCTTGCAGTTCATGGAGTTTTTCCTGTCAAATTCAAATGCCGAAGCAAGACAACAGCCTTTCGCTGCCAATGGCGCTGATGAGCAATCGCTCTTTTCGATTGTTCAAAAATTGTTGGGTACAGTCCGTGAAACCGCCATCCACAAGCAGAAAATTTTGCTCGGATATATTTTGTTCGTAAATCTGGAAGCACAGGGACGAGTAATAATTCATTCCGTTCCCGCGCTGCTGGTCGAAAACGAGGAGAATTTTAGGATCAAGCGGAGATGGCTGGACAAAACGGTTTTTTGCGTACTGATCAGTCAAATATTTTCGGGATATTGCAGCGATTCGCTGCCGGTATACCTCCAACAAGAATGAAACCAAATCTGAGAGACTCAATCGATTCACAAGTGCATCTAACAATTCAGGCAGCTTCGATCTTTCGATAATGCGATTCAGCATTTTTGTGTTCATTCTGTTTCCTGCCGCAACCGGTAGTCGTTGTCAGTCTTCATCGATTCCAAATAATTATTTTTCCTGTTTTATTCGCTTTTTTTTAGGATGCAAAAGCAGCCAGAGCTGAAATCGGAATCGCTCCCACCATGTCACTTTTTTTTCCGATTTCTTCTTTTTCGGCCGATCTTTCCGCATGTAATCTCTATCGTAAATACCCATAATAAACATCGCGTGAAATTAATCAATTTTCGGAAAAAGTGTCCATTTAATATACCAGGTATCTCCGTCTGATTCCTTGTCGAGACAGACGATGCCGCCATTTTGAAATTTTACGACGGGTCGTTCCACATCTCCCACAATCAGAAAAGACACCAATTTTTCCATATACGGTAAATGTCCCACCAGCATGAGATTCTCTTCATGATTCAGTTCATGAGCCACCTGTTCAACATCATCGTTTGGATTCAAGCCGCGCGTTTTTTTAACGCCGAGCGGTGGATTTAAAGCGGAAGCAAATTTTTCAGCCGTTTGCAGCGCCCGCTTTTTGCCGCTGTGTTTAACGCAGCTCACATGAATACGATATTTCATGGCCAAGTTAGCAATTTGCTCTACTTCAAATATACCTTCTGAAGAAAGACCCTGCCCGGGGTCAATATCCCGTGAAAGACTGCGTCCGTGTTGAGCCAAATATAATGCCATTTTTTCCTCCTCCTGATAAAGGACGAATCCTAATAAAAAAGAAATTCGCCTTTGGAACGATTTTGAAACTATCTCAAAAACTTTTCGGTACCAAATTTTTAACCTTGATCCGAAGTAACACGATTTCAATATATGAAATTTAATTCCATTTTTCAATATAAAATTTTTTCTTTCAATTCACTGCAGTAATGCAAAACCTGTTTTTAATAAACGAATTGAATAAAAGCATATTTCTCCTAAAATAACAGCGAGATCGGTATTCATTTTTCCTTGACATTTTGTCCGAAATCTTTTACATTCAATACGCATTAAAAAGGATTAAATATTGTCAAATCGAAAAATCACAGGGTTCCAATTTTCCAATAAAAATCAATTCGATTTGTAACTGGCTGAACCGCAGACAGAAAATTGAAAATTAAAATTTTGATTTATCTCTGATCAAAACCGTTGCGGAGGCGCTGTTAGTGTTTAGATTAATTAATGGAAATTCAGACATATCAAATAAAATATTCCAAATCCATGAAAAAACTTCGGACGTTTTACCAGACTGCAAAAATACCCGGCTTGCTTTTGATTCTTGTGATTGCACTAATTTTATCCGCGCTGCCCACCAAATGGAACCGCACCCTGACCAATGCATTCATCGATCTTGAATTCAAAATTCGTGGTCCCCGGCAATTATCAGACGATATTGTTTTTGTCTTCATCGGGGACCAGGATGTAGATGCATTGGGTTGGCCCATTACCCGCGACTATTACGGATTTCTGACGCACATCGTGAATTCGCTGGGCGCTAACGTCATTGGCATCGATATTCTTTTTGACCGCGCGGACAAAAGACACGAGGAATACGACCGGAATCTGGTCAATTTTTTCGAGGCTGCCGGTAATGTCTGCCTGTCCATGAAATTTTCCTCTCTGCAGGAAACGCACGATGAACCGCCATTTTTGTTCAAGGGAATTCAGCCGGTGATGCCTCTTGAAAATATCGAGCAAGCAGCAGCCGGAATTGGCTTCAGCAATCTGGGCGCCGACGCTGTCAGTCGAAAAGTGCCATTGATTGTTGGTTCGGAGCAAACCTACATGCTTTCCTATGGCGCAGAGTTGGCGCGACTTTTTCTGAATTTCGGTAAAGAGATCACCATTGATGAAGGGCGCGTCATCTTTTCGGAAGCAACTGATAAAACTGCAATTCCCATCGACCGTCATGGCCGCGTGCGGCTCAATCATTTCGGGAATGCGGAAAATCTCAATTCAATAAGCTTTGTCGATCTTCTGCAGGTTTATGAGTCCAACCCGGATTCATTAAATTTCGAGGGAAAACTGGTTTGTGTGGCAATGACGGACCCGGGCCGGCCGCCGCTCTCGGCGCCATTGGTCTCCACGCCGTTAGCTTCTTTGATACCGGCGGGACTCATTCATGTCACGCTCGCCGAAAATATCATTCACCAGAATTACATACGGGAAGTGTCGATTGTTCTTCAATTGGTCATTCTTTTTAGCTTTGGAATTTTCGTCTGGGTAGTATGGCGCTGGACTCCGAAAAAAATCTCGATTCTTTCAGCGCTGGTATTGCTGGCCGGCTACTGGTCAGGCGCACTAATTTTCTTCAGTAAAATGAATCTGGCATTGCCGCTGTTTTATCCCACGCTTTTGTTTTTTGCTGTTTTAATTTATTGCAATGTTATTTCTTCCAGGGAGAAACAATCCCGCATCGATTCGGTTAAGGCAATGTTGGAGCAGGAGGTTATCGCAAAAGAGAACCAACTGGCTGAAGCAAAATCCAAATTGACAGAAATGGAAAACCAGCTTGCACAGGAATCATCTCTTTCCGAACAGAGCCAGCACATTGCCAATGAACGAAAGCATGCCATACTTCAACTGGAAAAAGAAATAAGGGACCTGAATGCCTACATTATTCCGGAAAAAAAGAAGCGAGTCATCCAATTTGGGGATCTGATTTACTCGCCAAAAGGAAAAATGGTGCATGTGCTGGAATTGGTCGCAAAAGTCAGTTCCGACAACATTCCAGTGCTAATTCTGGGAGAAACAGGGACCGGCAAGGAGATGATCGCTCATGCCATACATGAGACCAGTCCGCGTTACGACAAAACTTTCATGGCGATTAATTGCGGCGCACTGTCAGAAACTTTGCTGGAAAGCGAGTTATTTGGTCACGAGCGAGGCAGTTTCACCGGCGCCCAGGCGCGCAGGCGAGGGCGATTTGAACTGGCCAATGGCGGCACCATCTTTTTGGATGAAATCACAGAAACCTCACCAAAGTTTCAAACCCGATTACTGCGCGTTTTGCAGGAAGGTCGTTTCGAGCGCCTTGGCGGAGAGCAGACCATCAAAACAGATGTTCGTGTGATTGCTGCGACCAACCGAGATTTGCAGCACGAGATGAAAACAGGCAGGTTTCGTTCCGATTTGTACTATCGGCTCAATGGTTTTCCCATTTCAATTCCGCCACTACGGGAACGCAAGGAGGATATCCCCCTTTTGGCGGCTCATTTTCTTCAAAAACATCGCTATGAAACCGTAAATTCGTTTTCCGACCGGGCCATGGAGTTGATGCAAAAATACCATTGGCCGGGCAACGTGCGGGAGTTGGAAAATGTCATCCGAAGAGCCGCGATTCTGGCGCGGAGCGAAGGCCGAGATTGCATCCGCGAAAGTGATTTGGGCGACGAAATACAACATATCGATCAGGCCGAACATATCGAAACTCAATACCAGCCGCTCGAAATCCAGATACTGGAATCCCTCCGAACGTTCCAATTTTCCCACGCGGCAATTTCACAAACAGCCAAAGCCCTGGGCAATCGCGACCGCGGCACTATTACCGAACATTTCAGAGGCATTTGCTTCGAACATTTTGTCGAACACAACTTTGATTTGCACAGCGCCGCAAAGTCCATTGCAAACAGTTCTGATGAGGATGTCATCTTCCGCGTCAAAAATAAAATCGAGGAGTATATTACCAATGTTCGCAATGCCCCTCTGAACAGCGATGAGCCGGAATATCAAAACAAACTATCATCCACATTTAAAGGACTTCCCAAAAAATACCATTCATTTTTACAGCAAATCATTGAACAATTTTCTGAATGAAACTGTATTTTCCCCGGACAAATGCGGAATTATTCCGCATTTTTCAAACTTCCGCATTCGGCTTTTTTTATCATATTTACGGAATGAACCATATAATAATTTGAATTTATTGAGTTAATACTGGTATAAATTTCATTCAGATTTCTGGCACCGGTTTTGCGTATGATTTCATTAGCAATTTTGCAATACATTTAATCTAACCATATCGGAGGTGTGAAATGAAATCATCATCATTATTCAAAGCCATGGCAGTTTTATTCATTCTGCTCTTGTTCTCAAGTTTAACTTTCGCGAGACACGACGAAGTCAAATCCACAGGAATCGGTTTCCGGGGATCCTATTGGAAAATGGCAGATAATCCTGATTTGGTCTCTGTATCCAATCATTTTGGTAATACATCCGTCAATGTTGGCAGCGGAGGCGGATGGCTGTTTTTGTTCTCCCGCGTGAACGACTACATGTTTTTTGAAGTGACCCTGGGAGCAGTAGGAAATGTTGAAGAAGAAACATATCTCTATGATACGAACACAAATGTCGATGTGTTTGCTGTAACCCCGATCCTGCTGGGCGTACGGTACGATCTGCTTTCGGCTGAAAACCAGAGCGGACTTCGCCCGTATATTTCGCTTGGCGGCGGGCCTTACTGGGTTTCCACTGTGAATGTGAAGGAAACTGCATTTCATGAGGAAGTTACCGTGAACACCGAATTCAATCGCGGCGGATACGCCGGTGGTGGCGTCAATTTTATGTTGTCCAGTTGGCTGGGGTTGAATTTCGACATGAAATATCATTTTATAGATTTCAATAAAAACCATAAATACAGCGGATACGAATGGGGCATGGGAGTTAGTGTCATGTGGGGCAGCTACAAATTATAGTCAATTTTTGTCAGAACTGAGTATCTTTTCCGGGTGGCCAAATTTTCAACTGAAAGTTTTTTTCGCCACCCGGAAAACATTTCAGCATGGAAAGTCGTTATAACTATTTCAGCGCTTCACGGATTTTTTATCCGGTCAAAATTTAGACAAATGCATGATGGATGACACGTATCACAGATTTATATTAGCGAGCTCTGTAAATTTACTCAAAGGTTAATCGGAATTGAGTTAATATGCAACACCCACTATAATACCGGCAGGAAAGAATATGTTCAGTTTATTTACCCGAATCATTATCATATCGCTTGTTTTCATGACTTCCACGCAGGTGCATGCACAGGGATTAACGCGGTCCTCGGGCATTGGCTTTCGAGTGGGATTCTGGAACGTGACCAACCATCCAACACGCATCAACACGTCTCAATTTGGCCAGGACGCCACAATCGATATTGGGGGCGCCGGAGCCAGTTTGTACTTTTTCACCCGTGTCCATGAAAACTGGTTCATGGAAATGAGCCTTGGTGTTGTTGGCGGTGTTCACGAAGAGTATTCGAATTTTGTCACCAAAAGTACTGAAGTCTCCGCAGTCCTACCGCTTCTTTTTGGACTTCGATACGACCTGCTCTCCACACGTTTTCCCAGCGCACTGCAACCCTATCTTTCCCTCGGAGGCGGTCCCTACTGGACGAGCAATATTAAGGGAGAAAACTCCGGAAGCGAAGCTACTGTGGAATCATCAATGGTTTGGGGCGGATATGGCGGAGGCGGCATCAATCTTGTTTTGGCGAGCTGGTTTGCCCTGAATTTTGATGCAAAATACCACATGGTCGATTTCAAATTTGAAAAGGAGTACAGTGGACTTGAGTTTTCGATGGGTTTAAGTTTCATGTGGGGGCAAAAACGAGAAATTTTCCAGGTGAAGGATATCCGGCTGGTTGTGAAAGATATTTATCCCGCTTATTACCAGTTTTACAACACATATCCACTGGCGTTGGTGACCATTAAAAATGTGGCTGGCTATCCCATTGATGTCAAAATCCGCAGTAAAGTCAAACATTATTCGGAGCGGCCCAAAGAAAGTCAATCCTTTCGCATCGATCGGGGCAAATCCCGGGACATTCCCGTGACCGCCATTTTTGGAAAACGATTGCTGAATGCAGACAGGCGCGAACCGGCGGTGCTGGATATCGAAATTGAAGCTAAAGCCGGAAGAACGCTGACACGTGAAATTAGCGCGCACATCATGGTTCACAACCGAAATGCATGGAATGGGGAAATGGACAAGCTTGGTTTTTTTGTCACCCCGGACAACGAAGAAATACTTGACCTCACCCGGAATATTTTAAGAAATAAAAAATTTGATGATAGGAGCGCGTTGGGCAATCTCCAAAAAGCGCGGGAGATTTTTGAAGAACTTCGCGATCAGGAAATTCGTTACCACAGCGATCCGAATATCCCATACTACAGAGATGACCGCGTTCAATATGCCACAGAAACCCTGAAATTGCGGCACGGCGATTGCGATGATTTAGTTGTGCTTTATTCATCTCTGCTGGAAAGTATTGGAATAAATACAGCTTTTGTTGAAGTGAAAGATCCGCAAAAGGATATTGCCCATTTGTATTTAATTTTCGATTCAGGGGCGGAGCCAGACCAGGCTCATCTCATTAGTACTAATGAAAAGAGATACATCGTTCGGGAAAGAGCCGGCGGCAAGGCTACCGTGTGGATCCCTGTAGAAACCACGCTCATTGAAAGGGGTTTTGAAGAAGCGTGGAAAACAGGCGCAACCAACTATTTGAAAGAGGGTTTCGTTATGAATGGACTGGAACAGGGTTGGGTGCGCATCATCGACGTCGAATAGATTTTTCATGCAGTATGCAATTGAACTTGGAGGAAACGAAATGAAGAAAATATTAATCATGTACATCATTCTGTTGATATGGGGAAACATGCTTCAGGCCAACGCCGGGGTAAAAGTTGTGCAGATATCCGGTAGTGTTAAAGTGAGGCCCGGGGTTGAAGAAAAATGGCATCGGGCTGAAACAGGACAAATCCTCGAGGAAATAGACACCATTATGACCGGCGAAAACGGGCGAGTTGTACTGCGATTGGAAAACGGGAAAACATTTACCTTGTATCCCAACGCCATGGTGGACATCCTTGATTTGAGAGTGATTACAGAAAAAGAGTTATTCCTGTTTCTTATGTCAAAAAAAGTGGAACGAATTGAACCGAGAAAAGAGAAAACCAGGTTAAAAGTCGGGAATGTCAGTGTGGTGCACGGCGAGTCCAAATCCGCTCAAAACACTGCTGAATCGGCAAATGACGAGAGTGAACGACGAAGCAAGGAACAAAATGGTGCGAAAGCCCTGTACCGGCAGAAATTTTACCCCAACACAATTGTGAAGCTTCATAAAATTTTGGACAAATATCCCGATATTAAAGACTGTGGAGAAACCTATTTTTACCTGGGAAAATCATTTGAAGCGTTAAAAAAACCGGGCCAGGCGCTCGACGCATACGAACAGGCTGTGGAACGACATAAAGCGCAGCAATGTCAGGCAGAATGGCTGCACGATGTAAAAATTGCTATTAATAAATTAAGTCAACAATAAATCGTTTAAATCATTCAAGGAGGCCACCATGAACACATTTCTGAGAAATAAAAATTTGATCTTTATAATCGCTTCCATATTTTTCATCAGCATTTCAGGATGCGAAAAAAATCCGTCAGAACCGGAGAAAGAAACGCCGCCGCCGCTTCCACCGGCGGGATCGATGTCACTTGATTTATCATTTTTTAGTGCGACACCAGGGGGCAGTCTCAGCAAGGCGGCTCAATCCAGGAATAATTTCACGGCAGCGGCTATTCGGGTTTTATTCATCCATGCCGGGGTCGCGCTGGCCAGTGTGATTCCAAGCGCTATTTTTATTTCGGCCCTCGCAATTGACAAGGACCCGGAATTGGAGAGCGATGGTAAATTTCACTGGATTTACAACACGCATCACGGACCAAACACATTTGGCGTTGATCTTGCCGGCTGGATCGATATGGCAGAATCAGAAATAGTCTGGGAAGTTTTTGTTACGAGCAATACCCACATGCCGGCGCTGGATCATTTTTTCTGGTACACAGGCAGGGCGGAAATTGGCAACAAAGATGGGTATTGGATATTCCATGATGATAAATCCACAGATTCTACCATTGAGGTGTTAAGAGTTGACTGGGCGGTGCAGGACAGTGCGCACAAACAATTGATCTTCACTAACATCAATCAATCCAGTGAAGATTATGGTGATTCGCTGAAATACGAAGTCGATGGTGTGGACAATACGCTGGTATTTTTTGACGCATCCGAGAACCAGACGAACACCATTTACTGGAATGCTGAGGACCTCACCGGCTACATCGAATGGTTCGATTATAACAATGGCGAAAAAAGCTATTGGGATGAAAATCAGAATGACATTGCCGGGCCGCCGGCGTGAAGAAACTGGTAACACCATCCACTTTTATTGAAACAAATTTCTGTAAAACACCCGCAAAGGATGTTTGAACTTGCGGGTGTTTCATTTTAAAAGGGAATTATTTTGAGTCAACTCCCCATAAAAATCCTTTTCCTGGCCGACACCCATCTCGGCTTCGACCAGCCCCTGCACCCTCGCGTGGAAAGGCGGCGTCGCGGCCCGGATTTCTTTGATAATTATCTCCGCTGCCTGCAGCCGGCGTTGAACGGCGCTGTCGATGTGGTCGTTCACGGAGGCGATCTCTTTTTTCGAAGCCGCGTGCATCCGAAAATTGTCAACGAGGCATTTCAGCCGCTGATTGAAATTGCGGACAGGGGAATTCCTGTTTTTCTCGTACCCGGCAATCATGAACGGTCCAATATTCCTGTCACCTTGCTGGAAACGCACCCCAACATCCACATTTTTGATCGGCCGAAAACCTTTGTGCAGGAAATAAAAGGCTTCATCATCGCGCTGTCAGGATTCCCGTTCTTTCGCGGCGCAATTCAACAGAAATTTGAGTCGCTCTTGAATCAAACAGAATTTCGGAAAAATGAAGCTGATACTCGGCTGCTGTGTCTGCACCAGGCCGTGGAAGGCGCTCAGGTGGGCGTTCAGAATTACACGTTTCGTTTTGCCAACGACGTCATTTTAGGACGACAAATTCCGAGCGATTTCGACGCCATTCTCTCCGGCCATATTCATCGCTTCCAGGTGCTGAAACAGGATTTGGCAGGCAGGCGATTGAACGCGCCTGTCTTCTATCCCGGATCCGTCGAGCGAACGTCATTTGCCGAGCGCAACGAGGCAAAAGGCTATTTGATTTTAAAATGTGGTCAAAACAGGAATGAACTCAAATGGGAATTTATCGAAATGCCAACACGGCCAATAATGGTTATTTCGTTAGAAAATAATCTCAAGGATTTCAATCAGCTTGATACATGGCTTCGGGAAAAATTGAGAAACCTTGACCCGAACGGCATCGTTCAACTCAGAATTCCGGCTGATTTTCCTGCTTCATTGCAGCAAAAATTCACAGCCCAATTTCTTCGTTCCATTGCGCCAGAGACGATAAATATTGATTTGTCTTTTTTTAGGATTAAATGACAACGAAGCTAACGAAGAACTGCTTCGAATGGGGACTCATGTCGTAGGGTGGAGTTCAATAAATTTTCATTTTTTTGACCTAAGTCGGATAGATCGGAAATTACAAAACTCAAACACAAAAAAACAAATAAATCACAATATCAAAATCCAAAAAGTCAAACTCGGATAAGGTCATTTCGTTGTTCCTTTTCGAATAGAATTTGAAAATTGAACTTTTGTATTTGGAATTTATTTGGCATTTAGATTTTGCTTTTTGTAATTTATCTGCCCAAAAAGTACTGAACTTTAAGTTTTCAGATACTAAAAACCAACACCTAAAACCTAATCCCTGCTTTCAACCTACCGCCAGCTTCAACCGATTCGCAACTTCCAGCACCGGCGCAGGGACGATGCCGCCAGGGTATTCTTCCTCCAAAAGCAGGAACGCGTTTTCGGTAAATCGACGAAAATCCAGCGGGAAAGAAAATTTGTCGGCCAGGTCAAGGATTTTAATGATATTCTGCGCCGCCTTTTTTTGATGGGGATTTTTCTTCAAACTCACAAATAAATTTTGCACCACGGAGTTCAACTTGTTTCGGATTTTCTCGGAGCTGAGATCAAAATTCAAACGATTGGCGTTCTGAAAGGCGCTGACAATTTCCTCGCCCTGGAGCGAATCCACCGAGCCGTTGGTGTTGGACAGGTATTCTTCAATCCGATTGATATAAATGTACTCCGAAATATTTTTCAGAATATTGGGAATGGGCAGCCCCACTTCGTGGAATGTTTCCACCAGGTCGAGCTTCTTTTCGAACAGGGAATCCAGCGTGGACTGGATTTGCTTCATCTGCTCGGCAAATGCCAGTTGGATAATCTGCTCGCGATTTTCGATGAACAAATCCTTGAGCGTGTAAAATCGCCCTTTGGTGAGATCGAGCAATTTTTTCTCGGTGACGTCCACCGTGGTGATATTGAACTCGATACTCTCCTTGTTGTTCAAAATGTAACACCGCACATCGCGCAGCGATTCCATGAACAGAAAATAAATGTAGCCCAGCTTCTGGCCTGTGTAATTGTCCATCACCCACACCATGCCCTTTTGTACAGGATCCTTTCGCTTCTGTCCTTTTTCCAAATGCATAGCTTTGATGAAATACCGGTAAATCTGCCTGTGCTCGAACTTGTTCAGAATGAACGATTCCATGGCAAAGTTGCTGACAATCATTTTGTAACTGATCTTCGATGGCTTCACTTTATTGATGTAAATATCTCGGCCGTTTCCCTCAGCCGGCACGTTGCTTCGCGCGGCAGCCAGCTTGTCCATGAACCGCGCTTCCAAATCTGCCTTGAAATAACGCTCCACCAATTGAATGGCGCGCGCGGCATATTTCATGGTTTGAACCGGCTCCAATCGCGCCACATCCGCGAAAAACCAGGCGCAGCTCGTGTACATGAGCTGACTTTGGGCCAGCGCTTCCAAAAACCGAAATACAAGCGCCTGGTCGTCCGCGCTCACATTTTCGGATGTTCCATATCGCTTCAAAAACTCCTGACGGCTCTCTGAACCTCGGTTTTTCAGCACATCGATGTATCGCAGCCGTGCTTCCTCCGAATCGCTCAACAGCGGCGCGACCTTCTTTTCGTACTCACCAAGAATCGTCTCGTGCAGCCAGTTGAACGCATTGCGCAGGGAGGTGCGCCAATCCTGGTTCCACGAGGGATAACCGCCATCCGAGCAGCCGCAGTTTCGAACCCAGCGTCCCACGCCATGCGCGCAACTCCACGCCGTGCCTTCGCTATTGGGCCCGGGTTTGATCTGCACTTCGTGCGTCGGTGGATTCATCTCCAAAAACTGGCCGAAATTGGTGAGCCGCAAGCCAAACTCCGGCGCCATGTATTTTATGAAATGCGCCAGGCACATTTCCCCGTACTTTTCGTGATGTCCGTATGATTCGCCATCGGTGCAGGCCGAAACTAAAATGGGCCGACCGGGATTCCACACGAACTGGCGGAACTTTTCAGCCAGGCGATACGAATTGGTCAGCAAATGCTCGAACCCGATGGCGCTGGAAATTGCATGATTGTAAAAGAAAATATCGATGTAGCGGCCGTCGCGGCTGAACTGGCGATACGGCATGGATGTGTCAATCGAACCGGGGCTGACGTCCTTCCACGCCTTGCCGCCCATAGGCCGCACGCGCTCTGCCTGGTACGGTGAAAGAATGATGTATTTGAGCCCGAACTCCACCAGCACATCAATGGTGTCCAGATTTACCGCGGTTTCCGCCAACCAGATGGACTCCGGCGTGCGGTTGAAATGCAACTTAAAATCCTCGATCCCCCATAAAATTTGCAGGTACTTGTCCTCCTGCCTGGCCAACGGCAGAATGGTGTGATTGTACACCTGGGCAATGGCATTGCCATGCCCGCCGTAAATCTCCTTGCTTTTTGCGTCCGCCGAAACGATTGCTTCGTACGTGCACGGCGATTTCTCTTTTATCCAGCTCATCAGCGTGGGCCCGATATTGAAGCTGACATACTGAAAATTATTGATGATATTCTCGATTTTGCTCTCGGGATTGAGAATGACGGCAAAGCTGTTGGCGTGATAGCACTCTTTATTGATGCGCTCGTTCCAGTCGTGGAACGGCGCTGCAGAGACCTGTCGCTCGATCTGCTCGGTCCAGGGATTCTCCCGGGGCGGCTGGTAAAAATGCCCGTGAATGGTGACAAACGTATTGGATGGAGCCATAATTTTCCTGAGTATTTGCTAATTTTTTCTGAAAGAAGTATGTTATCAATATCGTTCCGAAACGGGAAAAATTTAATGGGTTGCGGGGATTTGGGGAATAAAGGGTGTGATTGGACGAAAGTGAATTCGAAATGAGACTGCCATTAATTCTATAATTTTTTGTACCAGCCAAAAAAGCTTTTACATTTTGTTTTAATACCTTCCAAAATAGAAATTTATCTTGATTTTTTCGTAGGCAATTAGTATGTTATAGTTAATTAGAATATATTTTGTGCAATAAACATCAAAAATAATAAAGATAAAACTTACCCCTACGCTTCTATCTCGAAATAGAAAAGCATTCAAAAAAGTATTTCCATATTTGTGAGTCTAATTTAACTTAAAGAAAAAGAATTTGCAAATAGTAAATACGTTACACTTTTATAGGGCACACTTCTAAAAGTCCAGTACCATATTCTATTGAAAGAGAAAATATGAGTATGATTTCTAAAATTTCAAAATTAAAAAACTTCGGTATATTCCATGATTTTTCATGGGGACCTAATATCTCAGAATTTAAAAAATTCAATCTTATATATGGATGGAACAGAAGCGGCAAAACTACTATCTCTCGGATTTTTGCAAGTTGCGAGAAAAAAATTCTATATGACAGAGAAAAATTTAAGCAGTATCCGGAGGAAGGAATATTTGAAATTTCAACAACTGACGGATCAAAAATTAAAAGTACAAGTATAGAAAATAATCTTTTGCATATTAAGGTTTTTAATAAGGATTTTATTGATGACAATATAGCTTTTGGGTCCTCCAATACTTGTAAACCGATTATATATGTAAGTGAAGAAGATATTGAAAGCAAAAGAAAACTTGAACAACTTAAGAAAAATAAAATTGATCTTGATAAGAATTATAAAGATGCAAGGAAAAATACGGCAACAAAAGAAAATTTAAAAAATGTCTTTCTTACGGGACTAGGACGAGAAATCGCAAATGTACTTTTTGACAAATCATACAATAAAACAAAAGTCGAGAATAGGATTGACCGCATTGGCGTTGACAATTTTATAGATAAAGTTCTATCGGATGATGAAAGGAAAAAAAACGAAGAAATTAGTAAAAGCAAAGCTAAAGCCGAATTATCATTGATCATAAAACCTGAGATTAAAATATTGGCTTTTAGCAATTTTATTTCAATATTTGAATATATAAAAAATTTACTCGAAAAGGAGGTAATCTCAGAAACACTTGAAAGACTAAAAAATGATGAAGATTTGAATAATTGGGTAAAACATGGTTTTGATCTTCATAAAGCCAAGGATGAATATAAAAAATGCCTTTTTTGCCAAAACACATTAGAATCAAATTTATTTGATTTACTATCTAAGCATTTTAGTAAGGATTATCAAGAGTTACAAGATTCGATAGAATTTTTTATTGAAAATTCAAAAAAAATAAAAGTAGAAAAGGTTTCGATAGTTAACACTGAATTGTACCCCGATTTAAGAAATGAATACACAATACATGCAGAAAAAGTAAATGAAATCATAGATAAGTTAAGTCATTGGCTTTTTATTCATGCAATCGGATTACTAGAAGAAAAATATAAGAATCCTTTTGATCTAGATCTTTCTGCAATGCTTAACAAACCAAAGGATTATAATCTTTTGATTAGTAATGAAATAGATATGATCAATCAAATTATTACTATGCATAATAACAAAGTAAAAAATCACGCTATAGAAGTTAAGAAAGCAAAAGGAAAATTGGAACTTCACTCAATTGGTCTAGCATTATCTACTCAGGATTATAAGAAATTTGAAATAGAAATAAAAAATGCTGAAATTAATGAAGAAAAATGTAGACAAGCACGAATAAAAGCTGATACGGAAATAACAGAGCTGGAGAAAAAGACTTCAAACATCGGAAAGGCTATAAAAGAAATAAATAAACACTTAAAAGAGTTTTTTGGAAGAGAGGAAATAATACTCGAATTAGACGATTATAAAAAAGGATACATCATAAAACGAGCTGGGCAATTGGCAAAAAATTTAAGTGAAGGCGAAAAAACCGCAATTGCTTTTTCATATTTCATTGTGAAAACAAGAGAAAAAGAATTTAATATTAAAGACGGCATTATTTTTCTTGATGATCCAATCTGTAGTTTTGATGCCAACTTTATTTATCATGCATTTTCTTTAATACAAAATCATTTCAACGAAGCAGGTCAACTTTTTATATCAACTCATAATTTTCAACTTTTTAACTTGATTAAAGATTGGTTCTTAGGAAATAATAGAAATAGGAAGAAAAAAGGAAAGGAGGAATGTTGTGAATTCTATATGGTTGAAAATTACAATGATTTAGGTATTAGAAAAGCAAAACTCGTGAATCTCGACAAAACATTAAGGAATTTCAAATCAGAATATCATTTTTTGTTTAGTCTTTTAAATAAGTTTAAAGATTCCGATTTAAATTATGATGATTTTTACACAATTGGGAATGTTGCTAGAAGGTTTTTTGATATTTTTGCTGATTTTAAAATACCTGATTCGAGAGATCAAAAACAAAAAATGGAAACAATAGTCAATGAACTGAACGAAGGCGGTGAAATAATAAGCAGTGTAGACATTGGAAAAGCTTACAAATTAGTGAACGAATTCTCGCATAATTCCGATCCAACTAGTAGTATCGAACATAAAGATAAAAGTGAAAGTAAAGATGCCATTCGTATTCTGTTGAAGATAGTAGAAGAATCAGAGCCGCAACATTTTGAAATTTTAAAGAAAAATTCAGAATAAGTGATTTTGAAGAATGAAGCATCGCAAGGAAATAAATTCAATTAAAAATTTTCATATAAAAAAATGCTGCTAATAAGCCATTATTTTCAATACATAGACTGAAGGCAAAACAATAGCAGTGCTTACCTTAACGACATCAGATATCAGACTTTTCGATCATTCAGAGATATTACATTCGAGGAAGGTTTCGTAATTAACGTTTAAAGAAATAATTGATAATCAAATCTTTTCAATTAATTCGAGATTAAGAAATAGACAAATGAAGCTTCTTGCCCACGGCTTCCAGGTAATTTTTAATCGTAGAAAGTCGAATGTCTTCAGGGTGATTTTCAATTCTGGAAATTGCGGATTTCTTTGTATTCAGTCTTTGCGCCAATTCTTCCTGGGTGATCCTGGCTTCCTCACGCGCTCGCTTCAGTAGTAATCCAATTTTAAAATTTTCATATCCTTCTTCAAACTCCTGTGCAAAACAAGGATTATTGTCTTCTCGTTTTTGAATATATTTTTTCAAATCATCCAAAACTTCTTCCTTTATGTTTTTTTGGTATTGCGTCAAATTAACAAATATGTAAGCAATATTCAATTAAAATGTTAACCACAATTAAATAATGATTTTGATATTAGTTTTATTTGAGGAGACTCAATAATAGTGCTCACTTTGACTAACTGCGAGATCAGGATCTTTGAGTATTATAGATATTACATTCCAGGAGGATTGTATCATTAAAAAATTGTAACTACTCAGCTTGAGTTCAATAGAATTAGAAATAATGAAATAATTCTTTCCCTCATCCCCGGCCCTTCTCCCAGTGGGAGAAGGGAGTTCAATCGAACCTGAAGCAAGGTAAAGTGAATCATCGAATTTGCTATGCCTGAATACAAAATCTAAGTAATAAATTAAACTTCGAGTTTTTGAGTCTTGGAGGCATAATAGTTTCGAAATAAATTATTATCACCAGGCCATTACATACTTAATTTGTTATAATTAGGCTGACATATAAAATATTAATAATCCTGGTTCTCCTGATAGCAGGTCAGGTGGTCTGATATTGAATTAATAAACACACAGGAGTGGATTAGTCTTTTTCGCTAAAAATGTTTTTTATGAAAATTCGGGTTTTCAAGTTTGAATTTTTATGAGTCGTGTAACTCCCTTTCAAGTCGATTTCATCGGTCCACATGAGGAAGAGAGAATCCGAATTAAAGGCGGTGTGAATCTGATTGGCTTCCAGCGCAGGCAGCCATTTGTTTCGGTCTTCCCGTTTTGGAACGATTTTTTTGTACGAATAATTGTATTCGCTGCTCTCACTTGGTTCGCTCCTGATAAAAAATAATTCATTGGTCGCATCCCGCCAGTGAAAATCCGATTGGTTCGCGGCACAGAAGATAAGTGCATTACCGGTAACATCAATCGTTAGTGAGGCATCCCAGAAAAAATAATCCTGAATGTGAATTCTCTGCTTGATCCAGGTTTGTCCATCCGAAAATACGTGATAGAGATACCGATGGATTTTGTAGTTTCTTTCGAAACAGAGAAAATGCACATTCCCGCCAGCGTCAATGGATAAATTACCGGTTCCCTGCACATGACCGGAAATAACAGTCCCTTTATTCTCGAAGGAATCCCCTGAATTATTTGAATGAAATAAAACGTAATCCGTATTAAATTGGGTGTAACCTTCGTCATTTGTGAGTAAATCAACATCCGGAGCAAGTATATACACATTCCCCTGTGCATCGAGATTCATCATCACATTGTAACGGCACAACTGTCTTTCCGCTTTGTAGATGACTCGCGGCTTTTCCCATACGCTGTTAATTTTTCGAATATACGCCGCGGAATGACCCAAAGACCCTGCCACATGGATTCTATCTTTCGAATCAATTTTAATGATTGGGTATGTCCACTCGCTCTTTCCTTCTTTTTCGATAAATGTGTCGCGTCGCCAGTATGGATTATCGAGATCAATCTGGCCATATTCAAAACTGACGATTTCCTTGGTCAGCCATTTCGAGCTGTTGTTGGGATGTTTTGATCGCTGGTAAATAAAGGGGTGATGATGCGGTCCGTAAACGATATGCAAATAACCCTGACTGTCGACTGCCAGACATGGCGTGCCGTGATTATCAAAAATGGTTCCCAGAAAAGTCCTGTTTTCAATGGAGTCGTTTCGGTGATTGTATGTTGCCACATAGACCGACATGGTCTTCCAGGGTTTAAAAGGTTTCGAGGGATCGATCCGGGAATAGGCGATATGGGTTTTCCGTGTTCCACCAATATCGCACGATACGATTTTGGTTTGCATGGAATAGGCTGAAGCTTTGTCAGTTCCAGGGCTGTCAAGAAGAATTGGTGCGCTCTGGGGAAATGCATAATGCATTGAAAAAAGAATCAGACATACAATTCGAAAAAGCAATTTCAATGTTGGATTTCCTTTTTTTATCCGCTTGGAGTAAGATTTTATGTTGCGGGTTCGAAATTGTCGTGCATTAATTTTAATTTAATTATTATTTGAATGAAAATCAAGCGGTAATTGCAGCGCTGTTTTGCTGTGTTTTCGTTAATTTATCTTGATATTTATATGAAATTCACTATATTAAAAAAGTGCTGCTTCTGCGTTTCTTCAAAACATCGGGATTGCCAGTCGAATTTGTACCAATCTTGCCTTTTTATATTTCGACGTGTTTATTCGAAAATACACGTTTCCACACCTGACTCCTGGTGTGGCAAAAAATCGACGACCTATCGTCCCTCGACCGTTTTTTTCAGAGAAAGACGTTAACCGCGGGGTGAATTGAATTTTCAAAAAGAAGGAAAAATCTTGTGAAAGCTCTATTTTTAATCCTCAGTTGGATTTCATCACGATCGATTAATACTACTTAGTCAGATCATCCTTTTACTGTCATTCCCGCTGGACTTCCTTCGGTCGCCTGCGCGTTTTTTGTCGTAGATCCGCCATCTTTTTGGAGGACAGGAATCTCATTCTATATCGCGAGGAGATTCCCTAAAAACAAAGTCTGTTTTCATCTAAAAATATAATGCAACTTTGCAGGCATGCGACTGAAAGGAGTGCCTGTGGTACGGGAATGACAACAATAGTGAAATATTGCCCTGCATTTTGAATCCATTTGTAATATGACTATGTAGTATTAATGTAACAGAGGAAATAATGAGATTGAATATGTTGGGATTTTTAAATTTTTTATTGCAATTTTGAGATTTTTTTGTATCTTTTTAGACTTAATTCATTCTGGAAAAAATTCGACAGCGGCTCAAAAAACGGAATAGAAATGACACTTGACAAGCGATCTGTGAAAATTGCGAATGAAAGATTGTCAGATGCAGACGTCCTGAAAGTGATTGAGTGGGCAAAAAACACATTCTCTGATGAGCTTGGTATGACAACTGCGTTTGGTTACAGTGGTATTGTTCTGCTTCATCATGTTATACAAATTGTTCCGAATCAAAAAATTTATTTTATTGATACCGGATTCCATTTCCCTGAAACCCTGCAGTTCTGCGAAAAAATAACCAATGAATGGAACCTGAATCTGGAAATTATCAGACCGGCCATAAATCGTGAAGAACTCTATTCCAAATTGGGAAAACATCCATATATAAAGAATGCGGATCTGTGCTGTAAATATTGCAAAGTGGATCCGCTTCTCAAAATACTAAGAACAAAGAAGGCATGGTTGTCCGCCATCCGACGCGACCAATCGAGGACTCGCAACAAAATTAAAGTTATTCACCTCGACAGGCGTGGCGTTCTCAAAATAGCGCCGTTAGCCAACTGGTCCCGCGAGATGACCTGGAAATACATCAAAGAGAATAATATATCTTACCATCCCCTGCACGACAAAAATTATCCCAGCATCGGTTGCGCGCCATGTACCGCCCAGGTTGTAACAGGAAATAACGAAAGGGCAGGGCGCTGGCCGTTTATTAAAAAATTAGAATGCGGAATACATCTCAATCCACAAGACTAAATATTGAAAATCTTAATCCAAAATCAGGAAGGAACAATTCAGATATGAATATGAGTCAGGTTATTACGTTGCCTATTGATGATATCCCAACTGAATGGTACAATATTGTGCCAGACTTGCCGGAACCGCTTCCGCCTGCAAAGGATCCTGAGGGCGGACCATCACTCAAAGATGATCTCCCGAAAATGTTCACGCAAACAGCACTGGATCTGGATAAATCCACCGAAAGCTGGATAAAAATTCCCCAGGAAGTGCTTGATATTTATATTCAAATCGGCAGGCCACGTCCCCTGTATCGTGCGACGCGGCTGGAAAGGAAATTGGGCACACCGGCGCGCATTTATTACAAACGTGAAGACCTGGCGCCGACAGGCAGTTTTAAAATGAATACCACCATTGCCCAGGCATATTTTGCGGCGAAAGAGGGATACAAACGTTTAGCCGTGGAAACCGGCGCGGGGCAAACCGGGACAGCCTTTGCATATTCAGCAAAAGTTTTTGGCCTGGACTGTACAATTTATTTTGTTCGCTACGCCTATAATTTGAAACCGGACCGCGCAACTTACATGAAAATGCTCGGCGCTGAGGTGATCCCATCCCCGACGAACCGAACTTCGGTGGGACGCTCGTATTTTGACAAGAACCCGAATCATCCTGGTTCGATCGGAATAGCGACGGCCGAAACACTTGAAGATGCGCGAAACAGGGCAGACACTGTGGCTACGGTTGGTAGTGCAAAAAATCACGTACTGTTGACCCACACAATCATCGGTTTGGAAACAAAAAAACAATTCGAATCCATTGGCGAAACGCCGGATGTGATGATTTCCTGTCTTGGTGGCGGCGGGAATTTTTATGGATTCATCGCGCCATATTTGCGGGACCGAATCAAAGGTGATCTCCCGAATATCCGCTTTCTGGCCGCTGAATCCGAAGCTGCACCGCGCGCAACTCGTGGAGAATATAAATACGACTATACAGAACCCTCCAAAACCACGCCATTAGCAAAAATTTATTCGCTGGGTGTGGATAAGCCGCTGGAAAATATTCGAGCCGAGGGTATTCGGTCTTCCGGCACTGCGCCTATTTTGAGCATGATGCTGGATAAAGGCATCGTCGAATCGGTTGCCTATCCCATAGATGAAAAAGCAGTGTTCGAGGCAGCCCGGACTTTCCTCCAGGTGGAAGGTTTTATCATCGCGCCGGAATCAGCTTATGGTGTGAAAGCTGCCATTGATGAAGCGCTCGATGCCAAAGAAAAGAATGAAGAGAGAGTTATCGTTGTGAATATCAGTGGCATGGGCTATCTTGATTTTCGAGGTTACGCCGAAGTGTTGACGGATTTACAATAATTTTTTGAATGGATGTAAATTTTGAATACTCTTAAAGGAATCGGTTTTTCAGGTTCGCTTGCGATATTCGGCATTGCGGCATTACTACTCTTTTTGGAGACCCATTTTTTAATCCCGTCACTCAGCAAACAGACCGGCCTTGAGCCGGTGATATTCTGGTTCATCGTTGCCGGGCTTGGAATTTTTCTGCCTTTACTCATCGTTGCGCTCATTATTTTAAAGAATGAGGGATTGACGATCAATAAATATGTATGGGAAAACCGGCTTCGGTTCAAAAAAATGACCAAGGCTGATTGGCTGTGGAGCCTGGGCGGGATTATCGCGATTGGGTTTTTCAGTCTTCTTATCATGAAAATATTTGAAGCGTTTCTCCCCCGCGTGGAAACACAACCGCCATTCATGTCGTTCGAACCGTTGACGCCGGATCGTTACTGGATTCTGCTCCTGTGGCTGCCATACTGGATTCTGAATATTTTGGGCGAAGAAATCCTCTGGCGCGGAACGTTATTGCCGCGACAGGAAATTGTCTTTGGCAAACAAACGTGGCTGGTTCATGGATTTTTCTGGGGAATTTTTCATATTGCATTCGGCTGGCAGCTTTTCGTGACGCTGCTGCCCGTTTTGTTCATTCAATCGTATGTTGTGCAGAAGAGAAAAAATAGCTGGACCGGGGTCGTTATCCACGCGGCCATCAACGGGCCCAGTTTTTTGGCGATTTCTTTCGGGTTGCTCTAATAAAAAATTGAACCGCGAATTACGAGAATTGCGCGAATGAAAACTACCACACCCCGGTTGTCCGAAGGACACCGGGTGTGTTTAACTCTAATGATGTCAGGCAACACGAATCGAAGGATAACAGTTTGAGACATTGAAAGAAGACGACATTTAAAAAAACAATTTAAACCGGATGAGACAAATAAAAATTGACGTAAATTATAATGTTTACACTGATGCAAAAGGCGGCGATCCTGACAGCGCCAGTCCAACACTCCGACAATACCATAAGACGTTATGGAGTAAACCTTTACCAAATGGTAAAACCTTTGAATTATTTGATAATAAAAATGGCGTATATTTATATCATAAGTCAGAGCTTGGAGAATTCTTTTTGGGGAGCGATGCAATAACACACTCATATAAAAACCATAAACGAAAGTATTGGCTTACAAAACAAATCCCAAGCGAGGTAGATGAACTTTTTAATACAGGCTCTACCATTGGAGCTTATACTATTTTCCCAAATAACAGAATAGACGGCAACCATACAATCAATCAAGCTCGTGGAGTAAATAGTTTGATTGATGATAGATTTGATTTAACATTAGAATGTATTCGACTCTTTTATTTGGGACAAAAAAGTCCGCTTTATGACACCTTATTAAGATATAAAAAATTTTTCGATTTGTTTGATAATTTCATCGGCTATATCAAATTCTTTTTATTAGAAGATTTAATTGCTGAAAATAAAAATATCAAATTTTATTTGCCTTTTGATGACTTCAAAACTCGTCCAAAATTTTCCAACATCGACGAATATCTACTCTATAAAAATGGAGTAAAGAATTTTATTTATTCAAGAAACAAGAGAATAGAAAATTATACTAAACTAAAAAAGACAGAGAAAGATTCCAGCATATAACTGCGTGTATGATGCATGAGGGGGTGCAGTGGTAAGTCGAAGGTCTGTGCTTCTAATCCGCTACTGCACATACACGTCAACCGATGTCAGGCAGATTTAAACTCCCGGTGACTTCCCCCGCCAAAAAGAAGGCGGATTTTCAGCTTCGATCGGACAACCGGGGTTTTCAGAAATTAATTAAATATCAAATAAAGGGCAATCATACTCGCTTATTGCGCGCGCCTAAAACGTGCTGCAAAATGATTTGATCCGTGCACCAGAACCAGATGCCGAGGATGGGATAGCCCAAAATTATGGCTGGCCAGGGAAACGTATCGTCGCTTGCCGGGCGGAAGAGCTGCCAGTAATCCGGCGGAATTTTATCCAGAATGGTGCCCAGACCGCCGGCTTTGAAAAACGCGAAAATTGTCAGCGCTGCCGAGGCGACGATCATCAGGACAGATTGAAATGTATCGGTGTAAACAACCGCGGCTAATCCGCCGGCAATGGTAAAGCTGGTGGCGATGGCGATGAGCGCAGCCAGGCACACCCACAGGGGCCAGCCGGTTATTTGCATTAGCAGCAGTCCCCCGGAATAGAGCGCGCCGCCAAGCCAGAGAATGATGGTCGTGAAGAGCGCGTACCACGACAGGAATGTTCTGCTTTTCGAAACGAAGCGGTGCTCCATAAATTCCGGCATGGTGCTGATTCTGGTGTTCAAATAATGCGGGACAAAAACCATGGTCAGCAGCAGAAGAAACGGCCAGGCCAACCATTCGAAATTAGCAGCGACCATCCCGGAGGTGTACGCTACTGAGCAGGCAGCCAGCATCATCGACGGTGAAATATTCGTGCCGAAAATCGAAAAACCGATGTTGGGCCAGCCCAGATTTCTCCCGGCTAAAAACAAGTCGCCGGATTCTTTCTTGCGGTAGCTGATCCAAAAGCCGAGAGAGAGAATTAGAATTAAATAGATGATAATAAAGAGAATATCGAGAGGTTGCAGCGCAGCCTTAATATCCAAATGAAAGCCTCTGTGAATTGTTCGGGACTCTAAAATATCATTCAACTGGTTTGAAAAATGATGGCACACGGATGACGCTGATGATCCGCCTATAAGATGGTGGACGTTCCGCACGGATCGTGCCTGAGGCAGATGCGTCCTTCGGCGCATTCTCGCGGATTTAAAAAATAGAAATAAGTGTGAAGAAGATTCGCTTGAGTTTGTTTTAAACTTATGTGATTTTAAAACCGTTTGATGTTTCACTAAAGGTAAATTGTGTGCGGTGAAACTGTTCTCTTGTTCCCACGCTCCTGAATGGTAACGGAAAGCCTTCAAAGCGATTGAAAGTGAACATTAATTGCGCTCTAACGCAGTGCATTGGAGCAAGCATACTACTTACTGAAAAACTTGAATCCGATCATCTTGTAAATCAGCTTGGCCACGGCAAAGGGCGAGTTGGGATCGCCTTCGTGTTTGGACAATTCCACGACATCGAAACCGACCACAGTCTTTTTCGAAAAAATCTTGAATAGCAACCGCATGGTTTCATCCCAGAGCAATCCGCCCGGCTCCGGGGTGCCGGTGCTTCGGACGACGCTCCAGTCGAATACATCCACATCAAACGTGATGAACACCGGGTCCGGCAGTTTGTCCAACAGCGAATCCAAATCAGCGTTACCGTGTCGCAGATCGTGCATGCTGAGCAGCGACATGTTTTCCTTTTCCACCAATTGCGCTTCTTCCACAGACATGCTGCGAGTGCCAAGCTGCAGCGTGTTTTTTGTCATTTCCCGAATTCGCGCCATCACGCTGGCATGGCTGAACGGAGTGCCCTCGTAGCTGTCGCGCAGATCTGAGTGGGCGTCGAATTGAATGACTGAAAACATGTCAAATTTTTCATGCAGCGCGCGGACGTACCCGGAAGAAATGGAATGATCGCCGCCGATGGCCACGATGAATTTATCGTTCTGGAGAAGCTCGCGGATGGTCAGGTAAACGGTTTCGGCCATGCGCTCCGGCTCGTCCGGAATAAGCGGCGGCGCTGCGGTGAAAATGCCCTTACGGGACGGTTCAAACTTCAAAATTTCATCGTACAGTTCCAGATAATACGACGCATCGAGAATCGCGTCCGGGCCTTCCGCAGTGCCTTTGCCGTAGGACACAGCGCCTTCGAAAGGAAACGGCACCACAATTATTTCGGATTCTTCAAACGAAAACTGCTCGTTTTCTATTCCGAGGAACTGCTTTTCATATTTTTTCATTGTGCGGTTTCCAGCTTTTGAATGTATTCGGGCATAATCGAAATAAAATTTCGCGGCGTCCGCGGCGAACATAATTCCAGCACATACGCGGCTAACAGCGGAAAAATGATGCTGTATTCACCCCATATTTGCACCAGCTTGTCTGGATCGTCGCTTTGGTATTTTCCCCAGGTGACCGCTTCGCCAAATGTGCAACTGGAAAGGCTGCCTTCCCGTTCCACGGCCGTGCTGATTTGCAGTCCCCGTTCCGCGCCTTCGAAGTCGATGGACAAAATCTGACTGATGGTTGGCCCGGTTTGCTGAATGAAATTCTTCGGGCCGCCGCCGCCCCATTCGACAAAGCTCGTTCCGCCGGATGAAAACGATATCGCGGCGGAATCGAATATGTCTTTTTGGGCCGACAGCCTCACCGGGAAGCCTTCGCGGTCGGTTCGGGTTAAATTCATGGCAATGGAATGGTTGGACAGCGAATCCCAGAAAATCGGCACGCCCTGCTCGAATGCTTTCACCACAAAACTGCGCTCCGGAAATTTGGCGTGCTTTTTTACCCAGCCGCCTAACAGGTTGTTGAATTCCCAACTGGCAAGTTCGCGTTTTGAAAGCTGGTCGTAGTTCGTCTTCACAAATTCACGGATAATTTCATCCTGGGCTTCCAGCGTTTCCTTTTCGCGAATGCCGATGTCGTAAATTCTGGTGTCGCCGTGGCGACGCAGCACATTATCGTCCCACGTGGGATGAATTGCCTTTACCGGCAAATCGAACGCGAAATGGAGATCGTGATACACCTGGGCTCCGGTGGAGCAGATGATATCGATGAATCCTGCTTCTATCAGAGAAATGACCATGCCGCCCATGCCGCCGGCAATTCCCGCCCCGGCAATGCCAAGCCAGATGACATCGTTTTCATGAATCATTGTTTTGAATAATTTGGCGCCGCGATACACATTTCTCGCTTCGAACGATGTGTGCCCCATATAATCCAGCAACGTGTCGATGGCCCAGCCTTTTTCCATGGGTTGTGGAATAATATCCGGCGCGTTTCCAAATAATGAATGATGTTTCATTGCATATCCCGGTTTATTCGGTTAACATGACTGCACAGGCAACAACGGTCGTCCACAGGCCGTCTTTATGACCTTTCGCAGTTTGAGCGATGCTTCGGCTTTTGAATTGCCGATTTTTATCGGTAATGTATAATTGTTTTCGTTCGTCCCATGCTTTGTCCGGATCCAGTTCAATGCCGAGCGTGGATGCCAGCATGGTGGCGGCTAAATCTTCGGCAAAATCCGATGCTTTCTTTTGCGTGTCTCCAAAGGAATGATGTTCACTAATATAACCGTATTGTTTTCTATCTTTTGGTTGAGCCAATCCGATCGATGCGGCGACAAGGCGATTCGGTTCGTCCGTGGCTGCTTTTGCCATGACGACAAAAGTGATCTGGCCCGGCTGTAATAATCTCACTCCTTTTTCTTTGGATATGATTTTACATTCAGGCGGGAAAATACTCGACACATTGACTAAATTGCATCGTTCAATCCCGCAACTGCGAAGCGCCAACTCAAAACTCTGAAGTTTGTTACGATGGCAACCAACACCTTTGGTGAAAAACATTTGTTTAGGAATTAAAATGCTCACGGTTCCTCCAAAAGCTAAATATATTTGATTGTTTCCAAGTAGTTTATGGTAGTGAATTTGAATCTATTGAATGAATTGTTTTTTCTAATTTTTCCGGATTATAGCCCTGTTCACGCAGAATTCGGTGAATTATATCCATGCTTTCCTGCGGAAGCTTTGGCTGCCGGGCAAGAATCCAGCCGTATTTTCGACTGGGTGTTCCGACAATGGCGTATTCGTAATTTTTTCCCAGACCAATAATCCAGTAGTCGCCCCAAAATAGCGACAGTCCCAGAATTCTGACAAAACTGACTTTGAGTTTCGCATTGGTCGTTTTATCGACGATTTTGGCAATTCCTTTCGCCTGAATTTGCGTGCCATCTTTATTGCTGCAGCGATTGATAACATCGATGTTCCCGTCTTCGCGGAGCCGGTATTCTGCTGTGGTGCCGCTGTCGCATTTTCGCTGAAAGCGGTTCGGGATTTTCGCGATTTCGTACCACGTGCCTACGTAGCGATTCAAATCGACGGAAGGGACAACGGTTGGCTCGGACTTCCCATTTTCATCACCACCATTCAGTAATAAAGAAAAGGATATCATAAAACCAATAGCGAAATACAGACTCATTCCGGTTGGCAACATGCGAACCTCCTTTCTAATCAGAATTGCAGAGTGGCAAAAAACGACCAATATAAGAAATTTTTTGAAAAATACCAATTAAAATTATTGAAAAATTTGTGTTGAATTCAGTTTGATTTGAGAGTAAAGTTTGTCGCAGGAAATAGTGGATGAATTTTCTGAAATTGAAATGTTGAATATTTGTGACGTTGCCTGTATGGAATTGAAAGTAGGCTATTCGAAGTTCACTCAAAAATATCATGTTCTTTTCCCAAATCCTTTGCCAATGGCGTCACGATTACATCTTTGCCCAACTTAATTTTGGCTCCCTGTGCGATGGCTTGCCTAATATCTTTTTCAGTGATCAATTTCTTCTGTCCGCCGGTGAAAACGTCCGCGCTGGAAACGCGGTCATGCGTTAATGGCCTCGTTTCGAACGCCAGCCGTTTGACGTTGATTAAATGCTGCGGCGAAATATTGTCCGAAGTGATGTTGCCGCCATACGTGCCGCAGCCCAATGTGAGCGACGGCGGCAGATTGGTGGTGTAGCCAACTGCGCCGTGCGTGCTCGGCGTGTTGACGAGAATTCGGTACGCCGGTTTTTTCAGCGCGAATTCCATAATCACGTCGCGATTGTTGGAATGGATGGCCAGCGAATGGCCCATGCCGCCGAATTTCAGCAGCTCGATGCAGCGATTGCATCCCTGTTCCCAGCCGTCCACTTCGTAATACGCAATGACCGGGGAGAGCTTTTCCACGGACAACGGGAAATCCCGGCCAACGCCGTCCAGTTCGGCTACTAACAGCGTGGTATCCTGCGGCACCTGAAATCCAGCCTGCTGTGCGATGAAGTGCGCCGGCTGTCCCACAAGTTTGGGATTGATGGTCAGCCGGGAGTCCACCAAAACTTTGGCGACCTGGTTGGATTCCTGCTTGTTCATCAAATATGCGCGGTGGTCTTTCAGTGCGCGCTTCACTTCGCGGCTGATGGCTTTGTCCACGATAATGGATTGCTCGGAAGCGCAGACCGTGCCGTTGTCAAAAGTTTTGGACGCGATAATATCGGCCACGGCTTTGCGCACATCTGCCGAACGCTCGATAAACGCCGGCACATTTCCCGGGCCGACACCGAACGCCGGCTTGCCGGAACTGTACGCGCTTTTCACCATGGCGCCCCCGCCTGTGGCAAGGATAACGGCAATGTTGGGATTTGTCATCAATTCTTCGGAGGCTTTCATCGTGGGCATGGTGATGACGCTTATGGCCCCCCGGGGCGCACCCAGCGATTCGATTGTTTTTTGAAGCAAATCCACCGTGGCTTTGGTGCACCGAACCGCGTTCGGATGCGGCGAGAAAACGATGGTATTTTTCGCCTTGAGCGCAATGATGGCCTTGAACAGCGTGGTGGAAGTGGGATTGGTCACCGGGATGATTCCTGCAACGACGCCGACCGGCTCGGCGATCTCCACAATTTTATCTTTGCGAATATCGCGGATCACGCCTACGGTTTTCATGTCGCGGATGTATTCATAAACGCGGCGCGTGGCAAGCTCGTTCTTCACCGTTTTATCGGCCACAACACCGAAACCGGTTTCCTCCACAGCCAATTCGGCTAAACGCCGGGCCGCCCGGGCGCCTGCTTCCACCATCCCGGAAACGATGCGGTCCACATCTTTTTGCGTGAACGATTTCATCTTTTCCAGCGCTTCTTTGGCCTCGCTGCACAACGTTCGCGCCTGCTGAATGGATTGTAAATCCTGGTCGTAATTCATGGGACAAAGTCCTTGTCTGAATTAAATAAAATATCTGTTTTACGGTAGTTTGAAAAAAATAAAAAAGGCCTCAAAATTTATTCAATTATATGAAAAAAAAATGATGATTCAAAGTTATTTCTTGATGAGACTGATAATCCATAAGAGTACTATGGCTCCGACAAGCGCTGCGATCAACTCGCCAATTAAACCGACAGTCGTGAGGCCGACTAATCCAAAAAGAAACCCGCCGAGGATCGCACCAATCACGCCAACAACGAGATTTCCAACTAAACCAAAGCCTTTGCCTTTCATAATTTGGCCGGCGAGCCAGCCTGCGATAATACCGATGATAAGAAAATAAATTATGTTCATAATATCCTCCCGTAATGATTGAGTTTTCTGATTGATACTATCAGAAAACGTGATTATTTATTTTGAGACCTTTTTTGAAATGATACCTTGATGAATCTGTATCTGCTCGATAGAATTTTTATATTTCGTAATCAACAACTTTTCCGTTTCAACGATATTTCGAAACATCGTTTCCATTAAAAACAGAATGCTCCTGGATCGTTTCTTGTCGTAAAAATCCAGGTTATTGAAAATATTATTATAAAACGAATGGGCTAACAGGTTGAATTCGTTTTGAATGTGATAGACGTGAAACAAACTTTTAGCCAGAGGATAATCTAAAAGCGCGACTGCCCCGGTTTCGTTGGCGGTAGTCCACGCAATGTCGATGAGCGAACCCAGGTTGAGAGGCACGCCCGGCTTGAATATTCTCACATCTTCCGGTTTAAGAGAACCGCTCTCCAATTGCTTTTCCTGTTCATGGAGAAAGTTGTAAAACTCCACATGATAAGGCGAATTTTTCTCCAAAATATTGCTATTGGTCTGAATCTCCTCCAGAATACTCATCAGGGCAATTTCCATTAGTTTTTCATTGGAGCGATTCAGGCGCCATTCATTCAGCAAAAACGCCAGCAGAACGGCCAGCACAATGGAGAAGAATTCGACAGCGAGAGTTGTGATTGGTATTTTTTTTCTGTGATTTTCGAGCATGCGGACCTGTATTGATTTAGTTTTAACTGTACTTATTCAATTATAATTAGCTCGACAGTGTCGAGCCTGTTTGTTTCGATCAATTCTCTCGACAATGTTGAGAGAGTCTTTTTGGAATCAGATTTGATTGACACTGTTGAGCAAATTGTTAATAATTCTGAGTTAATCAAGATAATATTTTCCATCCTAACTCATTTAATCTTTCCCAATCATAGTGATAAATATCTTGATCATTGTACCAAAAGCTACCATCTTTTTCTATTACAATACCCCCGAACAATCTTTTTCCTTTTTCATTTTCTGATTTTATATATTTTGCCAATCCTTCGGCTCGTTCCTTTGCGTCTTTGGCGGTTATTCCTGCTTTGGTGTCAAACAAACCAATTCTTCCATCTTTGTATTTTACAATCCAGTCAACATAAAATGTTGTGGGTTCATCATTTAATTCATAAGGTACTGCAAAGAATCTTCCGTCTCGCTCGCCGTTTTTATACCACCATTCAATTTCATTTGCCTTTTTGTTCAAAAACTCAACAAAATTCTTCTCTGGATTTGATGCGCTTTTACTTTGATAAAAGGGATCTAAAACTGAAAGTGTATCCGCTTTCTTTTCAAATTCACCAGTAAAATTTAATGAAGTCGGCACTTCCCAATTTTCATCGGTCATCAATTCCTTTTCTATCTTTTCAATTTCTTCAAGGTAGGTCTGTTTTGCTCGATTAATTACATCAAGAAATTTCTGATTGTTTTTTCCGTTCAAAACAACCAATTGTGAATTAAGACCAGCATATTGAAATTCCATCGGAAATTCACCAATAAAAAAACGGTAAATGGCTTCTTTTAACCTGCCAACCGATCTTGATTCTGGGTAAAGCGGATGAAGTGCTTCAATGATAAAGTTATCAAATATCTTTTGCACTTCTTCTTCGTTCAATTTTTTCTGAACAACCGAACCAGAGTGCGTTTCAAATAGATCGGTTGCGATGGATTCCAAATGATCAAATTCCTGATCGATATTTTCAACGATGCCGTCTGAAATTAATTTTTGCGTTATTGCGGATACATCTTTGGAAATCGAATTCTTTAAATCCAGTGCATCCGCCGCATTCTTAAAATGTTTTAAAAATAATGGGGCTAATCGGGTTCGTTCACGCTGGCGTTTGGAATGGCAGGAAGTAAGCCCAATATTCTGATAAGTATCTTTGCGCCTTGAATGATAAATAGTAGCGTAACCATCGGCAATATCCTGATGAATGGAAATATCGCCCAAATTGGTGTAAATGTAACCGACATTTAAATCTTCTGTGTAATAATGCTTTAATTCCGACATGCGCATAATTCTTCCAACTGTCTGGATTGAAAAAACAATGCTGCGCCAATCCCGAAACAAAGCAAGAATGGATGCTCTCGGACAATCCCAGCCTAAAGCAATGGCTTGTTTAAAAATCATCACTTCCACAGAACTGTTATTTTTGGTGATGGTATCCAGATTTTCTTTGTCTTCGGAAAGGTAAATGGCAAGTTTGCCGTTGTTCACGGTAATCTTGTGGTTATCTTCAAGAATTGAAATGATTTCATCTTTCAAATCCACATCGGCTCGTTTGTCGGGCAGTTGGATCAGCAGCAAGGGATTCACATCGGAATTTTCCTGCTCGTAAAAATTCTTGAGTTGCTCTCTTTTTGCCAAAGCCATTTTTACCAATAATTCGTTGGTGGTGTCTTTGTCAGAAGTCTCGATTTGAAAACCTTCAATGGTTGTTCCCTTGATGATATTTTCCGCATCGGGATTGATGGCAATCTGTTTCTTGATCATCTCTTCGGCGATGACATGTTCCCGATAAACCGTCACCGTTTCATCACCCGAAATTTTTGGCGTTGCCGATACTTCAATGGTGACTTTGGCGTTAATTAAGTTAATCAGATTGCGGGTATTATCTGCGCCTGCCGTGTGATGACTTTCGTCAATAATCAGTAAAAGAATTCTGCCTTCATCTTTGGTGCGTGTGATGACATTTTCAAGATTAAATTCCTGCTCGTTTTCCCGAATGTAAATATTATCCGCCTGATTGATTTTTTCCCAGTTCAAAAACAGAATTTCATTTTCCCCGATCATGCGGTCGGTTAAATCTTCAAAGAGTGAACACTTAAGGGCTTTGGAATCATAATAAAGGTTTTCCAGTTTTTCCTTGCTTTGCGTATGCAAACTTCTTGGCGCCGCCCAGATAAAAGAAAAAGTTTGGTCATCAGTTCGATAGTGGACCAGATTCTTCAGATATTCCGCCATCATTACGGTTTTGCCCGAACCTGTGGGGGCTTTAAAGACAATGGTTCGATTGGCAGATATGTTTAGTAACTCATTGGTTTTTTCGACTAATTTTTGAACGGCATTTTCCTGGTAGTCTAATCGTCTCATTTAAATATCCTTCTATAAACTCTCAAAATGGCGGCGGGGATGGATTTAACAGTCACTTTCTCTTTCATATCCGCAAATTCATCGGCAAAAGTATCATCGCCCAAAGAGAAAATATAAATGTGAACGGGTTTATCATAATCTTTGATGTTTTCTTTTAGTTTGGGAATTGCCAACTGGTCAAACAAAATAGCCGTATATTTCTCTTTGTTCTGGAATATTTTTATCGGGCCGTTTTCCAGCACAGATTCAAAGGTGTTTTCCCGCAGGCAGAGCATTTCAACCGATTGTTTAGTGAGTTTTTCTTTGTTTATATCTGTAGTCTTTGCAGGGACAAAATCGGTTTGGTAGTATTTTAGATTTCCATCATGACCTATAATTTCTTTGCCATCCTTATTTTCATAGCCTTTTATTACTTTGGTAATACGTGGCAAACAGACTTCTGAAGCAATATTATTTTCATTATTGGTGCAAAGAATAAATCTACGATTACCACTATCTTCTTTATTTAATTCCAAAACAGCATGACCAGTTGTTCCAGAGCCAGCAAAATAGTCTAAAATCACTGAATTATTTTTATCATGTATTACGGCTTTTACACATTCCATTACTGCATAAAGTGATTTAGGGAATGGGAAGGTTTTGTCTATTATCCTATTTAATAATTTTGATCCATATATATTCGCATAAAATTTTTTATCATCCCATACTGTTTTATAACTTGCTTCGTTTTTTCTTCTAAAGATCGTAATTTCATTATTAGTTTTTTTACAAAACAATTCATCCTTTATTTTTTCAACACTATTCCTACTGAATACCCACTTCTTTTCTATGCCATCCTTATCAATCGGAAAAATAAAAGTAGTCCCGTCCTTTTGTTCAATGTTAGATGATTCTGGATGGTATTGATCTTCGCACACATCCCCAAATTCTATAATTTTCATATTTTTAACAATGATTGGATAGAAGCAGGTTTTTGCTTGTGTTCGTAATGAAATTGTTCCCCAATCTCTAAATGCTGATACCAACGCGCTCTCTCGTGTGGTTTTATTGATATAAGTTCCATTAGTAGGAAAAACGAAAAAGGCATATTCATTCGTATATGAAAAATTTTTACCTTGCGTGCCTGCTGGATTGTGAACAATTGTTATGCAGACTATTTCATAACCTATGAATATTTCTTCCAATAGTAGTTGAAGTCTTGGTTGTTCATATTTATCAATGGTGCAGATTAACACGCCTGTTTTAGTCATAAGTCTTTTTGTAACAAGGAATCTATTTTTCATCATTGACAGCCATTTGCTGTGTCTATACATATCATTATCATCAACGTAATTATTGTTATATTTCCAATCTTTTGAACCAGTATTGTAAGGCGGATCAATATAAATAACATCAACCGAATTTTCATGAGTATAATTCAAAACGGAAAGGGCATGGTAATTATCGCCTTCAATTAAAATATGCGTGGGTTTATCGGGATCGTTTTTGATTTCTTTTTCTTTCACTTCCTTTAAAATGGGCAATTCTTTTTTGCATTGCAACACCACTTTTTCAGGTTCACGTTCTTCATCCCACACCAGGCCGTATTTCTTGCGCTTTTCCAGTTCGTGGACTCGTTTAATCAAATCTTCTTTCGACCAACCCGAATAATCATATTTCTTTGGCAACTTCGCTTCCTTCCGTTAGAAATTCGAAATAATAAACAAAACAAGTAAATTTATGTTTACATTCGTTTACTCATTTCTTCTAATCAATCAATATTTCAATTAATCTTCCACCAATCCCTCCACAATCCCCTCCCGCGGAATAAACGGCAGTGTAATGTGGCCCTTGCCGGACTGGTTCCATTGCAGCGCGGTTTCCAGGGCGTTTTCATTGCGGGCCCAGCTTCTTCGGGCCACGCCGCCCATGACGTCCCACGACAGGCCTTTTCTGATGATATTGTCCAGGCGCTCGCTGCCGTCGAGAAAAATCCCGTTGCCGCCGTTGCTGGCGCGGCCAATGCCCACGCCGCCGCCGTTTGACAGCACCACAAGCGTCATGCCGCGTGCGATATTGCCGCCAAAGCATTGCACCGACATATCGGCTGTTGGACGGCTGCCATCGTAAATGTTGGCGGTTTCGCGAAACGGGGAGTCCGTGCCGGAAACATCGTGGTGGTCGCGGCCCAACATGACCGGCCCGATTTCTCCGGTGCGCACCAGTTCGTTGAATCTCAGCGCGATATTCACGCGGCCCTGCTCGTCCGCATAAAGGATGCGTGCCTTCGTGCCCACGACCAGTTTGTTTTGCTCCGCAGTTTCGATCCAGTGATAATTGTCGCGGTGAACCGGACTCTGATTCGGGTCGATGTTGTCCATAGCAGCCTGGTCGGTTTTGCGCAAATCTTCGTCCTTGCCGCTGAGGCAGACCCAGCGGAATGGCCCGAAGCCTCGGTCGAAGCAGATCGGTCCCATAATGTCTTCCACGTACGAAGGCCAGATAAATCCTTCTGAAGTATCGCGCTGATTCCTGGCGATTTCCTTTTCGCCGGCTTCGAACACCGAGGCCATAAAGCTGTTGCCGTAATCCCAGAAATATGAGCCTTTGACCGTGAGCTTCCTGAGAACGCTATAGTGTCGGCGCAGCGACTCATCGACCAATTGCTTGAATTTCGCCGGATCGCTTTTCAGGATCGCCCGGCCTTCTTCAAAACTGACGCCGGCCGGGGTGTACCCGCCTTCGTACACCGCGTGACACGATGTCTGGTCGGAAATCAGCTCGGCATGAATATTTTTCTGATCGAGATATTCCAGCAAATCCACCACATTGCCGTGATAGGCGATGGAAACGGCTTTTCCCGATTTTTTGTACTGGGCCATCCAGCCGGCGATTTCGTCGAGATTGGCGGAAACTTTGCTCACCCAGCCCTGGGAAAGTCGCGTTTGGATGCGGCTGTAATCCACCTCGGCAATGACGCCAATGCCGCCGGCGATTTCCACAGCTTTGGGCTGCGCGCCGGACATGCCGCCCAGGCCGGATGAAACGAAGATCACGCCTTTCAAATCCCCGTCCCCCGGGATGCCCAGATACTGCCGCCCGGCATTGAGCAGCGTAATGTAGGTGCCGTGCACTATTCCCTGGGGCCCGATGTACATCCAGCCGCCGGCCGTCATTTGACCGTAATTGGAAACGCCCAAAGCTGCCAATTTGTTGAACTCGCCGGGATTGTCCCACTGACCCACAAGCAGTCCGTTGGTGGAAATCACCCGCGGCGACCAGCGATTGGAGGGGAAAATTCCCACCGGGTGCCCGGAACTGACTACCAGGGTTTCGTCTTCTTTCAAAATTTCCAGGTATCCTTTGACCAGGTGGTACTGCATCCAGTTTTGAAAAATCTGGCCGGTTTCGCCGTAGGTGACCAGCTCGTAAGGATAAAGTGCGGTCTCGAAATCGAGGTTGTTTTCGATCATCACCTGCAAGCCCCGCGCTTCCGGGATGCCTTTGTATTCATTCACCGGACGCCCATAAATTCTTCCTTCCGGCCGGTAGCGGTAGCCATAAATTCGTCCCATTGTTTTCAATTCATCCAAAAATTCCGGGGCCAACGTTTCGTGCAAATGTCCCGGAATATATCGCAGCGCATTCTTGAGCGCGACAGTAATTTCATGTTTGCTGAGATTCAGCCCGCGATTTGCCGCGCGCCGAATGCCTGCCTGAAATTCTTTCTTCGGCGGAAGTTCATTGCTCAGCTTGACTTTCATAGCATTGGAAATATCTGTGTTATTCATGTGATTCTCCATTTTTTTTTACGTGAAACGTCAGAAGTGAAACGAAAGACGTGAAATGTCAAAAGTGAAACGAAAGACGCGAGATGCAAAACGAAAGACATGAATGTGAACCTTAAATTAGATGGTTCAAGTTGCCAAATTGAGCTACTTCATTTTTGATTCAAGGATGTATAATGTAATTTTCCTGAACGAAAAAGTCAAGTATTAATAAACCGCTAAAGAAAATGTTTAGGCGTATTGACCATCGCAAGAACGAATCGCGCTGGATAAACATCCAGCGCGATCCGTCTCAGTTGCAAGTCACCATTAACTAATTTACAAATCACCAATTCACCAATCACCACTTCACCAGTCCACCGGCAAACCTTCCATTTGCATGATTTTCAGGGCGTTGGTTGTGGGACACGGCCCGGGCCGCAGCAGATAATCGAACACCATTTTAGCGTCGACGACCTCTTCGCGGAAATGGTAATTTCGTATATTTGGGAATTGCTCCGCCAGTTTTGCCAATTCCAGATCGTGCGTGGCGATCAGTCCCACACCTCGCTGGCTAACGGTTTTTGCCACGTAGGATCGACTGCCGATCAATCGCTCGCGGTTGTTCGTACCCTTGAAAATTTCATCGATGAGAAAGAACACCGGCAGGGAATCCGTTCCCTCTAACGCCGCCAGAATCGATTTGAGCCGTTTCACTTCGGCATAGAAAAACGAAAAGCCATCGGCGATGGAATCATTGATTTTGATGCAGGTGAAAATACGGAACAGGCCGGTCTGAAATTGTTTCGCATCGACCGGGCCGCCTGCATACGCCAGGCAGAGGTTCACGCCCGCTGATTTGAGGAATGTACTTTTTCCCGCCATGTTGGAGCCGGTGATAATGTCGATGTCGCCCAATCGGTTCAGCGCATAGTCATTGCAAATTTTCTGATTCGGCGGAATGAGCGGATGTCCCATTTTTTCGGCCTGAAATATCGGTATATCGTTTTCGGATTTCTCGTTTGAAATTTCCGGGAAAATATAATCCGGATTCAAATAGGAAAAGTTGGCCAACGAAATGAGCGCCTCTAATTCGAACCAGGTGTTGAGCCATGTCGGCAGCAGCTTCGCCACTTTTTCGCGATTCTTTTGAATGAGACAGGCGAAGAAGAAATCCCAGGGAAACGCGAGATTCAGCAGCACCGCCATCATCGGATTCATGCGTAATCCAATGGCTGCGGAGAGTATTTTAATTTTCCGAAGCTGCTTTGATGGAATGACACGCGGACCCAAAAATGGTTGGCACAGTTGGATGATGTGCTTGTTTTTCCCGAATGGATAGGTTTCCAAATATTTGAGAATCTGTTTGAACTTCCCCAATTCTTCATCGAGTTGGAAAATCGATTCAAAGAACTGGTTCAATGTTTTTGAATTGTAGAGATAAATGACGATGTAAATGAACAGCGAAAACATCCACACCGGCGGCAGGTTCCCCCATTGATTGAGGGAAAAAAGAATAATGTTGATGATGATCAGAACCGAGGTCACCGGCAAAAGTTTTTTGATGATGGCCGAAGGCGCTTTGGCAGCGAGCCAGTCCAGCAGCTTCTTTCCTTCGAGGTTATCCCTGGAAATCAGGCGAAAGGACAGCAGGAGCCGATGCCTGAAACGGGACAGCGGTGTAAGCTCGGCCACAATTTTTTGTCGAAATAAAATCGAATCGAGCGACGGCGTTTTGGGGCGAAGCCAGTCCGCCAACAGGTAGCTGCCTTCGTTGGAAATCGCTGTGTTGATGAGCTGATGCAGCGATCGCTCTCCGTTGATGTCGAGATCGTTTTCGAACGGGATCTCCGCCTTGCTTTGCCGAAGTGGCGCCGGCGGGATATTGGGCCAATCCAAATTCATTCGGGCGATGTGCGTTTGTTTTATTTCAGCCCAGATGCGATGGCGTTTGAGCGACCGATCCAGCCGCCGGTGATAGAACGCCACGATATTGAAAATCACAATGGTGACGCCAAGTAGTATCCATGCGGCCGTGCTGTTGACGAATGCGAGAGCGAGAATGGTGAAAAATAGCCCTGTCAAAAAAATCGTCAATCTGTACCAGGAAAATTTTCGGCTCAACGCTTCCATGGTTTGCATGCGTTTTGCCAAGCGATTTAGCTGGTTCTGGGTCGCTTTCAAACGTGCTGCGCGTTTGTTTGTCATAGATGATGTTCCTTTGGATCAGGTTCCCCTGATGATAAATTTTGTTTTAAAATTCCAAAACTCAAATACTAAAAAACAAATAAATTCAAATTTCAAAAAACTAATTCAAAAAGCGATATATCGGTAGAACAGCGGCGTAATTAGTTTTGGTGATTAGAATTTGAGATTTGATTTTTTGTTGAATCAGAGCGTCAGTAAAATAATCCCTCCAACAGTCATCAGCATGCCCAGAATAGCTTTCAGTGTGACAGGTTCACCGCCCAAAATGAAACCCATGAGCGCGCCAAACAGAGGTGATGTAAAAGCAATGGGCATGACGCGGCTCAGCGGCGCGCCTTTGATGGCGATATAAAAGCACAGCATGCCGCCTGCCCCGGCCACGATACCCCCGCCAACGATCATGTAAAGCAGCGCCCGCGGCCCGGCCTGGGTGATAGATTTCCAGTGGGGATAACTAACTGCGCCCAAAATGAACAGCGCCACCAGTGTACGAAGCGTAATGCCGAATTGAGGCGAAAGATTGCCCATGTGGAGTCCCTTTTTCTCGAAATAGCCGCCGACTCCCCAGAAAATTGCAGTTAACAGTGCGAAAAATTGTGGTTTCAAATGAAGATGCTCCTTATACAATGTTTATTGATCGATGTGAATTGTTACGTGCCAATGGCTTCGTATGATCGAAATGCTGGTGCAATAAAATCTTTTTCATATCCCTCCGGATTTATCGAGTTTGAGAATTAGAATATACTGATCTTCACCCCGGCGCCAAACGAAAATCCGGAAAGATCGATCTCAGCTTTGCGGGATTTATAATATTCATCATCTGGATTCCCATCAGAAACCGTCAACAATGGCGAAAAATACGAGTTCACGGGATGCGGAGGAACTTCGACGTTTTCTTTCGCTTCAAGTACCCAAAGATTGCCCTTCTCTTTATACTGGAATTGCAATTGATCGAAAGAACATCTCTCATAATTGCATGAACCTTCCCAGTCCGACAAACTCACGGATCGATACTTGCATTCGAAGAACAGGTTCAACCGTGATAAAATTTTTACATCAACTCCAATGCCACCTTGAAATCCAAGACCTGCATCATCAACGTTCAGACGCGATGCGCTAATAAAGTATTAAGTCGCTTCAACGGTTTCCAAGACTAATACCTGAGTAATTACATTTCAAATTTAAATAAGCATCGATTATTCTATTTCACGGAAGTCATCCCGGTACAACCCTATTTTTTCGAATGGAATTTTTTCGAAGCCGGGAATTTCTTGATAAACGACGGAATCATCTTTTAATTGTAAATTCAACGATTCAATATTTATAAATCCCGGGTCTTCGACAGCGATGAAATTGTCTTTGAAATCGAATTGAGCGTATTCACCTGTGAGGACGTATGTTTTATGGTACTGATAAATAACATTCTTTTCGAATACATTCCGCTGCGGCCGCATTCCCACGTAGGTTTCTCCATCGTCGGTCAAATCGAGCCATGTAACCAGGTTCGGATATTTTTCGCTATACGGCGGTTTTTTGATATCCAGCAGCTCGGTCAGTCGCCGGCGATAGACACCATCCTCGCCAAAATAATAATCTCGTAGACCAACAGCCCAATCGAACCACATGGATTTTAGATGAAGCACGCTGCCGTAACCGGCAACAAAGATATTGTTCCTGATTGTCAAATCCGAGCCGGCGTTGCTGTAAATAGTGCCGTAAGAAGCAACCTTATAAAATACATTACCGAACACCAGCGCGTCGCAACTGGCGTCATCGAAATACACGCCCATGGTCCACTTGTGCGCCGGGTTGCCGCAGTGGTGGAAGAAATTGTATCGAAGGATATGCCCGCGGTCGCTGGGATCGCGGCCGACGTACCACGGTGACGTGTCGTTGGAATTCAGCGCGATGTGGTGAATGTGGTTGAATTCGAAAATGTGCTCGTTACCGTGCACGTAAATTGCCTGAAAATCGGAGTTGTAAATTTCGTTATTGGAGATGCGATTCCCGCAGCCATCGATGTTGATGCCGGCCCAGAGGAACTTGTTGCGCCGGTTGTAATCGTGAATACGGCAATTTTCGACGAAACAGTTGCCGGGAATCAACTCCTTTTTGCTGCCGCCGCTCAAATAAATCCCGCCGCAGCCGGTATTGTACACATCGCAGCTCAGCACGCCATGATTTTTCCCGGCTTTGCGATCCCAGGTCGTGTATTTATAAATATGCCCCTGGAGATTGCCGATGTCCCGCGACACCGCTACGCCCTCGTAATCATCGTGGGTGATGTGGGGAAACGTCTGTCGTGCGCCCTGTCCCATAAAAATCGCCGACGTGCCGATGTTGCGCAACGTGCAGCCGGCGATCAGGTTGTTTTGCCCTCGTTCGATATAAATTCCCATGCCGCGCGTTTCCTCGAAAATAAGATCGCGGAGGGTGACGTAAGCAGTGCCTTCCATCGCGACCAGCGGCGCTTCCATCATGGATACGGCAATTTCAGCTCCCTTAATTTCTGATGGCGGCCAGAAATAGAGAAAGCCGCTTTTTCTATCGATGTACCATTCGCCCGGGGAGTCCAGCTCTTCGAGAATATTCAGGGCAATGTACTGGTTGTGCGGTTCGCCATATCCCAAACCATACATGTGTGGCGTGCTTAACGTAATGATCTTTTGCCTTGTATCGATAGATTTTATCTTGATTTTGTCATCGGCATAGCCCCATTTGAATGTGCCCTGGAGCCAGACATCCTGGCAATTTACCCAGCGCGAATGGCGTTCATCCGAATATTCGAACGTGCCGCCGCGGATATTTTCGTAGTCGCGGACGCGCGGCACTGAGCCGGTGTCGATGACTTTGCCCATGGGAATGAATCCACTATTGGGATATTTCGCCAATTGCATAACATCATTGTTGAAAAATAATTCCATGGGCGCCGGCACCACCGGCAGCGCGTGGCCGTATTGTTTGTGTTCGCCATAATCGGGAATGCCAAAGGATTTCAGGTCGGCCTGAAGGATGTGTTGAGGAGCGTTCTCGGGTAATCTTTTGAGGACTTTTTCATCCGTGACTGGTTTGAAAAGTGAAGGCGAGAGGGATTTCCCACCGGAAATGGAAACCTGCTCGCCGGGAAAAGCACGATAAACAATTTGTGACTTTTCAGTACCGGCATCATTTTTATGCAACTCGAATGTTTTGTGAAGAAAATATTTTCCGCCGCGAATCCAGATGGTGACTCCCTCTTCGGGAATTCCTTTCTTCCCTTTCAATTTCCGAACCGCATCTCGCGCCTTTTCCAGCGAGGCGAACGGTCTTTCTTTTGTGCCAGGATTTTTATCGCTGCCGGTTGTGGCAACGTAATAATCTTTGGCAATAATTTGGGAGATAACCGCCAACAGAAAAATGATACAAAAAATAATTTTTTTCACCTTAATCTCCGATTTTGATTAAAAAGTCTTTTAACCTGGATTATTCATTGTAATTCATCAAGGAATCCAGATAGCCTGAATGGTGCTTAATTCAGAATTCGTTATATCAAACTCTGTTAAATTTCACACATCTCGTTAATATCATTAATAACAATTAATTATATGTGTTTTGGTTGAAATCTGTGAATAATTCAGGTTAAAATCCGTGGTTATCCGTGCAATCCGCGTCTTCCGCGTTCTATGCCGATTTGGGCGCTATCGTAAATTCCATACCTCCGAAACGCCGCGCACATGGCTGCTACATTTTTCGGATCGAGATTGATGGCTTCCGGCGTGGTGTAGGCCATGCTGATGAGCCCACCGTTGAAACTGCCGATTGTCTCCACCATTTTTTTAACATAATTTTCGATGTCCTCAACTGAGCCGCGCGCTAACGTATTTTGAATATCCACCGGGCACCAGAACGCCAGTTTGCCGCCGACTTTTTCGGCCAAATTTTCCAGCCCCATATTTTCCTGCTGATCCATTTGAATCACATTCAGCCCGGCGTCGATAAATGCCGGCAGCAGATCGATGATGTGGCCGCAGGAGTGAAGCCACACATCCAAACCAAGCTCGTGGGCCAGCGACCAGTTTTCGCGATAATGGGGCAGAAAGAACTCCTCGACCAGGGACGCGCTGATCATCAATCGGTTTTGCAGTCCCCAGTCATCGTAACCCATCACGCCGTCGCAACCGAGATCGGCCAATAAACGAATGGACTCGCGCTGTTTTTCAGCAAATCGGGCGATGAGCGCTTTCAGTTCATCCGGGAATTCGTAATAGTTGAGGAACATATTTTCCAGTCCCATGATATTATGAATTCCCTCGTTGAGCGAACTGAAGCCCATCACGCCCAGCACGTATTTTGGATCGGACGCATGGTTATTTTCCGCAATCGCTTTTTCGTGATTGACGTAATACGCGGGATTATTCCGATCCGGAAATTGGTACTGCCCGTGGCGGCGAATATCCTTGATCGCGTATTCTCTAGCCAGCCCCATGTCGCCGCTGCGGTTGGCGCTGCGCTCCCAGGTGACTCCCCACGCATCGATGCGTCTGTCGATATCGCCGAAATTCGTCCATGGCTGCAAATCTTTCGGCCCCAGGCCGACTCCCACAGTCCACGGAGCCGCCCAGAGGATGTCGTTTTTTTTGCCATCCGGTAAGTGGTGCGGAATGCGATCCGGACTTCTCAAATAAATCGCTCTTTTGACTCGGTCTCGTGATGTCATGTTTTTGATTGGTTGTAATATTTATGTTACCCGGCTACAGTTTTTATGTGTAAGAGATGTTCGATTTTGGATATTAGATATTTGAAATTTGATATTCGATGTTGGATAGTCGATTTTAGATACTCGATACAACTTCCGAATTGAATATCTGATATGCAATGACGAATATCCAAAATCCAATGCATATTCGATTTTCTGAACCCGGTTGATCTGGAAACAAATATGTCAGCCTGAGCGGAGTCGAAGGCTGATACTTTGAAGATGTTGGTTCACCCCCCAGACTCACCGGATTTCCAGCCTGCTGCAAATGAGAGAATTACCCGATTGCACCAATTTCTTTCCCTGAGTTCTTCGCTGAATTATTTTTCAGGAAACATTATTTTCTTCAAAAAATCGATGAGTTTCTTTGAATTTTCTTCATCCCTGATTATTTTAATGTTCGGATTTTTATTCGAAGCTGACTGGTACATTTTTTCCGCGTCGTCAATTGAAAGCAACTTTTGATTCGCATCCAATGGATTAAAAATTAAAACAGGAATTTTGAGTGAACCGAGTAAATCCGGCAGATCGTAATATTTGAGCACCTGCGGCAAAAACGCCTCGACTGACCAGGTGAAGTTTTCCGAGGTTGCCAGAATCTGAAACGCCGGAAACGGTTCATCGCACGCCAGGCCGGCAACGTTTCCGTCGAAGGCAGCAACGTGCTGGGCAACGACCGCGCCCAATCCGTGTCCTGCAACGACAATTCTGGAAGCATCGATTTCCGGGCGAGTTCTGAGATACGCCAGCGCCGAGAGACCGTCGCGGATGCGCTGGGCCAGAATGTGATCACCCATCGCTGCTGAAACGAAAGAGGCCCAGCGTTCCTTGTGCGCCCAGGAGGCCACGTCATAGGGCATGTCTGCGGATTCGGTATCACCCCAGCCGCGCAAATCTACAGTGAATACCGATGAAACAACCTGCCCGCGTTTCAGGAAATCGCAGGCTTCGGCCAAATAGTTTTGCGTTCGAAGCTCGGTCCAGCGGTCGCGGTCATCGAAAAATAAAATGGCGCCGGATTTTGTCGTGGTATCCATGGGGAACATGAACGTGGCCGGCAGTTCGATGCCCGGCTCAGGCCTGAGCAGAATTTCCTGAAGATAGTGCACCCAGATTTGTGTGAGCGGGCCTGTTTCCGATTCGGGTGCAGCTATCGGTTCGTTGATGTGCGCGACTTTTTTAATAACCGATTTCACATTCGGTGTGGTTCGCTCTCTTTCCAGTTTGAGTGCGATCTCGCGATTCAGCGTGAACATATTTCCATCGAGATTGGGATAGCAGAACAGGCGCTCCGGCTCGATGAGTTCAAAATCAGAAGCCGTGAGTTCCGGCAATTCCCGGGAAGGATTTTTTGCGATCCATTGATCCATCCACCGGGTGAAATGCAGGGCCATTTCAGCGGTGTATGCGTGTCCCCCGGGATCGGCATAAAATTGATAGCGGTCGTCATTGCCGCTTTGTTCGTAAGCCTGCTGAATATCGTCCGCGATTTGATAGCTCCATTCAGCTTTGAACACTTCGTCTTTTTCGCCGAACATAAAAAGCAGCGGCGTGGGAAACGCTGCGCAGAGCAGATCGACATTGTCCAGTCCATCGGCGTAGCGGTTCGGGATCATTGTTTCCGCGCAGGGCGCGTAAACATCCAGCACAGGATGATATGCGGCAGGCAGCGCGCAACAAGCCGGCCCTGAGGCGCAAATTCGATCATCGATCAGCGCCGCGAACATGGTCGTCGTGCCGCCACCGCTCACACCGGTCATACCGACGCCGTTGCTCATGTCAATATCCGGGCGCGTGGCTAAATAATCGATGCAGCGCAGGGCATCCATAATGAAATACCGGTTGGAGGAATGCCCGGTAAGGTATCCTCGCACGCCATCGGTGAAATGGTCGTTTCCGCCTTGCTTTTCGCCGGCCATGCCCGGCGGATCGAAAATGACAGCGACGTACCCCAATGAAGCAAATACCTGGGCCGGTATTTGATAATTATTTCGCGTTTTGGAACTGTGACCCACCGGCACCACAATGGCTTTCCAGGGCGGTGGAAATTTTTCTTTATTCGGTAAAAAAACGGACGCGTTGACATCCCATCCTTTGAATGACTCGAATAACACATTTTCCACCCGGCAATGGGGCAGTTCAAAACCTGAGACATTTCGAATGTTCAGCGGCGCGCCGCGATCGCCAAAAGGCAAATCGCCCAATTGCTCCAGCACGCTCGCCCGAACCGAATCCCGCCAGGACTGCCAGTTCCCGGTTCGAAAAGCATTGATACGGTCTTCTGCGCCCTGCTCCAGTAATGCCAGGCTTCGCTGCACCAGTTTTTCGCGAACCATGGTCCGGAGATCAACCGATGGCCTTATGGGACCCATATCGAAAGATTCCTGCGTGTAACGCCAGTGTGGTTGTTCAGAACAATTTGCGACATAAAGAAGAAATAACAGAGAAAGGACGATAGATTTTTTGTTCGTCATGAGATTTGTATGGTTGTTGAATTATAAAGTGGGAATAATTTTGAAAGTATCAAAAGGAATGTAAAAAAATATTTAGAAAATATCAATAAGAAAAGCGGGAATTGTCTAATCTTTGAGGTGAATTTGGAAGTGGATTGGGTTTAAAAAATTGAAGTGCATTTATTCGCAGGGGATGCAAATTTGCGCCCCCTGTATTGGTGACGCTGAAATTTCAAATTGTATTATGGTTGTTAGTCCAAAAACGTAACATGCGCATCAAATTTTATAAACGGATACTGCAGTCCCGGCAAAATATCATAAATGGTCAAATTGCTGATATTCTCAATATCGAACAACGATGGAGCCGATGTATCCACGTGGCCTTCATAATCAATCACAGGATATTGGGAAAATGTCAACACCTGTGTAAAATCCAGATCCACGGTAACGAGCACGTCCGCATCCCTTTTATCCATTTTGAATGGTTGATTAGCGTCTAACGTGTAGTCGACAATATGTTTATCGCAGCCCGAAGGAGTATTTGATTGATACCACTCCCATAGAATTTTCAAAGCAATGCTGTTCGAGACTTTAGATCCATCGATTAAAATATCGCCGGCCTCAAATCCATCATATTGATTCAAATACACCCGCATGGAATATTCTGTACTTTGAAAATCAAAAACAAAATCCAGATAAACGAACTGCATTTTTATTGTGTCAAAAATTCCCAGTTTCGCCTCATCGCGCAATGTGTCTGCCGATTCTTCGATAAACGTGTTCATCGAGGAAAAATCAAAATGAATCAGTTCCTGCGCTAATTCACACGCTTGCCGGTTCCCCCCGATGTACCAAAAAGTATTATAATTCCCTTCTCCCACGAAAGCCATTTGTTGCTCCATGTAGCCGCTCACGGTTTTGGGTACAATTCGCACTTTGCTGTTTTCTGGGAACACTGAATTTTCATTTGCCTGCGCGCTGAAGCTCTTCAGTAATGAGCTCGATCCCATTTCAATTTTCACTGAGCCTGAATTTGGTGAAATGACTTCATCTTCGCTGCAATTCAGAATTAATAATATTCCGAGGATAAAAATCAAGACTTTTAATTTCATTCAGGTTCTCCATTGAAAATATATTGATTGGAGTTCCTTTACAACAACGCCTCATCCATGGGCGATAAATCGGTTGCCAGCCAGGCGATCTGAATTTTGTTGTAGTATGGATTCGAATCATCGTACAGGCTGTAATACCTTATTTGCGTGTGGGGAATTTCTTTTTCAGATGGTGTCCAGATCATACGACCGAAATTCCATATATTGCTGGCTAAGATGAAAAACAATACCAGCCACTTCACCGTATTTCAGTTTTATTGATTGTTTTCAGCGTAATTAACTTTTCGAGAGATTTCTGTTTTTTACATAGAAAAATTTTGAAGAAACCCATTAATTACTCCGCCTGATCATAACAATGAATAGTTGTGTCCTCGATGAATTTATTCACGTCCATGCTTAAAATAAATTTCATTTTAATCCGAATTACATTCCAATAAATTCCGGGCCGCTTTTGATATGCAGAAAAAGATTCACGCCTTCAGGCTCCTGACCGACGCGGATGTCTTTCGGATCGACACCGCATGCCCTGGCCAGTGTAATTATCTTATCCGCACTGCGGTGATTCAGATGCCAATCACCCACAATTTCCATGTAATTACGCGTTGGATTGCCGGTTGAAAAGTTGCCGATCGCCATTTCACCATTTTCCTCCAGGAAACACACGTATCGTTTAAGCAGCCGAACGAACCTGTTATCGTCACATAGAAAATTGGGAGAGAAAGCATTGTCCGCTTCACCGTGAAAATCAATTTCAGGGAAAGCATAAAGGGTGCCGTCCTCAAAATAATTCAAACCGCGATTCGAAGCGAGAATTGGCTGACCGGAAGAATCGAAGCTCAATCCTTTTATATTGCTGCTAATTACTTTCGAATCGCTGCCCCAATGCGAGCAAGAATCGCCTTTCAAAAACGCGATTCCTTCATCCAATGAAAGCACCCAGAGTGAACTATCGTTGCCTGGGTAGAATGAAAGCAGGTTTGAAATTTTTTCCATGGCCGGATGGGTAACCGGTTTAAAAATGTCGTCCTCCAAAACTGCGATGCCTGTGTTGTAGGTGGCAACCCATAATTTGCCATCAAGCGTTTCGGCGATGTCGACGATTTCATGACCCGGCAGTCCCTGGTCTACCGAATACCGCGTTAATGTGTTTCCATCCCAGCAAGCCAGACCAGGGCTAATCAACTTGTCATGTTCCAGGAAAAAGTCCCTGAAATTTATCGATTTTCCCTTGAACGCTTCTCTCAAGTGGGCATCTGTCAGAATGGACTCCCTGGGCAGGAATTCGAAGTGTTCTCCAACCAATCGCGCGTAATCCGCATTGCGAAGGCACACGTACATTCGGTTATCACGACTCTCGCCAATTCCCCAGATGGACGGATGGGGCAGATTTTCACTGTAAACAATGACTTCATTTTCTCCAAGCTGCACCAGTCCATTGTTCAGAGTGCCAACCCAAAATCTTCCAGCCCGATCTTCATAAAACAAAGAAATGGAACGCCCCACAGTTCGCATCCGATCGTCCTGGTAGAATGTTCCATTTTTCCATTTGAACATGCCATAATCCAGAGTGCCGACAAATAGTTCGCCATTTTTATTTCGATACAGTGAAGAAATTTTATGAGAAGGCATCCCCGAGGTGTGATTGTAGTGAATGAGCGTGTCTTCGTCGACGAAAAACAAACCAACGCTGTAGCTGCCTATCCACTTTCCATGATTGGGATCTTTGATTGTCGCTGAAATATTGTATAGATTTTTTCCGATTAACTTTTTATATTTCTTGTTTGAATTCTTTAAATAAAAGCTATTGGTATTATAGAAAAAATCGCTGACAACCCATTCAAACTGATCTGCGGGCATGGATTCCTGGAATTCAGGAATTTGATTCGAATATCCGAGAATGTTAATCTTGTTTTTTGGAATGTCAAATTTAAATATGCCGCGAAGCAGATTGCCCCAGAGTTCATTATTCAATAAGTGGAGATTTTGGATGTTGTAATAATAGGATCCGGTAAATTGAAGCCATGGATTTTTGGTGAATTGTGAATTCTCTGATTTGAACAATGTGCTCGATCTGGTGCCAAACCAGACTGTATTGGCTTCGTCCACAAGCTGGGAAGTGACGATAACTTCAGGTGAGAACGAACGATGCTCGGTGAATTTAGAAAATTCAATGAGCGGAGATTTGGGATTATTCAAATGCATGAGATACGAGTGCTCGCCGATCCAAAGCCGGTTTTTTGAGTCGACGCAAATAGTGGAGATGCACTTCGCCGGAAATTCGAGTTCCGGAATTGGCCTGTCGAATTTTTCTCCGTCCCAGCGAAGAATGCCATTCCCCAGCGTGGCGAACCAGAAATTTTCATCGTAATCCTGGGCGATGTCCGTCGCCTTGATATTTTTCAGGCTGTCTGGCCAAATAAGTCGCGAGTTTTTCTGACCATCAAAATTATAAATTTGATTTGTGCCATAGCTGAACCAGACTTTGCCTGATTTGTCTTCGAAAATCAAATTATTATTTAGAATTTCATAGAGCGAGGCATTTTTTCCCGATGAAGGTATTGAATAGGAACTGATTTGTGGATTGATGTATTTATAAATGCCGGTTGAAGTGGCAAACCAGATATTTTTAAACCTGTCCTGGAACATGGCGCCGCGTTCAGTATTCACGATTGAAAAATTGTGAAGATCATTATTTTCCATGCAATAAATCGACTCATCATTAAAAAACCAGATCCTGCCCTGCAAATCCTCCATGAAAAAGTCGAAATAGTAACCGCCGGGAAAGTTTCGTTCTGATTGAAAAACTGTCCGGCGTTCTGGAAGACGTATAATTTTATTGTTCATGAGAATGAGTGAATATTTGCCATCATTGCTCAAAAAATAGCTTAGAATTGATTGATCGTTTTTGAGAATTGGAGTCAGAGAATTTTGATCTTGTTCATTAAATTGGAAAACGCCGGAGCGTGCATAAAAGAAATGATAGCGCTGATCATCGATTTGGAAAATTTGGAGGATATCATCCCGAAGCAAATCATATTTTTCTGTGAGATTGAGGCATTCTTTACCGTCATATCGAAATAACCCAACCTGGTTGACGTCAATCCAGATTCGTTCGCTTCGATCTATGAACAGGGAGGTAAAATGTTCTTTTCGGAAGGCCGAATTGAATTCGAATGGATAAAGCGATTCGAAATCATATATCCAGATGCCTTCGTAATTAATCGCAATCCAAAGTCTTCCATGTTCGTCCTTGATAACTTTTTGGATGAATAATGAAGGAAGTTTTTCGTTGATTTTCAGCGGAGTGAACTGCAGACCGTCATAACGATAAATGCCATCGTTCACGGTTATAACCAGCAAATTCCCGTTATTGTCTTCCAGCACGTGTCGGATTTGATTTGTTGGCAGTCCATTGTTGGTTGAAAAATGGGACCAAAGAGCGGGATTGGAGATGGAGTTTTCTGCACAGTTGGCAGAAATAAAAAGAAATAGACCGCCCATGAAACCGGGAAGTAAGTTTCGAATAAAAATAAAGAGAACGTTACAAGGGCTATTCAGGGTAAATTTCATCAAGCAAAGCTGTAAAATGACCGACCGAAAAGAACTAAGGCTAAAAAAAATATGAAATAAACAGACCCAAAATGGTAATAAAAATTTATCTAAAAATCAAGGAAAAAGTAATTTATTCCTGAGCATTTTATAGATCAGTATATATTCGTCGTAAAATTATCACTTTATTTAAGACAGATGCTTGCTACACTCGTTCGGAAAGCAGGCTATAAAATTCATAGAGATTTTACATTCATTGGAAACAATTTGAGTTACATGATAGTTCGAAGCATTCTGAAAGAAAAAGCCCCGATCCAATTCGGAATCAGGGCTTTAATTCTCTTGTAAAAAATAGATGAACTGTTAGCTGTCTTGCGCTTCAACAACAGCGATGGCAGTCATATTTACAACATCATTGACTTCACATCCGCGTTGCAGCACATGGACGGTCTTTTTCATTCCCATCAGGATGGGACCAATGGCTTCTGCATTTCCCAGACGCATGAGCAATTTATAGGCAATGTTTCCTGCATCCAGGTTTGGGAAGATGAGCACATTGGCTTCAGTTTCCAGCGATGAGAACGGATAGGCTTCATCTCTGATCTCTTTAAAGACAGCCGTATCTGCCTGCATTTCACCATCGACCATGAGAGATGGATCTTTTTCTTTCACAATTTCTGTGGCTTCTTTCACCTTAAGCGACATGGGATGTTCCACGCTTCCGAAATTGGAAAAAGACAACATGGCGATTCGGGGGTTGATGTCGAATCGTTTCACGGTCTCGGCGGTGAGTAATGCAATGTCGGCCAATTCCTGTGCATTGGGATCGATATTCACAGTGGTATCGGCGCAACACACAATGTGGCTCTTGAAAACCAGAATGAACATCCCTGCCACGCGGGTCACGTCCGGGCGTTTGCCAATAATTTGCAAAGCCGGCCGAATGGTTGCCGGGTAATTCATGGTGATGCCGGCAATCACAGCGTCGGCGTCGCCCATCTCGACCATCATGGGAGCAAAAATTCGGGTTTGTGTCATGAATTTCTGCACGTCAGACATGGTGAGTCCTTTGCGCTGCCGCAATTTAAATAGCTCATCGCAATAGGCATCGTATTGGGGAGATTTTTCCGGATTGATGATTTCAACATCATTCAAATCGAGCTGCAATGCCTTTATCCTGGCTTTGATTATTTCTTCTCGACCCAACAGCACAGGTGTGGCAATATTCTCCTGTTTAACGATGTAGGCAGCGCGCAAGATTTTGTCGTTTTCGCCTTCCGGGTAAACCACTTTTTTGGGGCTTTTCTGCGCTTTGTGGATCATAATGCGCATCATTTCCCGGGATTTACCGAGGCGGGCTTCCAACTGCTCTTTGTATTCGTCAATATCAACCTGTATTTTTGCAACGCCGGTTTCCATCGCGGCCTTTGCAACCGCCGGGGCTTCCCATAATAATACGCGCGGATCGAATGGTTTTGGAATAATGTATTCCGGACCAAAAGAGAGGCGCTCCACACCGTATGCCTTGCACACAGAATCAGGCACGTCCTCTTTGGCCAGATCGGCAAGCGCATGAGATGCTGCAATTTTCATTTCATCGTTAATGGCGCTTGCTCTTACGTCCAGCGCGCCGCGGAAAATAAACGGGAATCCGAGCACATTATTCACCTGATTTGGATAATCCGAGCGGCCGGTCGCCATAATAACATCGGAACGAGCGGCTTTGGCGTCCTCGTACGTGATCTCCGGATCAGGATTGGCCATGGCAAAAATAATTGGGTTATCCGCCATAGACCGAACCATTTCCTGGGTGACACAGTCTTTTATCGAAACGCCGCAGAACACATCCGATCCCTTCATGGCTTCTTCCAGGGTGCGCGCTTTGGTGTCGCTGGCATATTTCTCTTTATAGGGATTCATGCCGGCGGTTCGTCCTTTGTAAATCACGCCTTTGGAATCTGCCATAATAATATTTTCAACTTTAGCGCCAAGAGCGACATACAGGTTCGCGCAAGCGATTCCGGCAGCGCCGGCGCCGTTCACCACAATGATCACTTCATCGATTTTCTTATTCACAATTTCCAGCGCATTTACAAGGGCCGCGCCGGAAATAATGGCTGTTCCATGCTGGTCATCGTGAAAAATCGGAATGTTGGTTGTCTTTTTAAGTGTTTCTTCAATATAAAAACATTCAGGAGCTTTGATATCTTCCAGGTTCACGCCGCCAAAAGTCGGTTCCATTAATTGAACAGCTTTAATCACCTCATCAGGATCTTCGGTTTTCAATTCGATATCAAACACATCGATGTCAGCAAATCGTTTGAACAATACGCCTTTCCCTTCCATCACCGGTTTGCCGGCAAGCGCACCGATATTTCCAAGACCCAGGACAGCCGTGCCATTGGAAACAACCGCAACAAGGTTCCCTTTTGCAGTGTAGGAATATGCATCTTCAGCATTTTTTTCAATTCTACGACAGGGTTCGGCTACACCCGGTGTATAAGCCATAGAAAGGTCGCGCTGGGTAGCGCACGGTTTGGAAGGAATAACTTCAACTTTTCCTTTCCGACCACGTGAGTGGTATTCGAGTGCGAGTTCATCAAAATTCATAATGTCATACAGAGCTCCGACTCTGTATTATCCCACCTCCTTTTTACATAAGTTAATGGACATAAGCATAATCGCTCCTTACTTAATAATTACGAAAATTTTTGAACAGGTCGGATGTTCACTAAAATTGGAATTGGGTAAAGGTTTATAAGGAACTCCAAGTCATATTAAATTAAATGCTTGAGCCCTTTTTAATTGCCTCTCTATTTTTTAAAACATCCGGCCGCGTTCGTCCTGAAAATTATAGACTAATTATAATATAATTAATTCAAAAAGTCAATAGATATATTATTGAAAAAATTAATACTCCAAAATTATCTGCTGCCTTCAAAAGAATGATTTTCTGTTTTCTGCAAAATCCCCTTTGATGATATAGCTACTCTGTCAGATTGAAAAACAGAACGGGCATTTCAGTTCTTTTTGCTACTGACTTTTCACGGCTGAGTTGTTTTAATGCGCCGTCGATGTTCTCAAAGTCAAAATGAAGTTGATAGCATATTTATCTTGATTTTTATGGTTAAAATGATTATGATTAACTCTACCCGTTTGAAAAACCAAAATTACCTGAATGTCAATTACGTAAATACAATCATATATCATGCAAAAAACTTTATTTTCAGCAATGATACTCTGAAATTTTCGATTGAAAAAGCAAATCCCTCTCAATATCTCTCTCTGATTCGTTTGTGAAAATACTATTCCACCGTTAATACATGTTAAAACTGGTTTGGATATCTCATTAGAATTATCAGATCAAACACAGGAAAAAACTATGGAAATTATTGGCGTATCAGATGTTCTCGTTTTTATTGTTTTCGTCATATCTGTCATCACGATTGGTCTCTGGAAAAGCAAAGGTGAATCAACGCACAGCGAACATGGCGCTCAGGACTACTTCCTGGCTGGACGCGGCCTGACCTGGTGGTTGATCGGTTTTTCGCTGATCGCCGCCAATATTTCAACTGAACAGTTCGTGGGCATGTCCGGCAAGGCGGCGGATTGGCTGGGTATGGCCATTGCAAGTTACGAATGGATGGCTGCAATTACGCTTGTGTTTGTGGCATTTTTATTCCTCCCCAAATTCTTAAAATGCGGTATTTTTACCATACCGGAATTCCTCGAATACCGATACAATACCTTCGCCCGAACAATTATGGCCATTACCACCATGATCATTTTAGTTGGCGTGCCAACCGCGTCGGTCATCTATTCCGGGGCAAAAGTCATTTGCGTCTTTTTTCAGGGAAAAACGCTGTTGGGATTGGACCTGGGTAACATCACGGTGGGGTGCTGGATCATTGGCTCCCTGGCTGCGATCTATGTTTTTGTCGGTGGATTAAAAGCATGCGCCTGGGCCGATCTGATTCAGGGCGCGGCATTGATTTTGGGCGGTGTTGTCATTGCTTATTTTGCCATGCGAGCGCTGGGATTGGCTGATCCTGAAAAGTTGGCTGCAACCGCAACATCCACGGTTAATCCTGATGTTTTGAAAGATATGGGGCCGCTGGCTCGCTTGAAAGCGCTGAATGCCGGCGATTGGGCAGCGGGCAAGCTCCACATGGTAAAACCGGCAAGCGATCCTGAAATTCCCTGGACAGCTCTGGTTGTCGGCCTCTGGATTCCGAACTTTTTCTACTGGGGACTCAATCAATATATCACGCAGCGCACACTTGGTTCCAAATCTCTGGATGAAGGTCAAAAAGGCGTTGTATTTGCCGCATTTCTGAAACTGCTCATTCCGTTCTTGGTGGTCATTCCGGGTATTCTCGCGTATAATCTTTTCAGCGACGATTTACATTCTCAGGCAACGGTAAAAAATGAATATATTTTGGAAGAGTTCGAACGCGGAGAGAGGCAAATATTTGTGTTCACAGAATCGTTTGCCGAGTTGCAGCCGATTATTTCTCAGGAATTGCTGATGGCCAACGCAGCTTTACTCGGCCGGCAAGTGGATTCAACAGCAACCACCAGCCCTCAAATGATGTTCGAAACAAATTCAAAACTGATTCAATTGACCAAGGCAAGAAATAAAACATCCCCATCAGATCAATCCATTGAAATGTCCAATACACTGGTGGGATACGATTACGATGCCGCTTTTCCAACATTGTTGAAAGGATTGCTGCCAGTCGGGTTCGGAATCCTTGGATTTGTGCTGGCTGCTATTTTCGGCGCTGTTGTCAGTTCGCTGGCATCCATGCTGAATTCAGCTTCCACCATTGCCACAATGGATATTTACAACAAGGTCAAAAAATCGACAACTCAGTTTGAACTGGTCACTGTCGGAAGAATTTGCACACTGATTTTTGTGTTGATCGCTGTTTTTATCGCACCAAAACTCGACAATCCCAAATTCGGCGGAATTTTCACATTCATCCAGGAATTCCAGGGATTTATTTCCCCGGGAGTCCTGGCGATTTTTCTGTTTGGATTGCTGGTGCACCGGGCGCCACGGTTTGCAGGAACAGTCGGTCTGATATTAAATCCTATTCTCTACGGAATCCTCAAATGGGGAGGATTGACCGGAATAGGCTTTTTGCAGTCGCTTTCCTCGCTTTCATTTTTGGATCGAATGGCTGTGTGTTTTTTCATTGTGCTTGCAGTATTGACGGCGATTACACTTCTCAGACCGATGTCAAAGCCGGTTGAACTCCCGGTCAACGAAAAAATGAATGTCACAACATCCAAAACCGCAAAATTTTATGGATTCGGCGTTGTGGCATTAACGATTTTACTCTACATAATTTTCTGGTAAGCTTTGAAATTTCTGGATAATGAAAATCGACCTGGAACGGATGCACATTTTTATGGAGATTGAATATGTTCAACGTTGAAAATCTCGGCCCTGTTTTCGAAGAAATCTACGGAAGCGATCCCTTGATACGAGAGAACCAAACTCACCGGTATGAAAAACTTGTAAGGAATTTTCATGAACTCTTTGAAACGAATGAAATCCAATTGTTCAGTGCGCCCGGCAGAACGGAAATCGGGGGAAATCACACGGATCACAATCTTGGGCGTGTATTAGCTGCCAGTGTCAATCTCGATTCCATCGCCGTCGCCGGCAGGAATCAAACAAACTGGGTTGAAATCTATTCCGAGGGCTACGACGAACCATTCTCAGTTGATTTGGGAAATTTGAATGTTATGGAATCGGAAAAAGGGTCGACTTCAGCTCTCATTCGGGGGATAGCCGCACGCCTGAATCAGCAGGGGTACAAAGTCGGTGGATTCCATGCATGCGTAACCAGCGATGTGTTGCCCGGTTCCGGATTGAGTTCCTCGGCCTCCATTGAAGTGCTGATCGGCACGATTTTCAACGCCTTATTCAACGAAAATGAAATTGATCCAAAAATCATTGCCATCATTGGGCAGTACGCTGAAAATATTTATTTTGGTAAACCATGCGGCTTGATGGATCAAATGGCGTGCGCGGTAGGTGGTATTTTGGCGATTGACTTTAAGGAGCCCCGGCATCCTCAGGTGAAAAAGGTGGATTTTGATTTTTCAGCGCAGAATTATCGGCTGCTGGTTGTGAACACCGGCGGCAGCCACGCAGATTTAACGGATGATTACGCTGCGGTGCCGGAAGAAATGAAATCCGTGGCAAGTATATTGGGAGCGAACGTGTGTCGGGAAATCGAATGGAAAGACCTTCTGGGAAAAATTTCAGCGGTTCGGGAAGAAACTGGAGATCGGGCGCTGCTGCGGGCTATTCATTTTCTGGGTGACAATTCGAGAGTGTTAGATCAGGTCGATGCACTGGAAAAAGGTGAATTCAATCGATTTCTGCATCTCGTGAACGAGTCCGGAAATTCTTCATTCAAATGGCTGCAAAATATTTACAGCTCAAAAAATGTGCGTGAGCAGGGCGTTTCACTGGCCCTGGCTCTGACTGAAAAATATTTGTCTCAAATACATGCCGGGGCGTGCCGCGTACATGGCGGCGGATTTGCCGGCACCATTCAGGTCTTTTTGCCAGTGAATGCAGTGGATGCTTATGTTCGCATGATTGAATCCGTTTTTGGAGAAGACAGCGCCCGGGTGCTGAATATTCGACCAGTGGGTGCGCTGTGCTTCAATCCTTGGAATCTTCATGCCGGTTAACTGTGTGCGATTTTACGGTGGAAAAATATTTTCAAAAATCTGTGAAAGCGAGGTGTGTTGAAATGAAAATTCAGGCTGTCATTATTATAATTTTGCTACTGGTAAATTTGAGTCCGGCGCAGATAATCACCTGGGAGAGGCAGGAAACCACTGAATTGCCGGACGGAGTATCGCTTTACAAGGGAACAAGAAATTCACCGAAATTGCAGGCATTCTACTTGGATGTTGATTTAAATCGCGAAGAGCTGACGGTGCGGCCCTATCTTGTCGCTCAAAGTGCAAAAGTGCCGGACATTGCAGAAAAAGTCGGAGCGTACGCGGCGATCAATGGCGGATACTTTGGCGGCTCAACTTCATATTCAGCCGTAATTTACCCCGGTGAAGTCAAGGCAAGAAATGTCCCTGCCGTGACACGGAATAGTCAATCCTATCCTGTGATTCGCAGCCTGTTCAGCCTGGATACGCTCAATCAACTCTCCATAGACTGGATATATCATTTCGATCAGTCGCTCGAGGGCATCTATTCTTTTGAAACTCCCATGCCCTACACGTATAACGACCCGACGCCGAAACCAACACCTCAAAAAAGTAATGGACAAAAATTTTCACGGATTTTGGCCGGCATTGGCGGCGGTCCGACATTGGTGAAGGGAGGTACTGTTCACATCACCTACGACGAGGAGATTTTCTGGGGATCAGGAGTGGGTTACGATAATCGCGATCCGCGGACAGCCGTTGGCTATACAGCAGATAATCATGTAATTCTGTTTGTCGCGGACGGCCGGCAGGGAAGTATCAGCGAAGGAGTGAGTCTGACTGAGCTTGCAGAAGTAATGGTCAATCTCGGATGTGTGGAAGCCATGAACCTGGACGGGGGCGGATCGACGCAAATGGCGATTGGGGGAAGTTATGTGAATTCACCATCCGAGCAACGGGCAGTGCCGTCAATTTTGGCTGTCACCCATTTTGATTCGCTGGGTCTGCCAAAAGAACCGTTGTTCGAAAAAATATTGGATACCGGTGATGCTGCTCATTGCACACTCGTGGGAAGCGGCTGGCTTGAAACTGCGAACGCCGGGTATTGGGGCGACACACCATCCATGCTGAATCAGAAAGGACCGGGAGATGCCTATGCAATATTCAAGCCCCAATTGCCTGCTGCGGGATCCTACGATGTGTTCGGCTGGTGGGTTGCATCATTCAATCGCTGTACTGATACACCGTTTATTTTTCATCATAAACATGGCATTGATACGGTCCGGGTCAATCAGGTAAATAATGGTTCAACCTGGTTTTTAATTAACGAATATGAATTCAGTGGCGACACCTCCGACGTCGTCATAATTTCTGAAGCCGCAACAGCCGGAACGTATGTCGTGGCTGACGCAATCCGATTTGTCACCTCTGATTCCATTTCAACCGGTGTGCATTCTCATGTGCGGCATCCGCATTTCGCTTCATTTGAATTGCTCCAGAATTTCCCGAATCCATTTAATCCGCGTACCACCATCAATTATAGACTGTCCCGGTTAAGTTATGTGAGTATAAGCATCTTCAACGTAATGGGGCAGAAGGTTTCCACGCTGGTTTCCAAGAGACAACCGGCCGGGATGTATAAAATCGAGTGGGAGGCCGGTGACTTTCCGTCAGGACTCTATCTTGCCAGTATGCAAACAGAGTGTGGTTTTCAAACAAAGAAGATATTGTTGCTAAAATAATGGAGGCTTTATCCAAGCTTTTATAAGAAATGTTCATAGTACTACTTAGTCAAATTAAAAAATATCTCAAAATGTAAGGCAATATTCCCCTATTGTTGTCATTCCCGTACCACAGGCACTCCTTTCAGTCGCGTGCCTGCAAAGTTGCATTATATATTTGAATGAAAGCAGACTTTGCTTTTAGTACCTTAAGAATAAAATTCTGACCATTTTTGGCAGAAAATCACAAAAAACAAAACTCAATGCGCCAGAGGACGCACAAGCCTTTAGCTGATGCCAAATAAATTTCAAATACAAAAGTTCAATTTTCAAACTTTATCCTAAATGAACAACCAAACGATCCTGTTCGAGTTTGATTTTTTGGAATTTGGTTTTGTAATTTGCTTGTTCCCGCCTTGCGGGATGGTTATTGATTTTTGAAATTTCCGGTTTATCCGGCTTAAAAAATCTCCTCATGATTTAGAATGAGATTCCTGTCCACCAAAAAGATGGCGGATCTACGACAAAAGACGTGCAGGCGACCAAAGGAAGTCCAGAGGAAATGACAGAAAATAGGTAATCTGACTATGTAGTAATAGTAATACCAAAATAATAGATGAATTTAGAGTTCATAAATTTTGAACTCGGGGACACTGAAAAAATCATAAAATGAGGGAAAAATGAAAATTCGTTATAGTCTGTTATTAGTCAGTATATCTTTAGCACTTATCCTTTTAGCCGGATGCGCGACTCAAAAACCGGGCATCCGCGATAGAGTCACTGCGGATTTGCCGGTCGTTCAGAGAGAATTTCGAGCTGCGTGGGTGGCGAGCGTGGCAAACATCAACTGGCCGAGCAAACCCGGCCTCACGACTGAGAAGCAGAAAGAAGAAGCGATATTTCTGCTTGATCTTCTCAAAGAGAATAATTTTAATGCGGTTATCCTGCAAATCCGTCCCCAATGCGATGCACTGTATAAAAGCGAACTGGAGCCCTGGTCGTATTACCTGACCGGCGAGCAGGGAAAAGCGCCTGAGCCATATTATGATCCACTGGAATTCTGGATTGAAGAAGCCCATAACAGGGGAATTGAGCTTCACGCCTGGCTGAATCCCTACCGCGCGCATCATGTGTCCGGCGGAAAGGTAACTGAACATTCAATCGTGAAAAGAAAGCCGGATCTGGCTCTCAAATTAAGCGGCGGCTACTGGTGGCTCGATCCCAGCAAACAGGGCACCCAGAATCATTCGCATGCAGTTGTCATGGATATTGTGAATCGGTACGATGTCGATGGCATTCATTTCGACGATTACTTCTATCCGTACCCCTCGTATCACAATGGCGATTTCCCGGATGATGAGAACTGGCAGAAATATCTGGCTTCCGGCGGTCAATTATCAAAAGGGGATTGGCGGCGGGAGAGCGTCAATAAATTCATCAAACAGCTTTACAAGAGCATCAAAAATGCAAAACCGTACGTCAAATTTGGTCTGAGCCCATTTGGCATCTGGCGTCCGGGAAATCCGGAATCCATACAGGGATTTGATCAATATAATCAGCTATTTGCCGATGCACGTCTCTGGTTCAATGAAGGCTGGATCGATTATTGGACGCCGCAATTATACTGGCCGGTGAATCATATCCCCCAGAGCTACCCGGTTCTGCTTGGATGGTGGGAAAATGAAAACAGGCACAAACGACATTTCTGGCCGGGAATCAATATTGGGAGGTTTCGCGGAGAGAAGGGAATCGATGAAACCATCAATCAGATCATGATCACCCGCGGAATGCTGCCGGAAAGTCCCGGCAACATTCACTGGAGCATTGGCCCATTGGTGAGTCATCAAAAATTGGTCACAGCCATTTCAGAAGGGCCGTATAAGCGACAGGCGCTCGTTCCGCCCTGTCCCTGGCTTGATAGAAAAGCGCCGGCAGAACCGCAGTTGAAAACCATAGTCGCAAACGACAGCCTGAAAATTCAATGGTCTCATGAAAATGCCTCGGATGTTTTTCACTGGATTGTTTACTACAAATATGGCAACGCGTGGAATTACAAAATTCTGAGCGGAAAACAGCGCTCAACGATTATGCCTCTTTTCAATTTAAAAAATAACACCATTAAAAAAAATGCGGTGAATGAGGATAATATTGGAGAGATGACAAGTTCGATTTCAAAAATTGCTGTTTCAGCAGTGGATCGTGTTGGCAATGAAAGCGCATCTGTTTACGCTAAAATTTCAAACATTCCAAAGCCACAAATCGCTTTGATTGAAAAATTACTTCAACCGTCGCTGCCATCTTTTCACCTGCCGGAACTGAATGAAGAATATGAAAATTTCAAATTTTGTGATATTCCATTGAGAGCAATACGGAATGAGGATGTAATAAATCTGTTGAAAAAATTGAAAGACCAATCCCCGCAATTTTTTTACTACGAAGAAGTGGGGCGATCCGTGGAAAACCGCCCGATTCATCTGGTTCGAATGGGAAAGGGTGAAACCAAAATCCTGCTCTGGACTCAAATGCACGGGGATGAACCAACGGCCACTGCTGCGTTATTTGATATCTTCAACTACTTGCTCAAAAACAGGGATAAATCGTTCGTTCAAAATATATTAGAAAATGTGACGATCCTGGCAGTTCCCATGCTAAATCCTGACGGCGCTGAAAAATATGAGCGCAGAAATGCGCAGGGTCTGGACATCAACCGGGACGCGCGGGATTTGCAGTCGCCGGAAGGGAAAATATTATTCCAGCTCAAAGAAAAATATAAACCGGATTTTGGTTTTAATTTGCACGATCAAAACGCGAGAATAACGGTTGGAAAAACGAATAAACTGGCTGCGCTTGCATTAATGGCGCCGCCTTTTGATTCCCGGGGAAGAGATAATTACGTTCGAATTCGCGCCAAAAAAATTGTTAATGTCATCCAACAGGCTTTGGATCCCTGTCTCGCCGGGCATATTGCGAAATACGACGCGGATTATATGCCGCGCGCGTTTGGTGATTCCATGCAAAACTGGGGCGTCAGCACTGTTTTGATTGAATCCAGCGGATGGTATGAGAATCAGGACGAATTTTTGACAAAAATGAATTTCATCGCTTTGATTTCATGCTTCAATGCCATTGCCAATAAAAGTTATAAGCAGGCGGATGCAGGTATGTATGATTCCCTGCCCAAAAATGGTGATAAACTTTACGACTTGTTCATTCAGGACGTAACGGTCATAGATGGCACAGGGATTCCACCGTTTCGGGCAGATATTGCCATCAATTTCGATTCGAGTAATGTCGGCAGCTTTGTTGATATGGGAGACTTGAACGGATTTGCCGCGAAAGATTCAATCGATGGAACCGATTTAATCATGACCCCGGGATTTGTCGCAGTGATTCATAATGCAACTGATGTTGAAGAAACAATAAATAAGTCAAAAGATTTGATAAAATCTGGATATACAACTGTTTTGTATTCTGTAAAAAAAGATCAGAACATACCAGTAAATTTAAAACAGTGGATAGAAGAAAATTGTATTCCGGTAAATATAGGGTTTAATTTGTTCCTTGATAAAAAATTGAAATCTCCCAATGATACATTGCGCGTTTTAAGACAATTGGAAAAAAATATGATTGGCATTTTGAGTGAAAAGAACGCGCTGAATAAAAGCGACTCCGATAAATTTTTGAATAAACCGATAATTTCATTATCCGATATCAATTTGAATGAAAAATTGAAGACACTGGATGCGCAAACAGTAAAACGTCTGTCTCTGGATAGAACAAGTTCCTGGAAGATTTCAAAGCGTGGGAACATCAGACGAGGGCAAATCGCAGATTTCATTTTATTTTCAAACAATGCTGAAACAGGGCCGGTCGTCGATGCCATTTTCATCAAAGGACATCGTATCTGGGATGATGAAAAATGGTTAGAAGCGCCTGTGTGCGGCGAGCGCTGGCTGCCATTCTAATTCAATGTTGTTCAAAAAGATAAGGATTTTCTTAAAACGCTACATAAAATAAGTTGAAGTCATTTACTGAATAAATTTAACCCAGCCTGTCCTAATGGACAGGCTTTTTTTTGATTCAATCCAGCGACGCACTCCCAAATAAAACAGCGTTACCCCAACGTATAATTTTCTCCTGTGCCAGACTAATAATTCCTGGTTCTGCTCCACTGGCATGAAAATAACAGTTGCGTTCATTCTTCAAAGGTTGGAATATTTTTGTAAATTTATAAGAATTGAAATGTGAAGAATGAGTGGCATTTTACAAGATAAAAAGAAAGGCCTCTAAGATGTTGATTCTTAAAGGCCTTTTTTTGTACGCCCGGCGCGACTTGAACGCGCAACCTACGGATTAGAAGATCGCTTTCCCACATGACATAACTAATTGTTATTAAATCGCTTAAAAGTATCGAATTATTCAACTGTGTCACCTTTTGTGTCACTTTGATCAGCATTTTTAAATTTTTTATCCAATTTGCTTATTACCCTCGTTCTGTGGTCTGCTGCGACATGGGCGTATCTTTCAACCAGCTTTAAATCACTCCAGCGACCGAGTTCCTTTACGGTCATGATATCAGCACCCTCACGAACAAGCATTGTAGCAAATGTGTGCCGTAAAACATGAGGCGTATATCTTTTTAATCCAGCCTTTTTAACGACGCGATGCCATGTTTTTCTAATATCTTTGAAGGGAGAGCCATCAGATTTGCTTATAACATTATCCGAAATATGGTTCATTTGTTGGAGATGTTCTAAGACGGTTTCGTTCAACGGAATCGACTCTTCTTTATTATTTTTTGTGTCCTTCAGCACAATAAGCTTATCATCAAGATTAACATCCTCCCACTTTAAATTCAGCAATTCGTTGAGCCGCATCCCAGTATTCAAGCCTAGTAAAACAAAAGTTTTAATGGCCACTGTGTCACATGCCTCGATCAATCTCCTGGCTTCCTCATCTGTGAGATAATTGGGGCTCCGTTTCGGCTCTTTAAAAAACTCGACTCCAATCACAGGATTGACGTCCATTATTCCATCGCTGATAGCATTATTAAACATCTTCTTCAAACAGGCCAGATCTCTGTTAATGGTTGATCCGCTGGCCTGATTACGCCGTTTCGCTTTGTAAAGTTCAATGTCTTTTCTGGTAATATTTGTTATCTTCAACTTACCAAAATGTGGTAGCAGCTGATTCAGTGAAACTTGATAGCGCAGAAAACTCTTGTGTTTCCTATGAATCTTCGCCCACCTCAAGAACTCATTAGCATAATCCTGAAACAAAACCTGACTCTCGGGCGACTTAATTTTATATTTGCCCTGAGCAATCTCAGCTTGCCTGATGGCCAATAATTTCTTTGCAACAGATTTGTTTTCGCTGCCTGATGATTCCCGTCGTATTTTTCCTTTGTAACTGTACCGAATCCACCAGTTGTTACCGCGTTTATAGACTCCCATTTTGCGTCTCCTTAAATTCTGAATTAATTCTGTTTATCAGAATTCTTATACCGTAAACTAACGCCATCATCCGCCAACCATTGATCGATCTCTTTTCGGTTGAACAGCAATTTCCCTTTGGGCTTACAAAACGGGATTTTTCCTGCTGACGTCCAATTATAAATTGTCTTCTTTCGGTAACCCGTATATCTGACAACCTCATTTATTGATAGCCATTTTTTTGATTTTAAAGCATCATTAATATTCGAGGGTGACACAGGGCTTCTCTTCTGAACGTCACACCCAGGTGTCATGTCTTGAAAAAGTGGCGCGAAGCTGCAAAATTTCACCTGCTCTACGTCCGAAAACTCAACCTGATAATTGACCTGAAGAACGTGACGCAGCCATTTCAATCTCTCCTGGATACAGTCACGCATTTTCACTTCGGATGTCCCACCACTGATTATAATGCGATTAATAAACAATGTCACTGCGGGCAGAGATAACCATTCCGCTGCAATGCCAGAATCTGGCGCCAGCGATTGCAGGAAATCTGCCACAGTCCTCAGCCAAATATGGAATTTCCTGTGCATCTGATGATACTCCGAAGACTCCATGATCCCCCTGGCCATATCGAATGGCATTTTAAAATTTCTTCCAGTTGAACGTATCAATGAAATTACATCGTCATTATCTGATGGTAAATCTCCCGATGGAAACAGCGCCAGCCATCTAAATCGATCTGAAATATGACTCAGATAAGTATCCAACGTATCGGTTTGTCCTGACAATTTTTCAGGCGTTACGTCGATGCCGATATTCAATGAAAACCATTCGAAGATGACCTCAGGTTTCACGTCCCTGGACCTGAGCCATTCCGACACCTGGTTCACCCAGTTGTCACAACAATACTGCGTGCCTTCTCGCGCTTCAAATAAACTGGCGCCATTCATTACCTGATTGTGATAATCCATCGTGATCATATCCTTTGCTATAATACTGATGACATTAACGGCCATTTTTTCTGTTTTTAATCCATGTTTCTAATGACTGACGAGGGATCACATCCAAAATTGTGACGGACTTGCCAGGTTTCCATTGAATCATGAGCCGATAATTTTCATCAAATTTTATTCGATAATGATTCGCAAGACTTTCAAGCTCGATTGTGTCTGCCAAAATTTTCTCTTCTTGAATCGCAAAGCTGTGGACCGCTTTTAATGCCTTTTTCGCAATCATTGGATCAATCTTGTTCAATTGAGTCACAAATGACTTCTCATATTCTGGGATCAGAAATTGCGTGCTATCGATGCTATCAATTTCGCGGATGTGTTCGACTTCTTTAGCCTCATGATGTTGGGTTTCTTTATTGATCCCATTATTACCGATTGACAAGTGATTCTTATCTTTTTCTTCGTTAATCATAATTTTGCAGTTTTTCAACTCAAGCTTCTTTACTTCCAATGTCTGTTTCAAATCATCCCGTTCTTTTTTTAAGCTCTGATAATCAGGAGTCCCTTTCAATTTAGATTTTAAATTGGCGACTTCTTTTTCGAGTCTATTTATTTCTTTCCATTTAGTTTTGATATCAGTTTTATAGATTGAATTTTTCTTTTCGAGATCATCAATTTTGTTTTCCAGGTTTGCAATTTTTGGCTTCATCACCTCTAGTTGTTCCATCTCGGAAATCTGTGATAATAATTGTTCGATTGGATCACCGTCTGGTTTAAGACCAATCCGCACTCGATTGGAATGAAACCCTTCAAGGAGTTCATCGATTTCTTCTCTATCTTTCCAGAAAGTTACAAACGCTGCCCTGGTCAATAGAATAGAAAGTGCAGGGTAATGCAAATGAACATAACCTTGAAAATCTAATAGAAGATTTACCGAATGAAGATATCTCAAATTCACCAATGCAATTCTACACAACTCTTCCAGCAAATCCATCATTTCAGGATTTTCAATGATTTTGATGATTAATTTCTCCGCAACCGAGTGTTGATTCTCAGGAAGCATTTCATGGACCTTATGAACAAGGTCCAAATTTCTTGACAGGAGGCCGTATTGACATAATTCAACTGCCTCGCCAAAAAATTGATTTGATTTCTTCTTCCTTCTATACAGCGCAAACAGGAATTCATACGCTTTATCGAACAGTCGCAGATCAATCGCATCCCTAAATTTATTTATTAACTCCCTTTCACCCATTGAAGCTGCGTTTAATTTGCCAAATTCCCATAGTTTATATTGAACACCCCTGCTATGTGCGCTGGCATGTATCATTCGAACCTCTTGCTCAGCGAGCTCTTGTAGAGGGTTGAGGTCAATTCTCCACTTCACGTTTGGATCACCATACTTCACAGCATTGAGGAATTTCTTTAATTCTTCAATAATATCAGTATTATTCGAGAGCTTAGGAAGGTGGGATAACATCAAAAGTGTATCCAAAATGTCCTGCTTGTACTCGTTGAACTTCAGGGCGAGCTCAGTTGCGATCCACATTGGGTTTGTTACAAATGCTGGAACTGTCATCAACATGTTATTTGCAATAGCTAACAAGGGGGGAATGGCTGATGCATCCTGAAATTTGTACGGGAAGTATGCATCAATCAATTCATCGGTCAGGTTAAATGCGCTGGCCAAAACAACAGAATCCAATTTAATCCCATTGATAGCGCTGACAATTAGAATTTTACTGAGCGCAGGACCTTCATAGTGTTGGACTAAATAGTTGATTATTTCATTGTATCGCTCAGGGGTAAACCCAGAAAATTCGGTTGCCAATTCCTTCATACCGCTTTTTGTTTTTTCTGCAGCCGTTATCTTTTTGATGATGTAATCCATTTTGTAACTCCTTTGTTTAAACAGGCGCCCTGAAATGGACGCCTGTGATTTATTTTACATTCTTAATTAATTTTCACTGCCATACACTTCATTAAATACCGAAGCTATGACAGATATGTGGTTGTCCGCAAAAGAACCCACAGCCTGATCACCTGGCATAGTCTCCACGAGTTCGAAGCAACTGACCGAATCGTTTTCCTCGTCTGGAAAGAGCGAAACCTCAATGGATGTGTCAGCTAAACTCGATTTCAGCCTTTGCATCATTTCTGCGGCTTTATTGCGACAAAATTGACAATCGGTTGAAACTCTCACGAGGGTTTGTAAGTGGAAGCCGGGGTCGAACTTATTGAGATTCACCCGTATAGAAACATCGTCTTTTTCCACATCAACCACTAGTACCAGTTTCTCTGGAAATGTATCATACTCGATATCATCCCAATCTGCTTTTTCGGCTTTAGCGAATATAACTTCTTCCGTAAATAACTCTACCTCAAGCCGCTTTCCATTTTTCTCAACAATCACAGAATCGTTATTTTTTGTAATTTTAAACATTATAAAAACCTCCTTAAATTATGCCTGGACCAGCCAAATAGCCGATCCAGGCGGTCACGTGTTTATTTTTCAATTAACAGAATGTGGTCATCCAGCGTGAGCGGAATGATTTCCTGGAAATCAGTGAATATCGATTTCTCACGTTCTTCGGCCAACCTGGCCTTGATGCCAATTTTCAGGAACTCGACAAAGCGATACGCCTGTTCCGGTTCCACGTCATCTGAAAACGCCAGGTATTTGGCCAGCTCTTCGAAGCGTCCATTGGTAAGTGACGCATTCTTTTGTAAAAGCTGCCGCGTCAGGTCCACACCTTCAGGCTGGAATTTTTCGTATTCCTTATTATTTTCTCCATACATGGGAGGAGTCTCGCCTGTCGACTCGCGCCAATGGATTATCGATGGGTGGATGCTTGACACCTCGGCTGGAAGGACATAGGTGAATTCACCGCCAATAATTTCGTCCGACGTGAGGGTCAAAATTGTACCCGCGCCAGAAACGGTCACAGGGACCAGGCTGGTGAGCGTGCCCGTCACTCTGGATCGCAGAAACTTAGCGATGTTGTAGCCGACCTTGACATCACCAGAAACGACCTGCACCAAAAAATCAAGCGAATCAAATGTTCTGTCACCGATAACGTTCTCAAGGTCTGCCTGATGGCCCTGGCTCAGATTCGACGATCCGAGAATCAAAACCAGCAGGGGCCTTTTTCTTACATTGGAAACCTCATGGTATCTTTGCTCCAAATTGGCGCAAATGTCGATGACCACCGAGCCATGTGACTCCAGCTCTGCCATCAAATCCCTGGCTTCTTTTGAACCCCTGGGTAACGAAATTGAAAAATATTTGTCTTTCATTTGAAATTACCTCCAAAATAATTATTAGAAATTTTTTTTATTAATTGAAATCAATTTCACTAATAAATACTCTGGAGATAAAAAATTTGGTATTTTTTTTGAAAATTCTGAAATGTGAAATGGTGTAAGGATAAGTTTATATGAAGATTGGGGAAGGTAAAAAAAAGCCCGACCAATGATCGGGCTGATAAATTCATTTTACAAATTTAGAAAAAAGGCTGATTGCGTCGGGGCCTAATTCAGTAAGTACTTTGTTGGAAATCCTTTCGCCGCTTTTTTGATACTTTTTATCTAAGGTAAAACGCGGTCTAAAAATATCTTTAATAAAATCAAAGATCCCGAGATCAAATATTACGGCGGATGCTGCAACATCTTTTAATAAGTTATTTTTTGCCTCGAAAGCTTGGGCTTTCCTTTTTATCCTTCTGAAAATATCGTGGCCTTTAGTTTCTTTTAATCCCATCAGTCTTGCGATTTCAGATATATTTGCAGATACATTTTGTTCAGTATATTCAAGCCATAAATCCAGGAATTGAGTTTCATCATCTTTCAGTTCATTTTTTAGTTCATTTATAAATGTTTGCACAGCATTACTCCTCTGCTTCATTTCAACTGGATCCTCGAATTTGGCCCCAGATTCTTCTTTCAACTCCTGTTCATAGTTTTTTCTTTTTGTTATCTTTTTTCCTTCGTTTATAACAGTATTTTTGACAGCTTTGAATATATAATTGTATGCATAGCCAGGTTTAGATTCAAATTGAATATGCAATTCAGGTTTTTCTTTAAGTTTTTCATAAATATTGTACCAAACTCCTTGCACTAAATTTTCAGCTTCCCATTGTGACAAACCCAATTTTTGAGCAAATCCGGAAAGTTTTCCATTTAAATCATTATAAGAATCCTGGAATGAGAATTGTTTTCTATCCATATTTACCCCATATTATTATATACAATATCAATTAAATATTTTGGCCAAAAAGTTGAAAAAAAATCAGTCAATTTGCATTAGATTTAACACGAAAATATTTGGACGACTGAGTGTTTTGTGTCATTAATGATATATTGGAATTTTCGTTTTTTCAGAGTAGGTCTACCCAAATGGGATGAAAGTCCCTGGCAACTCTCTATAAAATTTTGCAAAATTTCAAGACCAATTGCATAACTCACCTTATTGGTATCTTTTAATATTGCTTTGATAATGCCTATTACAAATCCTTTTTCGCTATCAATTAATGGCCCTCCGGAATTGCCTGGCTGTATAGTAGCGTCGATTTGCAGATGGCGAGAATCATCCTTGTAACCTGCCAGACCACAAATGCTACCCCTTGAAATTTTTGGAAGAAAGCCTTGAATTATTGGCTGCGGAAAACCGATTGTAAAAATTGACTGGCCCAGATAAGGATATTCTACCGCAATGGGAATAGCTTTGAAGTCTCCATCAATTTTCAGCAGAACAAGGTCATTATTTTTATCATAGTGAATTATTCTCGCTTCATATAAATCATTCTCTGATCTTACTTTAATTTCTTGACCTCTACAGATATTATGATAATTCGTCAGAACAAACCCATCTTCAGTTATGAGGAATCCAGTTCCATAATCTTTTATTCTATCATACGGTAATTCTCTACTCAATTTTTCTTCAAATAATAATTTATCAAAAGTATATTTAGGCAATTTTAATAATTTTATAGTATTAATCATTGCCTTTCTTTCTTCCTGGTGAAATTCGTTATCTGCAAATGATAGCCTCATTAGTAATGATGCAAAAGTAAAACAGCGATCGTAATCTCCTTTAACCAACTTATAATATGTTTTTGTATAAAATCTAAGTGTGCCACTATCATTTGCAGTTTGATTAAAATAATATATGCACCATCGAGTTGTTACCTCGTCATAGCGACAATCAACTTTAAGAAAATGTTTTACGCATTCTCTTTCTGCATTTGATATTACCCCATCAATTTTGGCCAATTTTGACATTGACGCTAACAAACATTTAATAATTGGCTCATCTTCGCCCAACGTTACTTTGGATCGTAAAGCTCTCTTTGCCTTATAATTTGATATCTCCTCATCGATAAATTTATAAGCAGGACTAAGAACAAACTTATAAATGATGGCAATTTTTTTAACCATCTCAAAATTGATCATTTTTAACTCTATATTCTTATCAGTATTATTATAGTTGGCGATCTCAATAATAGTTAGCAAACTATAAATCCATTATCAATTCTTGGCTTAGATATTTATTTCGACCATAGTCCTTGTTACCATTGTTTAGATATGTGTGTTTTCGAAAGAGAATATGATTTACCTGCTAACCAAAATATTTTTGTAAATAAAATTGAATATGGTTTATGTCAAATGATAAAATTACACAAAAAAGCTACCAATTACCATCTCACTTTTACCTTTACGTGTTGCGCTGACAAAAAATATACACTAAGTTTCAGTAGCTTTAAAACTCGTCTCACCTATTTAATAATAATGATTATCAAGTATTAACTAAAAGACTAATTCTTATCGATTTTAGTAACATACAAATAATATTCATGTATTTTTTGGTACAAAATCTTATACGACACGAATGACGCTGATTACCCAGAATAATACTGATTAAGAAACTGTGAAAATCAGCTTCATCTGCGTAATCAGCGTTCAACATTTTTTTTTGTACTGGGTTGTGAAGGTCAAGTATACGAAGAAGCAATCAGAACAAATCTTCAAGAAATTCATCCAAGTCCTCGAAAAAACTATCATCGAAGTCATCCTCGTGATCTATTCCATCATCATCGAGCCCATCATCATGGTCAATTTCGTCACTTCCCATTGAGTTTTGATCATAGTAATAGAGCTTTTCGTAATAGTTTAACGAGTAATTCGGATCTAGATGCTCTGACTGCATTAATTCCTTTTGTGCATCTGTAAAATTAATTTGATTGATATCAGTTATTTTAGTCATAGATATATCTGGCCCATTGTTCATGATATTTAAGCCATCAGAGCTATGCCCACTTGGAAGAAATAAATGACCAGCTTCATGAGTAACAACTAAGCCAGATTTGTCTATTAAATCGAGATCCATATAATCATCAGAGTTTTCAACATCGCTGAGATTAACTTCAGATATATCATCATGCAATGTTTGACCAAGAGCAAGTTCTCCATTGAGGTCTAACGCTTTTGTGTCATGTACAAAAACTCTTTTAATGAATGACTCACTTTCCATATTTTCCAGAAATTTCTTATTGCTAGTTACAAAAACATTCGTATTTGAAAATTTCTCTGAGACAATATTTAAAATATTTTCTTTCAAATTTTCAATGTTTGAGTACTTACTACTCAATAAATCAAAATTTATATAAAGTAGCTTATTCATAATGATTACCTCACAATAAATTTTGCAAAAAGTTCAATTCCTTGTATATCAAGTCCTATTAAAAACTTTCCTTTTTTAAACTTTTTATTAAGTTTTAGCGGTGAATCATTTTTATCAACTTTCTGACTGTATACATTTTTTTTATCAGCGTCATAAATATTCAAGTTACTTTTTGGAAATCCATCTAGATTAAAATCAACTACTAGAGTTTCAGTTTCTTCGTTATATTTAGCAGATAGATTGCAAATTTGTTCGAGATGTTTATATTTTTCTTTTAATTCATCCGCTGTTTGCTTCGATTTCTCCACATCAGCTTTTGCTCGCTCTTTTTCTTTTTTTGCTTCTTTTTTTAGATTTTCTTTTGTGATTGGCAATCCCTTTTCCAACATGTTTATAAATCCATAACCGATCATAGCTGTTATGGTACCCGCAATGGCCATTTGCATTGGAATTCCAATAACATTACCAGCTCCTGTTGTTTTTATCAGACTTGCAGCCCATTCTCCAACTTTTGCACCCCCAAATGTTAAAAGTAATCCTTTTAAAATATTTGAATCTATTTTTTGCTCATAAATAACTGCTATTCCTGATAACATTCCAATTTGTGCTCCTGAAATAACGACGGTATCAGCAACTGGGAGTGGTATTGCTGCTCCTGCCATTGCGGCCCCGACTGTACCTTTTACAATATTTTCTGATTTTTTTCTGCGATTTTCCTTTTCCATTTCAAGCTCTCCTTAGTAAAATTAAAATTAATTGAATTTTTTAAATTTAGGAATAGGCCAGAATCAAGAACATCATTGCATATATTTCAAGTATAAATCTTTTATTAACATATTTCGAGATATTAATTTAAATTTGAATATCAAGTTCAAATATCAATGAATTGAAATTTTCCCTTTAATATTTATTTTATGGTGACAAATCAATCTTAAAGTTTATTAAAGCATTCAAATCAATTCCATTTTCATAATTTCTTTGCAATAATAGCATCAGATCTTCTTGACGTGGCTGACCCAGTATCAAACGGTATGCTACTAACGATTTTTTTTAAATTGTCAATATGTATTTTTTCCCTGCTTAAAGGTAGGGTGGGAATATATCTGTATATTTTATGACATTTTTCGAACTCAAAAATCCAATACGGTACAAGATCATTGTATTGCTCAGCCCGATTAAGATGAGCAAGTCTAAAAATCTCCACCCAAGGATCAGTAAGATTTTGAATTTGGTTTATTAATGCAGAAATTGGATATTTCATTGATACATTTCGACGAATTACATGGCTTTTATATCGATGAATCCGCCCTTCACGCTGTTCAAAATCAACTGGATTCGATGGTAAATTCCAATGATAAATTTCATGACAATATTGGTGAAAATCGAGACCTTCCTGCCCGATAGAAGTGGTTGCTATAATAAATGGTCGAAATGGTGAATTAAATGCGCTCCTTACAATATCAGCACGGTTTTCTTCTCCTGTATCTTCGTTTTTATCATTGACAAAACGTAACGCAAATCGACAACGTAAACTACGTTTGTTTAGAACTATATTTTGGCTATGCTGACTTGTAGCTATCTCATCAAATTCGAGGTTTACAGTTCTTAATGAAACAGCTTTATTTATTTCCTCTGAAATCTGTTCAACCGATTTTTCAGCACGTCTATACTGCAAACCGAGTGATTCGAAAAGGACATGAACATACTCATCAATCACGGACTGAAGATTTCCCTGGATACAATAATTAAGCACATTTTCCCAATAACGGGTGTCGTCTATTTCGTTCAATGATCGAATGAGTGATATAGATTGAGGCAGGTTAAATAATGTACGAAAGCCCATCGCTACTCGTGCTGAATGGAGAAACAGTTTATCGGAATCAATTTTTTTTTCATTGTTTAATCGTTGAAATGATCGGAGTGAAATAACTGCTGGCGAGGCTAGTGCTACCCTTGCTAAGACTTCAATTAAATCTTTAGGCGGACGGCCAAGATCTTTTTCACCATGCAAATACTTATTTAAATTCTCGATATGATCTGAAAAATGACCACCACTATCTTCCCGACTGCGAACCATCTCTCCCCATAATTGTTTTAATCCATCTCGATCAATTGATTCGGAAATTTTATTTCGATAGTACTTTCGATCAAGCAATGCCAGCGACGCCCAATACCATCGTTCATCAAACGGACCCAGTTTTTGTTCGTACTGTCTGGTAATTGGCGTTAACAATCCATGAACCTTTAATGCTATTTTTTCTATTACAGTATTTACGTCAGGTAATCTTCCATCTTTTGCAATTTCCGTACACATTTTCAATGGATCCATTTTATTGGCTAAAGTAAAACACGGATAAATGAGTGTAAAAACAGTCATACCAGTAAATCTATCATCTGTATAGGCAAAACGTAATAATGGACGTCGACGCCGTCGTTCGGTTACATATTCCGCATTTTTGTCAAACGCAAGCGCCATTTATCGCTCAGCTTCGTAACTGGCGATTGTAGCAATGACTTTTGGAACTACATGCCAGGCAGAAAAAACTAGTGATTTTGTAAAATATTTTAAAGTCGGATCTGAAAATGGACTTTCGTTTTGTACATAATATGGCATTGAAGCTGGGACCCAGAGTAACTTCCAGCTTCCTTGTAAAATTTTAGTTTCTATTAGTAGTCGTAGTTTAGTATTCTCAGGATCGATCTGTTTATACTTACCAATCAATTGCCAGGATAATAATCCGTTTCCAGCTTTTTCTAATATATTGAAAAGATTCTGTCCATCCTGTTGTTTAATAGAAGTAATAAATTCGCGTTTTAGTTTATAAGAATCACTGTCCATCATGTTCAGTAAAAAAAGTGAAGATTTCCAGTATTCAAGTCCAGGTATATCCATGGCACAAACAGCATATAACGAGCGCGGGTTTGTATAGTGGAAGTTCCTGGGAAAAAATAATCTGCAAAGGCATCTCGAATTATCCCGATTCCCAATTCATCTCTTGTGTCTTTTTCCTGGAACATATGGACAACATCTAGCATCTTCTGTTGGTCTTCTTCAGCGAAATCGACCCAGGCGAATGTAGAAGGCAATACTAATTTTTCCTTTCTCTATAAATTTTTTTTACATAAGATCTTTAGTATCCTCATAATGTGTTTTATAAGGATGACCATTTGATTTGTTTGGATTTATGTCTTTAATTTTTCTTGGGCCTTTCATTTCTCCAATGTTTTCTTTTTCGAAACTAAGGCCATATGCAACAGTAAATCTATAATATTGTTTTTTAAAATTTTCAGGAATATGTAAATTATGGGGAATTCTAATTTCTTTAAAATTAAAATGACTCATGTTATACTGATTTATTAGAATATTTTGTGCTAGTTCGAGTACTTTTCGATAAATCTTAAGATGCTTACCTCCTCCGGAAATAAAAACTGGAAGACCCTCTTTCCAATTATTAGAATTTGGATCTCGTCTTGTTTTCAATTTGGTGATATTCATTAAAATCATTTTTTTGCATTTAATAAAAAAATCAAAACTTGTTTCCATATTTTGTTTTTTTTGTATTTCAATAAGCCTGCTTTCAATATCACCGAAATACTCATCGAAATGAATTGGTAATGGGACGATCATATCTCTATATTTATTAACTGCATCTTGAAATAAATAATTCATGATAGTTTTAGTGCTTTCAATATGACAGACATATGCACCGAGGGGCTGTACATCTGCAATTAATAATGGATACCTATCTTCGCCTTCATCTGAATGTAAATTAAAACTAGCAATATCTAGTGTGCGTGCACCAATATCGATCATTAAATGTAAGCCATCTTCTCTATAATATGACCTTGCATATCCAACAACTCCTGCTATTATTTCTGGTATAATGTTAATATCTGTCTCTTCAATTTCTTTTAATGGTGACTCAATAGAATTTCTAAAATCTGAAATATGCTTCATCTCATTATTCATTGAAAATTTCCATGCATTTATAGCCACATTTTTATAAATACTTTTTTGGGGTTCCTCATCAAATTCTTTGGAAGGAATGCCCACGTTTAATTGCCACCTTAACTTATATTGTTTGTAAATTTTTTCTTGTGTTTTAAGAAACCATGTGCGCACTTTAAACAAAACAAAAGCTATGTATATTGATGCAAACTCACTCGCTCTGATTTTAGAAGTGTGAATAACTATACTGTTTGGTTCGGACAGTAGTTTTAATTTTATATTATTGTAGGTTTTTGAGCTCCCAAATTTCGATATCGAAAAGTTACCATCTTCATCATAAAACATTTGCGTAGGCATTAGGTACTTATTTTCCTTGTACCCCATATCACCAAAAGGAACTAAAAAAGATTTTCCTCCAGCAAAGGCAGGGGTTTGTATAATCACTTTTGTCGATGATGTTCCAAAATCAAATCCAATGACAACATCAATTACATCTTTCGAGTAAGGATCGAGTGTGAATTGAGTTGTATTATTTTGTTTCATTTGTATAGCTCAAAAAGTTGAATTATTATTATTATCTAATTAGTTAGTTGAATGACTCCCAGGCATATTTCTTCTTTATTAGTAACAATTTTTTTACCATTTTCAACTTCCATTTTCTTTCTCTCCATTTTGTTTTGCAGCTTATCAATTTTGCCTTGGTTCATGATTGCAATGGATTCTTTCCCTGCTTGCCTGAGGTTCTTTATGGTTTCCGTAAGTTTAGTAACCTGCCTGTCTAGATGATTTTCTATACTTTTTAGTTGGATATCAGCTCGATAACTATTGGTTTTCTCAAGATCATCTATAAATTCCTGGTATTTATCGTCCGATAAAGCCAGGCATCTCTGATTAATAAGTTCTCCAAATATAGAAAGATTGATTTCATTTTTAGCCTCTAACCAATCGGTTCCTTGTGAAGCGGCTAAAGTAACTAATAATTCTGCGTCTTCGTTCTTTAAAAAATTACTCTGGTCACATTCTGGTAGCACACAATAATAGAGTTTTTCAATATCTCTTAATCCTTTTACTGTCCATTTTTGAACAGAGAAAGCGTAATTACCTGTTGTTAACCTGTTAGCTAATTTTGAACTGGATAACTTAACACTAACTGCAGGGTAATGATATTTTTCTTGTTTTTCTATTTGACTTGTTACAAACCTGACAACAGGATGAATCTGGTTGATAATTTCCAAATTTTGATTTGATTCTATAAACAATTTATTTACAAATTCACATTGGATGGGTCTAGTTTCGTTACTGACCAATCGTGTTGTTGTTGAAATACGTTTCCCTCTTAAATAGTTATCTAAATCATTTTTAGCAGCATTAGAAAGTTGAATATCAAAAACAGATTTATCATCGTAATGTTGTTTGAAATAGCATCCTGAATAATTCAACTGAAAATAATCAATTATGTAATTTTGAATATCCTTTCCTTTTATCCAGTTATTCATTTCTTTTGCTGCTTTTACTTGATTTAGAATGTAGTCACCATAGGCAACTAAGTGTTTAGCTTCTTCCTCCAGTCGCTCTTCCTCTTTTTGTCTATTTACAATAGCCTGGGTTGTTTGATCAATACGCTCTTGCTCTTGTTCCGCTGTTAAGTTATCGCGTAGTAAATCCATTGTAAGTATTCTTAACTCGTGTCCAACTATTGGCTCTAATCCTCCTAGAGTATGCTCAAAAATACCAATTCTTTTTAGTAGCCGGTTATAAATCCGCCCATCAATTGTATCCTCATAAAAAAGATTCCATATAAGGATTCGATTTGCTTTTTGACCAATTCGGTCCAAGCGTCCAATTCGCTGCTCTACTTTCATCGGATTCCATGGTAAATCATAATTGATTAAAATTCTACAAAAATCCAAGTCTATTCCCTCGCTGCCGACTTCCGATGATAGTAATAAGTTGATGTCATCTGAATTTTTGAAACGACGAATTATTTCGTTTTTATTAATTTTTTCTCCTCCCATAAGAAGCAGACAACGATATCCATCTGCCTTAAGTCTCTCATTTAAATAATTTAAAGTTGGTCGAAAATAAGAAAAAAGCACTATTTTTTCTTTTTTATTTTCTGAGAGTTTTTTATTTAATACCTGTTTTAATCGATTAAATTTCGAATCATTTTTGAAAAGAGTGGCATAGTCTCCATATTTATATGACTGGCGAATCAATTCTTTTGAAAGAGGACCCAGTTCTTCGTAATCCTCCAGTTCATAGTCTATCTCTTCATATTCATCATCATCGGCGTTTAATAAGTTTGTAAATATAGCATTATCTAAACCGTCTTTTGTATTAAAACGTTTCGATTGCCACCATCTTAATGCTGCCGGCATTGAGCTTGCCATCTGACGTTGAGGCAATACAAGCAAGAATCCTTCATGATAATCATATTTTGCACAGAACTCACGAACTGAATTTGTGACAAACTCAAAAAATATTTTTTCAGGCTCGGTCATTTTGATACTTTCAGGGACAGGCTCACGTATAACACGGAATTCTTTCACATCCCTTTTTCGAGTTCGTGTGATTATATTCCCAAGAATATTCATCGAGTCCAATTGTTCTGCAATTTTATTTCGAAATTCGTTGTCTTTTAATTGTACATCCGTGGGTGGAGAATCAGTGTAATATTTAAGTTGCTTGTTATTTTTAAGTAAAAAATGCGAACGAGCAGAATTGATATACTCCCAGAACTCTTTGGAATTCAATTCTTGAGTAAGTATAGCATCTCTTGCTTTTACGAGAGGGGCATTCGCCTCTATGATAAGGTTAAATACATCCTCTCTGTAATATGTATCCTCATCAATCAGACGAGCCAAAGTATATAAATCCTTATTTTTAAGATGAATTGGGGTGGCAGATAAAAGAATTATATAATCAGATAAATTTCTCAGCAATTGACCGATTCTTGCTGTTTTACTTTCTGGATTCCTCATATAGTGGGCTTCGTCAACTATCAACAAATCGATCAGTTCTGATTCGTATTTCAATTCATCTAAAAACTTCGCTAATCTTGAGGCTGCTGGACTATTTTCTGGGTCACAATTTTCCCAACCTTTTCTTGGTCTAATTCCCTGCATACTTGTAATGATAGCAAAATCATGGTAGCTTCCTGTTTGCGCCGTGTAGGTTAGTTCCTTTAGCGTTTCTTCAGCTTTTAATATTTTTGCATCAATTCCAAATCGATTTTTCAATTCAAGTTGCCATTTTTCCTGAAGAATTGCGGGTACCATAACCAAAAGTCTTCTCAAATCAAAACGGCTTTTTAATTCTGTCCAAATTAGGCCAGCCTCAATCGTTTTACCAAGACCAACCTCGTCAGCAATGAGCAAACCATTGGTTACAGAATTTAATATCTTTATCACGGGTTTGAATTGATAGGCATAAAAATCAGTATTAGAAATTTCCATACTATAAATTAGATTTGCCAATCGCCCACCGAGGCGAACATGAGTTAATATTCTCTTCAAATCACAAGCGCGTGATAATTGTCCTTTAAGGAATAAATCTAATGGATGACTCAGTTCTTCTTCAATGATTTCCAATTGGTCGCCGGCAATATATTCAATGCGGTTTGGGAATTTTATTTGATATAATAATCTTGTACCCCGTTGGAGCATTTTGCCTGTGAAGATTCCCTGACGAGCAGGATCTAATTTAAGACGTACCCATGTTCCTTTTAACATTTTTAAATCCATTTAACCAAAATCCAAACTCTATTTGATTAATTTAAATAGGACAATTTTCAAATATATCGGCTACATATTCAATTTATAATTCAGATTTATTATCCATCAGTAGGACTAATAAATAACTCATTATTATTAAAAAGATCACATCCTCAAATCATCCAAAAATTCCGAAACTGGATCAACACCAGTAACTAAAAGCTGATCGCGCGCACGGGTACAGGCAACATAGAGAAGATGGCGTTCTGTGTTGTAGACTTCTTCCAAATCCGCATCATCAGCAACCAATTCGATTCGTTCCTGTAGTGGTATAATTTCATCATCGCATGCCATAACGACTACAGCGCGAAATTCCAGCCCTTTGGCCAGATGCATCGTACTAATTGAAACATGTTCACTCTTTGACGCTATATTCTCATCCAGAATCATGTAAGGAATAGCAGCTTTTTCCACGGCTGTACTTGCTCTTTCCAGTTCTGATTCTGAGCGGACAAAAACTCCTATTTCGTGCGGTAAAATTCCTTCGGATATTCGATCTGCGAGCCATTTGCTGATAGTATTTCTTTCTTCTTCAACTGAATTTAATACCAGGATTATCGGATTCGGCCCGTTAAACACTGAGATGGTACCGCGACGTTCCTCGATATTTCCATCAACATCAGATAATTCAGGAGCCAATAATCGATCCGCCTGCATTCTGATTTGGTGAGACGTTCGATAATTAATTCGAAGAGTACGAGAACGGCCACGAATATCAATTCCCAACGCTTTCCAGGAAAATGGTTGTTGAAATATCCGCTGGCCGAGATCTCCTGTAAAAAGAATTTTGTTTGGGGCATTTTCACCAAGCGCAGCGAGAAAACGTAATTGAGCAACACTGATATCCTGAGCTTCGTCTACTACACCAAAGTCAAATGGTTTATGTTTGTTTTCTCGAAGTTTGGTTGCTAATTTGCTAAATAAATCAGCATAGGTGATATACTTCTCTTCCCGAAGTTCGAATTTCACTTTTTCGAATATCGACCACAGCACTTTTCGCTTGTTTTCTGGCAGTCGAGTTTTACGACCCAATCGCACAACGTCACGATAGGATTCCCATGTCTCTAATTGCCAGGCATCAACGACCTGCTCCCATTCTGTCATTAAAAAATGAAGGGAAAATTTATTATCCTCAAGGTCTTTTGCAGCATTTTGTATGTATTGTTTAATTAGCTCTTGGGAGGCGATATTGGGGCGACCAAAGTTAGATGTGTAAAGACGTTGTCCGATGTTATTCATCGAGTACACTTCCAGCCGTTCCGCAATGCGGGGTTCATTACAGATTAATCGTCTTAATTTTGTTTTTAGCGCATTGGCTAATGTTTCTGAAAAAGTTGTGAGTAATACTCTGGCATCGGGATTTGTGCGAGCTAAAAATACAGCTCGGTGTAACGCAACAATGGTTTTTCCTGTGCCGGCAGAACCTGAAATACGGGCAGGTCCACTATAGTCGCGTTCAACCAATTGGCGCTGTGCAGGATGAAGAAATACTGTCCATTTTTCCCATGGGAATTCGAGTGCGCGTTCGAGTTCTTCAACATTATTCATCACTCGGAATCGACGTTGTGCATCGGGATGGTCAAACGGATTGATATCGGCTTCGATTGGTTGAGGCATTTCCGGGATCACGCCTGTCGCCAGATCAAGCAGCGCTTCCGCAGCTTCATTTGGTAAATGGTCAGTTAATTCCAATATAGAGTCTTCATTTGCATGACGGACATCATCCAACCATTCAGTGGGAACACCATAATGTAGCAGATCATCGTCAGACAGATCGGTGAATAATGGCGGTTTCGGCTGTTCTACTTCCACATATTTGGGAATGCTAATTTCTTTTATTGTTTCCCGAATTTCAACTAATTGGGCAGCGCCAGTCTTTGGATGTGTTTCCAGTTTACGACGCTCTGCCCAGCGATAGGCATCATCGTGATGGGCAACGTAGCAAAGCAGTAAACTGGAGTCGGTTTTATGCACAATTAACCTGATATCCCGACTCACACGAACAGACCAGAAATTCGGATCTTTTGCTTTGTCGAGTTTATGAAACTGCATCCCGGGATTGGCAGGATTCATTTGCAGGTCGAATGCGGTGGTTTTGACAGCTTTTTGTTCATCGTTGTTTAGCCTGGTCAAGCTGTCGGTGAATGTATCGGCGATGCGAAATTCCATTTTTAAATTCTTGTATAGGTGAACTTTAATGAGTTGTTTTGAATAATGCTAATTTAATTACGTCGTCTTCTAATTTGCTTGATCCAGTTCTCGAAAATTTCAATATCTTGTAAAATTTCATCTGGTTCTGGTACTGGATCTAATACAGTTTCTGGCTCATCGTGCCCTCTAAAAAAGCGAGATGTTTTCGTCATACCATCATTGAGAATTTGCAAATCATCACCCGTTATATCAGTTACCTTATTTAATAGCGAAGTATGAATTTCGCGCTCGAATCTGGTAACAACACTATTTAGCAATACTTCTTCGACAGCACGCTCCCAAGCTTCTCGAAGCAGTCCATATAATTGACGTGCTTCATGCTCATATTCAAATGGTCCTGAATTTTTATAAATACTCTTTGCCTTTTGTAATATTTTTTTCAGATATCCAATTCGACTTTTTACATTCATTGCTGTCCAATGCACTTCATCAATACATATACCACTTCTATTGGAACTACGATATAAGTAACATTGTTTTAATGGTATTCCTTCTTTTTTGCAGTATCCAACTAAATCTGCAAGAAAAACGATATCGTGTGTAAAGATGATTACCTGTCGTTCTGCAGCCTTTTGAACTAATCGAAAAGCAACTTTACGACGCCACTGATGATCTAACGAACAAACGGGATCATCAAAAATGAGAGCTGAACCGCTTTGTTCTGTTGAAAGTTCAGCAAAGAAAGAAGCTAAGGCGATACATCGAAATTCACCTTCACTTAGAACATTGCCTACTTTAGTATTTGATCGTGCTCCACTAAGTGAGATTTTAAAACGTTTCTGCCCAAGGCGTCCACCGGGTGAATCATCCAACTCGACTCCTAAATGATTTGCTCCAAGGCATTTTATTTCGGTTTGTAATTTATCCTGAATTAAATCGGTTATGTATTTATCAACTAATTCACCATTTTTGCGTGTAATTTGTCGTGTAGCTGTATCGCTTAATGCAGAAGTTAAAGAAGCTAATTTCTTTTGACTGCTAATCTCCTTTTCAATATCTTGCAGAACTGTAGATAGCCATTGACGAGCAACCAATTCATTTTTTTCTTCAAGAAGATCTTTTCTCTCTGCACCAGATGCAACTTGCTCCAATTCATATGCTTGTGCTGTTAGTTGTTCTATGAATTTTGTTAATTCTGAAGCGGGTGAGAGTAACAAATCATATGGTGATTCCCATTCTAATGCGTTGCACGAATTATTTATTTTTCTCCTTATCTTCCATGCTAAACCATGAAATCTACGAATTGATTTATTTAGTTCCTGTTGATCTTCTGATAAATCTGCAAGATGATCCTGAAAAGCCTGATGACCGATAATCAGGTTGTTAATTTTTGTCAATGATTGATTCAAAGTCCGTTCTGCAGCATCTGCTTCTTGCTGTGTTTCTGCCTTAATAAAAGCTTCGAATGCTTCTAACCTTTGTTTCGCATCTTTTAAAATTGGTTGTTGACACAGTAGGCACCTTGAATCTTCTCCAGTGAAAGGGAAATCTTTATCGGGATAAGCTTGTTGTTGAGAATATTTTCTGGCTGTTTCCCATAATTCTACCCAAACTTTTTCACCAACACCAGATAATGGCTGCCCAATAAAAGCTAGTTCTGCTGCTGTTTTTGCTGCAGTATTTTTAGCAACGAAATCATCTAATTTAAGTTGAATATTAGTCACTGATTTGTTAGACAGTTCTTCAAAAACACTATCAATGTTCAATTTTAACCGTTGAAGACGATTCACTTTGCTGCGTAGATCGCGTGCACGAGAAGCAGGATCAGGCCCCAGAGCTATATTCAGTTCAGTAATTCTATTTAATTCATCTTCTTCGAGATTAGCATAACTCTTAAAATCCTCGATATCGCTATCTTTATCTATTGAGTCAAGTAATGCTCGTACATCTGTACCTTCAGCTACTTCGGGATCTACAATCGAAACAGGGCGAACTTGTTCTATTTTGGCTTTTATTGAATTTATTGATTCAGATACCCGTTGGCAGATATTAACTAACTTTGGCAGTACATCTAAACCATATGGAGTGAAAGCAATTTCATTCACTTCATTAATATAATTTGCATTCCGCACCCATCATACTCAAAAAGCACAATTATGTCAATCAA
>CAZSBG010000004.1:0-116611 GCA_964605145.1 uncultured Cytophagia bacterium | reverse complement strand
TAACTTTGTTAAATTTCATATATCTGATTAATTTTATTGATAACATTAAGTTAAACATTTTTTTTGAATTTTGTGAATAATTCAGGTTAACAATGAACCCATCAAAACAGGAGAAATAAATATGCGAAAAGATAAATGGGACAGTCACGATATTTCCAGTCAGCAGGGACGCGTGATAATCGTGACCGGCGCCAGCAGCGGCATTGGATTTGAAGCTGCCAGAGTGCTTGCAGAAAAAGAAGCAACCGTCATTCTGGCGGTGCGAAATAATAAAAAAGGCGAACATGCGATGAAGCAAATCAAACAGGCGCACGAAAATGCGGATGTGTCTGTCATGATATTAGACCTGGCCAGCCTCGATTCTGTGAAAAAATTTGCTGAAGAATTCAAAAACACTCATGGCCGACTGGATTTGTTGATCAACAATGCCGGCGTGATGATTCCTCCCTATTCGAAAACAGCCGATGGTTTTGAATTGCAGTTCGGGACTAATCACCTGGGACATTTTGCACTCACCGCACTTCTCTTCGATTTAATCAGAGCGACGCCCAACAGTCGAATCATCAATGTCAGCAGCAGCGCGCACAAACTTGGCAAGCCGAACTTTGACGATTTGCAGTGGGAAAACCGAAAATACAGTCCCACAAGAGCGTATGGTGACAGCAAAATTGCCAACCTGTTTTTCACATACGAGTTGGCTAAACGAATCAATGAAAACAGTAATTCACCGATTGTCGCCGCTGCTCATCCCGGCTGGACCGGCACGGATTTGCAACGCCATTCAGGCCTTTTCCAGTTAATGAATAAGATTTTTGCTCAATCGCAGGCAATGGGGGCGTTGCCCACGCTCTACGCTGCGGTGGGGCAAGATGTTAAGTCAGGTGATTATTTTGGTCCGTCCGGCTTCATGGAAGCGCGGGGTTACCCCAAAAAAGTCGATTCAAATGATTTAGCCAAAGATGAGAGCCTCGCAGAAAAATTATGGGCTGCTTCCGAAGAACTGACCGGCGTGTCTTTTGAGATTTAGTGAATTTGAACCGCCTGAAAATATGCCTCTTTGATAATTGACGGAGTTAGTCACCAACAAGACAAATACTTCATCGCTTGACTAACTCCGTTAATTAAATTGAAAATTAAATTATAAGAAAAGCCTCTTCATCCCCTAACCTGTTATTATTGCTCAAAAATAACTTGACTTTTCATGGAATTTCAGTTATATTTTCACCATTGTTATCTCATGTTCCACAGACATCAGAACTCGCTGGTATTCCTGTTCATTGTGCTTCAAATTCTACAGAAGTATGTTGATTTTTTAATAGGTTCATCAACTTAATTCACCCAAACATAACACTCTAAAAACTCAAGGACAAAATATGATATGGCTCAAAATCATTTCTAAATTTATCAAGGCTTTTCGATCCGGGGAATCGCCCGGGCAAATTGCGGCCGGATTTGCGCTTGGATTTTTCATTGGATTGATGCCGTTCTGGTCGCTGCAGGGGATTTTCCTTTTCATCCTGCTCATTTTGCTGAATATCAATTTGGCAGCAGGGACCGTGGCAATCATCCTCGCGAATCTGTTCGCCTATTTGCTGGACACGGTGTTCCACAGCGTCGGCTATTTCTTTCTCACCCTTTCGCCATTGCAGGGGATGTGGGAATGGCTCTATAATATGCCGGTCGCGCCCCTCTCACGGTTCAATAACACTGTGGTTATGGGCAGTTTTATTGGCGGACTGGTTTTCTTCTTCCCCATCTTTTTTGGAATGAAAAAACTCGTGATTGCCTACCGTTCCGGGCTGGAGGAGCGAATTAAAAAGTGGAAAATTGTGCAAGTCATAAAAGGAAGCAAGCTTGTGCAATGGTATGAAAAAGTTCGAGACATAGGAGGTGCATGATGCGAAAAAAAGGAATCATTATTCTGGTCGTTATAATCGCTATTTTCGCGGTCATCGCCTTTTTTGCACGGGACCGCTATTTAGAGCGAGCCGTTGAATCCATTGGCCAATCCATTGCCGGCGCCAAAGTGGAAATCGATAATTTTCATTTCAGCCTGTTCAAACTCACCTGCTCCTGGGATCGGATTCAAATTGCGGATAAAAACGACACATGGAAAAACATTATCGAGACCGGGCGCGCTTCATTTGTACTGGAAACCCGGCCTCTGTTCTGGAAACGAGTGATTATCAAAGAAATGGCGCTGGAGAATGTTCGCAGCGGAACGAAGCGGGCCACCGATGGCAAAATTCCGAAAAAGCCAAAGCCTCCATCCGATGAAAAACCCGGCATGGTGGCCAAAGCGAAAAATTCTCTCGAGAAACAAATGAAGGAACTTCCGGTTTTTGACCTGTCCGGACTGGGCAAAAAACTGAAAATCGATTCGCTGGTGAATGTGGAAAATCTGCAAACTGTGCAGGGATACACGCAATTAAAAGCCTATTCGGACAGCACGTTTTCGTATTGGGACAAACAGATCGACACCAAACCCTATGTCGAGCGGCTGAATAAACTGGAATCCAATATTAAATCGCTCAATATTGAGAACGTGAAAGATGTCGCGGCGTTGACTGCGGCGTTAAAAAAGCTGAATGATATTCAGAAAGAAATCAAAGCTCTGAAGAGCGAGGTGGAAGGTAAATACAACTCACTCACGCAAACATTCGATGCCGTGCAGCAAAGACTGAACAGCGTCAAGTCGAATTTACAGGATGATATCAGCCGCGCGCAACAACTGGCCAATTTGATGGACCTGAACGTGAAAGACGTGAGCCTCCTGTTGTTCGGCGAGCCCGTGGTTCAGCAGACAGAGAAAATTCTTGATTACGTGAGTCTGGGCCGAAAATACCTGCCAAAGGCAAAAAAAGTTCTCCATTCGGACAAGAAAAAAAGTCCGCCGCGATTCGAGGGTCAGAATATTCGCTATCCGTTCCATCATCGTTATCCGAAATTTCTGGTTCGAAAGGCGAATTTTTCTGCGGCAAGTGCTGCAGGGGATACGTCTCGCGCATATTTTCTGGAAGGCAATTTAACCGGTTTAACCAACGAACCCTACATCTATGCCAATCCAACCCGGTTCAAGCTGAATTTGAAAAAAGTGAACGGCAATGCATACGATATCCGCGGAAGTTTGGATCACACGACCGACATCATGCGTGATTCCCTGTGGATCAATGCTGCCAACTTTGGGCTGGGCAAAATAGACCTCAAGGAGAGCAAATATTTCCCGCGAGCTGTGAATGCTAAAAAGGGCGATATACAATTAGCCGGATTTTTCATCGGGGATGCCATCGATCTGAAACTGGACATGGACGCCAAGCCGGTCACATTTTTGTATGAAACTGAAGCCAAAGACCGGATTTCAAAAATTGTGAGGGATGTGCTGAATGGATTGAATCAGATTACCCTGACCGCGCAAATGAAAGGCGATACAACCGATTACACGCTTCGGATGAATTCGAACGTGGACAAAGTTTTGGCCCAGCAAATTCAAAATACGCTGAAAAAGAATCTGCGTGAAGCCCAGCAACAGGTCGAAAACTATGTTCGCGCTGAAGCCGAAAAGCGCCGCAAAGAAGTCGAAGCTTTGATTGAAGAGAACCGAAAGAAAATTTATGCGGAAGTGGAAAAGATAAATAATCAGGTTCAGTCCCGCGTTGAACAAGTTGAGAAGAAGAAAAAAGAAGTCGAGCAGCGCATAGAAGACGAAAAGAAAAAATTAGAAGAAAAGGCAAAAGATAAACTCAAAGACCTGCTCGGAAAACCGGGCTAAGCTGCGTATTGGTGAGTGGTTTTTATGAGTGGTTATTGGTGATTTGTACTGTAAAAATGAATCCATCCTTTAATTTGCCACTCACCATTATACTAATGACCAGTTTACCAATCACCAATACACCAATAACCAGTACACTAATCACCAGTTCCCCAATTACGTGTTTACCAGTTAACCAGAAATCAGGAAGGAAACACATGAAACGACTGTTTATTTTCGCACTTTTATTAATCATTGTTTTCCCATTGCAGGCAGAAAAACGCGCTTTCACGATTGAAGATTTGTATAGAATTAAAAATGTCAGTGATCCCCAAATATCGCCGGACGGTGAGAAAATCGCTTTTGTGATTACTTCATTCAATCTGGAAAAAGGAACGTCCAATTCGGACATTTATCTCATCGATGCCGATGGCAGCAACATGCGCCGAATGACATTCTGCGAAAAAGCTGACTTTCATCCCCGCTGGTCTCAGGACGGAAAACATCTGATGTTTGTGTCCACGCGCAATGAAGGCGCTCAAATCTGGCTGCTGCCCACAGATATGGGCGAGGCCCGGCAGCTCACTCATTTTTCCACAGGCGCGAGCGCCCCGGTGTGGTCGCCGAATGGGAAATACATCGCCTTTGCGTCTGATGTTTTTCCGGAATGCGGCGCTGATGATGCCTGCAATAAAAAAATTAATGAATCTCTGGAAAACGGTTCTCTGCAAGCGCACATGGCGGATGCGCTGCTCTACCGCCACTGGAATTATTATTCGGACGGGAAATACACGCACACGATGCTTTTAGACGTCGCCACAGGCGAAATCAAAGACATGACGCCAGGCGAATTTAATTCCCCTGCATTTTCGTTGGGCGGCGGTACCGGCTATGCTTTTTCGCCGGACAGCAGGGAGTTGTGTTTCGTGTCCAAGCGAGTTGAAAACCCGGCGTCATCCACCAACAAGGATATCTTTCTGGTTTCACTCGACGGCGGTGATCCTCAGAACATCACGGAGGACAATGAAGCGTTCGATGCCGATCCCCGGTACTCGCCGGATGGCACGTACATCGCTTATCTGAAACAACTGGTTCCGGGCTACGAAGCCGATAAATTTCGACTGACAATTTACAATCGCAGGACCGGCGAGCACCGCATTCTAACGGAAGATTTTCCAAACTGGGTCACCAGTTTCAACTGGGCGCCGGATTCAAAATCTATCTACTTCATCACAGATGAAAAGGGATATTCTCCTTTGTACAAAATCGATGTGAAGAGCGGCACCTGGTCGAAAATTCCGAACGTGAACGCCATCGCCGGGATCCAGGTTTCGCCCAAAGGCAAGTGGTTTGCATTCACCGATCGCCGTGTTCATAAACCATTGGAGCTTTTCAAAGTCAAATCAAACGGTAAAAATTTGGAGCAGCTCACATTTATTAATGAAGTGATCAGCGATGAAGTGGACATCCGCCCGGCCGAGCAAATGTGCGTAATTGGCGCTAACGGCAAAAAGGTTCATTTGTTCATCGTGAAACCGCACAATTTCGATCCGACCAAAAAGTATCCGCTCATCGTAAATGTGCACGGCGGACCGCAAATGCAATGGTCAGATTCATTTCGGGGTGACTGGCAGGTGTACCCGGGTGCCGGGTACGTGGTCGCGTTTCCCAATCCCTATGGTTCCACCGGCTACGGCCAGGAATACACGGAAGCCATCTCAAGGGACTGGAATGGAAAAGTCATCGAAGATGTGATGAAGGTGACCGAACATCTCGCAGGTCTCGATTATATTGATGAAGAGAGAATCGGCGCCATGGGCTGGTCATGGGGCGGATATGCCATGAACTGGCTGGAAGGCCACAACGATTCAGGGCTGTTCAAATGCCTGGTTTCCATGATGGGTGTTTACGATTTGCGTTCCATGTACGGCGCCACAGAGGAATTGTGGTTCCCGGAATGGGATATTGGCGGACAACCCTGGAACTCAGAATTGTACGAGACCATGTCGCCTTCCAATTTTGTCGAAAATTTCAATACTCCCATGCTGGTGATTACCGGGGAAAAAGATTATCGCGTACCCTATACGCAGAGCCTGCAAATTTTCACTGATCTGCAGAAAATGGGCGTGGATTCGCGCCTCATCATCTTTGAGAACGACGGTCACTGGCCCAATTTTGTGAAATCCATGCCATTTTATTACAATGCACACCTGGCCTGGTTTCACAAATTTTTGAAGGGCGGGCCGGCGCCCTGGGATATGAAAAAGATGTGGCGCAATCAGGTGTTTGGTTCCGGGCAGTGATAAAGGTATTAGTATTATAAAGTTAACTTATTATAATATTTAAAACTGCCCGCTCATCAACCTTTAATAGATAGCAAGCGACTGCTTGTCATTCCCGAGTTTTTGAATCAAGAATCCATTTTGCCACAAATACTAAAAAATGGATTCCCGCCTTCTCGGGAATGACAATCCGTTGATTCTCAGTAAATTATGATAATTATTTATTCTTTTCACTATTGACAAAAGTAGTCAAAATTGCAAAAGTTCTGTTATCAAAAAAGGCAAAAATTTATGAATGAGGTGTATTGCCTGTTTATGGGAATGCCCCGCTTTGCCACAATTGATTTATGCCTGCAAATGGTTTTTCTTCGAAATAAAATAGATGGGATGTGCATGTGCAATCAGAGCAGCCAAAGCCCGGTACAGGAATTTGCGCCCCGGGAAAATGTGTCAATTGGATGGCCCAAAGGTGCTCACGTTTAATTTCATCTTCATTCACCCATACGTGTTCGATGCCCGCATATCGCCTTAAATAATCGATGTGCCAGTGCGGATTTTCACTCAATCGGAAGTGGTGTGCCAACCGTCCCGCAAGTCCCCCGGGACCAAATGCACTTCCCACGTACGCGTAATATCCGGCTGGGAACATGAAAGAACCCAATTTGCCGATACCTATTTTGTGTGATGTTGAAAGCTTCAGCAATAAAATATAGGTTCCTCTGCCCAGGCCGGCAATGCTATCCATTGAAATTTGGGTAACCTGTTGCATTTTCACCCTGTGCTTTGCATGGCGGAAGCGATGCCATTGATGCTCAAAAACAGCGCAAAATAGATGGGTTCACATTCCTGCTCAGATTTCCCGCGACAGCGATCGATCAGCTCAATCTGCAGTAAATTCAGGACATCTGTGTAGGAATTTCTCAATTGTAACGTTCTTGCGATGACCTTGCTTTTGCTGAGCAGCATGTCACTCCGGGTGATTTTCAAAATAGAACGATGTGCTTTTTCATATTCTTCAGCAATGGCATGATGAATTCCCTCTTCACTCCGAAATGAATAATACTTCGCAACATTCAATTTTGAACGAGCCATCTCCAATTGGGCGTTATCAATGACAATTCGGAAAAAAGTCCACCCCTGATACATGCGTTGGAGTAGCCCGAGATTTTCTTCTTTTTCCTGAATAGCCCAATCCAGGGCTTCGCCAAGCCCGAACCAGCCGGGCACATTGTACCTTGTTTGCGTCCAGGCAAATACCCAGGGAATAGCCCGTAAATTTTCAAAATTCAGTTCTTCTCCGGATTTTCTGGAAACAGGCCGCGATGCAATGGGCAGGCGACCGATAAAATTGATGGGGGTAATTTGTTTATACCAGTCGAGAAATTTTGGATCGTCAATGAGCAGTCTGTATTTTTTCATGGAACGCCCGGCAATGTCTTCAAGCAGAACCCGCATGTCTGAACAATAATCGACTTCACTCTTACTTTCAAACGTGGTTTTCAGCACTGCATTCAGTATTTGTTCCAAATGCCGGTGAGCGATTCCTTTTTCCGCGTATCGAAATGATATCACTTCCCCCTGCTCCGTGAAACGTATGGCGCCGTTATGACTGATTTTCGGCATGCCAAAAATTGCCTGATTCGCGCGCCCGCCTCCACGCCCGACGGTCCCGCCACGTCCGTGAAACAATCGCCAGTTAATTTTGTGCTCGTGACACACGCGGGAAATCGCCCTCTGGGCTTTGTGCAATGCCCAGTTAGCCATCAAATAGCCGCCGTCTTTGTTGCTGTCAGAATAGCCCAGCATAATTTCCTGAAAATTATTCACACCATTCAAATGTGTCTGATACAATTCATTGGAGAACAACTCTCGCAGCAAATTCTCGGCGGACTCCAGGTCTTCAATGGTTTCAAACAGGGGCACAACTTCAATACGCTTTTTTGATTTCCCGGTATGAGCCTGCCACACACCCACTTCTTTGCCCAACAGCAGCACTTCAAGCAGATCGCTCACCCCGTGGGTCATACTCACAACATATTTGCCAATGGAACCGGGATTCAATTCCATGGCATTGTGGATCACCTCGAATGTGTCCAATACCATCCTGGCAGTTTCTGAAAGTCGGGCATCCCGCGGCAGCAGGGGACGCGGATTTCTCAATTCCCGTTCCAGCAATTGACATTTTTGTTTTTCCGGAAGTTGTGCATATCCAGACTCAACATTGGCTATTTTCAACAATTCATCAACGACCTCCCCATGAACTGCACTATGCTGGCGAATATCCAGGGAGAACAGGTGGAATCCAAATACTTTTGTCTGAATAATCAAATCGGACAGCCGGCTAAAACTGGCAATGTCACTTATTGTGCCGGATGATGTACATTTTTTTAACACCAGCAAATCCTGCAGAAAATTTTCGCAGCTATACGACTTTGCAGGCTGACCAGCCTGTGAAAGCAGGCGATCCATTTTTTCGAGCATATAACTTATTTTGAGCCGATAGGGTTCGTATTGATAGCGGCGGATGATGGCGCCATCCAGCGAGATGCGAACGGCGTCGTCTTCCAAAGATTGAGTGAGCTCTTCAGGTATTTGAATTCGGCGGGATGACATGCTGAGTTCTTCCCGAAGGAGCAGCAGTTCGTCCCTGTATTTTTCCAGCACAGCAGTCCGATACCGGTTCAGCGCATGGCCGGTCATTTCCGGGGTCACGAACGGATTGCCGTCGCGGTCCCCGCCTATCCATGTGGAATATCGGAAGAACACCGGCATGTCCACCTGGTCCTCAAAATAAGTGGCGATGGCGGATTCGACATCGTGATAAATGCGGGGAATCATGTCCCAGATGGTGGTCGTACAAAAATAAATGCCATTTTCTATTTCGTCTTCCACGGTAAGCTTTTCAGCACGGACGTCGTCTGTGGCCATGAAAAGTGCAATCTGATGATAGAGGTCGATGAATATTTGCTCCCGTTCTTTTGATTTCAGATCCCCATTTGAAGCAGCGGCAGCGAGCAATCGGGCAATTTGATGCTGCTTGTACAAGATGCTCCGACGTCTCGCTTCGGTCGGATGCGCGGTGAGCGTGGGTTGAATATCCAACGTGGCGAGCAGGCGCAGCATGTCATTCAGGGAGCCATTGTGCTCCTTCAGCCAGCCTACCGCCTCCTGAACCGATTCCGCGCGGGGGCGATCCCTGGTCGACCTTTTCTCCCTCTCTGCATTAATTCGAATAATTTCCTGTCGCTCAGCCTGGTTCACTAAATGAAAAAAAATGGTATAGGAGCGGATGAGCAGCACAATTTCGTCAAGACTTAATTCCGTTAATTTTTGCTGAACCTGACTGACCGGCAAGTCTTTCCCGGATTGATTCCCGAGTTTGCACTGCTGCTGAAATTCCTGCATCAGCTTCAGAATTCTCTCGCCGGCCTGTTCCCGAATTACATGTCCCAGCAACTGCCCCAGTAAATTTATCGTTTTACTGAGCGGTTCTGTGAGTTCATTTTCCTGCGCGTTGATGTTCAATCCGTACCATTCTTTCATTCCGTGCCACCTATTTGCTCCTCGTATCAATCAGCTTATTTTTTAGTTTTCCCTCTGAATGATCCCAGCAAAAAATTCCAGATATTTTTCAACCAGGCCAGGAAACCTTTTTCCGGTTTCGGGGGATTTAGCAGCGAATACATCCTCTGTTTGTACACAATTCTGTCATCGGACGTTAAATCCATCCGGCCCAGATTTTCGTGATATTCAATCTCCAGCTTCTTCACATCATCGTCCGAGGTTTCCAGTACAATCACTTCAATTTCCTGCCAGCCCAACTGCCGGCACGCTTCGAATCTTCGGAAACCGCTGATGAGTTCATTATTCTCATTCACGATTACCGGGTTCAAAAGCCCGACTTCACGAATGGACTCCTTCAGCATGGTTACATCTGTAAATTGCTGTCGAAGCCGCTTGCCTATTACTATTTCATCGAGTTTTAATTTCATATTCTCCCTCTTTTATTTATTCGATTCACAATCCTGCATAACAAGGGGTTGCTAATCCCACATAACAAGGGGTTGCAACCCCTTGTTTATGTTATATTATGTTATATGCAGGATTATATACTGTTTTCAACGATTTGTATTTCTTCTTCTGTCAAGGCGTAAACTTGATAGACCATTTGGTCGATTTCTTTTTCTACCTCATAAATTAATTGTGATTTCTCAGAATATGCTTTAACTTGTTCTCCAAAGAAATCCATCCATTCTGATTCATCAGCAAGAGAAAGTTTAATTTTTTGTTTTTTGAGTTCCTTTAAAAATTGATTAAAATTCAAGTCATACCATTTTTCAAGCTTTTTCGATATTTTAATATCTGTATACTTGTTCATCAGTAATTTTATGAATTTACTCTGAATCTCTTGACATACTTTAGTACTATTAATTGCTGCTTTAGCTAATTCATCTAATTTTATTTTTTGATCGTCTGTTATTTCAGGAATAGGGATTTGCTCAAAATATTGTGGCTTTACTTCAATGTAACCACCACTCCTGACAACACAAATATTGGTGAGAAAATACCAAATCAATTTTGAATTTAAAACAACAATTAAAAACCTATCTTCTGTTGGTAATATTACAGCAGGAGCGTTTATATATGCGCCTGTTTCATCGTATGCAAATTTATTACTATTTTGAAGATTAGGGAATACTACTTTGGGCTTTTCAAATAAATCATAGTATGCACAGTTCCTAAGTTCCCAGAAAAAATCTCCTTTGTCATATCTTTTTTTGGCTCTTTCTTCCAACGGTAAAATATGATTCATTAACTGAGGGAAATCATTCTTCAGCTTCTCAAGTGCAATATCTTCTGTAACATCATCACCATAAATTTTTCGAGTCCATTTACTTTCGAAAAGAATTAGCTGCTGAATGCTTTCTGGGCTTATCCATTTTGCAAGTTCCTTTCCTTCGAATATTGGCTTGACATGCTCTCCAGTTGGATAAGTTTTGGGTATAATAAAAGCTTCATTTAATGCTGTTTTAACGCCATAATAGCATTTTCCATAAATATTCCTGATAGTTTTTTGTTTACCTAATTTATTCATCAGTCTTACTGATTGATGACTTTTGAAACTCCAATTCTCTTTTGCAAGTGATTGTTGAGCAACTTCAACAACAGAATGAAGTCCAATATCAATTATACTTGCCTGACTTGTTTTAGGAATTTTTGTATAACTAAACGAATTATCAATTCCTTTTCGATTTTGAGCAATAATAATAACAGGATAAGTTGTTGCACCTTCAAATATTTGAACTTCTGTAAAATCAACATATTTTAAAAATAATATTTCCATTTGCAAATAATCACGAATTGAAATCCCTGCGGTTGTTTTATCGAAAGTATTTGAGATGAAACCGAACAAACCAGTTTCAGGTTTTAATAACTCAAATGATTTTTCATAGAAATATGAAAATAAATCGCCCGCTGGATTATACACAGTAAAATTTTGTTCCAAATAATCTCTAAAAGGACTTAATAATTCAGATCTTACATACGGCGGATTCCCAATCACAACATCAAAACCCCCTTTGTATTCGGTTCGGAAGGCATGGGAGTAGCTCTGGTTCATCGCGTCGCAGTTGACAAGGGACTGAAGTCCCTTGTTGATCGCCATGTCCATATCAGATTGTTGCCTGTCATCGGTTGTTGTTGGGGTGGTGGTTGTAGCAACAACAAGGGGTTGCAACCCCTTGTTGTTGTACGACGTATTGTACGACGTATTGTTGCTCGCCCCCTTGTTGTGCGATGCATTGTTGCTCGATCCCTTGTTGCACGATGCATTGTTGCTCGATCCCTTGTTGCACGATGGCTTGTTGCACGATGGCTTGTTGCACGATGGCTTGTTGCTCGAAGTACTCTCGCCCGGTTTACTCTTGCTCGATGTACTGTAGTCTTTACCGATCTCAGCTCGCTGAGGAGACTCACTGGCGACCAGAGGCTGCAGTCCCTGGCTATGCGCCTTGTCATTGCTGGATGAAGTTGGCAGGTTATGCTTTAATCGATTGTTTCTTATATACTCGATAGTATTCCATAGTTGCTCTTCCGACTCAATATAGGTGTTGCTATATTTTTGAGCCCATAGAGTAAACTTTTCTTCTTTTGGTACGTGTAGGTATTCTTTGAGCCGCTGGGATGACTTTCCTTTCAATTTGCGAACAATATTGGGAATTTCTTCTTCTTCACAAACAAGCAGTATATGCACATGGTCGCCGCAGCTATTGTATGACATAACATTTAAATTATCTTGTTCAATGCACTCTTTAATTGTTTGAGCGATCACAATCTCATATTCTTCCTGAAGCCAGACAGCGTCTCCTTTTATCACTTTATATTCGATCATTCGCTTCGATACACGGGAATTATGGGTAACCCAGGTTATATGAAACGGTTTCTTTGCCTTTTCCTGAAATATATTTGGAAACTCTTTATACCAATTAAACGCCTTTTCCCCTGCAATTTCAGGATCGTCGATAAGGGAATTTCCACATTTGATATTATTACTGAGCGTGTTTAATTTTCGTCCTTTTCGGGCCGTTCGGAGCCAAAGTGAAAGTTTGGCAATTTCCACAGACTCTTCATTTAAGTCAACGCCATAAATATTTTTCTCTAAAATGTCCGTTTCAATATCAGAGAAAATTAAACCGCCGCCCAATAATTGAGTTTTCAGCGCATCAATTTTATGATGTTCTTCGACTAAAAAATCAAGCGCTTGATTCAAAAAAGCACCTGAGCCACAAGCAGGGTCAAGAATGGTGAGGCTGAGCAACCATTCCCGATAGTTGTCCAGCTTATTAATTAATTTTCTTTTGGTTGATTTATTTCGATTTGGTGTAAAATCTTCGTCGATTATTTCAAGTTCTTTTCGTTTTTCAGAGCACAGTTTACCGACTGTATTTTCAACAATATATTTTGTAATATATTTTGGAGTGTAAAAAATGCCGTCTTTTTTACGTTTTGATTTTTGTTTGTCTATTTCTTGACCTTGAATTTCAGCCTGGACATTTTCAATTTCACTCAATGAATGTTCAAAAATATGACCTAAAATGTTGACATCAACTTCGGTTTCAAAATCATACGTGCTGAGTTTAAGCGTATGTTTATGTAATACTTCATCGTCAATCGAAATAGCATCAAGTATTTCATCTGGAGCAAATAAACCGCCGTTGTAGGGATAAATATCGTATTGTTTTCCTTTGAATCCTGTGTTCATGTATCTAAAATATTTTTTGAAACGATTATACAATGGAAAATATTCATCATATTTATCTTTTAAATCAGTCCATTGTTTGACAATTTCGCTGATTGAATTTGGCGGTAGCAAAAGCCTGTCTTCAGCAAAAAAGACAAACAGAAAACGGTCTAATAATTTTTGGGTTTTCTTGAATAGAAGCAGTTTGTCTATTTGAGAATTATTTTTAACGATGTTATCAAAAATTGATTCTCTGAATTTAGAATAATCAGCGTATAATTTTTTAGTGACGTTTTCTTCTTGTAATACTGATGATTCTTTTATTCTTAGCGGTACATCTTTCAAAATATTGTCTTTTGAAAGACAGAGCCACATTAAAGCAAAGCTTTCTTTTGAAAGATTGAACAGATCAAACTCAATATATTCAACTGCATTTTGAATATAAAAACGCAGCTTCTCAAAATTTGAAGTTATCACATAAACACATTTTGGGTGATGATTTTTATATCCAAACGCTTGATCTTCCACAGAATCAAGATCAGTTGTTGAAGCCGATTTTAATTCGATAACGGCGATTGCCTTGTCATTTTTGAGAATTGCTCCATCCGCTTTTTTAGCGTTTGCAATATTTTTAAGTTCTGTTGTTAAATTAAAATCAGGTTCTGGATTGAGCGTATAATCCAGGATTTTAACAAATAGTTCTCGTAAAAATCCTTCCTGGAATTGTTCTTCTTTTGAATTGCGAATATTTTCTTGAATTTCGGCATTGCCAAAATATGATTGAAAAGCACCAAATTTTTCATCAATCAATGAAGATTCGATTTCGTTCAAGTATTTCTTTTCGACTGATTTCTGGAATAGCGACATTGAGAGAATATCCCTGGATGTGATTTTAAAAGAGGTTCATTAATATATTACAAATAGAGTATTTATTGAAATTATCAAATGTATTTAGTTTATTTTCTTGAGTAAATTAAATACGGCCAACAAGTGCATTACATCCGTAAAGAGAATTCTTTTGAACATTTCAATAAAAAAATTGATTCATAATTTAACTATTTCGCTTCGCCAACGGATTCATCAGAAATTGAATTCACCATATTCCTCAAACGGGAGCAATCTTCCTGAATCTCCTGAAACTGATCCAGCAGAGGAATCAATCTTTCTTCTTCCTGATGCACATATTCATAAAATTCAATGAAGCTCCGGTCAATGTCTTCATAGACGATCTTCAATTTGGTGGTGAGCCGTTCATTCAATTCCGATTCAAACTGTTTTTTACTTTCATCCAGCCCCCGTTCAAAGTCACGGATTATTTTGCCTTTTTTGAATAACAGCATGCCGCCAGCCAGCAAAAGCCCGGTACTGGTAAGCAATCCGCCGGTGATATCGAAAAACGCGCCATGGGTCGCTGTTAAAATGATTGTTCCAATGATGGCCAGCACTCCACCGCCCATGATGGTTGGCGCGATTCTCCCCGGCCCTGATTTCAGCGAATAGATAAATGAGTTGTGCTCCAACAGCTCCGCCACTTTGCGACGTACATCATCGATAACCTCCTGACGGCGCTGCCCGATGCGAATATAAAGCTCCTCATTTCCTTTTTGTCCGGACTTAATTCGGTTCAGCTCTTCAAGAAGCCCCTGGAGCAATTGACGAATGCCTTCGAGAAAATGTTGCGCACCATCGCTGGCAATTTCTTCAAAAGTTGTGTTGAGCCGTCGTTCAAATCGTTTCTGCAATTCTTTAATCCAGTTCGTCATGGATTGGTCCTTATTGAAAATTGCATTGAACGACTTTTTGAATAACACGGCCAGCGATAGACCTTCAGTGAATTCAATCTTCACTTCATCGGAAATTCGTTCGTAGTTGTTCACCAATCGATTGATCAGCGATTTAATCTCATAGGTCGATTGCTGTTCGCCAGTAGCCAGCCGCGCCTTCACTTTTTCAACTATGAGCTTGTCCCCCTCGAACTGATTTTTCCGCTGAACCATGCTGTCATCGACTTTGGCAATGACGCTGCCTGCCGTATCCAAAATTGACTGGAGCTTCAATTGAAAGTGCCGCCCCCCGGTAATTGTTTCGCGGATGAAGCGACGGATATCTTCAAAACCGCTTCGTTCATCTCCGTTCTTTTCCCATTCAGCAGAGGCGGAAAAAATCTTCGGTGATGAAATATTGCGTTTAATGGCGTACTCTTTTACCTTTTCAATGTTCGTGGTCAATTCTTCCGGCCTGGCCAAATCTGCCTGCTGCAAAATGAAAACAACCCGCTTGCGCCATTCCTCGCTGACATAATCCAGCAAATCCCATGAAGATTGCGTATGCGGATTTTTAGCGGGAAAAATGAACAAAACCAAATCTCCGTTCGGGATAAATTTCTGGGTAATTTCATGGTGATGTTTGATAATGGTGTTCGTGCCCGGGGTATCCACAATGGCAATGGTTTTTAAAATGTCCGCAGGCAGGCCAATTCTTCGTAAATGCGGACTGAGATTCACCTCGGTTTTTTCATCGGCGTAGACCAGTTCCTGCACCACATCTGTGCACGGCGCCGCATCCACTTTGCAAATATCCTCTCCCAGCAACGCATTGATAAAACTGCTCTTCCCGGATTTGACTTCCCCGACCACCACAAATAAAAAGGGTTCATTAATGTTCGACCGCAAATTGCTCACAATCTGCTGAAATGCACTCGCGTTTGTATCGATAGTAAATTGATGCAGTGTTTTTAAAAATTCCTCCAGGCTGAATTTGTATTTATGATATACATGGCTGAGAATTTGATCCGACATGAATGCGTCTCCGAAAATATAATTTCATTAATTTGTTTCGTACCGACATATACCTATAAATGTAACTTAAGAATTAATAAATGTCAAGGGAAAAAAAACAACTATTGAAAAGAGGACTGTAAATAAACGTTCAATCCGACCTCATAGAATGATTTTTTTCTTTCTTGCTGATAAAAAATCATGATCCGCTTGATGTTTCGATCATCATACACTTGACTTTTTGGAAAAAATTATGCACATTATTAATTATTCTAACAACAATTCTATGATAAAATTGATTTTAGATTTATGAAAAACTACAAATAGAAGGAGCTTTTAATGGCAAACACAAAAATCTGGCACAATCCCCGATGTCGAAAAAGCAGGGAAGGATTAAAATTTCTGAAGGACAAGGGAATTGAGCCTGAAATTTTTAATTACCTGCAATCTCCCATCGATGCAGAAGAACTTGCCGGGCACATCAAAAAATCAGGGCAGCCGCTGAAGGAGTTCATCAGGTCAAATGAAAAAGAATTTAAAACACTGGAGTTGAAAGGCAGGGACTTAACCATTGAGGAATTTGCCTCGATTGCAGCAAAGCACCCGAAGTTATTGCAGCGTCCGATTGTAATCCACAACAATAAAGTCGTTTTAGCGAGACCGGCGGAAAAAATAGAAAATATTTTGTAGTCTCTGGAATTCACTCAGATTTTCGACTGCATGGGGAACGGCGTACTGTGAATTTTGTTGAATGCGTACCAGCGTTTTCGGATTTCCTTTTTCGGCAGGTTAAGAAGGACAAAAAGAATGATTCCCAGAATCAGCAGGAAATAAAATGTCAGGAATCGCCAACCTGTGGTCACCAGGCCAATAATTTCAACCGGGCAGAAGGATTTATAAATCAAATAAAACGCGGTCTCAGCGCCGGCTGTTGCACCCGGTGTGGGAACGAATGCCATTAGTGTAAAGACCAGCCACTGCAACACAAAAAATCGAACAGGATCTACTGAAACGCCGAGCCCGGCCAGTAATGCGCTGATCACAGAATATCGGCAAATCCATTGAATAGTGGTCAATACCATGCTAAAGAGAAAACGAATTTTACCACGGCGATATATTAATTCGAATATCAATTTAAAGTCGTTCCAAAATATTCGCACCTTCTGGCTTACTATTCCCGGCCATGTTTGTTTTTTCGATTGAAGGCGTAAAGGGTGTTGTTTTGATTGAATTCTAAACACAAAAAAAATAAAAACAGCCGTCGCGACCATTCCAACTGTCGGATTGTAGAATTTTAAAAATATGCGCTGGAAAACCGGCAATTTCCAGGACTGAGAAATGGATAGTGCGATGGGCACGGCAAAAATGGTGAACAAGTGGTCTTCTATGCTTCCCAGTGTTGTCAGGGACACCGCGTTTCCGGGTTTCATGCCATGCTGTATGAGCATCCCGACTTTCACCGGCGCGCCGCCAATAGCCGTGGGACTGATTGCCGCACCAAGTTCATTGCCCAGTACAATCGAAAAAATCCTTTTGAATGAAATATTGGAATCTAAAAATTTAGACCAAATCACCAGGCGCAGCGCATGAGTCATCCACGGGATGATTGCGAGAACAATCGCCAGCCCCAGGTATCCAATTGAAAAGTTGATCAGAGAGGGAAAAAATATTTGCTTTGAAGCAGTATACGAGAAAATAACATTTATGATTACACCAATTGGGATAATAAAAATCAACCGGCGAAATATTTTTTCAAAATTTAAAGAATGGATATTCAGATTAAATTTGTCTTTCATCAATTACTTTTTCGTATTAATCTTAAAACAGGAGTACACACGGAGATAATTTTCTAACAACACTATCATTATCGGCCACTTTTTAAATTGGCTTAATAATTTTTTCATCAACTTGATTAATGAAGTGAGGACCAGATTATTTCGATCATATCGCTCATATTTATACTTTAAATGCTCTATTTTTTGTTCAACATGATCTTTGAAATTATTTTGACTGATTAATTTTTCTGAATACATTAATTATTATTCGTGCCGGCTTTTCACCTCATTTAAAATTTCCTACAAGGCAATGAACAATTAATACCTTGACTTTTAATCAGAAAAATTGTATATTATTTATTATCGCTCATAACGCTCAATCAATTCATCTTTTCAATAAAGGAAAAATGAAAGAAACTCAAAAAACACTCCGGCTCATTTTGGGGGATCAACTCAATTCAAAACATTCGTGGTTCAAGAAAACTGATCCGAATGTCATTTATGTGATGATGGAAGTGGGGCAGGAAACTGACTACGTAGTTCATCATATTCAAAAGGTTCTGGCATTCTTCGCAGCCATGCGGAATTTTGCTGATCAACTTCAGTCACGCGGAAACACTGTCCATTATTTTCATCTCGATGACCCGGACAATCGCCAGACCTTTTCCGCCAACATTCAGTTTTTGATAGAAAAATATGCCATCACACATTTTGAGTATCAACTGCCGGACGAATACCGCCTCGACCAGCAGCTCAAGACATTTTGTAACTCTCTTTCGATTTCCTGGACAGCCGTGGACAGCGAACACTTTCTCACTGGCAGAGAAGATGTGCAAACACACTTCAAGGATAAAAAGCAATACTTGATGGAATCATTTTACCGAATGATGAGAAAGCGATATAAAATTCTGATGGATGGCGAAAAACCATTGGGCGGAAAATGGAATTTCGATGTGGAGAATCGCCGGAGGTACGATGGGCAGGCGCCTGTGCCGGAGCCAATTGTATTTCATAATGATATTTCGGAAATAAAAAAACTTATACATCGCAAGAAAGTGAAAACATTCGGTTACATAGAAAATGAAACGCTTTTGTGGCCCATCGACCGGGAGCAGGCGGTTGAAGCCCTGAATTTTTTCGTGGAAAATGCACTCCCCTGGTTTGGCACCTATCAGGATGCCATGGCAAGGTCATACTGGTCGTTGTTCCATTCGCGGATTTCATTTGCTTTGAACACAAAAATGCTACATCCATTAGAAGTGATTAATGCAGCCATACGCGCAAGTGGAAACAATCCGGACAGGATTGCGATGAATCAGCTCGAGGGATTTGTGAGACAAATCCTGGGCTGGCGCGAATATGTACGCGGAATTTACTGGGCGCACATGCCTGAATATCAGAAGTTGAACTATTTCAATAATTCTCGTCCATTACCCCATTATTACTGGAGTGGTGAAACAAACATGCTATGTATGAAATATGCTATCGGTCAATCCTTGAAATATGCTTACGCGCATCACATTCAGCGATTGATGGTCACCGGGAGTTTTGCCCAGTTAGCAGGGATACACCCGGATGAAGTGGATGCCTGGTACCTCGGCGTATACATCGATGCCATTGAATGGGTCGAAATCACGAACACGCGCGGCATGAGCCAGTTCGCTGATGGTGGACTGATGGCCACCAAACCGTACAACTCGACCGCCAATTATATTCACAAAATGAGCGACTATTGCAGTGATTGTTTTTATGACCGCGCCAAAAAATTTGGAGAAAAGGCATGCCCGTTCAACAGTCTCTACTGGCATTTTTATCATCGGCATCGTGATAAATTGGCCGATAATCCGCGCATTGGCATGATGTACCGGGTATTGGATCGGTTTTCCGAGGATGACCGAAAGAACATTTTGAGTCAGGCTGAATCATATCTCGCTAATATTGAAGAGATATAAATTTTGAATTTCAAATATTTTTTTTGATACGAGTCAATTTTTTTAACGCGAATTCACTATCGAATGCTTAAAAATAAGGAACGCCTCTTGAATATAAAAAAACAAACTGATAAAATTGAAACATACCAATTAATCGAGGAAGCCACCAATGCGTCTGCTGAAGGATTTGTCATTACAGACGCACGGCAACCGCATAATCCAATCATTTTCGTCAACGATGGTTTTGTGCGCCTGACCGGGTATTCCAAAGAGGAAATTCTTGGAAAAAACTGCCGTTTTTTGCAGGGAGAGGAAACAAATCAAAACACGTTGCATCACCTGGGTGAGGCCATCCGGAATAATAAAGAAATAATGTTGGAGTTATTGAATTACAGAAAAGATGGAACAACCTTCTGGAATCGGCTTTCCATTACACCAATCAAAAACGCTCAGGGAGAAACAACTCATTTCGTTGGAATCCAATCGGACATAACGGAATTGAAAGAAACCAAAGAGGAACTGACCAGGGCCAATAAGGAGCTCGAAAAATTTCATCGCGAAATGACCATAGAATTGGAACAGGGACAGATAGCCCAGGAATTTCTGTTGCCGGGCGAGTTTCCTGAATTCCCACAAATCATTCTTGCATCGAAATATGTTCCGTTTTCCCGCATTGGCGGCGATTTTTTCGACATTGTAAAATTATCGGAAAAATCACTCGGTCTGCTCATCGCTGATGTAACAGGACACGGGATCCCGGCAGCGCTCCTCTCTTTCATGACATCGATTACATTCAAGAACATCTCTTCCGGCAAATTCTCAACCGAGGAAGTCCTTCGCAAAACCAACAAAAATCTTTTCGGTCAAATGCCCAGCGGGACCTTTATTTCCATGTTTTATCTGATTTACGATGTGGAGAGCCGTGAGCTTTGCTTCAGTCAGGCAGGACACCCGCCGGGTTACCTGATTTCAGCAAAGACCGGAGAAATCACCCAGCTTATCACCGAAGGTACACTGGTTGGCATTTTTCCAAATGACCACACAGCATTTGAACAGAAAAAAATCACGCTCTCCCCGGGAGATAAAATTGTACTCTACACTGATGCCATAATCGAGGCATTTAGCAAGCGCGGGGAACTACTGCATTTATCAGGACTGGAGGACGCATTGAACAAAAACAAAGAACATCCCATTGACCAACTTCTGGAGCAAGTTTACCAATACGGGTTGCAATTCAGTGGAAAATCTTCGTATGATGATGACGCCACGCTGGTTGGATTTGAAGTGGTTTCTTAACGAAAATATGGAGCGATAAAAATGGACACACAATGCATTATAATCGGTGGCGGGATGTCCGGTTTAATGGCCGCAAATATTTTAGAGAACAAAGGATTCAAAACAATAATTTTAGATAAGGGGCGAGGGATTGGCGGACGCTTAGCCACCCGTCGAATTAAGAATGAAACCTTTGGCGAAGGTGTTTTTGATTACGGCGCTCAGTTTTTTACCGTCAACCATCCGCTTTTCAGAGATTGGGTGAACCGATGGCAAGCCAGACACATTATTGAAAAGTGGAGTGACGGATTCATTCTCGATAAAACTAAAGCCAGGAAAACCGGCACACTATTTTATCGAGGCAGAAACAGTAATCGCGATATTGCCAAACATTTATCCGCCAACTTGAATGTGCATACGTCAATGCGCGTCACCAGTTTTGTTCGGGAATCGAATCAGTGGCATGTAAATACAGAGAAAAGCGAATCTTTTTCCGGGGATCTGCTCGTTTTGACTGCTCCAATCCCTCAAATTCTGGAATTATTTGATAATTCCGGTATTGTGCCAGACGAACAAACTACCAACCGTCTGATTAATGTAACCTCCCATCGATGCATCGCTGGATTGATACTTCTGAAAAATAAAAGCAACATACCGGCGCCGGGCGGCGTCTGGATGGATGGCGAACCGATCTCCTGGATCGCAGATAATACAGTGAAAGGTATTTCTCCGAATGGCAATGCGATTACTATTCATACCGGCCCGGAATTTTCAATGCAAAGCTGGGATTGGGAAAACGATAAAATTTTGAACACGATGCTGCAATCATGTGGCTCGTGGATTGGGCAGGATATTGCGGATTACCAGATTCACCGCTGGAAATATAGTCAACCGTTCCAGACTTTTGGGGAACCTTTTCTTTACATTTCCCAACCGGGACCGATGATTTTGGCAGGAGATGGATTCACCGGAAATCGTATTGAAAGTGCTGCGCTTTCCGGCATAAACGCCGCTGAATTTATCAGCTCGGAATTACTCAAATAAACGGATGAATTATTCAAAATTTTTATTGATTTTCTTTTCTGCGGAAGTTACGGCTGCCCGATACACTTCCTGCAACGGGACCCTGTTTCTGTATGCTGCCACGCGGCAATCGTCATATTCCGGGATGAATTTGAATTTCCCGGGTTCGTATTCCGCCGCCTTGATCTGAATTGCACCAAATTCTGTTTCAATATCATATTCATGTCTGGGCAGGGCACGACGAGTCTCTGTGCGCTCCCGAATACCCAGGGTGGTTGTCTCTCTGAAAATAATTTTCCTTAATTCTGATACATCATCCGGCCGACCCAGGACATAGAGCACTAATCCCGGCCGATTTTTTTTCATGTGAACCGGCTGCAGGAAAACATCCAGCGCGCCGGCCTGAAACAGGCGTTCCATAGTATAATCAAATAATTCAGGATTCATATCATCAATATTTGTTTCCAGAATCATCAGTTGCTCCACGGTTTCCGTTCCCGGAGATTCACTTTCGCCGATTAAAATACGTAAAATGTTCGGTATCTGCAAATCTCTTCCGCCGGCGCCATAACCGATTGCATTCAATGTCATGGCCGAAACCGGGCCAAATTCGCTGCATAATTCTGTAAGCAAAACAGCGCCGGTCGGCGTAACCAGTTCCTGATCAATATCAGTCCCCACAATGGGCACACTTTTTAGCAGCGCAATGGTCGCCGGGCCGGGCAGCGGAATTTGACCATGCGCACCGCGGATAAATCCTCTGCCCACGGGAATCGGAGAGCAAACTGCATCATCAATCCCAAGATATTCGAATCCAATGAGCGCCCCCACAACATCCACAATGGTATCCACGCCGCCAAGTTCGTGCAAGTGAACTTTTTCAGGACTTGTCCCATGAATATGTGCCTCCACCTGTCCCAAACGGTTAAAAATTTTCACCGCTCTTTGTTTGATGGAACGCGGCAGCTCACTTTCAATCACAATTCGATTGATCTCTGACAGATGCCGCTCGGTCTTTTCATCCGTAATGCGGACGTCCACTTTTATGGCGCCAAAACCACGCTTTTGGACGCGGTGAACATTCAACTCGAATTCATTTATGTGAAGACCCGCCAATTGCTCCCGTAAGACATTTTCAGGTAAACCGGCATCAATTAGTGCGCCAAGAATCATATCTCCGCTGGCGCCGGCGATACAATCGAAATAGGTTATTTTCATCGATCTCCTCGTTTTTGTAAAATTAAATGTGCATATACGCCCGCGCCGAACCCATTATCAATATTGACAACTGCCACGCCCAGAGCACACGAATTGAGCATGGACAGCAGCGGGGCCAATCCCTCGAAGTTCGCGCCATACCCAACGCTGGTTGGCACGCCGATCACCGGGCATGCCACCAGCCCGGCCACAACACTGGTTAACGCGCCTTCCATTCCGGCGACACTTACAACAACATCCGCATTGAACAATCGTTCCGACTGGTTCAGCAAGCGATGAATTCCGGCAACACCAACATCGTACGCTCGTTCCACGCGGCTTCCGAAAAATTCCAGAGTTTGAGCAGCTTCTTCGGCAACCGGATGATCCGATGTGCCGGCGCTGAGCACCATGCCAAAAGGCGCGTCTTCCGCCGGTTTTGGAAGATCACCGCGAATCAGCTTAAGCAGGCGGGAATCACGGTTATAATCAGCTCCCGGTATTCGTGACGAAATTGCCTCTGCCATTTCCAGACTCACTCGCGTGGCGAGCACTCGATCGTGCATATGCCACAGACGTTCCAGAATTCCAATGGCCTGCTCATTCGTTTTGTTCTGGCAGAAAACAACTTCAGGCATACCCTGCCTTATTGCACGGTGCGTATCCAACTGCGCAAAACCGAGGTTTTCAATTGGCAATCGCCGAAGATTTTCGAACGCGACCTCCGGCTCTACTTTTCCTGACTGCACATCATTAAGCAGTTGTCTAACCTTTTCAAGGTCCATTACTAAATCACCTCATTCATACTGCCGGAACGAAATCCCTCCAAATCCAGCGTAATGTAAAAGTAACCAAGCTTTTTAAATTCTTCAATAATATATTTTCTTTTTTTGATGAGAACATCAAATAATTTTTCAGGGACTTCAATTCTGGCAGTTTCGTTATGATGCCTCACGCGCATTTGAGCGCATCCCATTTTTCGGAGTATTTCTTCAGCTTTACCGATCTGCATGAGAACGGCATGTGTTATCGGTGTGCCGTAGGGAATTCGCGAGGCAAGGCAGGCATTGGACGGACGGTCCCAATTCGGCAATCCCAATTGACGGGAAATCTGTTTGATATCTTCTTTGGTGAAGCCTACCTGTTTGAGCGGACTTCGCATTCCATATTCCTGAGCCGCTTTTTGGCCGGGGCGAAAATCGCCGGCGTCGTCGACATTTGTTCCATCAGCTACATGGGCGAAACCGTTCCGCTCTGCATAATCGAATAACTGGTGACAAATCTCCTTTTTGCAGAAATAGCAGCGTTCAGGTGGATTTGACCGGTAATCAGGATCTTCTAATTCGTGGCTTTGAAGAAATTCATGTTTTACGCCTATAAATCGTGCAATTTTCACTGCTTCTTCGCGCTCGTAATTCGGCTGGCTGGGAGAAACCACCGTGACACCGACAGCTTTTTCCCCCAATGTTCGTGATGCGACGTACAACAGTAAACTGCTGTCCACGCCGCCCGAGAATGCAATCACGACACTATTCAAATCAATTAATATTTCCTTCAAATGGTTATATTTTGTATTTAGCATGCATCGGTCCTTTTGATGTAAGAATATCGAATTTAGCGCATTGACAGGTGGGAATAATATAGCAAAAATACAGGGTTAAATCAACTGAAATGTATTGACACAGGCTTGCAGCAGGAATTATTTGATCCAACGAGCATTTTAGTCTTCATTCAATTACGTAAGGCGAGATTCTTAATTCGGATCAATTATTTTTTCCAGAATGAAAATGTGAATAAAACCAGCACAGTGAAAATCTCCAGTCGGCCGGCTAACATGAGCAGGCTCAGGAACCATTTGCCAATGACCGGAATATTTGCGTAATTATCTGTTGGCCCGACAGCGCCCAGTCCGGGACCGATATTGTTGATATTGGCGGCAACGCTGCTGAACGCCGTTTCGAAATCCAGTCCCAGGGAACTCATAAACAAAATCCCGAAAACGGTCAGAAAAATATGACACAAAAAGAAGCCTGCGATGTTGCCGGCAATATCACGGGGAACAGCCATACTCCCGATTCGAATGGAAAAAACAGCCTGCGGGTGGATCAGTCGCTTTATCTCGTTAAGTCCCAGCTTCATCAAAATGACAATGCGAATAATTTTGATCCCCCCCCCGGTCGATCCGGCGCAACCGCCGAAAAACATGAGTAAAAATAGAATCACCTGGGATAAATTGGACCACTGTTCATAATCGGCCGTGCCATACCCGGTGGTCGTTAGAATTGAAACAACCTGGAACAACGTGTACTGAATCGATTTTCCGAGATGATGGCTTGTCACTTTCCAGACATCAACCCCGATGATCAGTGTGGACAAACCAATCATTGCGATAAAGAACATTGCTTCAGGATCTTTCTTGTAGACAAGGGGTTTCCCCCGTAATGCGCGATAGTGGAGGGCGAAATTCAACCCGGCCAAAATCATAAAAACAACGATGATAAAATCAATAGTTGCGCTATTATAGTGCCCCACGCTGGCGTTTTTGGTGGAAAATCCGCCGGTCGCCATGGTGCCAAATGTATGACAAAGCGCATCGAACCAGGTCATGCCGGCCAGCTTGAGTGCGATGGTTTCTGCCAGGCTGATGAGCGCGTAAACTCCCCAGAGAAGCTTGGCCGTATTCTTCAGCCGGGGGGTGAGTTTATCCGGCGTGGGGCCTGGCACTTCTGCTTTAAAAAGCTGCATTCCCCCAATGCCCAATAATGGCAGAATCGCAAGAGAAAGTAGAATTATTCCCATTCCCCCTAACCAGTGCGTCAGCGATCGCCAGAAAAGCAAGCCATGAGGCAACGCTTCGATATTATTCAAAATCGAAGCGCCTGTTGTGGTGAATCCTGACATGGTCTCGAAAAATGCATCAGCATAGGACGGAATAAATCCGGAAATATTGAACGGCAGCGCTCCAATCAGCGCAAATAAAATCCAGCCGGCAGTCACAATCAGAAATCCATCTTTAGGACGCAGCTCCCGTTTGGTTTTGCTGCTAATCAATCCACTGACACCGAGCACCAGCGAAATAGCAATGGTGATGACAAACGCATTGAAATCATCCTCCTGGTAAAAGTAGGCGATGGCAGCCGGAGCAATGAGCGAAATTGCCAAAAAAATGAGCAGTGCACTTAGTATTTGAATGACAGCGCGATAATTTATCATGTTGAGTTATTAGTTTGAAATAATCACCATTAATTGAACAATTTCTCCACTTCATGAATATCAGAAGGAAGTGCAAAAACCACGACTTTATCGCCCGCTTCAATTTTCGCATCTCCATCCGGAATAAAGACATTATTTTCACGCATCACAGCGCCGACGATTGCGTCTTCCGGAAAACCAATATTGCGCAGTGGTTTTTTCGTTATCCTGGAGCCGGGATTTGTAACTAACTCAATAACTTCAGCAGAAATACCGGGAATTGTAGCAACGTTCACAACCGAGCCTCTCCGGATAAATTTGAGAATTCGGTTCACGGTGAGCAATTGTTTGGAAATGTAGGCATCTATACCAATGGTGGGGATTATTGGCCAATATTCTGTTTTATTAATCAATGAAATTATCTTGGCAACTTTCAGATGTTTGGCCAGAAGACAGGATACAATATTGGTTTCATCGTCACCAGTGACTGCAATAAAGGCATCCATATCAACGATACCTTCCATTGCCAGTAAATCCAGATCTAACCCATCCCCCTTGATGACGAGGGCTTTCCCCAGCTTATCCGCCAAATCATAAGTTTTATCAATGTTGGCTTCGATTATTTTGACGTTATATTCTTTTTCCAGTTCGCGGGCAATGGTATAGCCAATTTGCCCGCCACCCAAAATCATGACATCTTCGACTTTGACATTTTCCTTGCCGGTAATGCGGATGACATCCTGCACATTTTCTTTGGCGACCATGACAAAAATTCTGTCATTGGGCAATAAAACATCGTTTCCGCCCGGGATTTTCGTGACCTCTTTGCGATGAATCGCCACAACTCGAAAAACGAAGTCTTCATACGTCCGAGCCAGATCGCTCAAGGGGATATTGAAAAATTTTTGTGATCTATCCAACTGGATTCCCATCACAATAATTTTGCCTTTTGCAAATTCAATAAAATCTGTCGCTGCGGTCTGTTTCAGCAAACTCACTGTATTCTGAGCAACCACAGATTCGGGGTGGATGAGCATATCGATTTTAAATTTATCTTTGTTAATGGGCGAATCGGGTCGCATAAATTCCACGTTTTTCACGCGAGCCACTGTTCGTCCAACGCCATATTCCCTGGCAGTAATAGCCACCAATAAATTGACTTCATCAGAATCAGTGACAGCCACAACCAGATCTGCTGCCCGAACACCGGCCTGTTCCAGTTTAGCAAAACTCGAACCGCTACCCAGCAGCACATTGGCATCCAGGGTATTCACTGCACGGGTATAGTTGTCCGGATTTTTCGCGATCAACGAAATATCGTGTTTTTCAAATGAAAGCATTTTCGCCAGGTTGTATCCAATATCTCCGGCGCCTACGATGATGATATTCAATATTCCATCCTGTTCAATACATTCAATTTATTTCTGGCTAAATCCAATTGATTTAATCCTCTTCCAGATCATCCTAATCCACGTTTTCAGACAAAAGAACTAATTTATAAATAATTTCGAAAATGTCAACACATTTTAGCTGAAAATTGAAAACTCCTCACGATTAAACGACGCAGTCCCATTAATTTTATCGGTCATAAAACGGACAGAATTAATCAGTAATTCAGGGTCAACAATATGCTGAATTAGAAGACGCAAATTTTCGAAAGAGTTAAGATATTTCATCAGCCCATGTTATACTTTGAAAAACCTTTCCGGTTTCAAATATGAAAATAAGACAAAGAAAAACAGTGAAATGAGAATACCAAAAAGACTCGCGTCGAAACCATACGGCATTTTAAAATTAAAAATAATAGCGACCAATGAAAATCCGCCGCCGGTCAGCATGGCAGAAAACGCTGCAAATGAAGTCCCTTTCTTCCAAAAATAAGCGCCCAATGTTGGAATGAATAAACCTGATACCATGAATGAATAGGCAGATAATATTGCATTCAACACAGTATTAAAATACGCAGCCAGCACCAGCGCGCCAGTGCCAATTAAAAATGTGACGATTTGTGATATTCGAAAAATCTTTTTTTCTGGTGCGTCTTTTATGAACAGTTTTTCGATAATGTCGTTGACAAAATTTCCGGATGAGGCCATCATACAGCTATCTGCTGTGGACATAATCGCAGAAAAATAGGATGCAATGACAATACCGGTCACACCAATCGGCAGCACCTCTTTTATGAGCATCGGAAGACCGTGTTCCGGCTCGGCTTCAGGAAAAACAACGCGAGCGCACATGCCGAGTATCACTCCCATAAACGCCATAATCGGATATTCGAAGATACCGGCAATGTACCAGGCTTTTTTTGCTTCGGCTTCATCGCGGCAGGCAAACATTCTCTGATATAGGGTCATCGCAACAAGCCAAATTGGGATGATCGTCACCATCCAATTAATGAACGTGACAGGAGAAATGTTCAACAAATCAAAATGACTCGCAGGCAACTTTTCCATTATTACAGTGATACCGCCGATTTTGTATATTGCCACCGGGATTGTTACAAATATTAATCCGGTGAGAAGAATGATCCACTGGAAGGTGTCCGTATAAATAACCGCTTTTAGCCCCCCGATTACGGTGTATCCAATGGTGATCACTGCAAGGACAAATAATGAAAATGTCATGGGATCCATGTCTAATGGAAGATTAGAGAACACAGTTGCTGACGCAAGTTTTGCCCCGGCGAGTATCTGCCCGCCGGTAAATCCCAGATAGCCGATCCCGGAAATGAGAGCAGCGAGAATTGCCACGTAACTACTGTAGCGTGTTTTCAAAAAATCTGAATAGGTGAACATGCCGTATTTTCTATCAATGCGTTTCAACCGGGGAATTATCAGCACTGCCGACAACCAGGCGCCCAGGAGTCCGGTAAATAAAAGCCAGCTCCCGGCCAGGCCCATGGTGAATCCGAGGCCGCCAAGCCCGATTGAGAATCCTCCCCCAACATCCGTAGCCACGATCGAAAGGCCAACATGCTTCGCGTCGATGCTTCTGCCGCCTACATAATAGTCTTCAGCATTCTTGTTTCGAAAGAAAAAATAAACACCGATTCCCAGTACCGTCATTAAATAAAGAACAAATATAATATAATCAACTAAATGCATTTTAGAAACAGTCTCCTTTAGATTTGTTTACGAGTAGTAATCAGGAAAAAAATTTACGTATTGAGCGATAGATTCGAACATTTACCGCTTTCCTAAAAATATGTATAACACCACAGCGGTTCTATTAATCAATGACTGATCGAAGATAATAAATATTTCTTTATACTAATGAAACATTCCTCGAATGAGTCGATATCGCGGCAAATAAAAAAAATATTTAGGAAGCAGCAAGTATTCAGGAATCGTGGGAACTGAACGATCGAATTCAGAACTCCACTTGTCGATAGGCTTCGCAGATGAATTCTTCATCATCCATCTGGTCAATTCGGGTTAGAGTGCAGAGCATTTCCTGGGCAGGGTCATTATCATGCACACAGGTGAGGCAAAGACCGGGTTTGGGAATTAGATTCGGGTCAACTTTTGTCCCATCATCTAAAAAAAATCCATTCTTATCTTCATCCATCAGGATTCTCCTTACAAGTTTTTGATTTAACCGATTTTCTAACACTATTCAATCTTCTTAACCTGAATTATTCACAGATTTCAACCTAAACATATATAAATAAATGTTATTAAAAAGATTAACGAGATGTGTGAAATTTAACAGAGTTTGATATAACGAATTCTGAATTAAGCACCATTCAGGCTATCTGGATTCCTTAATGAATTACAATGAATAATCCAGGTTAAATGAACAACAAATATTTCACAGCAATGAGGCCAAGCAATACGGCAATAATAATTCGAAATAATTTTTGTGATACCTTGTCAACGATTCGCTTGGCAATATATGCGCCCAGCAGCGAAAGGGGCACAAGCACAAATAGAATATATAAAAAATTCACTGGCATGGTTGTTCCGCCCATCAGGTATTTTGTGATACGCGTGACATCGACAAAAAGCGCAATCATGCCGGATGTAAATATGAACATTTCTTTGGGTAAATTATATGCCATCAGGAATGCACTGCGGACGGCCCCGCCCACACCAAATATGCCGGCAAAAATTCCAGACAATGATCCCCCCAAAATGGACGATGAATTAGTGGCCGTGAGTTTCCAGTTTTGCTGATAAATAAGAAATAAAACATATACCAGCAAAAATCCGCCGAGAAGCTGCTTCAGTGTGTTGGCAGGCACATTGAACGACATTGTGGCGCCCACGTAACTGAACAGGATGCCGGGAATTCCAAACAACAGGATGATTCTCCAGTTAGCACTTCTCCGAAAGAATACTATTTTCCAGATATCACCAAAAAGATGAATGATCGCCACAAAGAGCAACGTAAGCGGCAACGGATAAAACAGTGACATAATCGGAATCATGATACTTGAAATTCCGAAGCCACTGATTGTGCCGATGACCGAGGCCAGCAAAGTAAGCAGAGATAATAGAATAAGTTGTTCTACCATAAGATTTTTTAGAGTTATTTAGTTATTCATTTCCAAATTTAGTAGGAACATAAATGACAATAATAGGAAGCCTGACAATATTTTAATTTTCATTCCCATAGCAGAGCCTTTCCCTTAGCGCCACAAAAGACTAATATAATATGTGATTAATTCCACCGAAATCTATCAATGATTTCTATTAAAGTATTTGATTTTTTTGATAAAATCAAGTAAAAAAATAATTTTGAGATTGACTACAAACCTTTCATTTGGTAAATTTAAAGGTTCCCTTGCAATCATCTAAAAAAGGAAGGTACCATGTCTGGAATCATTTTTTATAAGACCCAAAATCTTAACGAACTCCGCGAGTTCTATTCTACATCTCTTGGAATGGAAACCTGGCTGGAACAGAAAGACTGCATCATTTTCAAAGATAATAACATGCTCCTGGGATTTTGCCAACGGGACGAGGTGGATACAGCCGGTATGATCACATTTTTCTACCCGACTGTAAACCAAGTGGGCGCCAAATTTCAGGTGCTGAAATCCATTGCCCTTGCGCCACCTGAAAAGAATAACGATTATGCCATCTATCAGTTCTTTGCCCGGGACCCGGAAAATCGGATGTTGGAATTTCAGTCATTCTTACACGAGCTTCCCCCCTATTTACAGGGTGACGAACTTATGTTGACGCGCCGCAGCATTCGTCACTTTCAGGATCGCAGAATTTCCAGGGAGATCCTCTCACAAATATTTGGGCAGTGCCGCTTTGCCCCGACCTCCAGGAATTCGCAATCGTACTATTTTCTCGTCATTGAAAAGCCGGAAACACTGAAATTCCTTGCCACACGAAGAAATAGCAGCAGTGCACCAATCGGCAGGGCGCCGCTGGCAGTGGCTGTATGTGCGGACAATGAGAAAACACTTCGTCCGGAGCAGGACGGCTGCATTGCAGCCTATCATTTCATTTTATCAGCGTGGAATTTTGGTTTGGGCACGTGCTGGATTGCAGCCATGGATCGGGATGATGTGAAGCAGGAGCTGGGCATTCCAAAACATCATTATGTGGCAACTGTCACGCCGCTGGGGTATCCGGCATCGGTTCCTGAAGCTTCCGGCAGAAGAGGAATTGATGAATTTGTTCGCTTCATCCGATAATTGAAAAAATCATCAAGGATGAATTGAGTCAGCTAACGTTGTGTTGAAAACAGCCAGTACTTTGCATGCTTTTTTTTTGCGGGAATCGCTATGGCGCCGCGATACCCTGATTCGGGCGACACGTCAATGATCGACCAGTTAGCGGCGTCCTCGGTTTCATATCGCGTTTTCACTAATGCCGCAGGGTCCCCCGGCTTGAGCGATACGTCGAATTGATCAAGTGGAATGGAAAGTCCCTTCCCTTTTGCTTTGATGAACGCTTCCTTGCGCGTCCAGCAATTGAAAAAAGCGATTCGCTGTTTTGCAGGGTGAACGCGTTTCAGTTCAGCCACTTCAGCCTTTGAAAAAAAACGCTCGGCAATTTTCAAATCTGAAAGATCGTCCCGGATATACTCAACATCGATACCAATTTCATGATCACAGGTCACTGCAATCAGCGCTAATTTATGGGAATGGGATAGATTGAACTGAAGGTTTCCACGACTGAATCCCGACTTCAGAAAAGGTTTGCCATACGAATTGTATTCGAATTCAATCGCTTCCGGCTTGAAATTTAAGAACCGACTCAATACGTGCCGGAGAGCGGCTCTGGCCACTGTAAACGCATCCCTGTCCTTTTGAAAATAGAACCGGTCAGCGCGTTTAATTTCATCAGCAGATAAAATTTCTCTGAACGCTTTAATTTGCGCGACCGGGGCTTTCAAATCGACCTTCCAAACCTGGATTTCGTCTTCCCGCAGTTCCAGATTTTCAGGAGACTCAACCCATCTTCTGTTGGCCGGACTCACACAGCTCTCCTCGATGCATTTTTTCCCATAGAATTGGAAAGCTCAGTTTCAATGGATTGCAGAATGACCTGCCGGGACGTCTGAATAAAAAAATGTCCGCCGGGGAGAATTTTCAGTGAAAAATCGGATGTGGTCTCATTTTGCCATGCCTCGAGGCTTTCCCTGTTCACATCGCGATCATTTTCGCCGCCAAAAACAGAAATCGGGCATTCGAGCGGCTGGTCTTGTGTAAACTCGTATGTTTCGTTCATGGCAAAATCAGCCCGCAAGATCGGCAGCAATAATTGCATCAACTCATCGTTATTCAACACGGCGTCCGGGGTGCCATTCAACTTCCGGAGCTCCTGAATGAATTGCTGCTCAGGCAAATTATGAATCGGTGGATGCGAATCCGGCCATGGTGGCGCTGTATGCCCTGACGCAAAAAAATGAATGGGTTGCGGCAATTGATTTTTTCTGAAATACCGCGCCAGCTCGAAGCCAATCAATGCGCCCATACTGTGGCCGAAAAATGCATACGGTTTGTCAAGAAATATAGCGAGCGCCTTGCCCAGCGCGCTCACCAGCGAAGGGATATCCATGAACGGTGTCTCTCTCAACCGACTGCCGCGGCCGGGCAATTCAACCGGGCACACTTCAATCCAATGAGGAAGATTATCACTCCATGTCCGGTACGTCAACGCATTGCCGCCGGCAAAAGGAAAACAGAATAACCGAATTTTCGAATCAGGTTTGGGTTTGTAGTATCCAAACCAATTATTAGTATTTTTTGATTGGATCATATTTTTAAAACGATATAAAATTTTTTTATGTATTCTTTTTTATCGTATAAAGCAAGGGGACTGTCTTATATAACAGTCCCCCGGCAGAATATTTTTTTTCCGCAGTTCGCTGATTATTTCTCAGCAGCCTCCATTTTCTTTCGCAGACTGAGCGGTCTCATATCAGTCCAGACTTCTTTGATGTATTCCAGGCATTCCGCTTTCTGCCCGGTTTTTCCGGCATCTTTCCAGCCAAGCGGATTATCTCTGTCTGCAGGCCAAATTGAGTACTGTTCTTCGTGGTTGATTACAACCTTGTAAATTGTGGTATCTTCTCTTTCTTCTCTGTTCATTTTGTCACCTCTATTTTTAAAGTTACAGATGATCTCAGGTGCTTCATTGTTAAGACACCCTTGCCCCATTCCCCCTTAACGTGGATTGATTTATTCTGATTTTTCTTCTGTCCCCATTTCAGGCTGGACAGATTCAAAAGTCGGAATTTCGAATTTTAGCTGTTCTTTGCAAAATTTTTTCCATGCCGGGGTAACATTATCAAAAATTATATTTTTGTCTTCAAATATTCCTTCGGTCACAATGTAGCTGTCGTGTAAAAATAGAAAATCACCCCCTGAATACTTTTCAGCAGTTTGACTCTTTCTCTCAGTTTCTTTTCCGTTCGTTCCACCATTCTCGATCTTTATTTTCCAATCAGGAAAATTTTGGAGTTGGGATAATTTATATGCTTTACAATACTCAGACATTCTTTTCTCCTTTGAAAAATCGAATCCCCACTTCATCTTCCAGACTCAAATTATTATTACATACTCACTCAGGAATTTGCGTAAATGCCAGGACATATTTTTGACTTAAATTGTGACACTTTCTTCAGCTTAAGTTTGTATGGGTTCTTCGTCAGGAATTTCGTACGCAATATATTCCCTGAAATTTTTATTAAATGAAATAAAAGTTGACAAAACAGCCATGACACTTCCGCAGGTTACATAGATTATCATCACATTTTGATCGAGCAAATCGAATACAACTCCACCAAGGGCCATACCCAGAGGCGCGATGCTTGAAACCATTGTTCCAAGCGCGCCAAAAACACGCCCACGAATATTTCCCGGCGTGGTCAATTGCAATAATGTCGTGATATTTAACGTAATAAATCCACTTGCAAAGCCGGCAATCACAGCCAGAACAAGTGCAATTTTAATGGAGGTGGTTAAACCCAGGAACGCATAAATCGCCGCTTCAAAAATCAGGAAAAATATCATAAAAGCGCGCCGTTCAGAGCCGCCAAATTTTCGAACGCTGCCGAATGTGTAACCCAGCAGGGAGCCAATTGCATACAGCGCCATCAAAATCCCATACCAGGAAGAACTGACTCCCAAATGGTCTTCGACATAAAAGGGCAATAAAATAATAATCGGCATATTAAAAAAATTAAGAACCGCAGCCACAGTAAAAAGTTCCCTCAATCCTGATTTTCTCCAGATGTAATGAAAACCCTCCATTACGTTTTCTTTAAACTCACTGAACCGCGCCTTGACACCAATCTTTTTCTTTTCCGGCAAGACCTGAGGGATTGTGATAAATGCTTCGCTCGTTGCTGAAAAAAGATAACTCACTCCATTTAACAGAAAAATTAAAGGGCCGCCGAGAATGGTATATAGCACCCCCCCGAGCCCCTGTCCTATCAGAACTGACATTTGATTGGATAATTGACTCAGTGTATTTGCGCCCTGAAGTTTTGACTTCGGAACCAATTCCGGAATGGATGCCTCGATGGCCGGACCGAAAAATGACAAGAGCGTTGACATGATGACCGAAATCATAAATATACATATAACGATGAGTTTCGTATTTGTCGGGAACAGAAATACCATGGCCGACAATGCGATGACTGCAATCCCGCTAAGTACGTCTGTCCAGATGATAATATTTCGTCTGTAATGCAAATCTGCGAAGGTGCCGCCAATTGGTCCTAACAAAACAGCAATGATACCTCCGACAGCAGGCATCAATCCAACTAACGTTCCGGATTGCGTTGCATGTTTCAGCCATAAAACAATCGCAATCAAATATAACTGTGAGCCGATTTTACTGACCGCCTGTCCCTGCCACAGTAAAAAATAATTTTTATTAAATAATTTCGTGGGACTATTCATTCAATTCTCCTGACATCGTGCTTTTCAGCATCTTTTGTTCACTTAAGTTATTTTATAAAATCATCATGACCTAATTACATCCATCCTCAATTTGAATATCCCCATTCTTCAAAGTTGCGTTTCCAGTTTTCAAAAATTCTTTTTTTCAATTCGTCCGGTAAGGGCTGGTATTTATTTTTCTTATAATCTTTCATGCCATTCAAATAAACTTCCAACTTTGGTTTAAATGTATCGAATCCCGGCATTGATAAGGTATCATAAATTTTTTCAACCTGCCCGATTTTATCTCTTTCCAGATCTTCAAAAAATATTTCACAATAATTCCCTGCCGGGATCAAACTTCGTTCCCTGAAAAAAGCGTCGTACATTATTTTGTAACGCTTAAAAATACCTTCATCCAGTCCATTCACCGGTGTTTGAAGATATGAATTTGGCGCCGCTTTTTTATATAAATTTCGAGTAGAACGAAATACGGTATACGGATCCCTGCCAATGTGAATGAATTTTGCGTCTGGAAATAATTCCAGCAGCAGCTTAATCCGAGCTGTGTGCGTTGGAGATTTGAGAAGCAGTGTCCGTTCATAACGCCAAGTCAATTTCTTCAAAAAAGTGACCAATGAATTTTTCCACGCTTCAAGATCCCCTCCATTGACTCCTTCAAACGTCAGAAATCGATCATAAAAATCTTCCTGCTTGGGAAAAGACCATCCGATTAACGGCGAGCGAAGACTCATTACGGCAAGAGCGGCTTCATCTTCACCGGGACTTTCATACGTTAACTGAACGTTGTCCATGTGACGTTTTTCTGATTCTGCATCCCGCATCGCTTTGTCCACCAAAGCTTCGCGGATCAAACACGTATTTGGATGCGAAACCTGAAACAAATTTGGATAGGCAAACTGGTCATCCTGAACCATAAGTTCATGTAAAAGCGTCGTGCCGGACCGCCAATGCCCTAAAATGAAAACGGGTTGTTTAATTCTTACATTTTGAATCAAACCGCCGTACGCTTCATCTTCTTTTCGTTTTCCTATTGAATTTTGAAAACTCATCAGAGTAACATAAATCGCTCGCCCCAAATACTTCCGATCTATTTTAAATCGATTTTCTTTTAGCAAACGAAGCCAATCCCTAAAAGTAAGACCCAATAGTGCGTCCATAAATACTGCAACCTCTACAATAATTGTTTTTCCTCGATTAGAATCTGTTCTTTATCTTTTTTCTGACAGGAAGTAATTATCTTACGCAACTCGGAAATGTAGTTTTTCACCAGATTTTTAATTGTAGAGCTTCTGTGCAATCCTTTGCTGTACAGGCATCTGATGTGTAACTGACCCCCATTGATTACGCAGACAAAATACAATACAGCACTTCGTTCTACATCGCGGCTCTGTTCAGGCCCGGGTGATTCCATAGCCATTCGCATGGGAATGACATCATGGGCGAACTCTGCTGAACCGTTCCCATCTTTTACATCGCCATTACCGTTATTTTCAATGTCCGGTAATTGATCAAACTGTCCAAGATAATTAAAATTGATTTCCGGATGGGGAAATTTCTCGAACAGCTTTTTCACTTCATCATCCTCAGCGAGGTATTTCAGAATATTGTACCCAATACCCCGATTCGGGATTTCATTCAATTGATTTTTGATTTTTTCCAATTCCTGCTCAATGCCTTCAGCTTTTTCCAAATCAAGCATTGCAGGAAAAATACTGGTAAACCACCCAATTGTGCGGGAGAGATCCACGTCCCTGAAAAGGCCTTCGCGGCCATGCCCTTCCATTTCAACAAGAAGATTCGAATTCCCGGTCCACTTTCTGAATGTTTTCACAAGAGCTGTCAACAAGATATCATTCATTTGAACGTGATACACGGCAGGCACTGTCTGCAATAAGAATCTGGTTTCTTTTTCGCTCAAAGAGAATGTAATATCTTCAGAAATTCCATAGGTATTTTCACCATTTTGAAAATCAACCGGAACAGACGCGTTTTTGAAATCGTTCAGTTGCTGCCAGTATTCGATTTCGCTGCGAGCCTCTTCGCTTTGTGCATATTCGGACAACTTCATTGCCCAGTACTGGTACGATGTTGTTTTTTGCGGCATCACAACGTCTTTTTTCATGTTCAATTGCATGTAAATCGTCATGAAATCTTCCATGAAAAATCGCAGAGAAACACCATCGATTACCAGGTGATGAAATACAACCAGCAATTTATCGCCCCGATTGGAACCAAAATCAAAATATGCCACTTTTATTAGCGGACCGTTCGCTAAATCGAACGTGGTCTGCAAATCCATTTTCGCTGATTCATACGCGTTCTTCTGATTTCTGCCCCGTTTCTTCGTCAGATCGATATAATAGAACGGGAGTTGCTCATCGATATCCGCATTTTCAGACACCCATGTTCCTTCAATTTTGAAAAATCGCAGGCGGAGTGCATCATGTTGCATGAGCATTCGTTTCAGCGTTTCCTGCAGAATCTCAATATCCAGTTTCTGGCCCAATTCAAAGAAGAGTGACGTATTGAAATGATGCTCATCATACGGATGATGTTCAAAGAACCATCGCTGAATCGGAGTGAGCGGAACCGTCCCTGTTACCACGCCCTGTTCAGCATGAATTTTACCATTGGTTTCAACCACAGCGGCCAATTCTTCAATGGTTGGATACTGAAACATTTGCAGCGGGGTGATATATAATCCGGCAGATTTTGCCCGGGCGATCACCTGAATAGTCAAAATAGAATCGCCACCCAACTCAAAGAAATTGTCCTTAATGCCCACCTGCTCGAGATTCAATAATTTCGCCCAAATTTCCGCCAGTTTTTTCTCTTCCTCGGTTCTTGGAGCCACGTAAACACTCTCCAGCTCAGGACGGATGTGATCTGGAACAGGCAATGATTTCCGATCAATTTTACCGTTCGGCGTCAGAGGCAATTTTTCCATGAACACAAAAGCGGATGGCACCATGTAATCAGGCACTTTATTCTGCATGAAGCTTCTCAGTTCGCTGATATTGGGAGCAGTTTCAGCCGTGGCAACAAGGTATGCAACCAGTCGCTTGCTCCCGGCTTCATCTTCCCTGACCAGGGCGAACGCTTCCTGAACCATGGAATGCTGCACCAGCACGGATTCAATCTCACCCAATTCAATGCGAAAGCCGCGAATCTTGACCTGATGATCGATTCTTCCCAGGTACTCGACATCGCCGTCACGCAGGTAGCGCGCAAGATCGCCTGTCTTATAGAGCCGGTCGCCCTCCTTCTCGGAAAATGGATGCGGTATAAACCGCTGTGCAGAGAGTTCCGGGCGATTCAGGTATCCGCGCGCCACACCGGCACCTCCGACAAACAGCTCTCCCGGGACGCCGACCGGCACGGGCATCAAATGTTCATCCAGAACATACAGGTGCAAATCAGGAATTTGATTTCCAATGACGCTGCCGGGCGCTGTGGTCAGGTCAATTTCCTGCAACGGACGATACGTCACATGCACGGTCGTTTCCGTGATGCCATACATATTCACCAGTTGCGGCTTTTTATCGCCATGGCGATCGTACCAGGGTTTCAGGCTGTTCAATTCGAGCGCCTCCCCGCCAAAAATAATCAAACGCAGAGCCAAATCGGGCGCCATGCCCACAACTTCTTCCGCACGAATGAGCTGCCTGAAAGCAGACGGAGTCTGGTTGAGCACTGTCACGCGTTCTTTGGCCAGCAATTCGTAAAAACCTTCCGGCGAGCGACTTATCATGTATGGCACCACAACAAGCTTGCCGCCATACAACAGCGCGCCCCATATTTCCCAGACTGAAAAATCAAACGCGTACGAATGGAAAAACGTCCAGACGTCGTTTGAATCGAAATGGAACCAGTCATCCGTGGCTTTGAACAACCGAATTACATGATTATGATTGATCATGCATCCCTTGGGCTTGCCGGTGGACCCTGATGTATAGATGACATACGCGATATTTTCCGGGTCAATCTCTGTCTTGATGTTATCGCTGTTTTCTTTGGCAATCGTTTCCCATTCTTCATCGAGACAAATCATGCGCGTATTGACTTCCGGCAGCCTGTCCAGCATCTGCGTTTGTGTTAGCAGAATTGGCGTGGCTGTGTCCTCCAGCATGAACGCAATTCGGTCCTGGGGATAAACCGGATCCATGGGCACGTAGGCACCACCAGCCTTTATAATGGCCAAAATGGAAATGACCACATCCATGGATCGTTCCATGTACATTCCCACCAGCGTTTCAGGCCCCACACCGGATTTTTGCAAGTAATGCGCTAATTGGTTTGCTTTCTTATTCAACTCTGCATAGGTTAAGGTTTGATCTTCGAATACTGCAGCAATCTCATCCGGCGTCTTTTCTGCCCATTGCTCAACCAGTTCATGAATGCAGGAATCATTAGCATATTCGAATGTCGTATCATTCCACTCGGTCAGCATTTGATTTCGTTCGTCTTCTGCAATGAATTGTAATTTGGATATGGGAGCCGCCGGCGCTTCAGCGATTGCTTCCAGCAAGTTCCGGAAATGAAGGATCATCTTATCGATTGTTTCCGGGTCGAATAAATCGGTGTTAAATTCGAATGATCCGTTAAATCCATCCGGACTTTCGACCATCGTCAGCGTCAGATCGAACTTGGCAATTCCTGTTTCAGGTTCAATGGGTTCCAGCACCAGATCCGTCAATTCCTGAGCTCCCATGGGGAGATTCTGCAACACAAACATCACCTGGAATAATGGCGTATGGCTGGTATTTCGCTTGGGTTGAATAATATCCACCAGGGTTTCGAACGGCAAATCCTGATACGCGTATGCACCCAGCGAGGTTTCTCTGACTTTGCGGATAATATCCTGAAACGTATCTTCCCCGGTAAAATCTGTGCGAATGACCAATGTATTCACAAAGAAACCGATAAGCGATTCAGTTTCGGATTTGTTTCTGTTGGCAATGGGTGTACCGACATTGATATCCTCCTGGCCGGAATACCGATACAGTAGCGTCTGAAAAGCTGCCATCAATGTCATGAACAGCGTGGCCCCTTCCTGACGGCTTATCCGGCTGATGGCGGTCGACAATTCTTTGGGAATTTCAAATGTTTTCGTTCTTCCCTGATATGTTTGAATTGGCGGACGCGGACGATCTGTCGGCAGTGCCAGCAGCGGCGTGCTGCCGGCTAACTGGTTTTTCCAGTAATCAATCTGCATATCCAGTGTTTTGCCCTGCAGCCAGGTGCGCTGCCACTGCGCAAAGTCCACATATTGGATGGCCAGGTCAGGCATAGGCGTTGGTTTCTTATTTAAGTACGCATCGTATAGTGCGCCCACTTCCTGAATGAGTATGCCCATAGACCAACCATCGGAAATAATGTGATGCATGGTGAAAAGCAGCACATATTCATTGTCTTTTAATTGAACAAGCTTCACGCGAATTAGCGGACACTTTTTCAGATCGAATGGTTTTTGAGCTTCTTCAACCGCCAGTTCCAGCGCGTGATTTTCTCTTTCCTCTTCCGGAAGATGCTGCAAATCGACAATCGGAATTTCCATTGTCAATTCAGGGACGATGACCTGAATCGGTTTTCCCTCGATGGCCGTGAACCGGGTCCGCAAGATTTCATGCCGGCGGATAACCTCATTGAGGCTATAATTTAGCGCCTTGACATTCAAATCGCCGGTGACACGAATTGCGGAAGGCAGATTGTACGATGCTGTATCGGCTTCGAGATGATCCAGGAACCACAATCGCTGCTGGGCAAATGATAACATCAATTGTCTATCTCTGTCAACCCGCTCGATATTTGGCACTTCGATGGAATCCTGTTCCAATTTGAGCTTATTAATGATTTGCGCGAGTTGAAAAATGAATGGTGTTTCAAAGAAATCGCGAATTGGCAGTTCGACCTGAAATGCATTTTTGACACGTGATACCAGTTGAGTTGCCAGTAATGAATGGCCACCCAATTCAAAAAAGTTATCGAACATTCCAACCTTTTCAACGCCCAGAATTTCACCCCAAAGCACAGCCAGCAACTCTTCCGTTGGAGTCCGCGGTGCAACATATTCATGTCCGGATGAAGCCACATCGGACACCTCAGGATCGGGCAGCGCTTTTCGATTAATTTTCCCATTGGGTAGCATGGGTAATTTGCTCAATGTGATGAAATACGTCGGAATCATGTATTCCGGCAAGCGCTCCTTGAGAAAATCACGCGCCTGATTCACGGTGAATTCTCTGTCCTGAGTCAGCACCATATACGCAACGAGCTGATGGTCATTGTCTGAATAAGGCATTTTCTTCGCGGTGACCACAGCCTGTTGGATGTCTTCATGTTGATTCAGCGCGGATTCAATTTCACCAATTTCTATTCGGTAGCCGCGAATTTTCACCTGATGATCGAGCCTGCCAAGAAATTCAATATTGCCATCTGCAAAAAATCGGACCAAATCGCCGGTTCGATATAGCCTGGCTCCGCTCTCATCGCTGAAGGGATTCGGCACGAATTTTTCAGCGGTCAAATCTGGCCGGTTTATGTACCCGCGCGCCAGACCGACACTTCCGATGAACAATTCACCTGCAACTCCCCTGGGGACAGGATTCATGAATTCATCCAGAATATACAATTTTGTGTTGGAAACAGGCTTTCCAATGGGAATAGTTGAGCCTTCAGCAGGAATATGATCGATAATATAACTCGTCACGCCCACGGTTGCTTCTGTCGGACCGTAAGCATTGACAAATCTTACGGCTTGATGCCATTTGTTCGCAATCGCTTTTGTGCAGGCTTCTCCGGCCGATACAATTGTTTTCAAGCCGGCCAAATCTTCCGGTTCAAGAATATTCAATAATGATGGCGGCAAAGTTACAATGGTTATTTCGTTATTTTTGAAAAAACTCACAAGTCCGGACGCTGAAAGCAATGTGTCTTTCTGAGCCAGATATAATGTTGCCCCGGACAGCAGCGCGGTGAATATTTCGGAAATCGATGCATCAAAACTAAACGATGCAAACTGAAGAATCCGACTCGTTTCATCGACGGCAAAATCAGCGATCTGCGATTTGGTGAGATTATTTATCCCGCGGTGACGGAGCATAACACCCTTGGGCCGGCCGGTGGAACCGGATGTGTAAATCACATACGCCAGATTGTCAATTTGAATGTGAGCGTCATGATTTTCTGTGCTTTGATGCGAAATGTGCTCCCAATCGCTATCCAGACAAATAGTTTGCGTCCCATCATTCGTGGAGATGTGATTCACAAGCTGCTGCTGTGTTAATACGATACCGACCTGTGCATCTGCTATCATATAATCAATTCGATCGACAGGATAAGTCGGATCGATGGGCAAATATGCGCCCCCGGCTTTCAAAATACCGAGCAGCCCAACAATCATGTCGAGAGAACGTTCCACGCACAATCCGACAAGAATTTCAGTCCCAACGCCGAGTTTTCTCAAATGGTTGGCCAGTTGATTAGCCCGCTCATTCAATTCTTTGTAGGTTAATTGTTCATCTTCAAAAACCACAGCAATTTTTTCCGGCGTGGCAACAACCTGTTCTTCGAATAATTGATGCACGCAGCGGTCTTCGACATATTGGCTGGCAGTACTGTTCCAGTCATAAAGCATGCCTTGTTCTTCGGCTTCTTTCAACAGCGCCAGTCGCGAAATAGGTAGATCAGGATTTTCAACTGCGGTCTGTAATAACGTTTGAAAATTTCCGATTATTTGCGTAATGGTTTCTTTATTGAATAAATCGGTATTGTATTCCAAAACACCGCTGATTTCCTCGGCTCCCTCTTCAATGGAAAGCGTCAAATCGTATTGCGTGGTGCCGCTTTCGGCAATGATTGGAGCAATTTCCAGATCAGAGGTATAGTAACTGTGCTCGCGCTTGTTTTGCATGACAAACATGACCTGGAAAAGAGGTGTGTAGCTCATGTCGCGTTCAGGTTGCAGCACTTCGACGAGTTTTTCAAAAGGAATGTCCTGATGTTCATACGCGCCCAGCGCGGTTTTCCTGACTCGTTTGAGCAAATCATTAAACGATGGATCGCCGGAAAAATCGGTGGAGAAAACCAGTGTATTGGCAAAAAATCCGATGACGCCTTCTGTTTCCATCTGATTTCTGTTTGCGATGGGCGAGCCCACGGGAATAATATCCTGACCGGAATACCGGTGGATGAGCGTCTGGAATGCAGCCAATAACGACATGAATAGCGTTGCGCCTGATGTTTCGGTCAGTTTTCGCAATGCGCCTGTTAATTCCGGTTGAATATCGAACGACTGAAGGGCGCCATTGAATGTTTTCACTGAAGGCCTGGGTCTGTCTGTTGGCAGTTCAATCAACGACGGTGCATCAGAAAGTTTTTCCACCCAGTACTGAAGCTGTCGGCCCAGCACTTCACCTTGCAACCAATTTCTCTGCCAGTGGGCAAAATCCGCATATTGAACCGGCAATACCGGCAGAGCGATTTGCTTTTGATTCGCCAGGGAATCGTAAATTGTGGCAATTTCCTGAATCATAATATTGACTGACCAGCCATCGGAAATAATATGGTGCATAGTGAAAAGAATAACGTGATCGTTTTCATCCAGTATAATCAGCGAAGCCCGGAACAATGGACCACGGCTCAGATCAAATGGCTTGCGAGCGTCCTCACCGGCCAGTTTGAGCACCTCGGTTTCTCTTTCAGCATGCGGTTTTCCGATCAAATCGATTCTTTCGAGTTCAAATTGAATGTCCTGTTCAATTTTCTGATAGGGAATTCCATCCCGCTCATAAAAGTTCGTACGCAAAGAATCATGTCGCTTCAAAATTTCCATCATACTTTTTTCCAGCGCATCGACATCCAGTTTCCCTTTCAATCGAATGGCTGTGGGGATGTTGTAGAATGTGTTGCCCGGTTCGAGTTTATCCAGGAACCACAATCGCTGCTGCGCGAATGAAAGCGGTAAATCCACTACTTTTTCGCGATCCACCGGTTCAATGGATGGTGCAAGTTGCGCGTATGCATCTCCGCTTGTTTTCTCCACCTGGAGAGCCAGCTCTTCCAAAGTCGTGGATTCAAACACTGCAAGGAGTGGAAATTCGATATTAAATGATTTTCTGATGCGCGAATTCATCTGCGTTGCCAGTAGTGAATGGCCGCCCAATTCGAAAAAGTTGTCGTAAATTCCGACCTTATCGATTCCAATTAATTCACTCCAGATTTCCGCTATTTGTTTTTCAACCGGATTTCTGGGAGCGACAAAAGTCTTGTGCATCTCTGACCGCGTTATTTCCGGTTCAGGCAATGCTTTTCGGTCGACTTTACCATTGGGTGTCAGCGGTAATTCATCCAGTTTCATGTAAATTGAAGGTATCATGTATTCCGGCAATTTTTCCTTGAGAAAATCCCTCAGTTCACTGATGGACGGCATTGAATCATCCGTTGTGACAATATATGCCACCAAACGAAATTCTGCTGATTTGGAGGCCTTGCCGGCAATAACAACAACCTCCTCGATTGCAGAATGTTGCCCAAGGACTGCTTCTATTTCACCCAGTTCGATTCGGAAACCCCGAATTTTCACCTGGTCATCCAGTCTGCCGAGGAATTCGATGTTGCCATCAAAATAGTATCTCGCCAAATCGCCGGTTTTGTAAAAGCGCGTCCCGGGTTCCTGGCTAAACGGATCGGGAATAAATTTTTCCGCTGTCAAGTCAGGGCGATTGTGATAGCCACGTGCAACGCCCAGTCCACCAATGTACATTTCACCTTTCACCCCTGTTGGCACCGGATTCAGGTGGGCATCCAGAATATAAATTTGCATATTATTAATGGAATGACCAATGGATACAGAGCCGGCATGCAAATCCGCCGGCACGCGATAATTCATACACCCAACCACTGTTTCTGTGGGGCCATATTCGTTCACCAGCAATGTATCCGGCGCATGCTTCTGCCAAAATTCAATATGCTCGGTAGTGAGATTTTCTCCACCAATGATGAACGAATGGGTTGCTTTTGCGGCAACTTCCGGTTCCAACTGTTGTCCCAGTAATTCCAGATGCGCCGGTGTGATTTTAATGAGACTGAAATTCTGCTCCTTGGTCAGGATTTTTTTGAGTATCTCGATATCTTTTGTTTCAGGCGCCAGGTAAACGGTTCGGCCGACCAATAATGGCGCATAAAGTCCGGTGATTGTTGCGTCGAACGCAAGCGAGGAATGGACTAACGAGCCCCTGCCTTCTTTCAACGAATACGCTTCCATGCACCAGCATAAATAATTGCGCAAGCCCTTGTGGGAAATGAGCGTGCCTTTGGGCGTGCCGGTCGAGCCGGATGTATAAATGACATAAGCTAAATTATCGGTTGAAATATGCACATCCGGATTTTCATTGTTTTCCGGTTCAATTTCTTCCCACTGTTTGTCAAGACAAATTACGTGATCGATATCAGCAGGAAAATGTGATTTTAATTTTTCCTGGGTCAACAATACCTGGACGTTTGAATCGTGGAGCATATGGTTCAACCGCTCAGACGGATATGATGGATCAATCGGCACGTAGGCGCCGCCGGCTTTTAATGTGCCCATTAATGCCACCATTAATTCAAGCGACCGCTCCATACAAATGCCAACCATGACCTCCGGTCCGACACCCATTTTTTGCAGGTAATGCGCCAGTTGATTGGCGGATTCATTCAGTTCGGAATAGCTCAGTTTTTCAGCGTCGAAAACAACAGCCATCGCCTCAGGATTTTCATCGACCTGCATTTCAAACATTTTATGGATATACTGATCATTCGTATATCCGACCTGAGTCGCGTTCATTTCTATCACAAATTGCTGTGCTTCTGCTTCGCTGATGAGCGGAATTTTAGCGATGTGCTGCTCAGGTTTTGAAGTAATGCCTTTGAGCAGGATTTGAAAATGCTTCAACATTCTGTTGATAGTGCCTTCTTCAAACAAATCGGTATTATATTCCAACGCACCGCTCAGTTTATCGCCTTCTTCAACAATGAACATAGTTAAGTCATATTTTGCCGTGCCACTGTGAGTCTCCAGCGGACTGATGCGCAAACCCGGGAGTTCCTGAACGTCCATGGGCGCATTTTGCAGCACAAGCATTGCCTGGAAGAGCGGAGAATGACTGAGGTCCCGATCCAGTCGCAAAATATCCACTAACTTTTCGAACGGAATATCCTGATGCGCATAAGCCTCAAGCGCAACCTTGCGCACTCGGCTCAATAGTTCTTTGAAGCTTGGATCCCCGGCCAGGTCGGTTCTGAAAACAAGCGTATTGATGAAGAGACCGATCAGGCTTTCCATTTCACTTTTTGTTCGATTTGCAATTGGAGAACCCACGCAAATATCATCCTGGCCTGAATAACGATAAAGCAGTGTTTGAAATGCAGCCAGAAGCGTCATAAAAAGGGTGGCGCCATCCTGATTGCACAGGGAGCGTATGGATTTTGTCAGGTCTTCCGGGATTTCGAAATTGACGAACGAGCCATTAAACGTTTGAACGGACGGACGAGGCTTATCCGTCGGTAGCTCGAGCAGCATGGGGCTGTCGCTGAGTTGATTTTTCCAGTAATTCAAGTGATTTTCAAGCACTTCGCCCTGGAGCCAGTTCTGCTGCCAGTGCGCATAATCTGCATATTGGATGACCGGCTCGGGCAGCGGCGATGGTCGATTATTATTAAAAGCATCGTAAATAATCGCCAATTCCTGAATCAAGACGCTGGATGACCAATCATCTGATATAATATGGTGAACGGTAAACAGAATGACAAACTCCTCTTCGTCCAACATCAGCATAGTCACCCGCAACAATGCATCATCAGAAAGATTGAATGGTTGCTGCGCTTCCTCTTTTGCCAATCGCTCGACTTCAGCTTCCCGTCGCGCTTTTGGCAATTCCCTCAGATCGATTTTTTTCATTGGAATGGTTCGGGACTCGTGGATGATCTGACTCGGTTTACCGTCAACGTCGATGAAATTTGTTCGCAGCGACTCATGGCGTTTCACAATCTCGTTGATGCTTGCTTCGAGGGCGTCAATATTCAACGCACCCTGGAACCGAACTGCATCCGGAATGTTGTAGAATGGACTGCCGGGTTCCAGTTGGTCAAGGAACCACAGGCGTTGCTGGGCAAATGAAAGCGGCATTTCCTGATCGCGTGAGACAGGTACAATAGGCGGCGCGACCAGTCCTGTATCGGATAATACTGCAACATCGATCTGATGTGTCAATTCCGCCACGGTTGGAAATTCAAAAATATTGCGCAATGGAATTTCAACGTCAAAGGCTTCCCGAATCCGGGATACAACCTGGGTGGCCAGCAGGGAATGTCCCCCAAGCTCAAAGAAATTGTCATGAATCCCGATTTTTTCAATATTGAGAATTTTCGACCAGATCACTGCAACTTTTTCTTCGCTTGGCGTGCGAGGAGCAACATACACTTCACTCGCTTCCGCAATGGTATCCTGATCCGGCGCCGGCAAACTGCGACGATCAATTTTTCCGTTGGGTGTCAATGGCATGGCATCCAAAATGATAAAAAACGACGGAACCATGTAATCCGGCAATTTTTCTTTCAGGTAAGTGCGCAATTCGCTGACCATTGATTCTTCATCGTTGTCCACCACAACGTACGCCACAAGGCGCTTGTTGCCAGGGCGGTCTTCCCAGGCGGTGACGACCACTTCGCTCACATCCGGGTGTTTCCCCAGCGTCGATTCAATCTCCCCGAGTTCAATTCGAAATCCCCGAATTTTGACCTGGTTATCAATTCGGCCGAGAAATTCGATATTCCCATCCGGGAGAAATCTCGCCAGATCACCGGTTTTGTACATTCTGGCATCCGGCTCCTGGCTGAACGGATCAGCGATAAATTTTTCCGATGTTAAGTCCGGGCGATTGAAATATCCCCGAGCCAGTCCGGCACCGCCAACGCATAATTCGCCGGGAACTCCAATCGGCACTGGCTGAAGATGCCTGTCAAGGATATAGATTTTTGTGTTTGCAAACGGAATTCCTATAGGTACCAGCCGTTCGTTGGAGGAAGTGAGTTGATGGATTGATTCAAAATAGGTGCTGTCAATCGTCGCTTCTGTAAGACCGAATGAGTTGATGAGCCGGGTCTCCGGCCCGCAATATTTTTGAAATTCCTTGTATTCAGCAACATACCAGGAATCGGAACCGGCAATCAATGCCTTCATGAATGCGAGGTTCTGGCCGGTTTCTTCGAGGTATTGAATTAAATTTCTGAGCACGGCCGGGACAAATTCAGCGCAATCCACTTTTTCCTGAACCATCAAATGATAGAGTTTCTCCGCTTCGAGCAGCAAATCCCGGTTAACCAAAACGAGTTTGCCGCCGGATAATAAACCACGGACAAAGTCGCCGGAAAACACATCGAACGAGAAACTTGCCATCTGAAGGTGACTGGATACTCCCTGCTTCAATAGATATGCTTCTTCCCAGGCATAGTACGCATTGACAAGCGTTTTATGGACAACCATTACCCCTTTGGATTTCCCGGTTGAGCCTGAGGTGTAAATCAAATAGACCAGATTATTTTCATTGGTGCCGCTCACAGCATTTTCAGCGCTTTCTTTGGAAATTTCATCCCATGTGGCATCAATACTGATTACATCCGCATTCGAGTCAGGCAACTGATCGACGAGCTCATTCATCGTTAATAAAATGGACGCTTTGGAATCTTCCAGCATGTATGCAATTCGCTCTTCCGGATAGGTCGGATCAATCGGCAAGTAGGCACCACCGGCTTTCATCACGCCGAGCACTGCCACGATCAATTCAATGGATTTGCCCGCGCAGATCGAGACAACCTGTTCCGGCCCCACTCCACGTTTCTGCAGATAATGCGCCAATTGATTGGCGCGCCGGTTCAGGTCTTCATACGTTATACTCTCCTCACAGGTGGAAACAGCCACATTATGCGGGGTCTCTTCGACCTGCTTTTCAAAAACATGGTTCACATTGACGTGCTGAGGATAATCAGAATCGTAATTATTCCACTCAATTACCTCCTTTTGAAACTCCGCTTCCGGCAAAATTGATAATTTGGAAACATCCTGATCCGGGTCAGCCACGATTGATGTCAGCAGCATTTCAAAATGATCGATCATACGATGCATTGTGTCCGCATCAAACAAATCGGTGTTGTATTCGATGGTTACATCCAGCCCCTGGGACTGCTCGGTGACCATGAGCGTTAAATCAAACGTCGACGTCCCGGCATTGATATCGAGCGTGCTCAAGCTCACCTCTGGCAAATCGATGCCGCCACTCATTGGATTGTTCTGCAGGATAAACATTACCTGGAACAAGGGGCTATGGCTCATGTCCCGATCCGGCTGCAGTATCTCGACGAGTCGTTCAAAAGGAACATCCTGATTGGCGTAACCGCCAAGCGTTGTTTCCTTTACCTTTTGAAGAAGCTGACGAAATGTCTGATCCTCATAAAAATCAGATTTCAGTACCAGTGTATTGACGAAGAATCCAATTAATTCCTCAACTTCAGCCCGCGTTCTGTTTGCGATAGGACTTCCGACAGTGATGCTTTCCTGGTTGGTATAACGATGGAGCAGCGTATTAAACGCGGCCAGCAACGCCATGAAGATTGTGACATCTTCCTGACTGCATAATTTTTTGATTGATTGCGTTAATGTTTTTGGCAGCACTCTCGACACATCATCTCCGTTAGCCGTTTGCACGGCAGGTCGTGGTCTGTCAGTTGGCAGCTCCAGAATTTGCAAACTACCATCGAGCTGATCTTTCCAGTAAGAAATTTGTTTTTCGAGTACATCGCCGGTCAGCCATTCCTGCTGCCATTCCGCAAAATCAGCATATTGAATCGGTAATTCAGGGAGAGGTGAAGGCAAGCTTTTCGAGAATGTGCTGTAAAGAATTGATACCTCTTTTATCAGCACGCCCATAGACCATCCATCTGAAATGATGTGATGCAGCGTGAAAAGGATTACATGGTCATTTTCATCCAATTTCAGGATTGTCACACGAACCAGTGGTCCGGTGCTGAGATTGAACGGTTTTCTCGCTTCTTTTTGAGCCAGTTTAATCGCTTCAGTTTCTCTATGTTCCTCTTCACGTGAAGATAAATCGATAATTGGAATATCTATTTTCAACCCGGGATGAATTATCTGAACCGGATTGCCGTCGACTTTACCAAAAGTCGTGCGCAACGTTTCATGCCGCGCAATAATCTCGTGAATGCTTTTGTACAATGCATCTAAATTCAGTTCTCCCCGAAAGCGAACTGCTGACGGGATGTTGTAAAATGGACTGTTCGGTTCGAACTGATCCAAAAACCACAATCGTTGTTGTGCGTACGAAGCAGGAAACACAAATACATCCTGTTCCTGAGTGTGGTAGTTTTGTTCTGCCATTGCACTCTCCATATATCTAAAATTTGGTTGAAAAAACAGCACAAAATTCCGCTATCTTTCCAATCGTCTCGTCACTTTCGATAAAATATAAACTTCAAATCATTTTTCAAGATCAGAAAGCTTCACGCGCCTCGCGTCCCGGGAGACACGTTTAATCGATGGGGCTGACTGCGTTGCTCCTGATTGCCTGAGTATCGTAATCTCTTCCACCAGTCCGGCGACTGTCGGTTTTTCGAACAGGCTTCGCAGGGGCAGCTCAACTTCGAACGCATCGCGGGTTCGGGAAATGAACTGGGTCGCCAGCAGCGAGTGCCCGCCCAGGTCAAAGAAATTATCATAAACACCGACTTTTTCTACATTGAGCAATTCTGAAACAATTTCCGCCAGTTTTTTCTCATCGTCATTGCGCGGCTCCACATATTCGCTTCCCAATTCCGGTCGGGATTGATCCGGCGCCGGAAGCGCTTTCCGATCCACTTTACCATTCGGCGTGAGCGGAAATTCCTCCAAAATCATAAACGCGGACGGCAACATATAATCTGGCAGACGCTCGCGCAGGTAATTCCGCAAATCGCCGGCGGTCATTTCTTTTTCCGCCTCAGTCACCAGATACGCCACAAGCCGTTTATCGCCGGACACATCTTCCCGAACAATCACGATAACATCGGTAATATCCGCATGCTCAGCCAACACCGCTTCAATTTCGCCAAGCTCGATTCTGAACCCGCGCACCTTGACCTGGTGATCGATTCGTCCGAGGAACTCAATATTTCCATCCGGGAGGAACCGGGCCAAATCTCCGCTTTTGTAGAGCCGCGATCCCGGCGTTCTGCTGAATGGATCGGCGATAAATTTTTCAGCAGTCAAATCAGGTCTGTTGTAATACCCGCGCGCCAGTCCAACACCGCCGATGTGTAATTCCCCGGCCACACCGATGGGCACCGGATTATTTTTTTTATCCAAAATGTATAAATTGAAATTATTGATCGGCCGACCTATGGGCGGTCCCTGTCGATATTGCTCTGTGACATGAAGCATGGATGCGCATACAGTCGTTTCTGTTGGCCCATAGGCGTTGAAAAATTTCCTTCCATTCTCATTCCATTTTGAAACCAGTTCAGCCGTACATTTCTCGCCTGCCGTGATGATGACATTCAGGTCGGGCAGGGGCTCTTCCGGGATAATTGCCGCTACTGATGGAGGCAGAGTCACAGTGCTGATTTGATTGTCTTTAAGAACCTGCCAGAGTGTTTGTCCGGAAGCCAGATTCTCACGACGTGTAAGGCACAGAGTACTGCCATTTAGCAGAGCCATCACAGTTTCCCACACCGAGGCGTCGAAGCTTAATGAAGAAAACTGGAGGATTCGGCTGCCAAATGTCACGTCGAACGCCTGATGCTGGGCCATTGCCAAATTGCACAAGCCGCGGTGCTGCAACATGGTTCCCTTGGGTTTGCCGGTGGAACCGGATGTGTAAATCATATAAGCCAAATTCTCAGGTACGATATTATTGTTCAAATTTTCGGCGTTACCCTGGAATATCGTATCCTGTTCGTTATCCAGACAAACTGTCTCTGCATCATGTTCCGGGAGAAATTCATTGATTTTCTCCTGGGTTAGCAGCACAGATAAATTGGAATCGGCCATCATGAATGCCAGCCGTTCTGCCGGATAAGCAGGGTCCAGCGGGACAAATGCGCCGCCGGCTTTCAACGCAGCCATGATGCCGATGACCATTTCCAGGGATCGTTCCATGCATATCCCCACAAAACTTTCTTTTTGAACGCCTCGTTTTTGGAGATAGCGCGCCAATTGATTGGCTTTTTCATTGAGTTCACCGTACGTCTGTGAAGCATTTTCAAAGATAGTTGCCACAGCATCCGGTTTTTCTTCCGCCAGTTTCTGGAAGACTTCGTGAACGCAGGCATTGTCAGGAAATTCTGCGGTCGTTTCATTCCATTCCGTCAACATTTGATATTTATCACCATCCCCCATAATGTGCAATGAGGACACCGGTTGTTCCGGATCAAGTAAAATCGTTTCCAGTAAATTAAGGAAATGGCCGGACATCCGGTCGATGGTCGATTCGTCGAATAAATCGGTGTTGTATTCGAATGCCAGTTCCATCTGTTCAACGCCTTCCAGGACTTCCAGGGTGAGGTCAAACTTCGCGTTGCCGCTGTCCGTTTCCAAAGGTGTGATCATCACATCGGAAAGTTCGATATCTGACTTACGGGCCTCCTGAAGGACGAACATCACCTGGAACAGGGGCGAATGGCTCATATCCCGTTCGGGCTGCACGGCTTCGACGATGGTCTCGAATGGGATATCCTGATGCGCGTATGCTTCCAGCGCTGTTTCACGAACACGATGGAGCAGATCAAGAAATGAAGGATCATCTGAGAGATCGGTCCGCATCACCAGCGTATTGACAAAAAATCCGATGAGCTTTTCTGTCTCGAGATTCTTTCTGTTTGCAATCGGCGTCCCCACAGAGATATCATCCTGACCGGTATAGCGATAAAGCAACGTTTTGAACGCCGCCATCAACGTCATAAACAGCGTGCTGCCTTCTTCCCTGCTCAGTTTTTTCAAAGCATCAGCCATCTTTTTGGGCAGGAATTTACTCAAGGTAGCTCCGTTGAAGCTTTGAACCGCCGGCCGCGGCCGATCTGTCGGTAATTCCAGAATAGGCGGACTGCCGGCCAATTTTTCTTTCCAATACGAAAGCTGGGCATCGAGCACTTCTCCCTGCAGCCATTGACGCTGCCAGTGCGAAAAATCAGGGTACTGAACTTTCAATTCAGGCAGCGGTGATTCTTTCCCGGCATTGAATGCTTCGTATAGTGCAGCTATTTCCTGAACGAAAATTGTAATTGACCATCCATCGGATATAATATGATGCATGGTAAACAGAATTGCAAATTCATCCGTCTGCATTTGAACCAGTTTGACTCGAAATAACGGCCCGTTTTGCAGATCGAATGGCTGCTGAGCTTCTTCGAACGCCAGGTCCTTCAGCATTTTCTCGCGATCATTTTCCGGCTTTTCTGTGAGATCAATGCGTTCCAACGGGGTGTCAATACTCGGCGCGATCACCTGAAATGGCTTGCCGTCCGAAGAATCAAACGTGGTGCGCAGCGACTCGTGACGTTTTATGATCTCCTCGAAAGCTTTTTCCAGCGCTGAAACATTCAGATTCCCCTTAAATCGCAAGGCGGTTGGAATATTGTAAAACGGACTGTTCGGTTCCAATTGATCGAGAAACCACAGCCGGTGCTGGGCGAACGATAATGGAATTTCCTGTTCCCTTGAAACCGGCACGATGGGAGGCGCTTCGGATTTTTCCTGAGAGAATTTTTCTCCTTCGATCAGATTCGCCAGCTCCGCAACAGTGGGCACTTCGAAAAGCTTATTTAGCGGCAGTTCGATTTGAAACGCGTCCTGAATGCGACTTTGCAGTTTCACGCCGGTCAGGGAATGGCCGCCCAGTTCAAAGAAATTATCAAAAACACCTATTTGTTCAATCTCTAAAACTTCTGCCCAAATTTCGGCAATCAATTCTTCCGTGGGGGTGCTCGGCGCAACAAATTCATTTCCGCCGGACCGATCCAGTTCAGGCGCCGGAAGCGCTTTCCGATCGATTTTCCCGCTTGGGCTGAGTGGCATTTCTTCCAGCATGACAAATACTGCCGGAACCATGTAATCTGGCAATTTCTTTTTCAGGAATTCCTGCAAATCATTATTAGTCGGCTGTTCTTTGGATTTTCGATCCGGCACAAAATAAGCCACGAGTCGCTTATCACCCGGTTTATCTTCCCGTGCCAGAACAACGGCATACTGAACCGCCGGATGTGAATTCAAATTTTCTTCAATCTCGCCCAACTCGATTCGGAAACCGCGAATCTTCACCTGATGGTCGACTCGACCGAGGAACTCGATATTGCCATCCGGCAAATAGCGTCCCAAATCACCGGTTTTGTAAAGACGATTGCCCTGACGCTGACTGAATGGATTCGGCACGAACGATTCCGCGCTCAGATCCGGTTTGTTCAAATAACCTCTTGCGAGAGAAACACCACCAATGTAAATTTCTCCCGGAACACCGATGGGCACAGGCTGCATGCGCGAATTGAGTATGTATATTTTCACATTGCCCAGGGGTTTGCCAATGGGCACCACGGTTGCATTCGGATTCAAATTGTTCGTCAAATATGTTGTAACCACACAGGTTGCTTCGGTTGGGCCATAAACATTGTGATAATCGCGATCTTTAGTCCATCGCTCAGCCAGGTCACTGCTGACAGCATCACCACCTGACCCGATTGTTTTCATATTTGGCATGCCCTGTTCCGATAGTACGGATAGAACTGAGGGTGGCAGCACACCGGTTGTTATCTCGGTCTCTTCGATGAATTTTTTCATGTCCGGGCCGGGATTTCGTTCTTCCCCATCCATGATGCACAAGCAGGCGCCGGAAATGAGCGACATGTAAATATCACCCACTGAACCATCAAAACTGAATGAGAAGAATTGAATAACGCGCTTTTCGGAATCAACACCGAATACATTTGCATAGGCCACGGCAAAATTGCTCAATCCGCCGTGTTGCAGCATCACGCCTTTGGGCTTGCCGGTGGAGCCGGATGTGTAAATGATATAGGCCAGATTTTCCGGCTGCACCGAAAGCTCCAGATTTGTTTTTTCGAGATTGGAAATTTTTGACCAATCGGAATCAAGTCGAATTTTTGTTATTTGAAATTCCGGCAGTTCTCCTGCGTATTTTTCTTCGGTGAGAATGAACTTTGTCCCGGAATCTACGATCATGTATTCAATTCGGTCTTTGGGATAAAGCGGATCGATGGGCACGTATGCACCGCCGGCTTTCAAAACAGCCAACATGCTGAGAATGACATTCACGGAACGATCCATGCAGATTCCCACCAGGTCTTCTGTTTTCAGACCGGCTTTGAGAAGGAAACGCGCCAATTGGTTTGCCCGTTCATTCAACTGGCTGAATGATAACTCCTCGCCACAGCACAATACAGCCGGCGCATCCGGCGTTCGCTCGACCTGTTGTTCGATCAAATGATGAATACAGGTATTGTAGGGTAAATCTGCATCGGTGTCATTCCAATCCACCAGCAACAGCTTTTTATCGGCTTCTGTGAGAATTGTCAGCTCTGAAATTGGGCGGTCGGCATTGGACGCGAACTCACCCAGCAATCGCTTCAGATGGCTCATCGTTCGTTTGATTGCTGCCGTGCTAAATCGTTTACGATCAAACAAAATTTCAATGCCCAGCTTTTTCCCGGGAGACGCTGCCACAGTGATGGGCAGGCTGGTACGCGTATACGATTCCACATCGGTGATGTTGACGCTGGAGTTATCCTCTTTCATCGCCTCTTCGACCGGGTAGTTTTCAAAAACAAAAATGCTTTCAAACAGAGGCATATCCCGGGGAACCTGGCTCCATCCCTGAATTTGCGTCAATGCGCTGAACTCATACTGTCTCAGCTCGCTCTGTTGTTTCTGGATATCTTTGATCCAGGTCAATAAATTCTCATTCGGGGATACTTGGATTCTAACTGGCAGTGTGTTGATAAATATTCCCAGCATGGTTTCGGAGCCGAGCAATTCCGGCGGCCGGCCGGACACCGTGGCGCCGAATAACACATCATCTTCGCCGCTGTAAATGCTCAGCAGCAACGCCCACGCGCCCTGCATGAAGGTATTCAGCGTAACCTGGTGCGTACGAGCCAGATTCTGCAGTGTTTCGGTTACTTCTTTGGACAACATATCCTGAACGTAACTGTAATCTTCCTTTACTTCGTCGTATTCAACTGCATTATCCATCACAAGCGGCGTTGGCGCTGTAAAACCGTTCAGCTTATCTCTCCAAAATGCTTCGGCTTTGGATAAATCCTGCTGCTGCAACCAGGCAATGTAATCGCGAAATGGTCGTGGCTGTTCGCGCTCAATTTTCCGCCCCTGGTGAAATGTATCATAAAATGAAAAAACTTCTTCCAATAACAATGGCACAGACCATCCATCTAACAGCAGATGGTGGTGAGACCATACGAAATGATATTCGCTATCCGATACCTGAATCAGAGCGACCCGCATGAGCGGCGCTTCGGTCAGGTCAAATCCTTTCTTTCTTTCAGATTCAACGAATTCCTGCAATTTTTTGGGAATATCGTTCACTGCCCCGGAACGCCAGTCCTGCAAGTCAACTTTGAGCTCAAGCCCGGACTGAACAACCTGAAGCGGCTCATCCAAATCTTCCCACACAAATGCGGTTCGTAAAATTGTATGTCGATTTAAAACTTCCTGCCATGCTCGTTCAAATGCGTCTACATCAAGCTGTCCTTTAATTTTGCAACTCATCTGTTCAATATACTCACCGCTTTCCGGTGAATAAATACTGTGAAATAGCATTCCCTGCTGCATGGGGGAAAGCGGATAAATGTCCTCAATATTTTCCATACTCATACGGTTCGCTTTTCCTTGTTTTTATTCAACTTATTCAGCACTTTGTTAAGATTTTTCTGATTGAGATTCGCCAATGGGAAATCGGATGGCGTTACACCGCCGGCCTCCGGATTTTCACAATGCGCGATAATGGTCCGCAGGTTGGCGATAAACTCATTGGCCAGTTTTTCAACAGTGGAACGCTGGTGAATGTTTTCACTGTACGTCCAATCCAGTTGCAGCCTGGCGCCAGCCACACTCCCATTGATCTCAATTAAATGACTCCGCTCCCCCAGCAGACTATGATCAGGGCCGCTGGACTCTTTCGCGCCTTTGAATGCGCCTGAATTTTCACCGCCCTGGTCAAATTGTCCCAGATAATTGAAACTGATCTGCGGCTCCGGCAATGTCCGAAGCTTTTCCACCACTTCACTATTTTGGGACATATATTTCAACAATCCGAATCCGATACCATGATTCGGCAGTTTGTGTAATTGTTCCTTGATGCGTTTTATTTCATCGCCGGTGGAACGACTCACTCCCAAATTTAGCAGCACCGGGTAAATCGTCGTAAACCATCCCACAGTTCGGGAAATATCCACATCGTCGAACAGGTCTTCGCGACCGTGACCTTCCATCTCCACCAGCACGGAACGTGAATTCATCCAGTTGGCAAATGTTTGGGCCAACGCAGTCAGCAAAACATCATTGATCTGCGTTCGATACACCGAAGGGACTTCTTTGAGCAGTTTTTTCGTCTCTTCTTCAGTGAGCGAAACAGCAATATTTTTTGCCGAGGCTTCCGTGTTTTTGCCGGAATCAAAATCGGTCTTGAGTGGGACAATTGACCGCTCGCCGACGTGCAGCCAGTACTCCAATTCTTTTTCGAGTTCGGGTGAATGCGCATGATTCGCGAGTTTTTCTGCCCAGTACTTGAAGGATGTCGATTTTGCCGGCAATTGAACAGCGCCCTTTTTTTCGATTTGCTGATACGAGGTCTGCAAATCTTCCAGCAGGATTCGCCAACTGACGCCATCAATGGCCAGGTGATGGACGACCACCATCAATCGCTGAGGCTGACTTTCTCCCAGGTTGAAAAGAATCACGCGAATGATTGGCCCGGTTTCCAGATTGAGACTTTCCTGAACCGAAACTGCCGTTTTTTCGATTGCGGTTTGAAATTCATTTTCCGGCAGCGCTGATAAATCCATATGAGTGAATACCGGTTCGGCTTCCTCTTCGATCATCTTCTGCTCCGGCGAAATCATCGAATCTGAGTACCGCAGGCGCAGCGCATCGTGATGTTCGACAAGGCTCAGCACGGATTGTTTCAGCACACTGGGCTTGAGATGCTGTTCAATTTCGAACAGCACCGACTGGTTCCAGTGATGGGGATTCGGCAGATTCTGCTCGAAGAACCACTTTTGAATGGGCGTCAGCGCCACATCGCCTGTGACGAGTCCCTGGTCCGCATGAATGGCCTGGCTTTTTCCTGCCACCGAAGCCAATCCGGCAATGGTCGGCTGTTCGAACAATTGCTTGGGCGTGAGCCGAATGCCGGCTTTGTTTGCCTGGGCAATCACCTGAATGCTCAGAATGGAATCGCCGCCCAATTCAAAAAAGTTTTCATGAATGCCAATTTTTTCCATGCCGAGAACCTGGCTCCAAATTTTGGAGAGATTTTCCTCCACTTCGTCGCGCGGTTCCACATAGGCGCCGCTTGGCTCGGTTCGTTCCTGATCCGGTTCCGGCAGGGATTTCCGATCAATTTTTCCACTGGGAGTTCGCGGCAGCCGATCCATAATGACAAAGGCCGATGGAACCATATAGTCCGGCAGGTTTTCTTTGACAAAGCTCCGCAATTCGTTCATCAACACGAATTGATTTTCTTTGAGCCTGGAAATGGTTTCATTGATCAGCGTTTTTTTCTCTGAACTCATATCGCGAAAGGCAATACCGATTTTACCATTTTCCTGCCATATCAGATCGCTGTCGAGTTGAATTTGCTCCGGCACGACAGGCAGCTTCAATGCCATGCGCATTTGCTGTATTTGCTGCCAGTTGGGAATTGGAGAAATAGTTAAAAGACGCGCGCCACCCGGTGAAATATCTTCAGTTTTGAATCGTGTTTTTTCATCGCCGTTCAATTTAATCGTGACTTCGCTGAGAAACGGTACGCGTTCGTGTTTGCGCTGATCCGTGCTCTCACTTTCATTTTTATCGCCCGGGACGCAATATGCGACCAATCGCTTGGCGCCGGGTTTGTCCTCCCGCGCAATGACCGCCACTTCACGGAGCGATGAATGTCGTTCCAGCACACCTTCAATTTCGTTCAATTCAATTCGGAAACCGCGGATTTTCACCTGATGATCCACACGTCCGACGAATTCGATGTCCCCGCTCTCCACGTAGCGCACCAGATCGCCGGTTCGGTAGAGCCGTGCACCGGGCGTTTTGCTATATGGATCAGGGATGAATTTCTCGGCCGTCAAATCCGGGCGATTAAGATAGCCGCGCGCAACGCCCACGCCGCCGATGAACAATTCCCCGGCAACTCCGATGGGCACCGGCTGCAATTTGGTATCCAGTACATGGGTTTTCAAATTGGCAATGGGGCGACCAATGGGCAGGTCGGTTCCCGGCGTCCATGGACTTTCTTCATTGTCGGGATCGAATGCTGTTGCGATAATCGTTCCCTCGGTTGGGCCGTATGTGTTGAGCAATCGCACCTGTTTCCCGGCAATGCGCTGCCAGGCAGCCAGGCGTTCCGGGGAAGCTTTATCGCCACCAACGATTACGAGTCGCAATGATGCCGGTATATTTTCATCCAGCAGGGTCATTTCGTACACCCATTCGTGCCAGTAAGCTGTCGGCAAATCGAGCACGGTCAGTTTTTTGGTGTCGATCATTTGCAGCAAATCAGCCCCGGATGCGAGCACACCGTCTCCGCTTCTCAGCACCAACGTGGCGCCGGTCAGCAGCGTCGGAAAAATTTCTTCCACAGCCGCGTCAAAATTGATGGATGCGAATTGCAGCATGCGATCCTGAGACGTCAATTTGAATTCCTCCGCAACGGCCATGTTATGGTTTACCACGGACTGATGATCGACCAGCACGCCTTTGGGTTTACCGGTGGAACCAGATGTGTAAATGACGTATGCAATATTTGTCGGCATTGCGCCGCTGACCGGATTGGTTGCCGACTCTGCGGCGATCGTGTCCCAGTCCAAATCCAGGCGAATGACATGAAGGTTCTGAGTTGGCAGTGTCGCGGCCAAATGGCTTTTTGTGAGCAGGACGGATAATCGCGAATCCTGCATCATGTAGGTCAGCCGGTCTTCCGGGTAATTGGGATCGAGCGGTACGTAACCACCGCCGGCCTTGAGAATGGCTAATAGTCCGATAATCATTTCCGGGGAGCGTTCCACACTGATCCCCACCAATTTTTCCTGTCCCACGCCGATTTTCCGCAGGTGATTGGCCAGTTTGTTGGCGCGTTCATTCAGCTCTTTATAGGTCAATACCCCGGCTTCCGAAATCAACGCTGTGGCAGTCGGCATGTTTCCGACCTGTTTTTCGAACAATTCATGAATGCACGATTCGGCCGGGTATTCGGTTTCCGTTTCATTCCAGTTGAACAGAATCTGCTGTTTTTCTTTATCATCTAAAATTTTCAATGTTGAAACCGGCGCATCCGGATTTGCCGCCATGTTTTCCAGCAGAATTTTGAAATGCTCGATCATTCTGTGAATCGTAGACGGCTTGAACAAATCCGTATTGTATTCAAACGCGCCGCTGAGACCGGATTCGGTTTCCGCCATGGACAGAGTGATGTCGAACGTCGAAATTTTTGTATCCAGTTCAATGGAATCGAGCTTCAATCCTTCTAATTTGAGAGATTGGGCCGGCGTATTCTGCAAAATGAACATGGCCTGGAACAGCGGCGTTCGGCTCATGTCGCGATCCGGCTGAATGACGTCGACAATTTTTTCGAACGGCACGTCCTGATGCGCGTACGCTCCCAGCGTGGTCTCACGAACCTGTCCCAGCAATTTGTTGAAGCTGATATTGTCGGATAAATCAGCGCGAAGCACCAGCGTGTTAACAAAAAATCCGATCAAGGCTTCGGTTTCGCTTCGGGTGCGATTGGCAATGGGCGTTCCCACGTTAATATCGTCCTGGCCTGTGTAACGATGGAGCAGCGTCTGGAATGCGGCTAAAAGCGTCATGAACTGGGTGGCGCCCTGTTTGCGGCTGATTTCCACCAGCCGCTCGGACAATTCTTTGGGCAGCGAAAATGTAATGTGATCGCCTTTATTGGTCTGAACCGCCGGGCGCGGAAAATCCGTGGGCAGTTCCAGCATGGATGGACTGTCACCAAGCTGGCTTTTCCAATAATTCAACTGCTCGTCAAGCACATTGTCTTTGAGCCAGTTACGCTGCCAGTGCGCGTAATCAGCGTACTGGATTTCCAGTTCCGGCAATGGACTCGTTTTTCCATTGGAATAGGCATCGTACAGCGCGGCGATTTCACGAATGAGCACCCCGGTCGACCAGCCATCCGAAGCCACGTGATGCATGGTCAGCAAAACGATATGTTCCTGTTCGCTCAGGCGAATGAGCAGCGTGCGAAGCATGGGGCCTGTTCCGAGATCGAACGGTTTTTTTGCGTCAGCCAAAATTAATTTCTGAGCTTCCGCTTCCCGCTCTGATTCGGGCAAATGCCCCAGGTCGATGATTGGGAAATCCAGTTCGATGGATTCAGCGATAACCTGGGTTGCCTTGCCGTCCACGGTTTGAAATGACGTGCGGAGAATTTCATGCCGCCGCACGATTTCTTTGAGGCTTTGTGTGAGCGCATCGATATTCAAATTTCCGGAGAGCCGAACCGCATCCGGAATATTGTAGAGCGGACTACCCGGCTCCAATTGATCCATGAACCACAATCGCTGTTGGGCAAACGACAGGGGCAGCGGTTTATCCCGCGATACTTTTTTAATGGGCGGCGCCTGAATGGTTGTGTCGGACAATTTGGCACGCTCGATATGCTGAGCCAGCGTTGCCACGGTAGGCGTTTCGAAGATAGTCCGCAATGGAAGCTCCACCTGAAAAACATCTCTTAAACGCGATATGAGTTGTGTCGCCAACAAAGAATGCCCGCCAAGATCGAAGAAGCTGTCGTACGCGCCCACTTTTTCCACGTTGAGCACCTGTGACCAGAGGTCGGCGATCAATTCTTCGGCCGGCGTTCGCGGCGCAACGTACTGGGCTTCCAGTTCCGGGCGACCGTAATCCGGCGCAGGCAATGCACGGCGGTCGACTTTGCCATTGGGCGTCATGGGCAACGATTCCAGCATCACGAATGCGGCCGGCACCATGTATTCCGGCAGCGATTCCGCGATATGGTTTCGCAGGTCGGCCGATTCAATTTCTGTATTTTCTTCGGGCACATAATAGGCCACGAGTCGCTTGTCGCCAGGCGCTTCCTCGCGCGCAATGACAATTGTGTCGCGCAGCGATGAATGCTGCAACAGCGCGGTTTCGATTTCACCAGGCTCCACGCGGAAGCCACGAATCTTCACCTGGAAATCTACGCGGCCGATGAATTCGATATTGCCGTCCGCCAAATAGCGAACCAGATCACCGGTTTTGTACAACCGCGAACCGGGCGAATCGCTGAACGGATCAGGCACAAATTTTTCTGCGGTCAAATCGGGACGATCCAGGTAGCCGCGCGCTAAACACAATCCGCCAATGTAAAGCTCCCCGGGAATTCCCACCGGGACCGGCTGCATGTGCGAATCTAAAATATATGTCGTTGTATTTTCAATGGGACGACCGATGGGCAATTCCACAGCCGAATCCCAGCCGCCCTTTTCATTTTTCACTTCAATCGCCGTGGCAATGACCGTTGTTTCGGTGGGACCGTAGGTATTAATCCACGAAACATTGGCCGACGTTTTTCGTTGCCACGCTGCAAATTTTTCAGAAGAGGCCTTGTCACCGCCGACAATTACCAATCGCAGGGATTGCGGGACAGGCTCGTCCAGCAGGGACATTTCGTACACCCATTCGTGCCAGTAGGCCGTGGGCAAATCGAGCAATGTGAGATTGTACCGTTGCACCATGGTCAACAATTCTCCGCCGGACGGCAGCACGCCGTCGCCATCGCGCATCACGACTGTTGCGCCGCTCAAAAGTGTCGGGAATATCTCTTCCACGGCCGCGTCAAAATTGATGGAGGCGAACTGCAGAACGCGGTCCGCCGGCGTCAGTTCAAACATTCTCGCTACTGCCAGGTTATGATTGACCACCGATTGATGCGTAATCAGTACGCCTTTGGGTTTGCCGGTGGAACCGGAGGTGTAAATTACATAAGCGATATTTTGGGAATCGACAGGGGCAGATAAATTCTTTTCGCTTTGCGCCGCAATAGTCTCCCAATCGGAATCGAGCAGAATGAATTCCGCGCCATTTTTTGGCAGCAATTCTGCTAAATGCTGTTTTGTGAAAATTACCGAAAGCTTTGAATCGTCGATCATGAACGCCAATCGGTCGGATGGGTAATTCGGGTCTAACGGCACATAGCCGGCCCCGGCTTTCAAAATCCCCAACAAACCAACAATCATCTCGAACGTGCGATCCACGTTGATCCCGACCAGCGAATCGACGCCCACGCCTTTTCCCTGCAGGTAGCGGGCGCATTGGTTGGCACGACGATTCAGCTCGCCATAAGTCATGGTTTCGTTTCCGGACATGACCGCCACCGCGTCCGGAGATTTTTCCACGGCTGCCTCGAAAAGGCTGTGAATGCAGGGATTTTCCGGCAGCGAGTGTTGCGTGTCATTCCATTCAGTGACAAGCTGATGTCGCTCCGATGCCTGGAGCAGCGGGATTTCCGCAATTCGCAAATCAGGATTGGCGGTGATGTATTCAATCAGCAACTCAAAATGATGCAGCATGCGCGAAATGGTGCCCGCGTTGAACAAATCGCTGTTGTATTGCAACGCGCCGCTGAGCCCGTCCGGGCCTTCGTTCATGGAAAGCGTAATGTCAAATTCCGATGTCTGGCTTTCGATTTTCAGCGGCTGCATGGACAGCGTCGGCAACTCTGACGCGCGCATAGGCGTGTTCTGCAGAATGAACATCACCTGGAACAGCGGCGTATGACTCATGTCGCGATCCGGCTGGAGCGTTTCCACCAGTTTTTCAAATGGCAAATCCTGGTTGGCGTAAGCGCCCAGCGTGGTTTCTTTTATCCGGGCGATTAATTCCCGAAATGTGGGATTGCCGGATAAATCGCCGCGCAGCACCAGCGTGTTCACGAAAAATCCGATCAATGCCTCGGTTTCGGCGCGATTTCTGTTCGCAATGGGCGAACCCACCGTGATATCGTCCTGCTGGGTGTAGCGGTAAAGCAGGGTCTGAAACGCAGCCAACAGCGTCATAAAAAGCGTGGCGCCGTTTCTGCGGCTGAAATTTGTCAGCCGGTCGCTGAGTTCTTTTGAGAAATGAAATGTCTGATCCGCGCCGCGATAGGTTTGTTCGGCCGGTCGCGTGCGATCGGTCGGTAATTCCAGGGCCGGCGGCGTATCGCCAAGCTGCTGTTTCCAGTGGTCCAACTGTTTTTCCATGACCTCGCCCTGCAGCCACTTGCGCTGCCATTTGGAAAAATCAGCGTATTGCAGCGGCAGTTCCGGCAATGGCGATGGTTTTCCGTTGGAAAACGCATCGTACAAAATCGCCACTTCGCGGATGAGAACGCCCATAGACCAGCCATCGGAAATGATGTGGTGCATGGTGTAAAGCGCGATGTGTTCGGTGTCGCTAAGGCGAATCAGCGAAGTCCTGAGCAATGGGCCGCGGCTCAAATCGAATGGCCGTTCCGCCTCTTGAATTGCAAGCCTGTTGATGAGCGCCTCGCGTTCTTCTTCGGCGACTCCCTCCAGATCGATGACGGGCAGTTCTATATTAAAAGACGGCGCAACCATTTGCATGGGATCCCCGTTCACGCTCATGAAGCTGGTGCGCAAAATTTCGTGCCGCCGGACAATTTCGTTGATACTCTGCTTCAATGCAGAAACATTCAATTCCCCGGACAATTTTACAGCGGATGGAATATTGTAGATCGCGTTTCCCGGCTCCAACTGATCCAGGAACCACAATCGTTGCTGCGAAAATGACACTGGGAACGAATTATATTTGCTTCCCTTCTTTTTGAGCCGCAATTCCAGCAGGGCTCTTTTTTCCGGTGAAAGGGATGCTATAATTTTTGAATAATCGCTCATATCCGCTTTCTATTTATTTAAAAAATGAAATTATTCTCTTACAATTTAATGATGTATAACCAATTTTGATTCTTATCCTGGATTATTCATTGTAATACATTAAGGAATCCAGATAGCCTGAATGGTGCTTAATTCCGAATCCATTATATCTAATTTTGTTAAATTTCATATATCTGATTAATTTTATTCATAACATTAAGTTAAATATCTATTGTTTGAAATTTGTGAATAATTCAGGTTATATAAATAGCAAAAAATTCAAAGTTTTTCAAGCGAAAATTTTAGATTTTTTTTTTGCTTGTGAGGATGATTGATATCGACGGATAAAACAGAATTAGTCATTATCCTCCATCGAATCTATCTCCTGCTCAAGCAATCTCTTCACTTCCCCATCCGACATCCCATCCATCTCAGCCAATAACTGTTCCAGATTTTCTTCGCCCCGGTCCTCTTTTTCGATTTTTGGCGTTTGCTCAGTCTCGGATAATTTTGGACTGATCAAAATCTTTTCTCCAAGCTCCGCCACTGTGGGTGTTTCGAACAATGTTCGGAGCGGCAATTCCACATCGAATTCTTCGCGGATGTGGGAAATGAATTGCGTGGCCAGAAGCGAATGTCCGCCCAGTTCAAAGAAATTATCGTAAACACCGACTTTTTCGACCGCTAACAATTCAATACAAATTGCTGCTAATTTTTCTTCGATCTCATTGCGCGGGGCAACGTATTCGCTTTCCAGTTCAGGACGTGACTGATCCGGCGCTGGAAGTGCTTTTTTATCTATTTTCCCGTTCGGGGTCAGCGGAAACTCCTCCAGCGTCATGAACGCGGAGGGAATCATGTAATCCGGCAACCGGTCGCGCAGATAGGTTCGAAGCTCGCCGACCGTCAATTCGGATTCACCGTTGGATATCAGGTACGCAACGATGCGTTTGTCTCCGGGTTTATCTTCGCGAACCAAAGCCACCACATCGCGAATGTCAGGATGGGTATCCAGCACGGATTCGATTTCACCCAATTCGATCCGGAATCCTCTCACTTTCACCTGGTGATCGATTCGGCCCAAAAATTCGATATTGCCATCCGGCAGGAACCGAACCAGGTCGCCGCTCTTGTAAAGTCGCGCGCCTTCTTCAGCGCTGAACGGATTGGGAATGAATTTTTCCGCGGTCAGATCGGGACGATTCAGATAGCCGCGCGCCAATCCCATGCCGGCAATGTGCAACTCACCGGGCACGCCAACCGGCACCGGCCGCGTATTGCTGTCCAGCACGTAAAGCTGGAAATTGTCAATGGGCCTGCCAATGGGCGGATTCGCGTAAAGATTGTCCGACACATCCAGCATGGACGCGCACACGGTGGTTTCCGTGGGGCCATAGGCGTTAAAAAATCGGCGGCCGTTTGCCCAGCGTGAGATCAGATATGGTGTACAAGCTTCTCCGGCTGTGACGATTGTGGACAGGTTCGGAAGCTCGCTCTGCGGCACAACGGACAGCACGGACGGCGGCAGCGTCACGGTCGTAATCGCGTCTCGTTGCAACACTTCCAGCAATCCCTGGCCGCTGGTGAGCATTTCGCGGTTTGTCAGGCAGAGCGCAGCGCCGCTCAAAAGCGCCATCACCATTTCCCAGACAGACGCGTCAAAGCTCAGCGATGAAAATTGCAGGATTCGGCTGCCCGGGCCCACGCCAACCGCTTTTTTCTGAGCCGCTCCCAAATTGCACCAGCCGCGATGCCGAAGCATGGTTCCCTTGGGACGACCGGTGGAGCCGGATGTGTAAATCACGTAGGCCAGGTTGTCCGGATCCATTTCCAGCGATAAATTTGTGTCCTCCTCTTTTGCAATGGTTTCCCACTGGCCGTCCACAGCGATGACTGTGGCGCTGTACAATTTCAAGCGCTCGGCCAATCCGTTCTGCGTCAGTAAGACTGACAGGGATGAATCTTCGATCATGTACGCTAACCGCTCTTCCGGGTAGACCGGATCCAGCGGAATGAACGCGCCGCCGGCTTTCAGCGCGCCCAAAATGGCGATCATCATTTCCAGCGAGCGCTCCATGCAAATCCCGACCAGGCTTTCCTGCCGCAGTCCGTTCTTTCTCAAATAATGAGAGAGCTGGTTCGCTTTTTTGTTCAACTCTGAATAGGTCAGTTGCTGTCCGTCGTAGGTCACTGCCACCGCGTCCGGCTGTTTTTCCGCCAAGGCTTCGAACCATTGATGCATGCAAAAATCCGCAGGGAATTCCGCCCTGGTTTTATTCCACTCGTTCAGCATGGTGTTCAATTCATTCTCTCGCATGAACGGCACCGATGCAATGGATTGCTCCGGATCGGCGCTTATTGATTCCAGTAAATTTTGAAAATGATTCAGCATGCGATCGATGGTCGTTTCGTCGAATAAATCGGTGTTGTATTCGAACGACGCGGAGAATCCTCCTTCTTCGCCGATAATCAGTGACAGATCGAATTTTGCTGTACCGCTGGGTGCCTGAACCGGCTCGAATGACAACCCGGGCAATTCAAGCGATTCCATGGGCGCATTCTGCAAAACAAACATGACCTGAAACAGCGGAGTGTGACTCAAGTCCCGTTCCGGCTGCAATTCTTCCACCAGCGTTTCGAACGGCATATCCTGGTAGCGATACGCACCAAAAGCTACATCTTTCACGCGCTGCAGCAATTCCTTGAAGCCGGGATTGCCGGACAAATCCGTGTGCAGCACCAGCGTATTGACAAAGAACCCGATTAAATTTTCGGTTTCCAGACGATTTCGATTGGCGTGCGGCGTTCCCACGTTTATGTGTTCCTGGCCGGAATAGCGATACAGCAGCGTTTTGAACCCGGCCAAAAGTGTCATGAAAAGCGAAACGCCTTCTTTCTGGCTAAGTGATTTGAGCGATGACAACAGCTCATCAGGCAGCTTTTTGGATTTCACCGCGCCGCGAAACGTTTGCACGGCCGGGCGCGGACGATCTGTGGGCAACTCGAGCACAAACGCGCGACTGTCCAGTTGTTCGCGCCAATAGTTGAGTTGCGCCTCCATCACCTCGCCCTGCAGCCAGTTGCGCTGCCAGTGTGCGAAATCAGCGTATTGCACCGGCAAATCAGGCAGCGGCGATGGTTTGTTTTCGGAAAACGCCTGGTACAGCGCAGCCACCTCCTGAATGAGCACACCCACAGACCAGCCATCGGAAATGATGTGGTGCATGTTGAGAAGAATCACATTGTCTTCTTCGCTCAATTTCACAAGCATAACGCGCAGCAACGGGCCGTTGACTAAATCGAACGGTTTTTGCGCATCTTCTTTTGCAAGATGTAAAATTTCGGCTTCGCGCTCTTCCGAAGCGCTGGCCGTCAAATCTTTTTTCTCTATGTGCAGTTCAAAATTTTCTGATATTACCTGATGGGGCTTTCCCCGAACCGCTTTGAACGTTGTGCGCAGTGACTCGTGCCTGCGAATAATTTCCGCGAGACTTTTCGCCAGCGCATCGTTATCGAGCTTTCCGCTCAACCGCAACGCTGTTGGAATATTGTAAAACGGACTGTCCGGTTCCAACTGATCGAGGAACCACAACCGCTGCTGCGAAAATGAAAGCGGCAGTTCCTGATCGCGCGAGACCGGCTCGATTGGTGGCGCTTCGAATTCCTGGTCGGTCAATTTCGTTCTTTCGATGGCGGTCGCCAATTGCGCCACGGTCGGATTTTCGAACAAGTCGCGGAGCGGAAGTTCGATTTCGAATGTGCCGCGAATTCGGGACTGCAATTTCACGCCCAATAACGAATGCCCTCCCAATTCGAAGAAATCGTCGTGAACGCCAACTTTTTCCAGTCCCAGTACCTGGGACATAATATCAGCGACCAACTGCTCCACCGGCGTTCTCGGCGCGATGAAAGCGCGGCCTAATTCCGGGCGATCGTGTTCCGGGGCAGGCAAGGCTTTGCGATTGATTTTTCCATTGGGCGTCAATGGCAACGCGTCCATTTTCATGAAGAATGAAGGCACCATGTATTCAGGCAGCTTCTCTTTGAGAAACGAATAGAGTTCGCTGGTGCCTGGCTCGGTTGCTTCGGTCTCGCTGCCTACGAAATAAGCGACCAGGCGCTTGTCTCCAACTTTGTCCTCGCGGGCAATGACCACTGCCGTTCGAACCGCAGGATGGGTCATCAACACTTCTTCAATTTCGCCAAGCTCGATGCGGAATCCGCGGATTTTCACCTGATGATCAATTCTGCCCAAAAATTCGATGGTGCCGTCCGCCAGGTAGCGCACCAAATCACCGGACTTGTACATCCGTTCGCCGGGTTCATTTACGAACGGATTGGGAATAAATTTTTCCGCTGTCAAGTCAGGGCGATTGTGATAGCCACGTGCCAGTCCCACACCGCCGATGTGCAGTTCGCCGGCCACACCGACCGGCACGGGATTCAACTGTTTATCTAAAATATAGAGTTTCTTGTTTTGAATGGCCTTTCCGATGGGCACGTTGGTTACACCTTCCGGCAAATCGGAAATGACACTCCACGATGCGCCGACCGTGCCTTCTGTGGGGCCGTAGCCATTGATAAATCGTCTGTTGTTGGCCCAGCGATCCACGATTTCCCGGGTGCACGCTTCGCCGGCCGAAATCACGGATTCAAGCGCCGGCAATCCATGTTCAGGCAAAATGCTGAGCATGGAAGGCGGTAATGAAATGGCAGAAATTCCCTTATCTTCCATATACCGGGATAATTCAACCACGGAGAGCAAGGTCTCCTGTTTTGCCACGTACAGGGTAGCACCGGAAAGCAGGGCGAGATAAATCTCAGCAACCGATGCATCGAAACTGATGGAAGCGAATTGCAAAACGCGGCTGTCGCCGTTCACGCGCATGTCACGAATGAATCCTGTCACAAAATTGCTGAAGCCTTTATGGCTGAGTAACGTGCCTTTGGGTCGACCGGTGGAGCCTGACGTGTAAATCACATAGGCGAGGTTATCCACGGATGTCGGGATTTCGGGATTATCCGCTGCTTCATTTTCAATGGCGCTCCATTCGGAATCAACGCAAATCATTTTCGCATCCGATGCAGGCATGGAAGAAGCCAGCTGTTCCTGGGTCATTAGAACCGAAAGCTGGGAATCGTTGACCATGTATTCAATACGCTCCTGCGGATAATTGGGATCGATAGGCACGTACGCGCCCCCGGCTTTGAGCGCTCCAAGCATGGCAACGATCATTTCCGCGGACCGTTCCATACAAATTCCCACAATCGTCTCGTTACCAACGCCCAATTTTCCCAGGTATCGCGCCAGTTGATTGGCCCGTCGGTTTAGTTCTGCATAGCTAAATTGCAGGGATTCGAAAACCAATGCCGGTGCATCCGGTGTTTCGTTCACACGCTGTTCGAATAGTTCGTGAATGCATGTATTATCCGGGTAATCAGCCGCAGTGTCATTCCATTCGACCAGCATTTGCTGTTTTTCCTGGGCCGTCAAAATCGGCAAACGGTTGAGCGATTGTTCCTGATTTTCAGAGAAACTTTGCAGCAACACGGTGATATGATCCATCAGGCGTTTTGCTGAATCATCATCGATTCTATTACGGTCGTAAGCAATTTGCAGAAACAATTCCTTTCCCGGCGACGCGACCAGCGTAATCGGGTAATTGGTCTGTTCCATGGAGCGAATATTTTTCGCTTTCAGACTGGTATCCTGCTCGCGCAGGGAAGTATCGACCGGGTAATTTTCAAACACCAGAATGCTTTCGAACATCGGCATATCACGCGGAACGTCGCTCCAGCCCTGAATTTGAACCAACGAGCTGTATTCGAATTGCCGCATTTCCACCTGCTGAGCCTGTATCTGCTTCAGCCATTCGCTGAGCTTCAAATCAGAACCAACGTTGGCCCGGACCGGCAGCGTGTTGATGAACAACCCGACCATGGATTCCACTTCATCTAATTCTGCCGGGCGTCCGGAAACCGTGGCGCCAAACACAACATCCTCTTCCCCGCTGTAACGACCAAGAAGTATTGACCATGCTCCCTGAACCAGGGTGTTCAGCGTCAATTGGTGCTGCCTGGCTAAATTTTGCAGCGCTGTTGTTGTTTTTTCCGAAAGAAAAATTTTGATATCGCCAAACTGTTGTTCGTCTTCCGGTAATTTTCTATGGACAACGGAATCGATGCCGAGCGGCGTGGGAGCAGTAAATCCGCTCAACGCTTTTTTCCAGAATTGTTCGGCTTCTTCCTCGCTCTGCTTTTGCAACCAGTTGATGTAATCGCGATAGGGTCGCGCCGGCGGTAGGGTGATTTCCTGACCCAACCGGTTTGCTTCGTAATGCGCAAACACTTCTTTTATGACCGTGGGAAGCGACCATCCATCCATCAGCAGATGATGATGACTCCACAATAGCTGAAAGCTCTGCTCCGCACGACGAATAAGAGCCAGCCGCATGAGCGGGGCTTCGGAAAGCTTGAACCCTTTCTTTCGATTTTCCTCGATGTAATTCTCAAGCCGGGATTCGAATACCGGCTCGGTTGCATCAGACCAATCCAGTTCTTCAAACGGAATAGTCACTTCCTTGTGCACGACCTGCAATGTTTTATCTAAACGTTTCCACACAAACGATGTCCGTAAAATGGAATGCCGATCCACAACCTGGTGCCAGGCCTTTTTGAACGCATCAATTTTCAGATCACCTTCCAACGTGGTTGTAAGTTGTTCAAAATAGACGCCGGATTCGGATTCGTAAATGCTGTGAAACAACATTCCCTGTTGCATGGGGGAAAGCGGATAAATCGCCTCAATATTTCGTTTATTCATACGCGTAACAACCTCTGCACTTCATTTCAATTCGATTGCCAGAATTTTCACTTTTATCAGCAATTTTTATCATCATCCCCATTTATTGATATATTGCTCATATTTAAATACCACATTTAGTATGATTTGCGTAAAAATTTCAGGCCGGGTTCATACTTTTATTTATTAATTTTTATGTATTTCCTCAATGACTTCATCCAGTTCATCCTGGCTCAATTCAATATCAGGAAAGTCAGATGGAGTATATTCTCCGGTCATAACTGTTTTACAATGCGTGATAATTTCTCTGATTTCTTCCTCAAAATAACGTGTTAGTTTTAAAATCGTGTTGCGATTATGCATATTTTCACTGTAAGTCCAGGATAACTTGAGCACATTTCCAGCGATGCTGCCATTAATATCGATCAAATAGTCCCTTATCCCGTCCCGGTTTCGACTCTCTCCGACGGATTCTTCAGCAAATTCAAAAGGCAATGATTCCGACAACACCTGATCGACACGGCCAAGATAATTGAAACTCACCTCGGGATGTGGCAGTCCGAGTAATTGTTCCTGAATTTCAGTTTTGTCATTCAGGTAACGAAGCAATCCGTAGCCAAGACCCCGTTGAGGAATTTGTCGCAGTTGTTCTTTCACCGTTTTAATAGACTGATCCACCGAGCAGCAACGATCAACTTTCAGGTGCACAGGATAGATTGATGTAAACCAACCGACCGTCCGCGATAAATCAACATCCTCGAACACATCTTCGCGACCATGACCTTCTAAATCCAGTAAAAGAAAATCATTCTCCAGCCAGCGCGAAAATGCCCTGACGAGAGCAGTCAGCAAAATATCATTCATTTCAGTCCCATAAGTGGCTGGAACATCCTGGATAAGCGCGGTGGTTTCCATCTCGTTAAGCGACATCAAAACCTGTTGAGCTGAATCTTCAGTATTTTTGCCTTCTGGAAAATCCAAAGGCAAGGGCTGCGCATCGGGATGACAAATCTTTTTCCAGAATCCCAACTCATTTTCGATCGATTGCGATTTAGCATAGTCTACGATTCTATGCGCCCAGTATTTAAATGACGTTGTTTTTTCCGGTAAATTGACTTCCTGATTATCAAGTAATTGTGAATATGCGGAGTACAGATCCTCCATCAGTATGCGCCACGACACGCCGTCAATCACCAGATGATGCGCGACAAATAAGAGACGACCGGCTTTTTCATCGCTCAGAGAAAAATAAATAACTTTCGCCACCGGCCCGGATTCGATATTGAGACTTTTTTGCACCTTTGAAGCGGTAGATTCAATGAATTCCGTGATATCTTCTTCATCAGTTTTTGATAGATCAATATGCATGAACGGGACATCATCCTGCATTTCAGCATGGAACTGAACTATCTCACCGTTCTCCGCCCTAAATCGGAGTCGAAGCGCATCATGATGCGAAATTAAATTCCGAATGGCCTTTTCCAGGACGTTGATTTTCAAAGGCTGCTTCACTTCCAATAAAATCGCCTGATTCCAGTGATGGCGTTGCGACATTTCCTTTTCAAAGAAACGAATTTGAATTGGCGTCAACGGTACCTCTCCACAGACCAGACCCTGCTCTGCCTGAACCATCGTTGCCGTTCCCGAAACAGCCGCCAGTTCCGCAATTGTTGGATTCTGAAACAACTGTTTTGGTGTTAATGCAATTCCTTTCTGCTTTGCCTTTGAAATCACCTGAATGCTAAGTATTGAATCCCCCCCTAATTCAAAGAAGTTGTCATGAACTCCAACCTGCTTCACATTCAAAATTTGCTTCCAAATTTCTGTTAGGTCAGCTTCCTTTTCAGTTCTGGCCTCTACAAATTCGCCATCCAGATCGGGACGCGCATTATCCGGAGCCGGCAGCGCCTTTCGATCCACTTTGCCATTGGGCGTGTGCGGGAAAGCATCCATCTTGATGAAAGTGGAAGGCACCATGTATTCGGGCAAACTCTGCTTCAGATAATCGCGTAATTCACCAATTGTCGGTGCGGCGCCATCTACAGGAATATAATAAGCGGCCAGCCGTTTTTCACCCGGGTCATCCTCGCGAATATGGACTACCACATCTTTCAATCTTTCATGCTTGACCAGCACTGATTCAATTTCCCCCAATTCCATGCGGAATCCGCGTAACTTTACCTGATGATCCAATCGGGCGAGGAATTCAAGAGTGCCGTTCGGAAAACATCGCACCAGATCCCCGGTTCGATACATGCGCGCACCTGTCTCCGAACGAAATGGATTGGGCATAAATTTCTCAGCAGTCAGGTCAGGTCGATGCAGGTAACCCTGGGCCATGCCGTGTCCACTGATGAACAATTCCCCGGGCACACCAATTGGCACCGGCTGCAAATGCGAATCCAGTACATAAAGCTGTGCATTGAAAACGGGGCGCCCGATAGATGGACTTTCACCATGTGTATTCACATGACAAATCGTTGAGTCCACCGTACATTCTGTGGGTCCGTACATATTGTAAAATTGAATATCTTTCGACGCAGAAATATTCTTCCATAATGCCTCATCAATGGCTTCGCCGCCGGGCAATATGGCCTTCGGTTTCCAGCCTTGAGTTTCCAGCAGGCCGGCATCGACAAGTAATTTTAATTGCGAAGGAACACAATCCAACACATCTATCTTCTGCATTTGGATGAACTTGAGAAGCGCTGCTCCATCTGTTCTGACATCGTCGGGAATAATGCACAATGTATGTCCCTGCGTTAGCATAACAAGCTGCTGCACCGAAGCATCGAATGGCAGCGGTGCATTGAGACTGATTCGTTTTTGCTGTTCACCTAAATTCAAATAGATTTTTTCAGACAGCGAGGTCATCAAATTCAACGCTGACTGATGTTGAATCATCACCCCTTTGGGTTTGCCGGTGGAACCTGATGTGTAGATAACATACGCCACGCTGTCTGGTTCAACAGGCACATCCTGTTTCGCGCACTGACCATCGGACATTTCTTGCCATATTTCATCCAAAAGAATTGATTCGATTCCCTCAATCGTGAATTGCTCAATCACATGACGCTGTGTGATTAATATTTTGGCTTTTGCATCGTCCAGAATATAGGTTATCCGATCATTTGGATATGCCGGATCCAATGGCAAATATGCGCCTCCGGCTTTCAGAATGGCCATTATCCCAACGATCATTTCAAGGGAACGCTCCAGGCAGATTCCGACAATTTCACCCGGCGCAACACCACCCGCAATCAACTTTGCCGACAAATTATTGGCCAAGTGATTCAACTCCCGATACGTCAAGTGCGAATCGCCGAAAGTCACCGCTATTGCCTCCGGTGTTTCCGCTGCCTGTCTCTCGAACAATTGATGAATGCATGTATCTGCCGGAAATTCGAATTCCGTATCATTCCATGTGACCAGCATCTGATGTTGCTCCACTGGACTCAACAATGGAAGCATGTCTGCTTTAACCGGACTGGCTTCGACAACACGTTCAGCCAAAATTTGGAAGTGGCGTAAAAAACGTTCAATGGTGTTTGATTCGAATAAATCTGTATTATATTCCAGAGCGCCGCTAATAGTTCCATTATCATCACGCATGGATAGCGTCATGTCAAATTTTGCTGCAGAATTCTCCCGTTGGTAAGGTTGAATCACAAGTCCCGGTAATTTCAATTCTTCAAACGGAATATTTTGATACGCGAACATCACCTGAAATATGGGCGTATGACTCATATTCCGATGGGGTTGTATTTCATCAACCAGTTTCTCGAATGGAACATCCTGGTTTGCAAATGCTTGCAGGGTCGTTTTTTTCACATTTTCCAGGATTCGATCAAAATGCAAGCCTTCAGGAAAAACTGTCCGAATCACAACTGTATTCACAAAAAATCCGATCAGTTTTTCGACTTCAGGTCGAACCCGATTTGCAACAGGCGTGCCCACACAAATATCGTTTTGACCGGAATAGCGATAAAGTAATGTTTGAAAGATAGCCATCAGCGTCATAAAATCGGTGGCGCCTTTTTCACGGCTCAAATTTTTAATCGCCGCAGACAACTCTCCGGAGAAACTGAATATTTTTGTTGCCCCGGAATAGGAAATTTCTGCAGGGCGTGGTTTGTCCGTCGGCAATTCCAGCAGCGGCGGGCATCCGGCCAACTGGTCTTTCCAGTATGAGAGCTGAGACTCCAAAATTCCATTGCTCAACCATCGACGCTGCCAGTGAGCATAATCCACATATTGGACATCCATATCCGGCAAATTTGGTTCCGATTCATTTACAAATGCGCGATAGAGCGAGGCGAACTCATGGATAAAAATCCCGGTAGACCACCCATCAGAAACGACATGATGCATGGTGAGCAGAAGAATGTGATCATCACTTTTCATTTTGATCAGTTGTGCCCGAATTAATGGTTCGCCGGCCAAATCGAATGGTTTCCGCGATTCTTCGGTCGCCATGTGCTGAGCGATTTTTTCCCGTTCAAATTCAGCAAGAGTGCTCAAATCATGCACTTGCATATTCAATTCCAGTTTCGGAGCGATCACGAGAACCGGTTTTCCATCCATTGTTCGAATATTCGAACGCAGCACCTCATGACGCAGGATTATCGTGTTGAAACATTTTTCAACTGCCTTAATATCCAGCGCGCCTCCGAGACGAACTGCTACAGGAATATTGTACGCTGGACTGCCCGGCTCCATTTCATTGAGGAACCAAAAACGCTGTTGACCAAAAGAAAGCGGGAGATCGCCATCCCTAACTATAACCGTGATGGGTTCCTTGCTCTTATCGGCAGCACCCAATCGACCTGTTTTGGATTCTGTTGTTTCCCTGGCTCGCTGGTAGCCAAAAGATTCTGCCAAAGCCCATGTGACATCCCCCAAAAAATCCACATCGATTTTTTCTTTCCATCGATCTGCATTTTTGGAGTCAATTCCCTTGTGCTCGTGAAATCGGACATCGCCAAGCATTTTTGCCAGAGGATGAAGTCCGTCTGTCATTTTCTGTTTCTTGTCTTTTTGAGGCTCAAGCATATCTTCATGGAAGTCAATGCTCAAAAACCGGCATATATTTTCCATGCTCTCCCTCGGATGCCTGACTAAATCCTCATAACGAATTCTGAACCGGCGTTCACTTGGTATACTCTTCAAAAATTGCAAAATATTTTGATGACTGATAACCCAGATCAGTTCAGCCAGCGTTTTGACCGGATAATCATGTTCTCTTTTGAAAAATGGTGGATAGAAAACATGCAACTTCGCTTTTTCAAACGAAGGAATAACGCCGTATGGATGTCTTATCAGGTGAATGAATTGCACTTTTTCAAAATCAGATTCAGCGCGTTCCAATGTATTATAATCAAGCGAATAGTTGGGTGTTTTATCGACAAACAATCTTTCACCGAGCCATTCCTGCATGATCGCATAAAATTCCTTTATGCTTAGCTTGTCTTTCAAGAAACCATCAATTATTTTTCGTGACTCGTCCGCATCACATCTTTTGATTTCCATGACGGCGCGTATAGCGCCATCGAGCCAGAAGGCGTCTCGTTCTGACGCAAATGCCCGGTGCTGATCTTCGAGTGTGTTGTAGTTCAGCAGTTGCAATTCCGGTGGTGCAAACAAAAACGGATTACCTCCAAGCATCACCCGAAGCAGGGTTGAACCGGACCGCGGCGCGGATAAAACAAACACTGCGCGCCGATTTTTCTTTTCTGTCGCTTCAGTCTTTTTGGGCGGTAATTGTACGATCAAATCACGCAATTGCTGAACATCTTTTTCATTAATTTTTTTGACACGAGCCAGTTTATCCTGTAACTCGTTTTGGGAAATCCCGAGTATTTTAGCTGCACTATCCGGATAATTTTCCCGGATATAGTCTGCCATAGCCGCAATGGTCGACGCATCAAATATGGCGATGAGATAGACATATTCATTTAATTCTTCCTGCAGCCTGTTGACAAACGTGGCACCAAGAATTGAATTGCCACCAAGTGCAAAAAAATCATCATGTACGCTTATTTTCTCAGTGCCCAAAATTTCACGCCACAGCCCAGCGATAAATTCTTCCAGCTTGTTTCCGGGAGCGACAAATTCTTTTCGCGTTTCTTTTAGAATGTCGTCAGGAGCAGGGAGCGCCTGCCTGTCAACTTTGCCATGCCGCGTCAATGGAATTTTTTCAAGGAATATCATTCTTGCCGGAAGCATGTAGTCCGGTAATCGTTTGCTCAAAAATGAGTGTAGCTCTTTCTCGTGAATTTCCTCGCCGTGTCGCTTTACAATATAGGCGATAAGTTGTTTATTGCCCGGACTGATTTCCTTGAGAATTACAACCGCTTGTTCTGACATTCCATAATCCTGAATCGCCGCCTCAATTTCGCCCAGTTCGATGCGATAGCCACGGACTTTCACCTGAAAATCTGCGCGGCCAGTAAATACAATTTTTCCGTCAGAGGAATACCGGCCCATGTCGCCCGTTCTGTACAAACGCGCTCCCGGTTCAATCGAAAATGGATCCGCCAGAAATTTTTCCGCGGTCTTATTAGGTCGATTGTAATAGCCCCGCGCAAGACCGATGCCTCCGATAAATATTTCACCGGGCACGCCAATGGGAGCCGGATTCAATTGTTCGTCCAAAATATAAATCAGCGCATTGCAAATAGGGCCGCCAATGGGAATTGAATCATAGCGTAGTACACTTTTATTGAAAATGCCCGATCGATAAAAAATGCTGGTAATCGTGGCCTCTGTGGGGCCATAGACATTGAAAAAATCCAACTCGTGTTTTGCCACTGTGTTCAGCGATAAAAACTTCTCCACTGATGGCGCTTCTCCACCAACCAGCAACATCCGCAATTTTTCAGGAAGCGAAATACTATTCCGGAACAGGTGATCGAACCAGTTGTGCCATACAGGCACAGGCAAATGCAATATTGATATTTCCTGTTTTTCGCATACGTGCAGCAAATCACTGCCGGACATTTCCCCCGGTGACGGAATAATGACCAGCGCAGCCCCGCTAATGAGCGCAGGATAGATCTCTTCCCCGGACGCATCAAAGCTCAGTGAAATGTACTGCAGAATTTTATCCCGGGCATTGAGGCCAGACACCTCTTTCATTGTGAGCGCATGGTTGATCAGAGAACGATGGGAAATCATCACACCTTTAGGAACGCCGGTTGAGCCTGACGTATAAATCATGTATGCCAGATTATCACCGTCCTGACGAACAACAGGATTGGTTTTTTCCTGCCTGGCCAATTGTTCACAGTCGCGATTCAGGCATATCGTGCGGGACGGTTCAATAGAGATTTTTTTCAAATACTTTTCATGGGTGATAAAGCCAGCGATATTGCAATCATTTATTATGAAATCGACACGTTCTTTCGGATAGTTCGGATCAATGGGCACATAGGCGCCTCCGGACTTCAAAATTCCCAGTAATCCCACAATCATATCCAGTGAGCGATCCACGCATAAGCCGACGAGAGATTCCGGCCCGATTCCTGTTTTTCTCAAAAAATGGGCAACTTGATTTGCCCGCTCATTTAATTCTCTGTAAGATAATCGATTTTGCTCGCTGTAATCTCCGGTTTGAGCTGACAAAATCAGCGCGGTTCGATCCGGTGTTTTTTCAACCTGTTGTTCGAACAATTTATGAATGCAGTTTTTTTCAATTTCAGGAAAAAGCTTTTGAGTATCGTTCCACGCCACCATTTGAGTCTGCAATTCATCTTCTGCCTGGATGGTCAGTTCAGCAATGGATCGATCCGGATTTTTGATGATCGCTGAAATTAAATTTTTAAAATGCCCGGCCATCCGTTCGATGGTTGATTCATCGAACAGGTCTTTTTTGAATCCAATTACTCCTGTCAATTTCTTTTCATGTTCGAGAACAGACAACACCAGGTCGAACTTGACTGTTCCGCTTCCAACATCAATTTGTTCAAGAACCAGCCCGGGAAGTTCCAATACAGTTCTCGAGGCATCCTGCATGTTAAACAGCACCTGAAAAATAGGATTATGTCCGGCATTGCGATCCGGTTGGAATTCTTCAATTAGGTTTTCAAAAGGAATATCCTGATGCGAATAGGCGCCAAGCGACGTTTGCTTAACCTGGCCCAGCAGTTCCGTGAAATGTATGTCAGGAGAAAACTGGGCGCGCATCACAAGCACATTCACAAAAAAACCGATGAGCCCCTGAATTTCCGGCTGTTCCCGATTCGCAACCGGCGTTCCAACGCACAAATCACGTTGACATGAATAACGATAAAGCAGCGTTTGAAATACTGCCAACTGCAGCATGAACATGGTGACTTCATATTCACGACAAATTTTCCTTAACGCAGTTGTCTGTTCTTCAGTGAACTCAAACGTAAAATGTCCACCTTCAAACACAGGCTTCATCGACCGCGGGCGATCGGTTGGCAAATTAAGACTGGGAGGAATCCCGGCCAATTGTTCCTTCCAGTAATTGAACTGTTCTTCCAGCTTCTCCTCTTTTAGCCAATTTAGTTGCCAATGTGCAAAATCCGCGTATTGGATTGGCAATTCCGGCAGATTCGGCTGTTTCTCATCAGCGAAAGACTGGTAGGCAATACCAATTTCTTTCATGAGCACACCGGCAGACCATCCATCGGACACAATGTGATGCATGGTTAAAATGATGATAAATTCTGCATCTTCAATCTGAAAAAGCTTTGCGCGAATCAACGGACCTGCTGTGAGATCGAACGGTTGCCGGGCTTCTTCAGTGACCTCATTTATCGCATGAATTTCGCGGTCGCTACTTTTCACTCCCCTTAAATCCACAACCGGCAGTGAAATTTTGAAATCAGTTTCAATCATTTGTTTTGGATTCCCATCCTCAGTAATGAATCGCGCGCGCAGCACTTCATGGCGTTGACAGATAAAATTGAGTGTCTTTTCAAGAGCAGCGATATTCAAATCGCCCTTGATTCGCAGAACCGCAGGAATATTATTCAAAGGACTCCCCGGCGCTAACTGATCCAGAAACCACATCCGTCGCTGAGCAAAAGAAACGGGATAGGCAGCTAAATCTTTACGCCTGACAATGAAATTGTTTCGGTCGCGAGCTATACTCTTTTTTTTCAATTTGAGAGTGAAAAGTGCGCGCTTTTCAGGAGAAAGTTTGGCTATTCTTCCTTCTAAACTGCTCATACAGTAGTCCCTTTTTGAATTAAGATTGATCGATCTCTGCCATTAATTCGTCCAATTCATCCTGCTTCAATTCCACATCGGCAAAATCTGAGGGAGTATATCCACCGGCGTCCGGTGACTGACAATGGGTGATGATATCGCGCAATTGTTGAATGAAGTCATCGGCCACTCGCTGGATGGTTTCGTTTTTGTACATGTCCCGGCTGAACATCCAGGTGATTTGCAATTTTCCGCCGAGAATGCTGCCATTGATGGAAATGGAATGGCTTCGCGGATTGACGAGGCTTCGCTCCAACCCGGCCGATTCCTTTGCCGGACCGAATGGCATGGTCTCGTCCACGACCTGGTCGAACTGACCCAAATAATTGAAGCTCACATCCGCTGAATCGCCGGCGCTCAAAGACGCCCTGATTTTTTCGTCCTCACTGAGGTATCGAAGCAGCCCAAAGCCGATGCCCTTGTTTGGAATTCGATGCAGTTGTTCTTTAACCGACTTGATCGCTTCGCCAGTTTTGTCTTCATTTTCAAGTTTCAGCACCACCGGAAACAGACTGGTAAACCAGCCCACGGTCCGGGAAATGTCCACATCGTCGAACAGGTCTTCGCGGCCGTGGCCTTCGAGATCGACACGCAGCGTAGGTGATTCAGTCCAATGCGTGAAGCTCATGGCCACTGCAGTGAGCAGCACATCATTGATTTCTGTGCCATACACCGAAGGCACATCTTGCAGCAGTGCTTTGGTCTCATCTTCCGTGAGTGAGACTTTGATGGTCTCCGAATCCTTCTCCAGGTTGCTTCCATTTTTTGAATCCACGGGAATCGGCGCTGGCGATTGATTCTGGATGTTCTGCCAGTAATCTAATTCGTTCTTCAATTCATCCGAATTCGCATAGGCGGAAAGCCGCTCGCTCCACTGTTTGAACGAAGTGGTTTTCGGCGGCAACTGAACATCCTGTTTTTGTCCCAATTGCGTGTACGCGTTGTACAGGTCTTCCAGCAAAATTCGCCATGAAATGCCATCGATGGCCAGGTGGTTGACAGCGATCAGTAATCGGCCGGGATTGTCTTCTCCCAGGTTGAAAAATGCAAATTTGGCGATAGGACCTTCGGTGATATTCAAGCTGCCCTGCAATTTCGATGAAAATTTTTCGATGGTCTCAGCCTGTTCCTCTGCCTGGAGTTTGGACAAATCAATTTGCAGGAAGGGCAACTCCTGCGAATCATCTTCATTGACTTGCTGCCAGCCGTCATCGGATTGGTAAAATCGCAGCCGTAACACATCATGATGCGACATCAATAACTTAATCGCCTGTTTGAGCCGGGAAACATCCAGCGATTCCCGCATTTCCAGTAAAATGGATTGATTCCAGTGATTCGGCTCCGGGAAATTCTGTTCAAAGAAACTGTGTTGAATGGGCGTCAGCGGAATTTCGCCGGTGACGACGCCCTGCTCCGCCTGAATGGCGACTGCTGTGCCGGCGACTTCCGCCAGGCCGGCCACAGTCGGATGCTGAAAAAGCTGCTTGGGTGTGAGTTGCAATCCCGCCTGTTTCGCTTTTGCGATAACCTGAATGGTGAGAATGGAATCGCCGCCCAACTCAAAGAAGTTGTCATTCACGCCAATTTTGTCGATGCCCAGCACTTCCTGCCAGACAGCAACCAGTTTTTCTTCCGCTTCATTCCGTGCCGCAACAAATTCACCTTCCAGCTCCGGTCGCTGAAAATCAGGTTCAGGCAACGCCTTGCGGTCGATTTTCCCGTTGGGCGTCAACGGCATTTTTTCGAGGTACACGAACGCCGCCGGCACCATGTATTCCGGCAATTTGTCTTTCAAATGCGCGCGCAATTCACTGATGTTGGGCGCTTCCTCGTTCTTGGGAATGATGTACGCCACCAGTCGCTTGTTGCCCGGTTCATCCTCGCGGACAATGACCACAGATTCTTTCAGCGCCGGATGCTGATCCAGGTTGGCTTCGATTTCGCCCAGCTCGATGCGGAATCCGCGCACTTTTACCTGATGGTCGATTCGCCGGATGAATTCTACATTGCCATCGGCCAGATACCTGACCAGATCGCCGGTTCGGTAAAGCCTTGCGCCGGGTTGGTTGCTGAACGGATCAGGGATGAACTTTTCCGCAGTCAAATCCGCCCGGTTCAGGTAACCGCGCGCCAGACCGTCGCCACCAATGAACAGCTCGCCATGCACCCCGATAGGCGTTGGATTGAAATTTTCATCCAGCACATAGAGCTGCGCATTGTTGATGGGACGACCGATGACCGGGCGATCATCCGCTGTTTTGACGCGGCAAATCGTCGAGTCCACGGCGCATTCTGTGGGACCGTACATGTTGTAGGTGTCGGTGAGTTTCGATTCGCGCAATGTCTTCCACGTGATCTCATCGATGGCCTCGCCTCCCGGCAATAGCACCGGGGGCACCCAGTCGCCATCTTCGAACAGCCCGGCCACGATCAGCAGCTTCAACTGCGATGGCACGCAGTCCAGCACGTCCATTTTTGATTTCCGGATAAAGTCCAGCAAGGCGATGCCATCCTGCCGGGCTTCCTGCGGAATAATTTCCAGCGTGTGCCCGCTCATGAGCATGACAAGCTGCTGCACCGACGCATCGAACAGCAGCGGTGCATTGAGACTCACTTTCATCTGCTTCGACGGGTGGTTGTCGTAAATGGTCTGGTTCAGCCCGGCCCATAAATTGATGGCCGAACGGTGCTGCATCATCACGCCTTTGGGTTTGCCGGTGGAACCAGAGGTATAAATTAAATAGGCCAGATTTTCCGGGAGCGTCTCGTTTGGCGGATTTTCCTCGCTTTCTTTTTCAATTTTTTCCCAGTCCGCATCCAGCCGCAGCTCCTCCACCACGTCGCTGAGCGGCTCCATAATCATGCGTTCGAGCGTTAGCATAACAGGCACATTCGTGTCTTCCAGAATGTAAACGAGCCTGTCTTTTGGATAGCTGGGATCGAGCGCCACATACGCGCCCCCGGCTTTGAGAATCCCCACAATACCGACGATCAATTCCACCGAACGCTCGATGCACACGCCCACAAGCACATCCGGGCCTACGCCCTGCTTTCGCAGGTAATGCGCCAATTGGTTCGCGCGGCGGTTCAATTCTGCGTAGGTCAATTTTGTGTCACCATAGCTCACTGCAATTCCGTTAAAATTCTTTTCCACCTGCTGCTCAAAAAGCTGCTGTATGACAGAATCGCGCGGGTACGAATTTTCCGTGGCGTTCCATTCGTGAATCAGCCGTTGTTTTTCCCAATCCGGCATAAGGGGCAGATGCGTGACTTTTCCCTCCGGGTTCGCCATAGCATGTTCCAATAACTCCTTGTAATGCTGAATCATCCGCTTAATGGTGGCTGGCTCATAAATATCGGTGTTGTATTCCAGCGTTCCCCTGAATTCGCCCTGAAATTCCCGGATGGAAAGGGTCAGTTCGAATTTGGATGTGACACTGCCAACATTAAACGGCGAAATTACACAATCCGGCAGTTCCAAATGCTGAACAGGCATATTCTGGAATGCGAACATCACTTGAAACAACGGGGTATGGCTCATGTCCCGTTGCGGCTGTAGTTCATCCACCAGCATTTCAAAAGGCAATTCCTGGTGTGAATAAGCTCCCAACGAAACCTCGCGCACCTGGTGCACCAATTCACGGAAAGTTGGATTGTCGTCCAGTTTCGATCGGATCACCAGCGTATTTACAAAGAATCCGATAAGGCTTTCAATTTCTGAGATGCCGCGATTGGCAATAGGCGTACCCACGCTTACATCTCTCTGGCCAGAATAGCGGGACAAAAGTGCCTTAAATGTTGCCATCAGCGTCATAAATTCAGTCGTATTTTCTTTCTTGCAAAACGATTTAACTGCATAAGTGACACCTTCCGGTATTGCGAACAGTTCACTGGCGCCATTGTAGGTTACTTCTGCCGGCCTTGGATGGTCCGTGGGTAATTCCAGCATGGGCGGCGCATCGTGGAGCATGTTCCGCCAGAAGTTAAGTTGTGCATCCAGTACATCCCCCTGCAGCCATTGTCGCTGCCAATTGGCATAATCTGCGTATTGAACTTCAAGATCAGCAAGTATTGGCACAGTATTAGTTGAAATCGCCTGGTACAGTGCAGCAAATTCCTGGATGATAATTCCAGTCGACCAGCCATCAGCAATAATGTGGTGCAAAGTCAGCGCCATAACATAGCATTCATCACTTAGCTTAATTACCAACCATCGGATAAGCGGATCATTTTCCAGAGAGAATGGTTTTTTCGCCTCAGCAATAGCCAATCGACGAGCTTCGCTTTCTTTTTCTTCTTGAGGTAGACCTGTAATATCAACAGTTTCAACTGGAATGTGAATTTCATTGACTATACGCAAACCAGCGCGTCCATCAACATTGATAAAATGAGTGCGAAGCACTTCGTGCCGTCGAATAATTTCGTTCAAACTCTTTTCAGCCGCGTGAACATCAAATTTTCCCTCAATCCGTATGGAAACAGGAATATTGTACGAAGCGCTGCCGGGCTCCATCTGGTCGAGAAACCACAATCGCTGCTGCTGATAAGAAAGTGGCAATTCCCCATCCCGAGATACTGGTTTAATGGCCGGCATGGATTTTGGTTTTTGTCCTTCAGGCTCTTTTCGATCATCTAAATCCGAAGTTTTTTCATAGTCCAGTTGTTCTGCAATTTCCCAGGCAATATCGCTGAGGAAATTATGTTTGTGCACATCTTTCCAGCGATTGGCCGCACGGTTGTCGATTTTTTTATGCAGGTAGAATTTAAAATCGCCGACCATCTGCGAATCTGCGGTCACGCCGTCGGTCATTTTTTTACCTTCATAAGGCTTGAGCATATCCTGATGAAATTCGATATTCAGAAATTCGCACACCGCGCGAATGATGGGCTCCGGGTAAGTGACGAGCGATTCAAAATTGATCCGGATCTGTCGTTCTTTTGGAATGTCCTGCAGAAAATCCAGAATATTTTGATGACAAATGAGCCAGATCATTTCTGCCAATTCCTGCCGTGTGAAGGGATGCTCGTAACGGAAAAAGTTTTTATCCAGTTTGGCTTCCAGGAATGAATAAATCGTGGCATAGGGATGCCGCGTCAGATGAATGTAATAGGGTTCGTCGAAATTCGCCTCGGCCCGTTTCAGAATTTCCATATCCAGCGGATAGGACGGCGTTTTATCCACCAACAATTTATCGCCGATCCATTCCTGTAGTTGCCCATAAAATTCTTTGGACGACAAATCCCGTCGCTCGCAATCGGCCATAATTTCTTTGGCCGTTTCCAGCTCGCAGTCTTTAATTTCCATGATGGCTCGCCACGTCGCTTCCAGCCAGATACTGAAATCAGCGGCAAACGCCTCGCGTCTTTCTGCAAGCGTGTTGAACGAGAGAATGTCCAGCTCAGGCGGCGCGAACAGTTCTGGATTGCCGGCCAGCATCACACGGAACAGGGTTGAACCGGAACGCGGTGGCGACAGGACAAACACAGCCTTCGGATTCTTCTTCAGGGACTCCGGTTTTTCATCGAATGGCTGCAGCGACGTCATAATTTCTTTAATGCGCTGAATTTTTAATTCATCGATTTTTTCAATTGGCTTCAGGGATTCACCCAATATTAATGTTTCTTCTTTCTGAACTTCCAATTCTCCAAAAAACTTTTCAATGACATCAGAATAATACTCCTGAATATACATTGAAAATTTGGCAATAGTCGGCGCCAGGAAGATGGAGCGAACGTGCGCGTCCTCGCCAAAATCCTTTTTAATTCGATTGACAAACACAGCCGCTTGCAGCGAGTTCCCGCCCAGTTCGAAAAAATTATCGTATATACCGATTCTTTCAATGCCCAATATTTCCTGCCACATTTTTGCCAGTGTTCGCTCCAGCTTGTTTCTTGGAGCGACAAATTCCTTGTCCAGGTCCGGCCGATCCAAATCAGGGACTGGCAGGGCTTTTCTGTCCACTTTGCCATTGGGATTGATGGGCAGCGCGTCCATGAACACGAAAAAGGACGGCACCATATAATCCGGCAATTTCTCTAACAGGTACGTGCGCAATTCACCGATGGTCGGCGCCTTGTCATCATGCGGGACGATGTAGGCCACCAGTCGCCGGTCACCCGGTTTATCTTCGCGTGCAAGAATGATCACTTCTTTTAATTCAGGATGGTTTTTGAGCTCCGATTCAATTTCGCCGATCTCGATGCGGAAGCCGCGTATCTTCACCTGGTGATCGATTCTTCCAATGAATTCGATACTGCCATCCGGCAACAGCCGAACCAGATCGCCGGTGCGGTATAGCCGCCCGCCGCCTTTTTTGCTGAATGGATCCGGAATGAACTTTTCTGCGGTGAGCGCCGGTCGATTGTAGTACTGCTCTGCCAGTCCATCGCCGCCGCAGTACAATTCCCCGGGTACGCCCACAGGCACCGGATTGAAATTTTTGTCCAGCACATAGCTTGTGGAATTGGCAATGCTTTTCCCGATGGGAATGGTCACTGCATTTTCAGGCACATCTTTCACCGGGAACCAGGTGCTGAACGTGGTATTTTCCGTTGGGCCGTACACGTTGAGCAGGTTTTTCGGCGAACCGTTTTGAACGACGCGCCTCACTGAATTGGAATCGGCTGCCTCGCCACCGAACGAAAGATTTTTCAGCGTTTTAAATGCATCAGGTATTTCATTTACAACCTGGTTGAACAGCGCCGTAGTCAAAAACATGATGCTAATCTTCTGCCCGCGGAGATATTCGACGAACTGATGCGAGCTGAGCACCAAATCTTTGGACATGCCAATCAGGGTCGCGCCGTTGAGCAGCGAACCCCAGATTTCGTACGTAGCCGCGTCGAATGACGCGTTGGCAGCCTGGGCAATTTTATCTTCCGGTGTGATATTCACGTAATTTGTATTCAGCACAAGCCGCGAAATCGCCCGATGCGGCACAGCCACACCCTTGGGCTTGCCTGTGGAGCCGGAGGTGTAAATAATATAAGCCAGGCTGCTTCCATCGGTGGTGCAGGCAACTCCCTCGCTGCTGTATTGTTCAACGTCATCCCAATTTTCATCGATATAAAGGATCTCCGAATTCGTTTCCGGAATAATCGATGACAATTTCTTTTGAGTCAGTAAAATCGGAGCCTGAACATCTTCCAGCATGAACGCCATCCTGTCTTTGGGATAGGCGATATCCAGCGGCACGTACACACCGCCGGCTTTCAAAATGCCCAGCGTCGCCACAATCAAATCGATGGATCGTTCCATAATCATCGCGACAAACACCCGGGGGCCGACGTGCCGGGCCTTCAAAAAATGCGCCAGTTTGTTGGATCGTTCATCCAATTCCCGGTATGAGACCGTGGTTCCATAGAAATTCAGGGCAATGGCGTCCGGCGATTTTTCCACCTGTTCCTCAAAAAGCAGTTGAATGCTTTTTTCCGATGGATAATCGGTTGCAGTTTTGTTCCAGTGATTGACCACTTTCATTCGCTCGATGGCTGTCATGAGAGTAAGCGCCGAAATTCGTTCATCAGGGTTGGCCACAATGGATTTCAGCAATGTTTGAAAATGCCCGGCCATGTTTTGAATCGTCCGGGTATCGAACAGGTCCGTGCTGTATTCAAACGCGCCTTTTATGCCATCGGCGCGGTCCTCCATAAACAGAGTAATGTCGAATTTTGCGGTGCCGCTTTCTGTTTCCAGTCCTTCGAGCTGGAAATTCGGCAACTTTATGGATTCAATGGGATTATCCTGCAATGCGAACATCACCTGAAACAATGGCGTATGGCTTAAATCCCGATCCGGTTGGACTGCATCGACCAACATTTCAAATGGTACATCCTGATTGCTGTAGGCTTGCATGGCAGTTTCGCGCACCTGGCCCAGAAATTCTCGAAATGTGGGTTCACCGGAAAAATCGGATCGAATGACCAGGGTATTGACAAAGAATCCGATGAGTCCTTCAATTTCAGAGCGATTCCGATTGGCTACCGGCGTGCCCACTGAAATATCATCCTGCCCGGAATACCGGTAAAGCAATACTTTGAATGCAGCCAACAATGTCATGAACAACGTGCTGTCGTTATCCTGGCTTAATTTTTTGAGCGAATCAGCTATTTCCGGATGCAGCATGAATGTCTCGTATGCGCCATCAAAGCTTGGAAACAGGGGACGACTTCTATCTGCCGGCATTTGCAGAACAGGCGGATTGTCACCCAACTGTTTTTTCCAGTATTCCAATTGATTTTCCAGCACCTCGCCCTGCAGCCACTTCTTTTGCCACTCGGCAAAGTCGGCGTATTGAATAGTAATATTCGGGAGCGGTGAGGCCTCGCGTTTCAGGAATGCCTGGTACAGTGCGATAAATTCCCGAATCAGCACGCCGATAGACCAGCCGTCCGAAGCAATGTGATGCATGGTCAGAGCGAAAAAGTACTGCTCATCGGAAATTTGAATGAGACAGGCGCGGAAGAGCGGCCCTGTGGTCAGATCAAATGGTTTTCGGGATTCACGGGTAATGATTGTCAAGGCTTCCGGTTCACGATTTTCCTCGGATTCGTCGCGGAGGTCGATGAACGAAAATGGCAAATCCTCTTCAGCGACAATGTCCTGAATCGGTTGGTTGTCTTTCTCGTTAAACGTGCCACGTAAAACTTCGTGTCGCTGCATGATTTCACGCAGGGATTTTTTCAGAATCTCCAGATCGACTTTTCCGGACAGTCTCAGCGCCGCAGGAATGTTGTAGAGCGGGCTTTCAGGCTCCCACTGATGGAGGAACCACATTCGCTCCTGGGCGTAAGACATGGGAAATTTTGTCGTATCGGTCCGTTTGGTAATGATCTGCTTATTCGGACGTGCGCTCATTTTTTTCTTCAAACGCATCATCAACAGTGCGCGTTTTTCAGGAGAAAGCTTGGCGATGCGTTTCGTTGAATCTGTCATATCTGGATACCTGTCGTTTGTATTGTCAAAAAGATTTTAATGCAAATTTAATCCAATTTATTGTTATTGAAAATTATAATTGACGCCATGTTACTGGTGACTGGTGAGTTAGTTCTGGTGATTGGTGAATTTTAGTTATTATTTTTCATCCAGTGATAAGTTTACAATTCACCAATCTACCAAATTCACCAATTACCACTCACCAATATACCAATCTCCAATCATGCGTCTTCTTTTAATAACTGCTCAACTTCTTCATCGGACAGACCTTCGATTTCCGCAAGCATATCGTCGACGTCGCCCTCTTCGGCCTGTTCAGCCTGGCATTCTGCAATGGCCAGCGCGAGACTTTCGATGGTTGGCGTTTCAAACAATCGCCTCAGCGGGAAATCGACCTGGAATTCCTGTCTCAGCCGCGAAATAATTTGTGTGGCCATCAATGAATGACCGCCCAGATCGAAAAAATTATCGCGGATGCCAACCCGCTTCACTTGAAGGGCTTCTGCCCAGAGTTCGGCGATCATTTCTTCCACTGAATTGCGCGGCGCGACATAGCTATTTTCCATTGCTGCCCTGTCCATATCCGGCGCCGGCAGCGCTTTTCGGTTAATTTTTCCGATAGGTGTGCGCGGCATTTCATCCAATATCATGAAAATACTTGGAATCATATACTCCGGCAGTTTTTCCCTCAAAAAATTCCGGAAATATGCGCTGTTTTTTTCCTCCTCGTCAGCCCTTTTTTTCAGTGTCAGGTACGCGGCAAGCTGTTTCCCGCCAAGTTTTTCTTCCGGCGCGGTCACCACCACCTCATCCACTGCGGAATCCTGGCTCAGCACCGATTCAATTTCACCCAGTTCAATTCTGAAGCCGCGAACTTTTACCTGGTTATCCACGCGCCCTAAAAAATCGATATTGCCATCAGGGAGAAATCGTACCAGATCCCCGGTTTTATAGAGCCGCGCGCCGGCGTCTTTTGAATTCGGATCCGGGATGAACCGATCAGCGGTGAGATCAGGCCGATTGAAGTAGCCACGTGCAAGACAGGGACCACCAATGTATAATTCACCCGGCACACCAATGGGCACCGGATTGAAATTATTGTCCAAAATATACACCGTCCGCAAAGCAGTCGGTCTGCCGATCGGCACGCCGTGGGAATATTTTTCCGCTTCGCCGGTTGCCGGCACATTGAAAATCGTTGATGTAATGGTCGCTTCTGTGGGACCGTAAGCATTGAGCAGGCTCACAGAATCCATGGATGCTTCGTGCCACTTTTTTACGTTTTCCGCTGACATCAGATCTCCCCCTACGATTACAAGTTTCAGTTGACTGGTCAACGCATCATCCGCAGCTTCAGTCCATTCCTGAACCAGTTGCCGCCAATATGCGGTGGGTGGATTAATAACAGTGAGACCATAATCTTTGATCCGCTTTCGAAATTCGTCCGGGCTCCACACATCCACTCCGCGCAGCACCAGTTGAGCGCCGGCGATCAACGTTGGTAATATCTGCTCCAGGGACGCATCGAAATTGAATGATGCAAATTGCAGCACATGGTCGCTGGATGACAGATCGAAAAATGATTTCATATTCAAACAATGATTGGCAATGGCGCTGTACGATATTTGCACTCCCTTGGGCTTTCCGGTGGAGCCGGAAGTGTAAATCATGTACGCCGCGTTTTCACCGTCAGTGAGACTCGGTGGATTTTCGATCCGCTGGCCGGCAATTGTCTCAAAGTCCTCATCCAGATTTATGAATTTTGCGCTGTTCTGAGAAAGCACATCAATCAATTCCTGCTGAGTGATGATGACCGGCACTTGCGAATCCTCGATCATGTAATTCAATCGGTCTTTGGGATATGTTGGGTCCAGGGGCAGATAAACGCCGCCTGCCTTAAAAATCGCCAGGAGCGATACAATCACATCCACCGGGCGTTCGAGATAGACTCCGGCAAGCGCTTCCGGTTTCACGCCTGCATTTTTAAGATGATAGGCCAATTGATTGGCCCGCTGGTTCAAAGCCTGGTATGTGAGCTTTTCATTTTCAAAGACAACGGCCACGGCATCCGGTGTTTTTTCAACCTGAGTTTCGAACATCTGGGGAAGCAACTCATCCTGCAATTTTTCAAACCGGATGGTAGGTTTATTCCACTGTTCCAGCAATTGCTTTTCTTCAGTCGAGGTCATTATGGACAACGAAAGAATAGGCTTGTCCGGATGCTGAATCATTTGTTCCAGAATATTGAGATAATGCCCGGCCATTCGTTGTATTGTCTCTTCGGCGAAGAGATCGGTGTTGTAAATGATAGCGCCTGTCATGCCATTCTCGTCCTCAATCATATCAAATGTGAGGTCGAATTTCGCTGTTTCGCTGTCGATTTGCGCCGGTTCAAACGTGATATTGGGAAGCTTCAACACAAGCGCCGGCGCGTTCATTAAATTAAACATCACCTGAAAGAACGGGGAGCGACTCATATCCCGTTCCGGCTGTAGCTTTTCGACCAGCAATTCGTACGGCATATCCTGATGCGCATAAGCGCCCAGCGCTACTTCTTTCATTCGCTGAAGCATTTCACGCACGGTGGGATTTCCTGAAAGATCCGTACGCATGACCAGCGTATTGATGAAAAAGCCGATAATGCTCTCAGTTTCCATGCGATTGCGGTTGGCGATGGGCGTTCCAACAGCGATATCCTCCTGATTTGTATAGCGATATAGCAGCACTTTGAGTCCTGCCATGAGCGCCATGAACAGGGTGGCGTCCACATGCTTGGATAATTTTTCAAGAGGTTCTGACAGCGATTTTGGCAGCGTGAACAGATATTTTTTGCCATTGAATGTCTGATACGCCGGTCTCGGAAAATCGGTCGGCAAATTGAGAACCGGCGGTGAATCACCGAGTTTTTCTTCCCAATATTTCAAATGGTCTTCAAATACCTTGCCCTGAAGCCATTTGTGCTGCCAGGATGCGTAATCTGCATATTGTATTTTCAAAGGAGACAGCGACGATTCTTTGCCTTCACTGAATGCCTCGTACAACAAGGCGATTTCCCGGATGAAAATGGTCAGTGACCAGGCATCGGACACCACGTGATGCATAGTTAATAGCACGAGATGTTTTTCCTGGGCCATGCGAACGAGTCCCACGCGGAACAGCGGCCCGGTGCTGAGATCAAATGGCTGCTGCGCCTGGTCCCTGGCTATTCGAAATGCTTCAGCTTCCCTTTCGCTTTCGGCCAGGTCTCTCAGGTCAATGTTCTCCAAATCCAAGGGCATTTCATCTAAAATGACCTGCACCGGCTGGTCATCCCGGGTGGCAAAAACTGTTCGAAGCACTTCATGTCGCTGAACCATTTCACTGAACGCTTTTTCAAGCGCCTCCACATTCAGAGGGCCATTCAGGTATACGGCGGCAGGATTGTTGTACAGCGGAGAGCCAGGCTCCAACTGATCGAGAAACCACAGACGCTGCTGCCCATAGGACAGTGCAAATTCACTGGCGTCGCGACTCAACGGTACAATCTCCGACTGAGCCAAATCCACACCTTTTTCCTTGAGAAGCATTTCAAGAAGTTCCCGTTTCTCCGGGGAAAGATTTTTCATTTGTTCGAGAATATCACTCATGCTGTTTCCTTTATTGATGTTCGATATTGATGTTCGATGCAGTTCGTTTTTTTGATGTTCGATATTTGATTATCGATTCAGGAACTTCATTTTTTTATATGCTGTCCGCTGACAACTGACCGCTTTGCGCAAAACATCCTTCGAATATGTTTGAAAAAAAGATATTTCCTGTCGTAGTTCTGATTGATTAAAACTGATCTGCATTGATGGATAACTAAGGTGCGTTGATCTGATAAAATCCCCCTGAGTACGCTGAATTCCTTTTCTAAAATAATTGATTTCCTGTTAAGATTTTTTCTTCTCAAGCAATTCTTTGGCTTCTTCATCTGAAAGCTGTTCAACCATTTTCAGGAGATCGGCGACATCCTGTGCGCTTTCTTCTTTGTCTTTGCGTGATTTCGCAATGCTCTCAGACAATGTTGCAATGGTAGGTGATTCAAATAGATCTCGCAGGGGCAATTCCACTTTGAAACTCTCTCTCATCCTGGACACAAGCTGGGTCGCTAAAAGCGAATGACCGCCCAATTCAAAGAAATTATCGTAAATTCCTATTTGTTCGATACCCAATAATTCCTGCCACATTCCCGCAATTTCGATTTCGAGATCGTTGCGCGCAGCAACGTACGGATTGGGCAAATTCGGCCTCGGATGCAGTTTTCCGGCTGATGCCTGGTCCGTGACTTCTTCCTCGCTCTGTGCCTGAAGTTTCACCCACTGGTCTATTCGCGCATTTAAATCAGCGGTGGATACCACAATCTGCGGATTTTTTTCCGCAGACAATATTCGCTCCAGCGCCGCAATGCCTTCTTCAGGCTGAATGGTAAATTCGATCATGGATGAACCGAGAGCGTTCTCCTCCACATTCAAATCACCCAGATCCCAGCCATCCCAATTTACGCTGATCCAGGGACTGTTTTCATCGCGATAGCGCTGAGCCGCAAATGAATCCATGTAGGAATTTGCTGCCGTGTAGGCTATCATTCCCAGTCCACCCAACACCGTGGCTAACGAGGATTGCAGAATACAGAAATCAGGTTTGCAATTCTGAAGCGCAGCATTTAGCGCCAGCAATCCATGCACCTTGGCCTGAAACTGAGCGGCGCAATCGTCAACAGTGAGCTCCTGAATGGCTTTCATTGATTTTTCACCGACGATACCTGCAGCGTGGATGACGCCGTGCAAAGCGCCAAAAGCTTCCTCGGCTTTATCTATAACTGATTGCATCTGTTTTTCATCTGATATTTCGGCTTTTAACACGAGCACTTCAGCTCCCAATTTTTCCAGCGCTCTCAGCCGTTCAATATACTGTCGGATGGATTCATCTTTTTCACCGTTTATTTGATAAGCCTCCCAATCCTCTTTTGCAGGCAGCTCGATGCGATCCACCAGCACCAGTTTGGCCTTAACCGTCTTTGCCAGATATTCGGCAAACACCATCCCGATACGTCCCAATCCGCCGGTGATGAGGTAAACTCCCTTTTCTCGAAGGTTCACGCGGTTCTTCTCATTTTCAGGCAAAACGCTTTGTCCATACGTCTGAACCCAGCGATGATTGCCGCGGAAAGCAACGGTCAATTCATTTACCGGGGATTGAAATTCTGCCAGCAATTTTCTCGCGAGCGTTGTTTCAGTCAGGCAATTGCTAATATCGATGCTGCGGCAAGTGATATTGCGATATTCCTGGGGAATGACCTTGCATGCGCCGAGTATTGTTGACTTTTCCGGACAGAGCGCTTCAAGCCCGGTCACATCCTGTACATGCGAAGTCACGACATTTATTTCGAGCGGATTGGACACACCTTTTTTGCCAAGCGTCTGAGCAATGAAAATCAGGCTGTAAAATCCGATAAATTGTAATTTCTCAAATGAATGAGTTTCCGCACCAGAGCAGTCGGTCAGGTTCGCATTCCACAGATGGACAATTTTGGACGGCATTCTATTTTCATCTATCAATGCCTCGAAGAGTTTCTCATAGTCCTCCGCAGACGCAGGATTGAGAGTAAATCCACGCTCATCGAGTGTATTGAATTCCCTCCCGGCCAGCACCGTATCCACCTTATGTCCGGCCTCAATCAGGCTGTGGACTATCTGCGAGTTCATGTCACTATTATCGACAAAAATCAACCAACGGCTTTTCTCAACCTCGCCATTATCCCATGAAGAAATGAATGGTAAATTCGCCCGGCTCCATGATGGCACATAGAACCACTGGCTGAGATCATTTTTTTTCGTCAACTCTGCTTTGGGAGCAGCGACCAAATGTGAGCTTGCTCCGGCTTCAAGCCAATAACTTTGCCGCTCAAACGGATATGTGGGCAGAGGCACCCTGTTTCGTTTCTCGTGCGTATAAAATCCTTCCCAGTCAATTTTTGCTCCAGTCAGCCAGAGACGACTCAACGTGTTCAACGCAAATTTCACATCCGATTCCTGCTCCTTTGGGTGCCGCATGGATGCCAGCATGATTCTTCCCGGAGTTTTCGAGGGCACGCGCCGGGCCAGTGTGGCCAGCGTATTGCCAGGTCCCACTTCAAGGAAAATTCGATCCGGGTCTTCCAGCAATTCAGCAATGCCGTCAGCGAAACGCACCGCATGACGCAGATGTTTTGCCCAGTAGTCAGGACTAACTGCTTCTTCAACAGTAATCCAGGTGCCGGTGACATTGGAAATATACGGCATCTGCGGTGGATTCAATTTTATGCGCTCGACAGTCTGTTTGAACGGCTCCAAAATCGGGTCCATCATTTTTGAATGGAACGCATGAGACGTGTGCAGCTTACGGCATTCAATGCCATCTCCGGCAAGCTGTTTTTCCAATTCACCGATGGCGTCGAACGGCCCGGATACCACGCAAAGTGACTGCGCATTGATGGCCGCCACGGCAAGATTTTCATTTAAATAGGGCTGAATTTTTTCTTCATCCAGCGGAATACTGAGCATGGCGCCGGCCGGCATGGAATGCATCAATTCACCGCGTTTGGCGACCAGCAGAAGCGCATCGTCCAGCGAAAACACGCCGGCAAGGCACGCCGCAACGTATTCACCAATGCTGTGGCCAATCATGGCCTGAGGTTTCACGCTCCATTCCTGCCATAATTTTGCCATAGCATATTCAATGACGAAAAGCGCCGGCTGGGTGATATGTGTCTCATTCAGTTTTTGTTGAGCTTTTTCGGCTTCTTTTTCCGGGAAAAGCAGTTCGCGCAAGTCCATGCCCAGGTGCGGTTCCAGAAAATCACAGCAATAATCGACCTGCTCGCGGAAGGTCGGCTCGGTTTCATAAAGCTCATTGCCCATATTTGCGTATTGCGAACCCTGGCCGCTGAACATAAAAACCACCGGTTGTTCGGCGGAATCTGCCGGGATTGTACCGGACATCACTCGCTCCGGATCAATTTTTTCCAGCGTTATTTGCGCATCCTCTACTGAAGATACCAGCACAGCGCGCCGATAATTGAATCCCTTTCTACCGAGATGAAGGGTGTACGCCACGTTCGCCAGGTTTGCATCAGGATTTTCTTTGAAAAAAACGGCCAGGTTTTGAGTGGCAGTATCCAGCGCGGATTCAGTTTTGGCTGAGAGAGTGAGCATCTGGTATTTTCTTGATTTTCCGAAGAGGGAAACAGACGGAGCCTGTTCCAGAATGACGTGCACATTGGTGCCGCCAATGCCAAACGAACTGACGCCGGCCCGGCGGGGCTTCTCCCCAATCTTCCACGGCGTGAGTTTAGAATTGACAAAAAACGGACTATTGGCAAAATCGATTTTCTGATTCGGTTTTTCGTAATGGAGACTCGGCGGAATCGCCTCGTGATGCAGAGCCAATACAGCCTTGATGAATCCGGTAACGCCTGCGGCTGCATCGAGATGACCGACATTTGTTTTCACGGAACCAATCGCGCAAAAGCCGCTCTTCTCTGTCTTTTCGCGAAAAACCTGGGTAAGGGCTGCAATTTCGATGGGATCTCCCAGTGTTGTGCCGGTGCCGTGCGTTTCGATATAACTGATCGTTTCCGGGTCGACATTGGCCATGGCCTGAGCCGTGGCAATGACATCTGCCTGACCTTCCACGCCTGGCGCGGTGAATCCCACCCGCATGGAACCGTCGTTATTGCACGCCGCGCCCTTGATGACCGCGTAAATGAAATCACCGTCCGCAATGGCATCGGCCAATCGCTTGAGTACCACAATGCCGACGCCATTGCCGCTCACCGTGCCGGTCGCTTTGTCATCGAATGCGCGACAGTATCCATCGGATGAGAGAATCATACCCTCCTGATAATAATAGCCTCGCTCCTGGGGAATGCTGATGGACGTGCCGCCGGCCAGCGCCATATCGCACTGGTAACTCAGCAGACTCTGGTACGCCATGTAAATCGCAGTCAGGGATGTTGAACAGGCGGTTTGCACATCGATGCTGGGGCCTTTCAGATTCAACTTGTACGACGTTTTTGTCGTGAGAAAATCTTTATCGTTACCAATGGTCAGTTGATACCCTTCCGCCGTACTGATGGCGCCGCCCTTTGCACCAATGTAGCTCATGATGTAAGAATTCATGCTCACACCGCCAAAAACACCGATCATTCCGTTGTAGCGGTCCGAGTCGCAGCTTGCATTTTCCAGAGCTTCCCATGCGCACTCTAAAAACAGCCGGTGCTGGGGATCGAGTATTTCCACTTCTTTTGGAAAGAATCCAAAGAACTGTGCATCAAATTTGTCAACGTCATTCAAAATGCCGCGTGCCTTGACATAATTCGGATCGTTCAACAGCGCAGGGTTTTCGCCAGCCTCGCGCAATTCATCATCGGTGAAAAATTTCATTGAATGAACGCCGTTCCTGAGATTCTGCCAGAACTCGGCAATATTTTTAGCCCCGGGAAAACGGCCGGACATTCCAACCACTGCCACATCGAAATCACTATAGTTTTCTGGAATAGCTTCGTTGCTCATTTATTTCTCCTGTTCATCATCCTTTGTCGTTGCATGTTTAATGCTTCGCGCTGACTTTGCGCGCGTTTTTCTTTTTCTTCAAAAACCGGTTTTTTATCCTGTTCTTCATTGAGAAATCGCGCCAAAGTGCGAATGGTGGGATATTTGAACATTTCCACAATTGAAATATCCCGATTCAGTTTTTCGCATAACTCGCTGTGTACTTTGACCATGGTCAGTGAATGACCGCCCAGATCAAAGAAATTATCATTTATTCCGACTTTTTCCATTCCCAGCACATCCTGCCAGATGGTCGCCACCATTCCTTCAATTTCAGTCCGGGGTTTCACATACGTGGCTTCTGAACCTGCCCGAAATTCTTCGGGTTCCGGCAGCGCTTTGCGGTCAATTTTGCCGTTGGGCGTCAGCGGCAGGGCATTCATCGTAACGAATGCTGTGGGCACCATGTATTCCGGCATTCTCGATTTCAGGAATTCACGGAATTCACTTTTTTCCGGCATGGGCTTATGATCCGGCACCACATAGGCCACAAGTCTGTTTTCACCGGCGTTGTCCTTTTTGGCAAGAACCACGACATCTTCGATGGAATTATGCTCAGCCAGTACGGACTCAATTTCTTCCAGCTCGATGCGGAAACCGCGCACCTTCACCTGAAAATCAACCCGCCCCAAAAATTCAATGTTACCATCCGGCAAATATTTGCCCAGGTCACCTGTCTTGTAAAGTCGTTCCCCGGCATTGCTGCTGAATGGATGCGGGATGAACTTTGTTGCAGTCATGTCCGGGCGTTGATGATAACCACGCGCAAGACACACACCGCCAATGTAAATCTCCCCCGGAATGCCGTGGGGAACCGGATTCAGGTGCTTGTCCAACAAATACACGTTGACATTGGAGAGCGGTCTGCCAATGGGCACGGTTTGCATGTCCGAATCTAACGGATCAACTTTGTAAATAGTGGGCCCGACTGTTGCTTCGGTGGGACCGTATCCATTGTAAAAACTGCGGCCCGGCGCCCATTTCGCCACAATATCTCTCCCGCAGCTTTCACCGGCGGAAATAATGATTTTCAAATCAGGCAATCCATCAGCCGGCAATACGGAGAGTAGTGCCGGCGGGATGATCGCCGCCGTAATTTTCTGGGTTTTCAGTAATTGAATGAGCTTTGGACTGGCGAGAAGCGTTTCCCGTTTTGCCAGATGAAGTGCAGCCCCGGCAAACAGCGCAGTAAAAATCTCTGACACTGAAGCGTCGAAGCTGAACGAGGCAAACTGAAGCATTCGATCGTTTTTCTTCATGCCAAGTGTTTTCACGTGTGCCGTGGTAAAATTGCAGAGTCCCCTGTGCTGCAACAGCGTTCCCTTTGGTTTGCCGGTGGAGCCTGACGTGTAAATCACGTAGGCCAGATTTTCAGGCGCAGCCGTATTGATGGTATCTTCCGTGCTTTCACCATCAATGTACGCCCAGTCCGCATCGATGAAAATTTTGGCTGCGTGGCTCTCCGTATATTTCTCTTCAAAAGACTTTTGAGTGATCAGTACCGGCGCGCCGGAATCTTCCAGCATCAGCGTCAAGCGGTCCACCGGATATTCCGGATCCATAGGCAAATAAGCGCCGCCGGCTTTGAGCACCCCCAGCATGGCGACAATCATATTCAGAGATCGTTCCACACTGATTCCAACAATGGTTTCAGAGCCGACGCCCTTTTTGGATAAATAATGGGCCAGTTGATTGGCGCGAGCGTTTAATTCGCCGTAGCTCAGTTTTTCACTTTCGAATACTACTGCCTCGGCATCCGGCTGACTTTGTGCAATTCCCGCGATGATTTCATGCACACATTTGTCCGCCGGGAAGTCTGCTTTCGTCGCATTCAACGATTCAATTAAATGTGTGGATTCATCTTTTTCCAGCAATTCAAGGTCCCCGATTTGCTCCGAGAGATCATCCGAAATACTGTTCAACAGACGCTGGAAATGTTGCAGCAATCGATCGATTGTTTTTTCATCGAACAGATCAGTGTTGTACGTCAGCGAGGCGCCAAGTTTGTTGTTGGATTCGGCCATCATCAGCGTCATATCGAACGGTGACAGCCATTCCTCCAGGTGAACCGCTTCCATGGGCAGTCCTGAAAGATTCATTTGCGTCTTTTCACTTCCAACTGCAAACGAAGATAATCCTTCCTCGTAAAGCAAATGGGCTCGCTGGAATACAAACATCACCTGGAACAATGGCGTACGGCTGGTGTCTCGCTCCGGCTGCAATTTTTCAACGAGAAGACCCAGCGGATAACTTTGATGATCAATGGCATCCACCACTGTTTTGCGAACCTGGGCCAGAAAATCTGAGAATTTCGGATTGCCGCTCAAATCGGAGCGCAGAGGCAATGGATTGACAAAATAGCCCACAATCGGCGCCAGCTCGTTGTGCGCGCGTCCTGTTGTGGGCGTGCCGACGACCAGGTCTTCCTGGCCGGTGTACCGGTGCAGCAGCACTTTGAACGCGGCAAGTAGCGTCATGTAAAGCGTTGAGCCGGTATCTTCGCTGATTTTTTTCAATTTTTTTGTCAGGTCAGGACCGAGATAAACGGTCTTTGACTTTCCACTGAACGTTTGCACGGCAGGCCGGGCTCGGTCTGTGGGCAAATTGAGCACAGGCAATTCGCCGGATAATTTTTCCTTCCAGTAATCCCACAAGCGATCGCCTTCTTCGTCTGCGAGCATTTCTGAATGCCAGCGGACATAATCGCTGTATTGAATTTCGATGGCCGGAAGATCGATGACGTCTTTTTCGACCAGCAGAGCGGAGTACAGAAGGCTCACTTCATTGGCGATGATCGCCTGTGACCACAAATCCGCCACAATGTGATGGATGGTCTGGAGAAGAACATGCTCGCTTTCCGATCGTGAAAATAGATAAATTCGGAACACCGGGCCATTCACCAGATCGAAATGGCGGTGCGTTTCTTCCTCAAGTCGTTTATACAGTTCTTCATCGCTCCACCCGGACGCATCTTCCTGGACAAAATAGACTTCTGCATCTTCGTGAATTCGCTGGATCGGCTCGCCTTTTTGCGAATGGAATGTGCTGCGCAGTGTGGGATGACGTTCAATTAATTTCTGAAAAGACTGTTTCAAAGCAGACACACTGATTTTATCCCGAATCCGAACAGCATAGAGCAGGTTGAAAATACTATCCGGCGCCATTTGATGCTGAAACCACATAGCGCGCTGTCCGTGGGAGAGCGGATATTCCAGCACTTTATCTTCAGCCGGTTCAATTTTGACAGATGCTGTTGCCGGTTCGGTGATGGTTTTCACCAATTGCTCACAAATTTGTATGATATTCGGGCCTTCCAGCAAATTGGCAATGGGATAATCCACACCAAGTATATTTTCAATTGTGTTTTTTAATTCAATGGCCATGATGGAATCCAGACCGAGATTATTCACCGGCTGCCTGACATCGACCCGGTTGGGACTGAGTCCCAACACTTTGGCCAGTTCTGTTCTGAAATATGTTTCCAACATTTTCTGCCGGTCTTTCGGGTCCGCGTTCAACACCGATTCTTTTGACAGTTTCGGGCCGGTCTCTTCCTTTTTTGCTTCTTGCGTCTCGGCTGACTCATCAACAGTTTTTTCATCAATGATATCGCTGACTGCATCTGCCATCAGCCGGGCTCTTGGTTTTTCGCTGCGAAGCTCAACCCAGTAACGCTCTCCGAGAAAAGGATACGTTGGAACCGGGATGCGATTTCGGCTATAATCATTGTCGAATCCCCGCCAATCCACTTCAACGCCGTTCACATAGAGCGTGCCCAGACTGTTGAGCATCATCTGCCAATCATCCTGCTCCCTTTTCAGCGATGGCACCCAGAGGCCATCCACGTCCGGTAAACAACGACGCCCCATTCCCAGCATGACCGGGTGCGGGCCAGGTTCGATGAAAACCTCGCATCCCTTTTCGGCCAGAAGCTGCATTCCGGCATTGAATTGAACCGCTTCGCGAATGTGGCTGCGCCAGTATTGGGCATCCGGGATGTTCTTTCCATCCAGCATTTTTCCGGTGAGATTCGAAATAATTGGAATTGACGGCGCCGAATAATTTAGCTCGGAAGCAACCTGTTCAAATTCATCCAGAATGGGTTCCATTAACGGGGAATGAAACGCATGGGACACCTTTAACGATCGGATTTCCACGTCTTTTGAGCGGAACAGAGCCACAAGTTGCTGCACATCTTCGTTTTTCCCAGAAATGACAATGTTGGATGGACCGTTTACCCCGGCAATGGAAACAGTTTCACTGTACTTCCGCACTTCAGAGGCAACGGTTGCTTCATCCGTAAAAATCGATGCCATTGCGCCATCGTGCGGCAGCGAACTCATCAGTCGCCCGCGGGCAGCGATCAGTTTCAGCCCGTGTTCCAGACTGAATACGTTAGCAAAGCAGGCGGCAACATATTCTCCGACACTGTGGCCGATCAGATAATTCGGCTTGACGCCCCAGGAAAGCCAGAGCTGCGCCAAAGCGTATTCAATGGCAAACAGAGCCGGCTGCGTGTAAGCGGTTTCATGTATGAGTTCGGCGTGTTCCGAATCCTGAAAAATAACGGACAACAATGGTTTGTCGAGATAGTGACGCAAAATTTCATCGCAAGTATCCAAAGCTTTTTTGAAGCTTGGCTGACTATTGTAGAGCGATTGCCCCATGCCCGGGTATTGGGATCCCTGACCTGTGAACAAAAATGCAATTTTCGATCGTGCCCGGTCAAAGCTGAACCCGGTATTAATTTCAAATACAGGTTCTCCTGCCTGGAAAGCAGCCAACCGCTCGCGCAATTGTTTCACATTTTCAGCGGTTACCGAAAGTCTGCTCTCAAAGTGCGTGCGGCCGGTATTTGCAGAAAAACAAATATCTGCCAGCGATTCATTGGTTCGCTCTTTCAAATATTGTAAATAATGCCCAACCAGTTCAGATTGCGATTCATCCGATTTCGTGCCAAAATTCAGAATGTGCAGGGGGCGTTCAATTTCAGGAACCGCCTTTTTCTGCTCCGGCGCTTCTTCGAGAACGATGTGTGCATTTGTGCCGCCGAACCCGAATGAACTGAGTCCGGCAAAACGTTTATCCAAACCGCGCGACCAATCTTTGCCTTTCACAGGAATTTCCAAAGGCATATCCTCGAATGGAATATGCGGATTAATTTTTTTGAAATGCAGGTGCGGTGGAATTTTTTCATAGTGAAGTGACAGCACCACTTTAATCAATCCTGCAATGCCGGCGGCCGATTCCAAATGGCCGATGTTAGTTTTCACAGAACCAATGGTGAGTGGGTTATTTTTGGGCCGATCTTTCATGATCGCGGCCAGGGCCTGTACTTCAATGGGATCGCCGAGAATGGTGCCGGTGCCGTGCGCTTCAATGTACCCCATTTTCTCCGGCTTCAACTTTGCATTTTGCAACGCAGCTTTTATCACTTCCTGCTGGGCAAGTCCATTGGGCGCGGTAATGCCATTGCTCCGACCATCCTGATTCACGGCTGAACCGCGAATGACCGCCAGAATAGTATCGCCGTCGCGTTTCGCATCGGAAAGCCGCTTGAGCACAGCGACTCCGCATCCTTCACCCCTAACGTATCCGTCAGCGTCTGCGTCGAAAGTTCGGCAGCGATTTTTCACAGCCATCATTCGCGCATGGGAGAAAATGAGTGTGGCCTCAGGGGAAAGGATCAGATTCACGCCGCCGGCTAACGCCAGATCGGACTCGCCGTTGCGCAAACTCTGGATCGCCATGTGCGTGGTGACCAGCGAAGAAGAACACGCCGTGTCCATAGAAACGCTCGGTCCGCGAAAATCGAAAAAATAGGATAGTCGATTGGCCGCAATACTGAATGCATTGCCTGTGCCATGATAGGCATCCACAGAAAGTTCATGTTCATATTGAATCAGGGAATAGTCATTGGCGCTGATCCCAATGAAAACGCCTGTTTTGCTGCCAACCAATTCAGAAGGAACGAGCCGGGCTCGTTCCAGCGCCTGCCAGGTGACTTCCATCAATACACGCTGCTGAGGATCCATGCGTGCAGCTTCTCGTGGTGAAATACCAAAAAAGTTGGGATCAAACTTATCCACGTTTTCGATAAAACCGCCATCGCGGGTGTACATTTTCCCGGGTGTGCCCGGGGTGGGATCGTAATATTCATCGATGTCCCAGCGGTCCTTTGGCACCTCGCGAATTGCATCCACGCCATTTTCCAGCAAATTCCAAAATTCATCAGGATTATTCGCTCCGGGAAACCTGCATCCAAGACCGATGATAGCAATCGGTTCATTCTGCTTACTTTCCAGGGCTTTTAATTTCTTCTGCATTTCTTCAAGAGCAATGAATGCACGTTTGAGCGGAGAAAGTTCCTTTTTATTCGAATCGGAAGCCGAGTTCATTCAGAAATCCTTTTGCAGCTAAATTCAAGTTTATCTTTTGTCTTTATCCATTTGTTCTATATAGTCAGATTCCCACCCTCGTATTACATCCATTTTTTATTCTACAACGAAAGCAGGAATCCTGGTATAAATTAAATCGGTTAAGTCTTTATATTTTTTATAATTTTCAGTGACTTTACTTTTAAATTATTGTTATTTTCTCCCCCTTTTTGAAACATCAATTAATCATCGTCATCAAGCTCCGCCAGCTTATTTTCCAGCAGCGCTTCGACATCCTCATCGGACATTTCTTCAATATCAGTCTTATCAGAGTCCACTTTGTCTTTTGTTGCCTCCCCATGTGAAGCGGTTTCTTTTTCATCATCATCGAATGCCAGCACTTCGGAAACCAGATGACCGGCCAATCCCTCTATCGTGGGATAATTGAAAAGCAATGTCGCCGGCAAATTCTGTCCAACAGCCGCACTCAGCGCATTTTTCATTTCAATGGCCATCAGCGAATCGAGCCCCATCTCGTTGAGTGGTTTTTTTGTGTCCAGTGGAAAATCAGGTTCCAGACCCAAAATTCTAATGGCCTGTTCCCGAAGATGCTGCACCAGAATATCTAACCGATCCTTTGGAGACGCGGTCTTTAAAATATTCAGCACTTCCGATTGCAGTGTTGCGCCCTGTTCGGCAGCTATTGTATGTTTGCTCTCGAAATACTTCAACAGCGCAGGGACCTCGCCCTCAGGGAACTGTTTCAGAAAGACCGGCCAGTGGATGGGAAACACGCCAACCTGAGGTGCATTGCCGGTAATCAGTTTTTCAAGGGCATGCAATCCTTTTTCCGGAGAAATTGCTCCCAGTCCGGTGGCCGCATGCCTGGTTTTGTCCTGCTCATCCATTTCCGCCGCCATGCCGATTTCAGCCCAGGGCCCCCAGTTGATACTCAACGATGTTAGATTTTTCTCGTTTCGATGGTGCGCCAGCGCATCCATAAACGCGTTGGCAGCCGCATAATTACTTTGTCCCGGCGAACCCAGCACTGAGGCGATGGAGGAAAATGTGACAAAGAAATCCAGCTCCGAATGTCGTGAGACCTGATGCAAATTCCACGTGCCAGCGACCTTTGGAGCCATGACCTTAACGAAACGTTTCCAGTTTTGTTGTCGCAATACGCCATCGTCGAGCATGCCGGCCAGGTGAATGATACCGCGCACAGGTGGTTTGGCTTCAGCGCCTTCGGCATCAAACCAAGGCTTCAGCGATGCAGCAACCTGCGCTTCATCTGCCAGATCAGCTTTTACAATGGAGACAACTGCCCCATCTTCTTCCAGTTCAGCGATTTTCTTTTTGGCCTGTTCTTTTGGATCGAACAAATCAGCCAATACGAGATGAGTCGCTCCCTGTTTCACCAGCCATTCTGCGATCAACAATCCGAGAGAACCAAGTCCACCTGTGATCAGATAAGATGCTTCAGAACGTATTGCTCCTTCCTTTTTTTCAGAAATTTTATCCAGGGAGAGCACCACTTTTCCGATATGCTTTGCCTGAGCCATAAAGCGGAATGAAGCAATGGCATCAGCCATAGAAAAAACTTGATGTTTCAACGGAAAAAGTGTTTTTCCGTCAAAGTCTTTTGCCAACTCCGTGAACATGGATTGAATCAATGCCGGATTCTCAGCAGACAGATCGTCCAGCGCAATCACAAAATAAGAAATGTTCGCATTGAAATCCTCGACCCGTTTGGCATCCCAGATATCCACTTTTCCGATTTCCAAAAACCGGCCGTTTTCTCCGAGCAGGGACAGGCTCTTGGGAATATAATCACCTGAGAGCGAATTCAACACAATATCCACTCCCTTGCCTTGCGTGATTTCTTGGACCTCATCAGCAAAATCCAGTGAACGCGAATTCATCACATGATCCACGCCAATGGATTTGAGAAACTCGCGCTTTTCATCGCTTCCGGCCGTTGCGAATATTTCCGCGCCAACCTTTTTCGCTAATTGAATTGCGGCCAGTCCAACTCCCCCGGAGGCCGTATGAATGAACACCTTTTCGCCCTTTTCCATTTTCGCGAGATGATTCAGTGCATAGTGGGCCGTCAAAAATGTTATCGGGATCGTGGCAGCTTCTTCGTAACTCATGAATTCCTGGATGCCAATAGCGAGATCAGCATAGGTAATGACATGCGAACCAAACGTGCCGGGAGCAATTGCCATCACACGATCACCGACAGCCACATTGGTCACCCCGTCGCCAATTGCAACCACTTTTCCGGCGCATTCGCCTCCCAAAGGCCCGGGATCGCCGGGATATAAATCCAGGGCGTTCAACACATCCCTGAAATTTTGACCGCTGGCATGGACTTCAATTTCCACCTGACCCTGAGACGGTTTTGCTCTTTCAACCGGAACAAATTGGAGGTTATCCAAAATTCCACGGGTAGAAATTTCGAGACGGAACGAAGTATTTTCAGGAATGTCCAATTGATCCTTTTCCCTTGATTGTTCAGCAGATTTCATCTTTTTCAATCGCTGGACAAACCGATTTCCCTCGCGGACTGCAATTCGGTTTTCATCGTCTATTCTTAATAATTCATTGAAAACAATCTGTGCCGTATCAGCAGCCTGAATTGGATCCAGGTCGATTTGTTTGCACTGCAATTCAGGATGCTCCAACGTGATGACAGCGCCCAATCCCCAGAGGCTTCCCTGAATGACTGCATTGGTCACTTTGCTTCCGGCGATTTCATGGACACCACGGGTAAACAGTGTCAGCGATGGCAGATGTGTCGTTTTCAAATTGGCCAGCGCCTGCACAAGGTGCACTGCGCTGCCGCAGCATAAAAGCTGATCCGCCAAAATATCCGGTTGGGACTGATTATCGGGAATCAAACTCCAGAAATGTAAAACACCGCGCAACGGTTTTTCATTGTCAGAGTGAATCTGTTCGAACAATCTATCAAAATCATCCCGATTTTCAGGGTTAATCTGCCATGCGCCATTTTCAATTTTCGAGAGCGAATCGCCGGGAACAACTGTTAAGCAATCACCACCACCATCACGAATCCGTTTCACCAAATCCTTCTCAATCTGATTCCCTGAATCAAAAATGAGCCATTGCCCGTCAAAGCCCTGGGTTGATTTTTGCTGGTCAGCAGGTTCGCTGATTTCCCAGGTCATTTCATAAAACCATTCATCTATTTTCTCTGCCGCGGATGCCATCAATGCGGAGAGATTTGCATATTTTAACTGAAGGCCTTCAACTTCAGCAACATGCTCACCGTGTTCATCATAGATTCTAATATCCGCAGAGAGGAGTTCCTTTCCGGATTCTTCGGTTTCATTTAATACAACATGACTCCAGAGAATGGGATCGGGTTGTTTAAAAATTTTCAGAGATTTAATACCGACCGGTAGATAGATACCCTGGTTTTTGTCCGTAGTCTCCATTGCAGCGACCACTGCACCAAATAGCTGAAAACTGGCGTCGAGCAATGTGGGATGAATTCGGAAATCATTTGATTCAGACTGGAAGGGATCCGGCAATCTCAACTTGCCGAGCGCCTGGGCTCCGTTATGCCATAGCAATTCGATGCCCTGAAATCTCGGACCGTATTCCAAACCTCGCTGCCGCAATTGATCGTAAAATTCCTTGACGTCCATTTCGATTTCAAATTGACGCTGCAATTGGTTGAGATCGATTTCCGGCGCCTTCGCAAGGCCAACTTTACCATTTCCCACCTGACCGGTCGCATGCAGCTTCCATAATTCCTGATTTCCATTGTTCGCAACCGGGGCACTGTAAATTTGAAATTCGGTGACGCCGGCGTCGGAGGTTTTCAAAATCACCTGTACATCGCGTAATTCACCGGGAGAAAATGACATGGCTTCCAAAATAGATACATTTTCCAGAGAGAATCCATCATCCCCAAAGTGCGCTTTTGCCGCTGCCAGCACCATCTCAAAATAGGCGACTGCGGGAAAAACAGGCATGCCAAAAATCCGATGATCGTTGAGCAGCGGAAGCTGTTCAATGCTGAACTGCGACGTATATACAATTTCATGGATTAATGGTGAACGCATTCGCTGGCTTAACAGAGGATGGAGCCACGAACCACCCAATTTCAAATCAGACCGGGATTGAACCGCATCCAGACCCTCATTCACATCCAGCCAGTACCGGCTTCGCTGGAATGGATATGTGGGCACGTAAACAAAAGCCCGATCGTAATCCAACTCAAATCCCTGCCAATCCACATCGATACCGGCGGCGTAAAGTTTTGCCAGACTGTCAGTCAGTATTTGCCAGTCACTTCTGCCTTCTCTCAGCGATGGCAGCCAGGTTGCACGCGCATCAGGCACGCATCGAATACCCATGCCGGAAAGTACAGGATTGGGGCCAACTTCCACAAAAATCTCACAGCCTTCATCAACCATCTTTTCCATGCCGGCAAAAAATTCCACTGTCTCCCGAATATGATTGCGCCAGTATTTCGAATCCGGCATTTCCCAGGGTCCCAATAGTTTTCCGCCAGCATTGGAAATAAGCGGAATTTTTGGGATGTTGTACTGCACTTCTTCAGCAACGCTCTCGAATTCATCGAGGATTGTATCCATGAGCGGTGAATGGAAGGCATGTGAAACATGCAGTGTTCGCGTATTCACACCTTCGCCTTCAAAAAGACCAACCACTGTTTTAACTGCCTCTTTCTTGCCGGAGATGACGATATTTTCCGGGCCGTTTATGGCAGCGATGGACACCTGGTCGCTGTAATCTTTAATCATTGATTTCACATTATCCAGTTTCGAAAATATAACTGCCATTTCGCCATTCTTTGGCAGGTCTTGCATCAACTTGCCCCGGGTAGCAATCAATTTCAATCCATCTTCCAGACTGTAAAATCCGGCGAAACATCCGGCCGAATATTCACCAATGCTATGCCCCATAACGTAATCCGGTTCAATTCCCCAGGATCGCCATAACTCAGCCAGCGCATATTCGATGGAAAAGAGCGCGGGTTGGGTGTATTGGGTTTCATGGATTAAATCTGCATCCTCTTCATTTTTAGGAAAAATGACATCCAGCAAAGGTTTTTCCAGGTATGCATCGAGAATCTCAGCACACCTGTCAAGCGATTCTTTGAATGTTGGCTGGGTTTCGTAAAGCTCCTTGCTCATATTGGGATATTGCGATCCCTGACCTGTGAAAAGAAATCCGATTTTTGAAGTCTTTTTGCTATCAATTTTCTTCGAAGATAATCCAGCCTTTTTCAAGTCCGCTAATTTTGTGATCAAATCCTCCCGGTTCAAAGCGGATACTGCCGCTCTGTGATCAAAATGCTGCCTGCCGCAATTCGCTGTGTAGCAGAAATCAGCAATGGAATCCATTTCATTCGATTCGAGACGATCCAAATATCGCCCGATTGCACTGTTCAAAGCTGCGTCGTTCTTTGCTGAAAGAGTCAGAATATGCCGCGGTCGTTCCGGCTCATTTTTCATCATTTTTTGAACCGGCGCCTCCTCCAAAACAATGTGAGCATTTGTTCCGCCAAAACCAAAGGAACTAACCCCGGCAAGTCGCCGCTGATTGTTGCTCTCCCACGTTTTTCTCTCCGCAGAAATTTCGATTGGATATTTATCAATGGGAATATGCGGATTTATCTGGCTGAAGTGCAGGTGTTTCGGAATTTCCCGATATTTAAGCGCAAGTACTGTTTTTATCAAACCGGCGATGCCTGCCGCAGATTCCAAATGGCCGATATTTGTTTTGACTGAACCGATGCGAAGAGGCTGGTCTTTTGGTCGATTTTTCATCACTTCTGCCAGTGCCTGCACTTCGATGGGATCACCCAATGGTGTGCCTGTTCCGTGCGTTTCAATGTAACTGATTTCCTCTGCTTTCACCCGAGCGTTGGCATGCGCCATTCGAATGACTGCCTGCTGCGAGGCACCATTTGGCGCAGTAATGCCATTGCTTCGACCATCCTGGTTCACAGCAGAACCGCGAATGACCGCGAGAATATTATCGCCATCTTTCAGCGCTTCAGACAATCTTTTGAGCACAATCATACCGCATCCCTCACCGCGACCGTAGCCATCCGCTGCTGCATCGAATGTTTTGCAAAACCCGTCCCCGGAAATCATTCGTGCCCGTGAAAATGTAATATTCAACTCAGGCGAAATAATCAAATTGACGCCACCGGCAATTGCCAGCCGGGTTTCGCCGTTCCTCAAACTCTGTACAGCCAGATGCACTGAAACCAGCGATGAAGAACATGCTGTATCCATTGCGATGCTCGGACCTCGGAAATCAAATGAATAGGAAATTCTGTTAGCGATAATGCTGGTTGCATTCCCGGTTCCTGAATATGCATCCAATACATTGTGGTAGGTATACAGCGGCCCTTGATAGTCGGTATTACTAATGCCAACGAAAACGCCGGTATTTGTCCCGGCTAAATTCTTTGGCGGAATGCCTGCGTTTTCCAGCGCCTCCCAGGTTACCTCAAGCAGAAGCCTTTGCTGGGGATCCATTTTTGCGGCTTCCCGGGGAGAAATTCCAAAAAACTGGGGATCGAACTGGTCCACCGATTCAAGGAATCCACCAAATTTGCTGATCATCTTTCCGGGAGTGTCCGGATTTGCATCGTAGAATTTATCAATATCCCAGCGGTCACCGGGTACCCGTGAAATGGCGTTTTTCCCATCACTGAGCAATTTCCAGAATTCATGAGGATTGTCTGCGCCGGGAAAGCGACATCCCATTCCAATAATGGCAATGGGTTCAGAGAATGCCTGCTGTACCTGTTCAACCTTTTCCTGGCTTGCCTGCTCTGACGCATCATCAGCCAGATAGCGGGCAAGCGCTTCAATCGTGGGATAGTCCCAGACCAAAGTCGGAGGAAATGTACGTTCCATCCACTCTTCCAGATCGCCGGCAAGTCCCACCGCCTGGGCAGAATCCAATCCAAAATTGATGAACGGCTCATGAATATCAATTTCATCCGGCTCCAGTCCCAGTGTTTCGGCTAAATTCGCCACGAGCCAGGATTCTATTTTTTCAATTTCCGGATTTTTCTTCGAACGCGAGACCGGCGCTGACGTGTCACTTCTGTCAGGCGCATCTTTTGGCGCCACAATTTTTGCCGCCTTATCCGAATCCTTTTTAGCTTTAGGCGCGCTTGACGCATGCCATTCAGCGACGACTTGCAACTTCTTTTGCAGGAATTCATTTTTTGTGGCCTGTCGCTGAATTTTTCCACTCGATGTTTTGGATATTGACCGGGGTTTGATAAGCACCACGGTATACGCTTGCAATTCATGCGCTTCGGTTACGGTGCGGCGAATCTGATTAATGACCTCATCCGAATCCAGTTTTTTAGGATTGCGAACCTCCTGAACCACCACTAATCGCTCTTCGCCATCAATATCCGTTGAAAAAACAGCGGTGCAGCCCGGTCGCAATTCCGGGTGACACGACTGAACAGTAAATTCAATATCCTGAGGATAATGATTTCGACCGCGAATAATAATGAGGTCTTTGATGCGACCGGTGATGAACAACTCCCCATCTTTGAGAAATCCCAAATCCCCGGTTCGCAGATACGGGCCATTTTCACTATTCGCAAGAAATGCCTGAAATGTCTCTTTAGTGTCCTCTGGTCGATTATAGTACCCCCGGGCAACACTTTTCCCAGAAATCCAGATTTCTCCCACCTGATTCGGCTTGCATTGCGCGTGTGATTCAGGATTAGCAATGACAATTTCCTGATCCCCGCGTGTATGACCACAGCCAACCGATATTTGTTTATTAGCATCCTGTGGCCCGGCTTCCACTACCCTGTTTTTCTTGAGTTCATCAGATTTGATTTCAAAAATGACAGGCACCTCATCGCGTTCGCCGCCGGAAACAAATAGCGTGGCTTCTGCCAAACCATAGCAGGGGTAAAACGCCTGTTTTCTGAAACCGGCCGATTTAAAGGTTTCTGAAAAACGTTCAACTGTTTCTGGCCGAACAGGTTCAGCCCCGCTGAATGCCAAGTCCCAATTGCTCAAATCGAGCTGGGCGCGCTGATCCGGCGAAATTTTTCTGGCACAAAGATCGTACGAAAAATTGGGACCGCCACTGATGACCCGCTTGTCTTTGATGCGTGAAATCGCCTGCATCCATCTCAGGGGACGCTGCAGAAATGCAATAGGTGACATGAGGGTACAGGGTACGCCGCCGTACAGGGGCTGCAAAACACCGCCGATGAGCCCCATATCATGATAAATTGGAAGCCATATCACACCTTCACTTTCTGATGTATATCCCATTCCTTCATAAATGAGGGCTGAATTATAGAGTAAATTTTCGTGACTCAGCATCACACCGCGCGGTAATCCGGTCGAACCCGACGTATATTGAAGGAAAGAAAGCGTATCTTCGTCAATTTTTGGATTGTTCCATTTATCAGTAAAATCCTTATCAATATCCTCAGTAGACAACCAGGTCAAATCGCCGAGATCCTTGGCGTGAGCAATGGCGCTTTTCTGAGAAATGAAAGAACTCAGAGAACTCCCGAATTTTTTCAGGAAAGGCACTTTTTCAAGAGAATCAGTCACTTTCGAGCCAAGTTTCATGATTTTCATCATGGACAATATGGAATCTGTTGTCAATGCGATACTTGCCTGGGCGTCGTTGGCTATTGCCTGAAGTCGCGGCAATGTTCTGTTCAACCGGGTCGGATCAGGTGGATATGCCGGTACAGCAACCACACCGGCATACAAACAACCGAAAAATGCTAAAACATATTCCATTCCCGGCGGATAAATGAGTAATGCCCGTTCCCCTTTCGCCACTCTGGACTGCAACCAGGCGCCAATCATTCTGGCTTTTTGATCCAATTCAGCGTAGGTCATAATTAACTCTTCGCTTTCACCGTCCTTTAACCAGGTGTAAGCCCTTTCGTTGGGGAAATTTTTCGCTCTCCATCGGAGCAACTCTACGAGAGTTGTCGGTTCAAAATTGGAGCCTTTAAAAAGTTTTGAATGAATGCTCATAAGCTATATTTTTTCCTGTATTAAAATTTTTATTTGTGATTTCTGGTTTTCACAATTTCTTTTCTCAAGAGAAATCAAATAATTGTGATTCAACACGCGATGTTCGAATAAATCGAACTCCCCCATTTTTTTCTGTTAGAATAAAATATTCCCAAAATCCGCTCAAGGCATTTGAACTTGAGAAGCGTATATTCACGATTTTTAATTCGGATTACAAAATTGAAATTGAGATTTGAATTAGTCGGTTGTTGATACGAAAAGATAAGTATTCATCAAAATAAAAAATATAGATAAATATCCGATCTCGAAAAATTAAAGCCTTTCGAGTATTCCCCCAGCTTACCATCCCGTTTTTGATCTGCGGAACTCTGCAACAAGAATAGGATTTGTCAATCAATTATCAATCCCATCTTGAGAATGTCATGATATTCATCATCAAAAAAACATTCATTACGCAGAATCCCTTCAACTTTGAACCCAAGTTCCTCATTGAGCCTTATGTTTCGAATGTTCGTATCCAGGGTGTTTAGATATATTTTTTTCAGGTTTAAAAAGGAGATTCCGTACTGAATCCAGAGTTCTGTCGCTTCTTTTGCGTATCCCTTACCTCTGAAATCAGATTCACCGATCAGTTTTCTCAATTCTGCCTTGCGCTGAATCTCATCATGGTCTAAAAAAGCCATCAGTCCTATCGGGGTTCCATCTTTCAGTGTAATCATGCCAATGATGTTATGAACGCTTTTGATCAACTCATCGATATTGGATTGTTTAGCAGTTATTCTGGAGAGAAGAAAATGCCTACCATCCTTATCAGCCACCCACCTCTTCAATATATTTATGTCGGTATGCTCATTAAACGCGCGAATAATGGTCCTGTTACCATTTAATGGCAACGTATTCATATCATGTGATTTGACATGAATGGTGGAAGTCTTATTATTATTATTTTCACCATTCCCGTTTTTCATAGACATATCCAACAACAGATTGACGAATCGCAAATAGTCAACCTGTTTAAAGCCATAGTGATGTGTTTCTTTGAACAGACTTCTTGCTACAGCTTCAATCGTTTCTTCGGGTATTGATTGTGCTGAAAGGTTCATGTTTAATCCCCACTCTTTTGACCAGAATTGTTAAAACTGGCGTCTCGTTATCAATTCAGTTTTAGTCCGAAACTGAATCGTTAAGAAATTACTCCTTTTTTGCCCAGAGATCAAATGAACTAATTAAATTTCTCTCAACTTACAACGTTTCATAGCCCACGAAATACATTGTAAGTATCTTGATTTAAACTAAACCATTCAAATTTTATTGCCGCAAAAAAGACTAAGCTCACTCTTAGTTTCAAATGTTCCACGTATTAATAGAACCAAATGCTTCGAATTGCGGAAATATTGCTAGAAAAATGAATTATTTCTACTACAAAAAAAGAGAATATCATTTTAATCAAATGAATATTCTATACTTATAAACTAAATTAACTGAATAAAATTAGACAGCATTTTTAAAATAAAGTGTATCGTACTACTTAGTCAGATTGAAAAACGTATCGAGAAACAAGGCAATATTCCCATATCATTGTCATTCCCGTACCACAGGCATTCC
>CAZSBG010000003.1:0-122271 GCA_964605145.1 uncultured Cytophagia bacterium | reverse complement strand
TTCCGAATTCAGTGTATCTAACTTTGTTAAATTTCATATATCTGATTAATTTTATGAATAACATTAAGTTAAATATCTATTGTTTGAAATTTGTAAATAATTCAGGCTAAAACGAATTAATGAAATTATTTTATCTGACGTTCAGAAAAATTCATCACTTGGTTTTGCTTGGTGACTTAGCTGGTTATTACGCAGGTTTTTGTGAATGGAATTGAAAAAAATTAAGATCGGGATTGTGGGGATAACCGGCACTGCTCAGATTACGCATCTGCCCATTTTGAAAGAAATGAAAAATGTTGAAATTGTAGCTGTTTGCGATCAGGATTCTGAGCATGTCGATCGGATTGCCGGCAAATTTAACATTCCGAAAGCCTATTCAAATATTGCGGATATGCTCCAGTTTACTGACATGGATCTGGTCGATGTTTGTACTCCGGTTGAATGTCATGTGCGTGATGCAATCGCTGCTCTGGAAAACGGAAAACATGTCATTGTTGAAAAGCCGTTTGCGGAGAATTACGAAGGCGCCAGGAAGATTGTCGATGCAGCTAATAAATATAATAGAAATGTTCTCGCAATGCAGAACCTGCGTTATCGCCAGGATGCCATTATTTTAAAAAACATATTATCCAATAAATTATTGGGAGAAATTCGATATGTGAAATCAGGCTGGCTGCGGCGCAATGAGAAATGGCGGCAACGGCCAGCAAACCAGAATGCTGGGGACGAAGTGTTGAATCAATTGGGATTGCAACTGATCGATTTGGGATTGTGGCTGATTAATAATCCCAGAATCCGCACAGTGAAGGCTTCCGCATTTAATGTCCAGAAAAAAGGTGCTATAGATTCTGCCAGCATATACGTGAATCTGGAAAATGATGTCACATTAACAGCAGAAATTAGCTGGAATATGAAGTTTGGCCGTGATTTTCGCTACTTGAATCTGGTTGGCGAAAATGGAATTGCCAGATTGAACCCGCTGACAATATATCGGGAAGAAAATAGCAAGCTGGTGGATATCACGCCTTCCCAGCATCTATCCCATGGTAAATCCTATCAGCGTTCCTATGAAAATGAATTTGCCCATTATGTTTTCTGTTTATTACATAATCAAAAAATTGATTCCGATGGAAACGAAATTATTCAACGATTTAAATTACTTGATGCAATTTACCAATCCGTATCAACAGGCAAAGAGGTAGAGGTGGAATGAGACAAAATTTGTTTTTTTCTTTGTTGACCGGATTGCTGCTTTCATTTTCTTTTCCGCCTTTCCGATTGGGATTTTTAGCTTATGTTGCGTTGATTCCGTTTTTTCTTTTACTGGAGCAGTCAGATTATAAAGCGTCCATTCGCTGGGGCTTTTTGACCGGTTTGTTCATTAATATTGGTACGCTTTACTGGATCAACTGGGTGACAGTGCCTGGCGCAATCGCAGCCATCCTGTACCTGCCCGTGTATTTCATAATTTATGCTGTCCTTCATACATTTATCCGAAAAAGACTGGGCATGAATCAAGTCTATATTTGGGTGCCATTTTTGTGGACCGGCATCGAGTATTTTCGATCGCTCGGTGTTCTGGGCTTTCCGTGGAACTCACTCGCCTATACGCAGTCATACTATCTGTCCTTAATTCAATATGTAAGCTTTACAAGTGTTTATGGCGTTTCACTCTGGGTGGTTACAATCAATGTAATTATACTGATGTTGATAAAAAACTTCTCGAATTACAGAAAAATAGTGATCTATTTCATCGTTCTTATTATGCTTTTTTTAATCCCGTGGCTGTACGGGAAAATGATCATGCCTGAAGCTGAAGATGCCAGGGAAGAGCAAATTCGTGTCGCTTTAATTCAGGGAAACATTGATCCATATCTGAAATGGGATGATGAATTTCTCCAGGATAATCTTGAAATTTATGACAAACTTGCAAGACAGAGCGTTGAATTTTCACCGCAATTGATTATTTGGCCGGAAACAGCGATTCCAGACTATTTCCGCAGTTCAACACTGTATTTGGAAGGCGTAAAGAGCTTGGTATCGGATTTGAATATCCCACTGATTACCGGCGCGCCGGATTATCGTTTCTTCGAGGACAGCGAATATAAAACTTTCAATGCTGTTTTTTTGGTAAAACCGAATCGAAGCGATCTGCAAATATATCATAAAATTCATCTCGTGCCATTTGGCGAGAGAGTGCCTTTCACAGAGAGATTCCCTCTGCTGAAAAACTTCCTGGAACAATTCGAAATGGGCGAGGGGAACTTCTCGCCGGGCAGCAAAGTTGTATCGTTCAAAGTCCCGATTGTAAGAAACGACTCGCTGGCAAACAATATCAGTCCAAAGCGAGACCATATTTTAGCGCCGGCAGTGGTATGTTTTGAATCCGTTTTTCCTGAACTCGTCAGAAAATTTATATTGAACGGTTCTGATATTCTCATCGTCATAACTAACGATGCCTGGTTCGAACGAAGTTCGGCGCCGTATCAGCACGCTCAAATGGCTGTATTTCGCGCCATTGAAAATCGGGTCAGCATTGCGCGCTGCGCCAATACAGGTGTTTCCATGTTCATCGATCCGTTCGGTCGAACGCAATCCAGAACTCCCATCTTCGAAGAGAGAGTGTTGGTGGATGAAATTCCATTGCGATGGCAGACGACTTTTTTTACGCGGCAAGGTAATGTATTTACAATTGCAGTTTCATTATTGAATTTCGGTCCGTTGCTGGCGGCGCTGTTTAGCTCAAAAAAAATAACCAAAGACATAGAATCCGTCTGAACCGATTTGATCGAGACGGTTAATATTTAAAATACCCAAAAAATCATTCGCCTTTATGCAATCGAAGTCGGTATTGTATAAAGGCGTTTCACAATGTGAATACGTGACGTCAATCAAATAACGAATCGTCTCAGAGAATTCTCGGGCAAAGGAGTGAGTTTTTGTTATACAGGATTTTATACATAATCATTGTAACGGCAGTGATTCATGCCGAATGTGGGTTTGCCCAGGAATCATCATTTCTGACATTCAGCACCACAAAAGCGCGTTCGCTTGCAATGGGCGGTGCGTATACGGCTGTCGAGGACGATATTTTTTCAGCATCCTATAATCCTGCTACCATGGATTTTTATCGATATGACAAAGAGCATCGATTGACATTTTATTTCAATCCAATCTCACCCGTGACAGCGATCCGCCAGAATTATCAGGAAAATCTGGGAGATGAACCATCGAATCCTTCAGCAGTGGATATTCTGAAATCAAGCGCGTTATTTGTCAAGAGCGTTGCATTTAGCGGGCGATATTTGGATATGGCACTTGTTTTCCATGAACAAATACTTGATAACAGCGTTCTCGCAGCGCAAAAAAAATTTTTTGAGAATAACGATATCTGGAAAAATAGCTATCACTCTTTTTATACACGCATTAAGCTGGCGGAACGCGTATCCCTCGGGTTTTCCGGCAGTCTGTATGTGAACAAAATAGATAGTCAGACGCAACAGGATCTGGGATTCAGTTATGGAATTTTGTTGAAGCCGTCGCAGAAATTGAATGTTGGACTGGCTTATGTAGATTTCCCGAAAAATATTCCTGATATTCGAATGCCAGTGGAGCGGATGTCCGATGAGACCATGAATATCGGCGTGGCTTACCGCCCGACCTCAAGCACTTTAATTGCCTTCGATTTTCGGAATTTAACCGAAGACAAACGGAAAACAGTGCGGGAGGCTCATTTTGGATTTGAACAAAATGTGTTTTCAATTTTTGCGCTGCGCGGGGGCTATTATAGAGAACGATTCTCAAAAAATCACGTAATTTCCGGTGGGATCGGTCTTATCGATTCCAATATTTTCTATCAAAAACAAAATCGATTCAGCCATTCTCAGTTTTTATTAAATTACTCTTTTGTCTACCAAAAACAGGCAACAAAGGAACAGCATTGGCATGTGCTTTCTCTGCTTATTCGTTTATAGATTCATTGCCGCACCTGACACAATGCTAAATGCGAAAGGAATCGATCAGCGCTGAATATTCACCGGGAACTTTATTAAACTATATGAGTATTAATTGTTGATTATTTTATGAATAAATTAGTCAAATCAATTGTTACCCGATTACCCGTTCTTTTCCTCATTTACCCGGTTATGGCATTGGGAGCCAGTGATACACCAGTGAAAAATTTAACAGTATTCAAGCAACTGGCTGCAAAAGCTGTGCATGAAATATTGGAGCAGGTCACGCTGGATTCATCAATTTCCATCTCGATACAACCTCAGAAAAAGCAGGCTGAGGGAAATTGGCTGATCGAGAATGCGATGATGCAAGAATGCTCAAAAATCGGTATCGACCAAATTTATCTCTATCAGGTCAATGATTCTGCGTGCTGCGATTACGGAGTGAAATTCCAGATAATGACGCTTGAGGTAAAGTATGAGGTAGGAGCGGAGAAAGATGAATTAGATCGAATATTTGAACTTGTTGTTTCTGTTCGAATTGTTGAATCACGTACCGGAAAAGTATTGGCATTTGATACATTCTCGGAGACGTATCGCGATACGGTTCAAAAAGACAAAATAAAGAATCTTCAAAACAAAAGTTTCAATTTTACCCAGGCCGTAATTCCACAAAATCCCGGATTAAAGAAATACATTGAACCTTCTGTAGTGATAGCGACGACACTTAGCATTATTTATCTCTTTTTTAGATTGCGCAGTAGTTAAAGGATTATTTTATGAAACTTGTGATGAGAAAACAATACTTACTTTTCTTTATTATGTTAATAGCGATTCTTACGTCTTGTGGCAGAAACCGAATTAAAGCCACATTAACTGCAGATGAACGAATGAAAATCGCTGAGAAAATGTTCAAAGATGGCGATTATCTCGATGCAAAAACTGAATTTAAAATAATTACGCTGAATTTTCCGGGGAGTACCGTAAGTGACCGCGCCCAATTTTACTTAGGAGAGTGCCACTATAATTTAAAAGAATATATTCTGGCAAGCGCTGAATATCAAAAATTGACGCGCATATTTCCAAATAGTGAATATGTTGATGACGCTCGGTATAAAATTGCAATGAGCAATTATCAACTGTCGCCAAAATATTCTCTCGATCAAACGAATACGCAAAAAGCAATTGAGGAATTTCAGCGGTTTCTCGAGGACTATCCAAACAGCGACCTTGTCCCTGAGGCCAATAAATATATGACGAAATGTCGGGAGAAACTTGCCCGAAAAGATTATGAAAATGCTATGTCCTATCGTAAGAGAAGGTTATACACGGCCGCGATAAAATATTACGATCATGTGCTGGATAATTATTACGATACAAAATATGCAGAAAAAGCGTTGTTTGGCAAAGCAGAAGCGTATCAGAAAGCCGGCGATATGGACGAAGCAGCAAAATACTATCAACTTTATTTGGAAAAATACCCGGACAGCGCAAAAATTTCTCGTGTAAAAAATATATTGTCCAAAATGAAGACAGAGGAACAGAAAGGCTGAGCAGCTCTTTTCTATTACCATGATGTAGAATTGAGATCTGCTTTTTTCGATCGGAATGGATAGTGGAAAAATGAAAATTGGCCTATTTGGGGGATCCTTCGATCCAGTTCACAATGGTCATTTGAAGATTGCCGAATGGACAAAAAATAAATTATCTCTGGATAAAATCATCTTTATACCTGCAGCGAATCCTCCACACAAGCTTGGTGCTGTTATTGCAAGCGCTGAACATCGTTTAAAAATGACACAACTTGCAATTGAAAATCACCCAGATTTTGAAATATCGGATGTTGAAATTCTTCGTAAGGGAATTTCATATACGATTGATACGATTAATTATTATCGTGATAAATTTGGGCTGGGTCCGAACCAGCTTTTTCTCTTAATTGGCGGCGATAGCCTGATCGATCTTCCCTTCTGGCGATGTCCTGACGAAATCATCGAAAGATGCACAGTTGTTGTGTTCCAACGACCAGGAGCAGACTTGTCAGCGGTGCCAGGCTTTATTGCAAATCACGTCAAAATTCTTGAAACGCCATTAATCGATATTTCTTCAACATCGATTCGAGAGAGAATCGCCGCTGAAAAAACCATTTCAGATATGATTCCACATGATGTCGTAACATATATTGATAACAAAGGATTGTATCGGGAAAGATCGCAGTGAATATTCTTTGATAAGTACGATAATTTCAAATTGATTTTATTTAAAATACATGAAAAAATATCCTTGATTTTAAAATTCTAAAATCGTAATTTTGAAAATCCGGGGGGAAGCACTAATTAAATTTTTGTCTGTGAGGAAATAATATGGTTTTTTGGATTTCTCGATTTATTCTACTTCTATTTACAAAAACTTATCTCAGAGGGAAAGTATACGGACGAGAAAATCTGCCGAAAAAAGGGGCTTATATTGGCGTGATCAATCATAGCAGCAATATGGATGTTGTGACCATGGCGCTTGTCGTCAACCGCAAGGCTTACGCCATGGCAAAGGACTCCCTGTTTCGCGTGCCGGTGCTAAAATGGTGGTTAAAGGCCGTGGGGATGTTTCCTGTTGTTCGGGATGCTTCTGATCATAAAGCATTTAATGGTGCAGTGAATTTACTCAAAGATGGCAACGTACTTTATATCGCTCCTGAAGGCACGCGCAAAAAAGAAAATGGTCAGCGAAACCGGCCGAGAACCGGATTTGTTCGCATGGCTTTGTTGGCTGATTGTCCGGTTGTTCCCATTGCCATGTACGGGACGGACAAAGTGTTGCCGCCCGGCGCGTGGTTTCCGCGGATGGTGAAAGTCCGGGCAAAAATTGGAGAACCAATAAACCTGGAAAAGATACCCACAAATAGAGAAAACAAGGAAAAACTTCAGCAGCAGGCGGATCATGTGATGGATATCGTTTATGATATGATCGCTGAATTGGAGAGGATGTAGAATTTTCACGCGGATAGCTTTTCTGAGAATTAAATTTAGGGGGAATTTCAACTCCCATAGTTATGCGTGCATCATTGCTTTTTATCATTTAACTGGGGACAATTTAAATAATACTTTTTTATGGGAGGTCCCATGGAAATAAATCTACTGAAACGAGTGCCAATTTTTTCTCAGCTACTGGATGATGAGTTGGACAAAATCAGGGATTTGTGCGTCACACAGCATTACGTAAAAGATCGCATCATTTTAATTGAAGAAGAAAGCGGAAATACGCTTTTTATCATTCAGAAGGGCAGGGTGAAGGTTTCCCGGATGAGCGATGATGGGCGTGAAGTGATTCTTTCCATTCTTGAACGCGGTGAATTTTTTGGAGAGCTTTCACTGATTGATGGCAAGGCTCGCTCGGCCAGCGTAACGGCCATTGAAGACTCGGAAGTACTAATGTTGCGCCGCGGTGATTTTCTGGGGCTCCTCGAGGAATATCCCCAGATAGCCATCAGCTTGCTCAAGGAACTCGCGGCGCGAATTCGAAAGAGTGATACGCAAATTAAAAGTCTGTCGTTGCAGGACGCAATGGGACGGGTTGCCTCTACGTTGATCCTGCTTGCCGAGGATGCCGGCATCATCAAACAGGGGCGCGTTGTGATCCACAAAATTCCATTGCAGCAGGATTTAGCCAATATGGCCGGGACATCGCGCGAAACTATTTCGCGGGTTTTCCGCTATTTGGAGGATGAAGGATTAATGGAAAGGCACGGACGGAAGGTTATTATTCCTGATTATCCACGGTTCCGGAAGATGTTTGGATAAAATTGAAATTGAATAGCTGGAGGATGAATGACACGGATGTATCCCTCGGTGCCGAGAGTAGGCGTGGGTGTAATTACATTCAATGAACATGGACGCGCGCTGCTGATTAAGCGAGGGAATGAACCCAGTAAGAATTTATGGTCCGTGCCAGGTGGATTGGTGGAATTGGGTGAAAAAGTAACGGAAGCCGTTCGCAGGGAGGTGCTGGAAGAGTGCAATGTGCACGTGGAACCGAAAATGATACTGGATGTGGTGGACCTGATCCTGAAGGATGATGAAGAAGGCGTCCGGTTTCATTATGTTTTGATTGATTACCTGGCTGATTTCTTGGGGGGTGAACTAACACCCCAATCAGATGCGAGCGATGCCGGATGGTTTTCAGAAGCGGATTTAACTGAACTGGATATTCCTGAAATCACCCAACCCTTGCTCGCAAAAGCGTTTCAAATTAATAAAAATGCAAGATAAAAATAGCTCTTATTGTGATGACTTTTGGCCACGTGGTTCGTGGCCTTTTACATTAAAACCTACCTCGAAGATACAATGGTAAAAAAACTGGTTGAAGGAACAAACCCGATGTTTCCTGAACATGATTATACGCCGTACGGTTATCTTGACAATCCCTTTCACACATGGAAATCAAATCGCAGCGGTGTGTTCCGTGTTTCACCGCCAGTTGGTTTCGAATGGCTGTTTCCCAATGCACTAAAACCATTTCTCAAATCTTCCATCAATATTGGACTTCAAATCAACGATCAGGTGCTCTTTTCGCAGGTAAATTGGCACGAACAGGTTGTTCCGCTGAACTCACCATATCACAGCAAGAATCTTTTTACATTCTCATGGAACTGGCATGGTTTTTCGTTACAATGCGAGTTTTTTCTTGCGGATGAAAAAGGATTGGCGGTTAAACTCCGCGTCAAAAATTCGAATTCAATCAAAAGCAAATTGACCGTGCTCCTGCAACAATCGGTTCAATTAACATACCGGCAGACCAATTTATGGGATTTTGGATTGACTGGCACTGTGAAATCCGATTTGAAAACAAGCGTGCTAAAAAGCTTTGCCGAAGGCTATTGTTTCACGCTGAATTTTTCTGAACCGTGCAATAATTATATCATTACAGATGAACCTGAAAATATCGATCCTGCCAACGTCTCAACGCAGCCGGACACGAAGTTTTGCTCCACGCCAAAAGAAGAAATAGTATCACTGGTGAAAATCCCTGTTGATTTCAGTGAGGGAACTGAATGGAGAATGGATTGTGTTCTAACCCGGGGCGTAAGCGAGAATGAGACGATGCAATTGGCTCGGGAGTTAATTCCTCGGCTAAAAGGACTTCGAAATGAAAAATTGGAGGAGGATGCAGCATTTTGGGAACACTGTCCGCAGCTCTCCGGGGATTGGCCGGCGCACTGGCAGCGCGGCTGGGTGTATGACTGGGAAACCCAGCGAATGAACCTGCGAAAGCCGGTTGGCATTTTCACTGCGGAATGGGACGCCATGCAAATTCAGATGCCGCGAATTGTTTTGGCCGAGACTGCGCTGGACATGCTGATGATGAGCTATGCCGATCCAAAGCGCAGCCAGCGGGTGATTTCAGGATTGTACCAGGATGCGCTGGGGCCTCATGTGCCGTGCGCTCGTGAGGATGGCTCGCTGAACATGATCTCCGAGGACGGCAGCGAATGCGGCACATCGCCGGCCTGGTGCTGGCCGTTTTATTGCTTCCAATCAATTTTTGGGCGAACAGGTGATCGGGACTGGCTGGAATCGCTTTATCCGCACCTGGAGAATTATCTGGATTGGTGGCTGAAAAACCGAACGGACGAACAGGGCTGGGCGGTGTACAATTGCAGTTGGGAGAGCGGTCAGGATGATTCCATTAAATTTTTGATCGAGCAGCCCACCGGCGGGGAAATCGTCGATCACCTGCGCGCCGTTGACTTGCAGGCAGCCATGGCCCAATCCGCTGCTGTGTTGAGCGTTTTTTCCAAAATCCTTGGGAAAAGCCCTCATAAATGGGAACAGCTTCAAAAGCAATTCGAGGAAAAAACTCAAGCTATGTGGCAGCAGGATTGGTTCTGTGATTTCGACAGGCGAACCGAATCCTGGGTGTCCAAAGACGAATACCGCGATATCACCAATCTGGCGCCATTTTTCTGCGGTATTTTTTCAGAAGACCAGTTGTCGACCATTGCGCACTGGTTTCGGCATTTCAAAAAAAATCGGAAGTACTGGCTGGAATGGGCCTCATTTTTCTTCATGTACCTGGAAGCGTGCTGGCGGACCGGCTTCAAAAAACTTGCGGCTGAGGTGTTGTTCGAAACAGCAGACCGGGTGTATCGGAATTGGGATCGCCGCGAATGGCAACAGGGTGAGGCCATGCCCGGCGTATCCATCGAGTGTTGGGGATATGACAAGCCATACGGATCCGAAGGCTACGGATGGGGCGCGACCATGCCGATTCACATTATCCGCAGCCTGATTGGCTTTCGCGAAGAAATCACTGCGGATGGCAGTACTTTCTCTCTCTGTCCAAATTTGCCGAAGGAATTTTTCTTGCCGGGTAAAAAATACTCCATCAATAAGTTGAAGTTTCAGGAAAACCAATTTTCATTGACGTATGAAATCGAATCAGAATCCAGGCTGATTTGTCGATTTGAATTGGATAGCCGGGAAGCACAGGCAGTTTCAGTTGTGACAGAGTCAGGCGAAGCAATTTTTCAATCGAGAGAAAGAACGCATCAGCACAACGGAAGTTTGATTCTGAAGAATCGAGAAAAAATTTACTTCAAATTTACCAACTAATTGCGGGAATGGAAAATGAACAGCATATTTGAACTCGATCCGGAAATGGTATCACAATTATCGCCAGAAGATCGAGGTCTCGATCTGGCAATTATTCATATTACTTTTGAGGGAATTCAGATATTTGGCGGCGGCGTGTGCACGGTAACGCGCGGACACCTAAAAGCTCTGACATACGTGCAGCACCATCTGAAAAATTTTAACATTAATGTGACGCCCTATTTCGCAGAGATCGCGTACGCGGACGACCATCCGCGGCGGGACAAAAAGTACGAAGCATACGCAATGGAAGCAGTGAAAAATATGGGCGGTGAAATAGCCTATCTGGCCAATTACAGTTGGGGTGAGCAGCCGCATACCGCCTGGGGAGAGGAAGATCTTGGCCCGGTGGACAAGTGGAAAGCGGCGTGCGCGTCGGCGGCCACCGTGGCGTTGAATTATGCTAAACAGCATCAGGCAGCCGTCATTTACTGTCACGATTGCGTCTTTGCCCTGACGGCTTTGTACGCGTCGCTTCAGGCAGAAGCGTTCGGAACGGATATTCGGGCCATTTACGTCGTGCATTCCACAGCGCTGACGCACGAATTGCCGCGGCCCAATCCGGATCGGCTCATGGCCGAATGCGCGACCATTCAATGGGGTAAAATCAATCCGTCGGTGAAAATCGGGTACATCAGCGAGTTTATTCGGGGCCATTTGGTGCTGGATTACGCTGCGCGGCGTTCGGATACGGTTCCCACCGGCAATGGATTGAATCCGGCAGATCACTATTTCAGGCTGCGAGCGAGGGAGGAAATCATTCAAAAATTGGAGCAATACAAAATTCCACTGGATAAAAAACTGATTTTCTCCTGGGGCCGCACCGTGCCTTATAAACGATTCGATTTGGTTATAAAAGTCGGTGCGAAATTGAAGGACGAAATGCACACCGTCGTCGTCGTTTCGCCGGCTTCCGAAGAGCTGGTAAAGCTTCGGGATGAATTGAATCCAGACATGTCCCTCATTTTCGCGTTTGACTCTGAATTAGCCGCCTGCCTGCTTCAGTGGGAAAACACGCTGGTCACGCCAATTCTGGCTTATTTGGAACCGTGCGGACTCACGCCCATGGAAATTCGCATGCACGCCAGAAAGTCCGGGCCGCTGTTAGTTGTGTCCGATACCGGCGGATTACCGGAGCAGGTGGAAAATGGTGCCGATGGATTTATCACCAAACAGGACGACGTGGACGATGTGGTGAAAACCATTCAGAAAATTCAGGCCCTCAGCGAAACGGAAAAGCAGCAGATTCGCACGAATGGCCTGCAAAAAATATTGAACCAGTACACGTGGACGAGCCAGATTTTGAAAACGCTCGCCTCGGTGAGTCCCCACATCGCACTGGTTAAAGACGATGTCATAAATGAAATTGTGCAGGACGATAGAAAAGCGCTGGCGCTTTAGAAGAATAAATTGTCAGTTTCAAGCTTTTGAATTTCTAAAAATCGTGCATGAAATTGGATTTTTGAATTTGCGATTTATTTGATGTTTGGGTATTGCGTTTTCGTATTTTCGACAATCCTGCCGCTTGTTTGCACCCTCGTGCGTGGCAATATCATGCCTTATAACATTCTAAATCCCAAAAAAATACCTTGAATCTCGACTAAATTTTTCGTACCTTTTCCAATGCTCAAAAATATCCGGAGAATTTTAATCATAAAATTGCAGGCAATCGGTGATGTGGTCATGTCCACGGCAGTCATTCCCAATTTCCGCCAAACCTTTCCCGATGCGCACATTGATTTTTTAACAATGAAATATTGCACCCCGGTGGTGGAGGGGAATCCCGATATAAATGAGGTTATTTGGATTCAGCCCAAGGGACATCATCGGTTGCAAACGTTTACCGGGATGAAGGCGACCTGCCAGTATTTGTCGCGATTGGCCAGGGCGCGATACGATTTGGTGATCGATTTGTACGGGAACGCCCGCTCTGCGTTTTTGACGACCGTGACAGGAGCGCAATATCGCGTTGGTTTTGATTTTCGGGGACGAAAGCATTTTTATACGCACCGGGTTGTGCACCGAAGCAACGATGTCCACGAGGTGGAGTTCAATCTGGATGCGCTGATTCGCATCGGCATTCCTGTGGTAACCAAAGACTTGTTCTTCCCGATTGGCGAGAGCGATCTGGCTTTCATCGATGCGTATTTGAAAGAACGAAAACTGGAAAATTCGTTTCTCGTGGGAATCAATGGCTGCGCCAGTTGGAAAGCAAAAAGCTGGCCTCTGGAAAAATACGCTGCGCTTGCGGATCGCCTGACCGAGCAATTCAACGCAAAGATTATTCTTGTCTGGGGGCCTGGCGAGCAGCCCGTTGCTGAATCCATTCTCAGGAAAATGAATCAACCGGCGCTGGTCGCGCCGAAAACAACGCTGAAACAGTTGGCAGCACTGCTTAAACATTGCAGCATCGTAATCAGCAACGATACCAGTCCCATGCATATTTCCGCCGCAGTTGGCACGCCCACAGTCGGCGTTTTCGGCCCGACCAAGCCGCGGTTGCAGGGACCGTGGGGACCGAAAAATGTGACGGTTCAAAAAACTGATTTACCCTGTTTGGGTTGCCGTAAAACCGATTGCGACGATTTACAGTGCATGGAAAAACTTACTGTCGAAGAAGTATGGGACGCAGTGGTACAATGCATGGCCAAGAATAATCTTGAATCGACGGATTTCGTATGAAAAAAATATCGGTCATCATTATTACTCAAAATGAGGAAAAAAACATTCGCGACTGCCTGGAGAGCGTTCGCTGGGCCGACGAAATTATTGTCGTGGACGCGAACAGCAGCGACAGCACTGTTTCCATTTGCAGAGAATTTACCGATAAAATTTTTGAGCGCGAATGGCCGGGATTCGCCGCACAGAAACAGTTTGCGCTCGACAAGGCGACCCATGACTGGGTGCTGAGCATCGATGCCGACGAGCGGGTAACCCCGGGGCTTCGTGAAGAAATCCAGCAAATTCTGACTGAAGAAAATAAAACTGAAGACGGCTACAAGATTCCCCGGTTGAGCTACTTTCTGGGGAAAGATATCCGCCACTCAGGGTGGTATCCCGGGTACCAGCTTCGCTTATTCAGGCGGGAGAAAACGAAGGTCAGTACATCGCGCGTACACGAAGGATTTCTCGTGGAGGGTAGCGTCGGATATTTGCAGGGCGATTTGCTGCATTACACGCATCCCTCGGTCGAGGAAAGCCTGAAGCGAATGAACCGCTATTCCAGCCTGGAAGCGCTGGATCGGTTCGAGCGAAAGAAGAAAAAGACGGTTCGCTGGTATCATTTTGTCGTGCATCCTTTTTCTGCGTTCGCACGGCAATTTTTTGTGCATCAGGGCTATCGCGATGGCATCCAGGGATTCATTTTAGCGCTCATTTCAGCAACCGTTAAAATGGCATTGTATATGAAGCTGTGGGAATTGCAGAGGAAAAGTTGAGTGTTGCTGAATTGTGTAAATTCAATTGTGCCCAGTTTAAATTTAAAAAAAGGAAAAGTTATTAGGTGTTAGTAGTTAGTTATAAGTCTTGTGCTAACACCTTACACCTAACTACTAACGACTGTCAAAAATGAAACTCTATTTTCGGCTTTTAAAATATATCAAGCCCTACATTAGCTGGCTAATTGTTTCCATCATTTGTATGGTGATTTTTGCTGTGCTGAGCAGTGTATCCATCTGGATGATTGCGCCGTTTCTGGGGACATTGTTTTCCGTGGACATGCCGCAGGTGAATCAGACGACTTCAGTGCAGGCGGTGGCAAACGGCGATTCCTTTTCTTCGAATGCCAATGTGGAAGCCAGCCCGCGTGATGCCGTTGAAAATGTTCAGAATAAAATGAATCTGCTGAAAAGGCTTCGCGCGGAGTTGCAGGAAAAAGTCGATACGCATTTGATGGCGGGCACGAAAATGGCCTCGCTGCGTCGTATTGTGTTCGTCTTTTTCATGCTTTTTCTGCTGAAGAATATTTTCGGTTATGGCCAGGCGTTTACTATGGCGTACATCGAACGGCGCGTGATGAAAAATATTCGCGATGATCTGTTCAGTCGATTCCAGCGATTGCCGCTGAGTTATTTTCACAAACGTCGCGCCGGCCAGCTCATTTCCCGCGTGACCAACGACGTGGAGATCGCCAACAAGGGAATCAACGTCAGTTTCACCAATCTTTCACGTGACCCAATTTTGATTATGATGTATCTCGGTATGGCGTTGGTCATTAGCTGGAAACTGACCATTATCGCATTTACGGTGCTGCCGTTGAGTATGGTGGTGATTATCCGAATCGGTAAAAAGCTCCGCAAATACAGCACGCGGCAGCAGGAAAAAATGGCGGTGCTCACATCCATTTTGCAGGAAACAGTGAGCGGCATTCGTGTGGTCAAGGCGTTTGCCATGGAAAAATTCGAGATCGAACGGTTCAAACGGGAATCCGAAAGATGGTTCCGGGATGTCTTTAAAATCGCAGCCATCCAAAAGCTGTCATCGCCGCTCACGGAACAGCTCTCCGTGTTAGTAGGATTGGTCATTCTATGGTACGGCGGCACCCAGGTGCTCAGCGGACAGGGATTGGACGCGGAGTATTTCATCCTTTTTCTGGTCTGTATTTTTTCGCTGGTTCATCCCATCAAAGCGCTGAGCGGAGTGAATAATAGCATTCAGGAAGGATTGGCTGCTGCGGAACGAATTTTCCGGGTACTCGACAGTCCCATCGAGGAAGTCGAAAATACCGGCAAACTAAAACTGTCCGAACCCCGGGGCCACGTCGTTTTTCATGATGTATCTTTTGCGTATAAGGATGAAGAATGGGTTCTTTCCGATATAAATTTTGAGGTGAAGCCCGGCGAAGTAGTGGCGCTGGTTGGTCCCAGCGGCGCAGGTAAATCCACACTCGTGGATTTAATTCCGAGATTTTACGATCCGGTGAAAGGGAACCTCACCATCGACGGCGTGGATATTTCGCAGGTAAAATTACATTCACTGCGCAGCCAGATGGGCATCGTAACCCAGGAAATCATTTTATTCAATGACACGGTTCGGAACAATATTGCTTATGGCATGTCATATATTTCGGATGAACAGATTTTTCAGGCGACGAAAGCCGCAAACGCGCACGAGTTCATCCTGGATATGCCTGAAGGATACGACACAATCATTGGCGATCGCGGGGTGAAATTGTCCGGCGGGCAACGGCAGCGAATATCCATTGCGCGCGCGATTTTGAAGAATCCGCCCATTCTCATTTTTGATGAGGCCACGTCGTCGCTGGATACAGAGTCGGAACTGCTGGTGCAGGAAGCCATCGAAAATCTCATGAAAGACCGCACCACCATCGTGATTGCGCACCGATTGTCCACAGTTCAAAATGTGGATCGAATTTTGGTGTTGAAAGAGGGCAGAATCGTCCAGTCCGGCACGCATGAAGAACTTCTCGATCAGCAGGGTGTTTATAAAATGTTGTATGATTTACAATTCCGTCGGTAATTATGAAGCTGAATATTCTCTTTATCAATTCTGTGCAGATGTACGGCGGCGGCGAAGTATGGATGGTGACAGCGCTCTCGGAACTGCGAAGGCGCGGGCATCGCGTCACGCTAGTGTGCCGAAAGGACGCGGACATGTTTCCCCATGCACGGGAGCAGGGAATTGACGTCGTCCCAATGCGCATCCGCGGTGATTTCGATCCGGTGACCATTTATCAAATGGCGAAATTGATGCGAAAGCGCAATATCGATATTGTGCTGACCAACATGGATAAAGAACTTCGAATCAGCGGAATCGCGTCTCGTTTTGGCGGAAAACCCATCATCTTTTCCCGCCGGGGAATTGATACGCCGCTGAAAAACAGGCTGCATTATCGGTTCACCTACAACAGTCTCGCGGATGTGATCGTGGCAAATTCGGAATCCACCAAAAACACGCTGATTTCCAACGCACCGTGGCTCGATCCGGATCGAATACACGTCATTTACAATGGCATTGAACCGGACTGGTTTCAAAATCATCGCACCAGGGATTTGCGGGAATCGCTGAATCTTCCTTCGGATGCACCCGTCATCGGATTCGTCGGTCGATTGAACGTGCAAAAAGGAATTGTGTATCTGCTGGAAGCATTCAAAAAGGTTGCGGACAGTCACGAAAATGCGCATTTGCTGATGACAGGACAGGGCGATTTAGACGCGACTATCCGAGCCTTTTCTAACGTAAATCGTTTGACCGAACGTATTCATGTTCTGGGATTCCGCAAAGACACGCCGGACATTATGCGAACGATAAACATGCTGGTGCTGCCTTCGCTGTGGGAGGGTTTCGGCATTGTTCTCATCGAAGCCATGGCAGCGGGCAAGCCGTGCGTCACCACGCAAATCAGCAGCATGCCTGAAATTGTTATTCATGAAAAAACCGGTTTTGTGGTGCCGCCGAAAGATTCAGCGCAATTAGCTGAGGCGATTTCAAAATTAATTCAAAATCCAGCCCTGGCAAAAACAATGGGGGAAAACGGGAAAAAAGTCGTGGATGAAAAATTCACTCTCAATCGAATGATCGATCATTACGAATCACTGTTTTTTCAGCAAACCGTTAATTTAAGAAAGGGAAATCAACGTTGATGAATCTCCGAATTCCGCAATGCAAAACATTCACCGGCTACAGCCCCTGCGAGCCAGGTAAAAAATGCCTGGAATGCAAAGATGAACGGCCGTTCGGCACCAAAATTCTTATCATCAATCTGGACGCCATGGGCGATGTGATTATGACCACGGCCCAGCTTCCGGCGCTGAAGAAAAAATATCCGCAGAGCTTCATCAGTTGGATTACGCTGCCCAATGCGTATCCGCTGCTGCTGCACAATCCGCTCATCGACAAAATTTACCGCTGGGACGATGAAACGCGGCTCATCCTCGGGGAGATGCAATTCGATGTTGTGTTGAACGCGGACAAAAATCAGAACTCCGGCGCTTTCATCAATCGCCTGCACGCTGAAAAGAAAATGGGATTTGGCATCAACGAAAACGGCGCGGTGATTGCACTGAACGAGGGAGCCATTTACAATTACAAACTGGGACTGGACGACCATTACAAATTCTTCGAAAATCAACGAACCGGCCAGCATATTTTAGCCGAGACATTCGATCTGGAATTTCAGCGGGATGAGTATATTCTGAATTTATCATTCGCAGAAAAGGCGTTCTGCCAAAAATATCGAACAGAAAATGGAATTTCAACGGACGATTTTGTCATTGGTTTCAACACCGGCTGTTCCGCCAAGTGGCCCCAGAAGAAAATGAAAATTGACCAGCATATTGAACTGATCAATCAAATTTTCGCTGAATTGCCGGAAACGAAAGTGCTGCTTTTGGGCGGCAAAGAAGATACCGAGCGAAACGAGCAAATTGCTGCCGAAATTCGCGGGCCGGTCATCAGCACGCCGACGACCATGGGACTGAGAAAAGGATTGTGTTTCATCAACCTGGCGGATCTCGTCATCACCGGCGATACGTTTGGCATGCACGCAGCCATCGGATTGAAAAAGCATGTGATTGCCTGGTTTGGTATGAGCTGTCCCCAGGAAATTGACCTGTACGACCGCGGCGTGAAAATTGTCTCCAGCGTCGATTGCGCACCCTGCTGGGATTCGCTCTGTAATTATTTCCGCTGCATCGATGAGTTGAACATGGATGAATTCTTTGGGCACATCAAAAATTATTATGAGAAATTCAGAAACGGTGAATTGAAACGGGAGACGGTTTGAGCAGCATTTCCGCGATAATAATCACGCTGAACGAAGAGCGCAACATCGGAGAATGCCTGGAATCGGTGAAATGGGCCGATGAAATCGTCATTGTCGATTCCCACAGCGCCGACCGAACAAGGGACATTGCCGCACAATATACCGAAAAAGTTTTTGATGTGGACTGGCAGGGCTATGCGGCCGCTAAAAATTTTGCGCTGGAACAAACCACGTCGGACTGGATTTTGTGGATCGATGCGGATGAGCGTGTGACCGACGGCCTGAGAGAAGAAATTGAAAATATAGTTGCAGGGAACGGGGAATTCGATGGCTATGAAATCCCGCGAAAGGCGTATTTTTTGGGTCGCTGGATCAAGCATTGCGGCTGGTACCCCGGTTATGTACTGCGCTTGTTCAAGCGCGGGACCGCGACGTTTGATAATTCCAGCGTGCACGAAGGTTTGCAGTTCGAAAAACCGCGCGGCCGGTTGCAGCACGATCTCCTGCATTTCACGGATCGAAATATCGAACATTACTACACCAAATTCAACCGGTACACATCGCTGGCCATCGACGATCTGGCAGCGCGGAATAAAACATTTAGACTCAGTGATCTGCTGTTCAGGCCCCTGTTTGCATTTTTCAAAATGTATATTTTGAAGCGGGGATTCCTCGATGGAATCCAGGGATTTCTGCTATGCGTTTTTTCAGCCAATTATGTGTTCACCAAATATGCCAAGCTGTGGGAACGCGATAATTTTAGTGAGCACGCGGAACATGCGGAATAAATGAAAAAATAGTATTCAAAAAAGTAAAAATTTCTATCTTGCATTTCGCGTCAATTCGTGTGTTTTGTGGGAAGAACATATTATTTAAATTACCCGGAATGATTCATGGAAGATTTAGTGAAACGATTTTTATCCGGCGACCGACGCGCGTTGTCTCGCCTGATTTCTCTCATTGAAAATGAAACCGATGGCGCGGTTCAGATGCTCGATAAAGTCTATTATCGAACCGGACGCAGTTATCGCATTGGCATTACCGGCCCTCCCGGCGCCGGGAAAAGTACGCTGGTCAATCAATTGACAAAATATTACCGAAACCAGAAAAAAACAGTGGGCATCATCGCCGTGGACCCGACCAGCCCCTTTACCGGCGGCGCGCTGTTGGGCGACAGGATTCGCATGGGCGACCTTGCCCTGGACCCCGGCGTGTTCATCCGAAGCATGGCCACGCGGGGAAGCCTGGGAGGATTGGCCATGAGGACGCAGGAAGCCGCAGATTTACTGGATGCATTTGGAATGGATATCATCATCTTCGAAACAGTCGGTGTGGGCCAGTCCGAGCTGGATATTGTCGAAGCGGCTGATACGACCGCGGTCGTGCTCGTGCCGGAGTCCGGCGATTCCATTCAGGCCATGAAAGCCGGACTGATGGAAATCGCGGATGTATTTTGTATCAACAAATCGGATCGCGAGGGCGCAGACCGCGTCTTGATGGAATTAAACTATGTGCTGGAGCTGGGCAAAGAAAAACGCAGATGGAATCCTCCCCTGGTTAAAACCATAGCAAATTCTGGAGAAGGGATCGAAGAACTGGTTCTCGCCCTGACAGACCATTTAAAATATCAGAACAAAACCAATATTCGTGTTGAAAAGCATCGAGCGAGGATTGAACATTATGTACGGCAAATTGTAAAATCCAGGTTGCTCGAACAGTTCTGGCAGCCTCAAATTGAAGACCAGTTGGCCACCCGGCTGGAACAGATTATCAATAAAAAGCGTTCGCCGTATTCAGTCAGCGAGGAGCTATTGGAGGTTTTTCAGCAAAATCAGAAGTAAATCATAAGAGAATTTGATGATAGCCTCGAAATCTCAATAATACGATTAAAAGTGAAGATTGAAACAGATATGGATGTTACGTTTCAATCTTTTTTTTTGACAAAATTAAATAATATTAACAACCTGTTTTTTCTTGAAAATAGAAAACAGAATAATTATATTACCCAATATTCAAATTACAGGATTGTGCGCTGAATTGATGATCCATTCTTTGGAAGGTATTAAAAATAATTCCGGATTTTAGTGGACTTATCAATGTTTTAGTGAAATTCAGCTCCCAGACAACATTTTGAAAAGATGAGTACTATTCATTTAGAATAAATATTGCGCCTAAATTCTGAACTGTTTCAATGAATACATGAAAATGAAATGGGCTGGAGGAAAGATGAAGTCGGAAAAAGGAATGACAAAAGAACAGTTAATCGCAGAGAACGAACGCCTTAAAAAAGAACTCAAGGAAATCGGAGCGACAGAAAACAAAATTGAGAGAAAGAAAAATAATTACTTGGTTCAACTTTTGGCCATAGAAGCCGCTCATGATGGAATCGCCATTTTGGATGAGAACGAGACGTATATTTATCTCAACAAAGCGCATGCCCAAATTTACGGCTATGAAAGTCCCGAGGAATTGATTGGCAAAAGCTGGCGAACGCTTTATTACAAGTCTGAAATTGATACTTTCGAAAAATTTTATATGCCAGTTTTGGCCAGAAAGGGACATTGGTTCGGCACATCCGTTGGAAAGCGAAAGGATGGTTCTAAATTTAACCAGGAAGTTTCGCTGACTGCAATTGATGACGGCGGATTGATTTGCGTGGTTCGTGATATTTCCGAGCGTAAGCGGACTGAAGAGGCATTGGTTGAATCGGAAGATAAGTACAGGACGCTCGTTGATAATATCCAGGATGGGGTTTTTCTCATTCAGGACAAAAAGTTGATTTTCGTCAACGAGGCTTTTGCACGTATGATTGGTTATAAAGTTGAAGAATTGCTGAAAAAATCCTTTGATGAAGTGATTCCAAAAAACGATATCGAACTCGTACTCGATCGTTACGAAAAAAGATTGAAGGGGATTCGTGTGCCCAGGGAGTATGAATTCCGATTGCTTCATAAGGATGGCAAAAGAAAAGTTTATGTGAACATGAATGTTGGAGTTGTCAATTACCGCGGCAAGATGGTGAGTATTGGTACGATAAAAAATATCACAGATCGCAAGAGAGAAGAGGCCATGGAAAGGCATCGTACCGAGCAAATACTTCGCAATCAAAAAGCGATTGTTGAACTGGCCAAAGAAAATTTTTCTGATTTGAAGTTTGCCCTCAGAAAAATCGCGGATGTAGCAGCTTCAACCCTTGATGCAGAGCAGGTGACTATCTGGAAATTTGATAAAAATCATGCACAAATGCGTGGTCTGTTAGGATTGAAGCTCAGCTCAGGATATTTCACCATCGATGAAATTATTCAGGTCGACAAATACCCAAAATATTTTAGCGCGTTGGAAATGAGCCGCACCATTGCCGCGGTTGACGCCATTACCGATCCTGTGACCAGCGAATTTGCAGATGATTACCTGGCGAATTATGGCATCACTTCAATACTGGATGCTCCGGTTCGAATTCACGGAAAAACTGTGGGCGTTGTCTGCTGTGAACATATCGGCCCGCAAAGAGAATGGACATCAGAGGATCAGGATTTTGCCGGCACCATTGCTGACATGGTTTCTCTGGCCATGGAATCATTGGAAAGAAAGCGCACTGAAAATGAGCGGGAAATTTTATATGAAATTGGCGAGGCTGTCAGTACCACCGAAAATCTTGATGAATTGTTGATGACAATTCGCCGAAATATTGAAAAAGTGATGTATGCGGAAAATTGTTACATTGCATTGTATGATCCTCTCGCTGAACAGGTTTCATTTCCGCTGTTTGTCGATAAATACGATCCCCCACCGAAACCGCGTGCCAAAAGACGTGGACTGACTGAGTACATATTGCGAACCGGCAAACCGTTGTTGCTTACTCCCGAAATTTTAGATGATTTGTATGAGAAGGGCGAAGTAGAAATTATCGGCACGCTGCCGGAATCATGGCTGGCGGTGCCATTGTATGTTCGGTATAAAGCGATGGGAGTGCTGGTTGTTCAGAGTTATGACCCGAAACATAAATACACGGAGCGCGATCGGGAACTGTTGGTCGCCATTGGAAATCAGGCTGCTGTGGCTATTGATCGAAAACAAGGTGAAGAGGCTCTGCGCGAAAGTGAAGAGCGATTTCGAGCAATTTTTGAAACGGCTCAGGATATCATTTTTCTTAAAGATAAAGATTTACGCTATATTACCATCAATCCTGCAACGGAGAATATTTTCAAGATGAAGTCCGAAGTTATTGTGGGTAAAACCGATGCAGATGTTTTTGGTGAAGATGTGGCACAATTCAATGAAGCCATTGACAGGAAGGCGCTAAGTGGTGAGATCGTTGTTCGGGAAGAATCAGGATTGGTAAAAGAGGGCGAGCAAAGAAGTTTTGATGTCATTCGTGTGCCAATGAAGGATAGCGCTGGAGCGATTTTTGGTCTGTGTGGCATTGCCCGAGATATCACTGAATTAAAACAGTCCAAAACAATACTGGCTGAAGAAAAAGAGCGGCTCGCTGTAACGTTGCGAAGCATTGCGGACGGCGTTATTACCACCGATATCTACGGAAACATTTTACTCATCAATAAAGTCGCTGAAGTGCTCACTGCCTGGCGACAAAAAGATGCCGAAGGCGAACATATTTCAAAAATATTCAATTTCCTCACCAAAAACAATAAACCACCGAGGAAACATCCGATTGATCGCGTGTTACGAACCGGCAGAATTATCAATATAGAAAATGGTTCCCGGCTCATTGCTCAGGATGGAAGCGAAAAAATGATTTCGCATAGCTGGGCGCCAATCAAGGATATGAATAACAAAGTTGTTGGCGCGGTTCTGGTATTTCGTGACATCACAGAACGACGAAAAATTGAGGAAGAACTTCAGAAAGCCAATAAACTGGAGTCCGTTGGAACACTGGCCGGCGGGATTGCCCATGATTTCAATAATATTCTGACTGCAATTCTCGGCAATATCACCCTGGCCAAGATGGATATTGACCAGGCATCAGAAACATACGAGGTGCTTTCCGAGGTTGAAAAAGCATCGCTCCGAGCGAAAGATCTGACGCAGCAACTGCTCACTTTTTCAATTGGAGGCGCGCCGGTGAAAAAAACAGCGACGATTCATGACCTGATCAAAGATTCCACCGCATTTGCCCTGCGCGGCTCCAATGTCCAGTATGAATTCATCCTGCCGAACGATTTGTGGCCGGTGGAAGTGGATGTTGGACAAATGAACCAGGTGATTCAGAATTTAGTGATTAATGCAGATCAGGCAATGCCGGAAGGCGGAGTCGTTAAAGTAGAATGCTCAAACATTGTTTTGGATAAACATACAAAAATTTTTGGCCAGAAAAGTATTCGCGGTAGTTTTGTGGAAATATCCATTCGTGATCAGGGGCATGGCATCCAGAAAGAGCATCTCGACAAAATTTTCGATCCTTATTTTACCACAAAACAAAAGGGCAGCGGACTGGGACTGGCCACTGTTTACTCGATAATCAAAAAGCATCGGGGATATATTACAGTCGATTCCAAATTAGGTAAAGGAACGACGTTTAAGGTATATCTGCCCGCTTCAGAAAAAATCAATATTACCAGGCCGCGAACAGAAATAAAGCACAGCGGCGGAGATAGACGAATTTTGGTCATGGATGATGAAGAAATCATACGAACATCCTTTAAGCGCATGGTCGGAACACTGGGTTACACGGTTGATAGCGTGAGCGACGGAACTGAAATGATAAAAAAATTTCGCCAGGCCCGAGAAGATGGACATCCCTACGACGTGCTAATCATGGATCTCACTGTGCCTGGTGGCATGGGCGGCAAAGAAACTATTTCAAATCTCAAAAAGATTGATTCTGATGTCAGGGCAATTGTAACCAGTGGCTATTCCAACGCGCCGGTGATGTCCAACTATGAAAAATATGGTTTTTGCGGTTATTTATCAAAACCTTTCAAAATAGAAGAATTGGCAACTGTTTTAAAGAATGCGTTGGAGAAATGAAGAACACACATTTATTAGACTGAAGAAAAAATGAATCCAACATCCACAAAAAAATATCCGCGCTTGACCACTGAAAAATTAATTCTCAGGCAATTCTCGCTGGATGACGCACAAGTTGTAACCGAACTTGCCGGTGACAAATCAGTCGCTTCCACCACGCTAAATATTCCACATCCCTACGAAGATGGCATGGCCAATACATGGATCAGTACGCATCAACGTTTGTTTGAGGAGAAAACTGAGGTGATTTTAGCGATTATCCACCGCCAGAAAAAGGATCTCATTGGCGCCATTGGACTCTCGGAAATCTCCGAAGTTCATGAAACTGCTGCCATGGGCTACTGGATCGGAAGAAAATACTGGAATCATGGCTACTGCACAGAAGCTGCGCGAGCAATGCTGCAATATGGATTTGAACAATTAGAATTGCATAAAATTTATGCCCATCACTTGAGCCGTAATTCTTCTTCGGGGCGGGTGATGCAAAAGCTCGGGATGAAAAAGGAAGGAACGCTCAGAAAACATGTGAAGAAATGGGGAGTATTTGAAGACATCGAATTTTACGGAATCCTGAGGGACGAATTTATGAACCAAGAATGAAATAGAAATTGCCAATTTGTGTGATGAATGATCATTCATTACTTTTAGCCTGAATTATTCACAGATTTCAACCTAAACATATATAAATAAATGTTATTAAAAAGATTAACGAGATGTGTGAAATTTAACAGAGTTTGATATAACGAATTCTGAATTAAGCACCATTCAGGCTATCTGGATTCCTTAATGAATTACAATGAATAATCCAGGTTAGTTGATTATTTTTAATTCTGTAGAATTTTAATATAATGAAAGGAGATCAATGATTATTTATTGTGTTGCTATCGGAATTCTCTTTGTTTTAGTGACACTGCTGATTCGGGCTGAATTCGCTGAAAAGCTCACTCAAATTTGCATATTCAAACCTTTGTCCACACTGACCGTTATTTTCATTGCTTTAATCCCTGTGTTAAGTCGGGAGCTCGCCTCTCCAATTTATTTTTATTTCATCCTTGCCGGTCTCCTCTTTTCTTTTGGAGGCGATGTGGCGCTCATCAGAAAATCCAAAAAAGCATTTATGCTGGGGCTGATATTTTTTCTGGTGACGCATATTATTTATACCATCGCGTTTTCAATTCCATTTCAGTTAAGCCGACACGATTTGATCCCCGGGGTTATTCTATTCACCGTTGCGGCAATTGTCTATGCCTATCTCTTCAAAGGGCTTGGAGGGATGAAGCTGCCTGTTTTATTTTATGTCATCATTATCACAGTCATGCTGAATCGAGCTTTTGCAAGTCTTTACAATGAATATTTCAGCTTTACCAGGGCTGTGTTCATTACTGGTGGTGCAGTGCTGTTTTACCTGTCAGATCTGATTTTGGCGATCAATAAATTTCGTCATCCTTTCAAATTAAATAGGATCAGCCTGGCGTTTTATTACTCAGGACAGCTACTTATTGCGCTGAGCATTGGAAAATAGGGCAGAAGATAGGGCAAAGGCAAAGACAAATGTGAAAAATCTTAATCTTTATGTTTACCTTTTTTCCGCTTGATATTTTGGGCCGGGACGAGTATATTAATTCTATTTTATTTTGGAGTGAAAAATGAAAATCACCAAAGCTGTTATTACAGCAGCCGGGAAAAATCAGCGCACTTTGCCGATTCAGACGCTCATCGATCGGGACGGGACTGAAAAATCTGTGCTGCGAATCATTGTGGAAGAGGCGCTGAGAGCCGGTGTGGAGGAAATTTGCGTGATCACACAACCCGGAGATGAAGTTGCGTTCCGGGATGTTGTGGGCGATCATGCCGGGCGCCTCCATTTTGAACATCAACAGCAGCAGCTTGGCTATGGCCATGCTGTGTATTGCGCCAAAAATTTCATCGGGAATGATTCATTTTTGCATCTGGTGGGAGACCATCTTTATGTGAGCCGTCACGAAGAAGGATGCGCTCAGCATCTTGTGCGAGTGGCGGAGACTAAAGAATGCGCGGTATCAGCCGTGCAGGCGTCGCGGGAAAATCTTCTTCCATTTTACGGCGCCATTGGTGGCGGTCGGATTCAGGGCCAGCCGGATTTGTACCGCATTGATGAAGTCATCGAAAAAGCCACGCCCACGGAAGCGGAGCAGCGATTGATCGTGCCCGGCCTGCGCGCCGGCTATTATCTTTGTTTCTTTGGCATGCATGTGCTTACGCCCACTGTTTTTGATATCCTGGAACGACTCATCGAAGATCCCGGTGAGAGTCCCGGCATAACACTTTCAGAGGCTCTGGCAGAACTGGCAAAACGGGAGCAGTACCTTGCCATTGAAAAAGATGACTGGCGTTACGATGTCGGCGTGAAATATGGATTGCTCATGGCGCAACTGGCGCTGGCGTTGAGTGGGAAAGATCGCGATGAAGTTCTGTCGAAATTTGTCGAGATTTTAGCCGTCCGCGAAATTGGCACAAAATGGAGGTAGTCCGGGAATGAGCAATCTTGTAAAAATAATAATCTCGGCAGATACTGAAATTCGTAATACATCCCTGGAAGCGATTTGCCGGGAATTGTCTTTTAAGGAATTGATTGAAGAAACCGAAGCCCTTGAAAAATTTCGTTCTCGCAGCGAAAATCTCTATGAACGGGTTCGCGCGCTATTTTTCCTCTATGCCATTCACCGTTTTCATTTACCTTTAAAGAAGGAGATGCGAACGCGTGGGCTCATCCCCTTTGAAGGTTACACAAATTTGCTCAATCGCAGGTTTGAAGAGGCCATTGAAATATTTTTGGAAGCCCAACGCAAGGAGGGGCTGAGCGAGGGGATTTCCAGCGCGCTGGCTGAAGCGTATCATCAATTGGGATTTCAGACACTGGCGAACCAGGTCAGGCGAAGCGTTCGTTCAGTGCGCGGCAACCAGTGGATGTTTCGCATCGGGCATCCGGAAGATCATCCGCTGCGCATTCGTCCTGAGCTTTACGGGGCATTCAAACGAAATGGCATTTTCCCCATCATTCGCGAAGCCACACCGGTGCGAATGGATTTAAGCCACAGCGGCTGGAGCGATATTTTCTTTCTGGGAATGGATTTCCCGGAGGGCGCACGGGTGCTCAATGTTTCTATCAACCTGTGCGTTCGCAATGGCGCCAATTCTCCCAGGCCGCCGGTCGAAGCGTATCTCCGGGTCATCGATCAACCGGTGCTTCGGCTGACCAGCGTGGATTTGGAGGCAAGCACGGAAATTACGGATTTGACCGAGGTGTTCGATTTTGCCAAGGATTATCTGGGATTGCTCAAAGCGGCGGTCATTGCCTCCGGTCTCGTGCCCCCGGGAATGGAGGGCGCGGATCAACCACTGGCCGACTTGCTGGCCCGCTTGGTAGCCCCGGGGCACGGCATTGAAATCGTCAGTCGTGTGAATGATATTCCCAAGGGATCACGACTTGCGGTGTCAACAACACTCTTGGCCAGTTTGATCACTGTCTGTATGCGCGCTACCGGTCAAATAAAAAATCTCACTGGCGGTTTAACAGGAGAGGAACGGCGACTTGTGGCCGCCCGAGCGATTTTGGGTGAATGGTTGGGCGGATCCGGCGGAGGCTGGCAGGATTCCGGCGGCGTGTGGCCCGGCATGAAATTGATTCAGGGGGTGAAGGCAACCGAGAGCGACCCTGAATTTGGAATCAGTCGCGGCAGGTTGCTGCCAAAACATCGGATTTTTACCTTGAATGATGTAGATGAAAAAACGCGCGACATGCTTCAGGAAAGTCTGATTCTTGTGCACGGCGGAATGGCGCAGGATGTCGGTCCGATTTTGGAAATGGTCACGGAAAAATACCTGCTGCGAACCGAAGCAGAGTGGCTGGGACGGAAAAATGCCATCGCCCTGTTGGATCAAATTATTGACCAATTGAAACAGGGGAAGGTGCGCGACATTGGCGGCTCAACGCATCGAAATTTTGTCGGGCCCATCCAGACGATCATTCCATGGGCGAGCAATTTATACACCGAAACACTCATCGAAAATGTGCAAGCAGAATTTAATAAAATGTTCTGGGGATTTTGGATGTTGGGCGGTATGTCCGGCGGTGGTATGGGATTCATTTTCGATCCAAAAGTAAAACAGGCAGCCCAGGATAAACTGCAAAAGATGATGGCCCGCGTTAAAAAGAATCTTGAAAAAGCAGTCCCGTTTGCCATGGAGCCGGTGGTATACGATTTCACGATTAACGACAGCGGCACATGGGCAGATCTGTTACTGGATGAAGATGCGCTCATGCCGCCCGGTTACTACACCCAGTCCATCCCTGCGCTGCTCAAGATTGAAGCACGAACCATGTCGTCCTTCCGTCGGGCTGAACTCAATCGTTTTGGCGAAGCGTGCCGAACCCAGCCCGAACTTTCAGGGATGGTTCAAAATTTGTTCGATCGGCTCATGCCGAACGTGGATCGTGAAAATGACGGCGCCCGAACCCTGGAAGAATTGCTGCGAGCGTACGGCTTTGATCGGGTGCAGCACGAACAGATTCGCGCTGATTTGAGAAGCGGTCGTATCGGATTGGCGCAAAACCGGCTGCCGGTACGAAGCAAAATTGAAGATGTGCACCCGGAAGACGTAATGGATGCCACTTGCGGATTGCCGGAAAAATACGCCCGTTTGGGAGAGGAAGCACTGGCTGAAGGCGCGTTAGCTGTGGTGTCGCTTGCAGGCGGCGCAGGCAGTCGCTGGACCAAAGGTGCCGGCGTGGTGAAAGCGCTGAATCCCTTTTGCAAACTGAATGGCAGGCATCGCACGTTTATCGAAGTGCATTTGGCGAAAAGCCGGCAGATTGGCGGGAAGGTTGGAAAATATATTCCGCACGTGGTAACAACCAGCTATTTGACGCACGAGCCGATTCAGTCATTTTTGGAACAGGAGCAGAATTATGCGTATCCCGGCCAGTTAATCCTCTCACCCGGCATGTTTGTGGGATTGAGGCTGGTGCCCATGACGCGCGATTTGCGGTTCGCCTGGGAGGAAATGCCGCAGCAGCTTCTCGATGAACAGGCGCAAAAAGTGCTGGAAAGTCTCCACAACGCGCTCATCGATTGGGCCCGACAGATGGGCGAAGGCAGTGATTATATCGATAACATTCCCATGCAATGCCTGCACCCGGTGGGGCACTGGTACGAGGTGCCGAATCTGTTTCGAAATGGTGTGCTCAAACAGTTGCTGAATGAAAATCCCAATCTGAAATATTTGATGGTCCATAACATCGATACGTTGGGCGCGGATGTGAATCCTGCGATTTTGGGATATCATATCGAACAGGGCGCATCCATGACCACCGAAGTGATCACGCGGCGTCTCGAAGATCGCGGCGGCGGGCTGGCGCGCGTCGATGGACAATTACGATTGATTGAGAGCCTTGCCTTCCCCAGAGAAGAACTGGAATTCGATCTGACTTTTTACAACACTAGCACCACCTGGGTGGATGTGGATCAACTTTTGGCAGTGTTCGATTTGACCAAAGATGATCTGTCGGATGCAACAAAAGTCTCCAACGCGGTGCGCATTCTCGCTGCTCGAATGCCGACCTATATCACACTAAAAGACGTGAAAAAACGCTGGGGCAAAGGCCAGGAAGATATTTTCCCTGTCACCCAGTTCGAGAAGTTGTGGGGTGATATGACCGGATTGAGCGAATTAAAACATCGATTTGTGGTGGTGCCACGTATGCGGGGCCAGCAGTTGAAAGAGCCCGCTCAATTGGATAGCTGGCTCCGCGATGGCTCTGCCGCGTATGTGGAATCGTTGTGTGATTGGAAAGATTAACATTTGATTGGCAATTAATCAATAAAGTGCGCACGAAATATTACCCTGTATTTTGGAACATTGTAGTTTTGAAATTGTTATTTATGTGAACTTTTTTTTCGATTTTTGGAATTTTGAATTTTATTTAGTTTGATGAGGAAATCAGATAATCATTTAATAAATTGTTAACAAGGAGAACGAAACATGAATATTTACGAATTCGCGATGCAAATGGAAAAAGACGGTGAAAATTACTACCGGGAACTGGCAGAAAAAACAAATCATTCGGGATTGAAAAATATCTTGAATCTCCTGGCGAACGAGGAAGTGAAGCATTTCGAACTGTTGAAAAAACTAAACGAAAAACAGGATAATCCAGCATTGAGGGAAACCAGCATATTGTCGGACGCGAAAAATGTATTCTTTGAAATGAAAGAAAAAAATGAGACATTCAATCAGGAAATGCCGCAAGTTGAATTTTATGAAAAAGCAAAAGATATCGAAGAGAAAAGCCATCAATTTTATCTTGAAAAGGCCAACGAAGTTGAAGGCGACGCCGCGAAAAAATTACTGCTGAAGATTGCCGAGGAAGAAAAGAAACACATCTTCCTGATGGATAGCCTTGCAGAATATCTTTCCCGGCCGGATGCATGGGTGGAAAATGCTGAATTCAATAAGCTGGAAGAGTATTAAAATATTTGCAAAAGCGATGATTCGGAATTATTTCGTCGTCTCACAGAAATGACATCCGAGTACAGCGCTGATATTCGATTGCATTGATAAAGAAAACAGCGGGTAGGCCAGTGGCTTATGCCACTGGTTTACTCAAATTTTAATTGTGATAAATTAGAAATAAAAATGAATCGAAAAAGCTATTCTTCATCTTCATCCACGATGGTAAATTTAAATTGAACCTCCTTGTCGCCGCGAATAATTTCAAATGAGATTATCTCGTCCCAATTTTTCGAACCCAGGTATCTTTTCAGCGCCGCTTTGTTTGCGAATGTTTTTTCGTCGACAGACTGAATAATATCCCCGCGCTTCAAATCCTGTTGCTCGGCAATCGATTCAGGGTAAACCATTTTAATTTCAAACCCGAATTCAGATTTATCATTCACTGAAAATCCCAGGGATGGATATTTTTCCCGTTTTTCTTCCGGAAGGCCCCACAGGAAATCGGCCAGGCTGCGCGCCACAATTCGATAGGGAACAGCATCTGACATGGCTCCGTGCATCATTGCCATTTGCATTTTTGATTTACCATGTTTACGTTTCGATCCGGTCGAATCTGCCTGCGCTTTTTTCTTTTTCAAGCCTTGTTTAACTTGCATCATCACAGATTTTTTAACTGTGTCCGGAATATCCACGGATACCAGCGAAGCAAACGAGAACTCGCTCCGATCCTGAATGATTCTGCCAATTCCCAGGTTATACACCACGTGGCCGCTTCCGGCAAGCACGATGACAATTGCACCCGGATTTTCTTTGGCCACCGAGATAGCGCCTTCACCCATGACCGTATCCCACAGACTCTGGGCCTGGTAGATTCGTTCAAATTGTTTCGGGGATGTGGCATCCATGCCTTCCATCACCGATTTAATGTAAAATCGGTGCTCAGCATTGGTGGTGTCAATGGTCGGTAGCTGCGCGAGTTCCTCCGCTGTAAGTGATTCTAATCCTCCGCGCCCAATTTTGGATGCAAACGAGTGTTCCGTATTCACGCCGTGCATGTCAATTTTATTCGCTCGCGCAAAATCGAAAATTGGTTTATAATATCGATAATTGTGTCCCCAGGTATTGAAATAATCGGATTGGTTCAAAAAGTTCTCTTCTGTAATCGCGCCGGAAGTATATTGATTCAATATTTCATTTTGAGCTGGATTGAACATTTCCAGCGCGAGACAAACGCTTTTCCCTGTTTCGATGAGGCCTTTCATGATTTGTAATTGCACCTGGTGGTGAGAATCGTTGGTGTGGCTTTCGCCAATGAGAATGAGCTTGTAATTTTTCAGTTCCTGAATCAGGTTCTCGAATGAAATATTTTTTTGAGTTCCGCAATCCAGAATGCTATCCTTATAAACAGCGGCAAAATCGTATCTTGTAGCCGGATTGCCGAGCGGCAATCTATCTGTATTGAATTCATCTTCATCCGCTAACAGGAGCGCTGGAATAAGAAAAATCACCAGCAAGAAAATTTTATTCATATTTCACCTCGTTTAAAGATATTATTTTGTATGTGATTGTCATAATATGAAATTCTATTGTAAAATGCAATGTATTTGTATAAAAGGTCGAAACGCCATCAATTTCTTCCTTAGACGGATGAACCACGATAGAATGTCCGATGTTTCCAATTGACATCACCCTTCATAAAGATTAATGATTTGTTCTCAATTCAAAATTTTCTCTTGACATTTTAACAGTTTGTACTAAATTATTCCAAAGGCTGAATGCAGAAATTATCGGGGATTGAAATGAAAAAAATAGTGATATTCACAGTTATTTTATTCCTTTCGAATTGTTCACACAAAGTTACAATCCATAAACAAGGAGATCCCGGAACCATGCTGGAAAAAGAGATGAAAGATGATGGAAAAGTGAAATATCTGCTCTACCTGCCTGAAAGCTATCAATCAAGCCATAAAAAATGGTCCCTACTATTATTTCTGCATGGCGCAGGTGAACGCGGCAACGATCTCCAGAAAGTGAAGCTGCATGGTCCACCCAAGCTGATTGAGCATGGACAGCAATTTCCATTTATCGTTGTTGCCCCTCAGTGTCCTGAAGATCAGTGGTGGGATATTGAAAATCTGGACAAACTTCTGAAAGATGTTACAGCCGAATATCGGATCGATACAACGCGCCAGTACCTCACCGGACTGAGCATGGGCGGATATGGCACGTGGGCGCTGGCTACGGAATATCCCAATCGATTTGCTGCCATTGCGCCGGTGTGTGGAGGCGGCGATCCCTCAAAAGTGGAAACAATCAAACATATCCCGGTCTGGGTATTTCACGGGGCAAAGGATGAAGTCGTGCCCATTGAAAAATCTCAGGAAATGGTGGCCGCGCTCACCGCGCTGGGCGCGGATGTGAAATTCACTGTTTATCCGGAGGCTGCCCATGATTCCTGGACCGAAACATACGCTAATCCGAAATTATATGAATGGTTTTTGAAACATAAAATACAGAAGTGATGAAATGAGTCAAGAAAATGGAATTAATCCAAAGCAGCACATGGAAAATATTTTTTTTGAAATTCACAGCGATATGCCCCGACAGGGCCCAGGCGATCTTGAATCAACGAGAAGAGCGTTTTCAGCTTTGAAAAATCTTCCCAATAATCCGAAAATTCTCGATGTCGGCTGCGGCCCGGGCAATCAAACGCTGGATTTGGCTGAACTTTCAACCGGTGTCATTCATGCCGTGGATAATCATCAGCCATTTATAGATCAGTTGCAGCGGCAGGTGAATTCGCTTAAATACGAAGAGCGAGTTTTCCCTCAAAACGGAGACATGTTCAATCTTCAGTTCAGCCCGGCTGAATTCGATGTCATTTGGTCCGAGGGCGCCATTTACATCATTGGTTTTGAAAAAGGATTGCGCCAATGGAAACGATTCTTGAAAGACGGCGGTTATGTTGCTGTTACAGAGATTTCGTGGCTCAAACCAAATCCTCCAGACGAACTGGATGAATTCTGGACCCGGGAATACCCGGCCATTCAAAGCATCGAAGCAAATCTGAATGTCGCCAGAAGCGCCGGGTATCAAGTGGTCGATTATTTTGCTCTCCCGGAAAACGCGTGGTGGGATGATTATTATAATCCCCTTCAACAGCGGATTCAATTGCTCAGGGAAAAATATAAAGGTGATGAAATCGCGGCCCGGGTGTTTGCTTTGGAAGAAAAGGAGATGGCCTTTTACAGGAAATACTCGGATTATTATGGGTATGTTTTTTATGTTCTAAAATCCTAGTGCGAAATATTGCCGCGAAGTCTCCAGGACTCGAAGGAATTGAATTGTAGAGGAAAATAAGTCCTGGTCATAATTTTGATATAGCCTGAATTATTCATGTAATTATAATAAAATTGATTCAATTACCTGATTATTAGCAAATTGAATTATCAATTAATTTGAAACTCAGTTTTAGACGTAAAAATGCACTACTCTCTAAATTCAGCACCATTCAGGTTATCTCGATACCTTTAGGAATATCATGTGAATAATCGAGGATAGATAAAATCAGTTTTATTTGACGTATATTGATAGAAAAATATAATGGAATGAAAATATCCTCAAATGACAAATCCATCCTGAGACAACTCGCTGAAAAAGTCGCTGAAATTGCCGCTTTACCTTTACATCAACACAAGGCGGATTTGTGGCGCAGGCTCAATGGACTCAAAAAAGTTCGGCCGCTGGTTTGGATTAATGAATTCCCCTGGCATGAAATGGACGTGAACGGCGAGTTAACGCTGCAATGCGAAAATGAATATTGCCGATGGACAGAACAGGAGCTTCGGCGCACAATATACCTTTGGATGCATGCGCCGTTCGATATGCTGGTTGAAAATGCGTTTTACTCGCCCCTGGTTATTCGCGACTCCGGTTTCGGCATCACAGAGGACGTGGATTTTATCAAACAGGATGAAAAGAGCAATATTCTCTCGCGGGGATTTCATCAGCAAATCCAAAATGAATCGGATATCGAGAAAATTAAAATGCCGGTGATACATCACGATGAAAACGCCAGTGAGGAGAATTTTCAGGTTTTGTCGAATATCTTTGGTGATATTTTACCAGTGAAAAAGCGGGGTATCGTTCATCAATGGTTTGCACCGTGGGATGAACTGATTCGCTGGTGGGATGTGCAGGACGCGCTGATGGATTTGGCGATGCGGCCGGAGCTGGTTCATCTGGTTATGGAACGATTGATTTCCGCGTATTTGTGCCGGCTGGATCAGTACATCGATCTGAATCTTCTCTCCTATGCTGAGGGTAATTTTCGCGTCGGTTCCGGTGGCCTGGGCTACACCGATGAACTGCCGAAGCCGGGATTCGATCCAAAAACGGTGCGGACGGTTGATTTGTGGGGCTGCGCCACAGCGCAGATATTCTGCGATGTATCTCCGGCCATGCATGAAGAATTTGCCCTGCAATACGAGCGCCGCTGGCTGGAGCGGTTCGGATTGAATTATTATGGGTGCTGTGAGCCTCTTCACCATAAAATGAGTATTTTGAAATCCATCCCGAATCTGCGAAAGATTTCCATCAGCCCGTGGGCCGATCTGGACAAAGCCGCCGCGAATATTGGTGAAAATTATGTTATTTCATACAAACCCAATCCGGCAGTGCTGGCAACTGATAATTGGAATTTGGAAGCAGCCCGCAAAAAATTAGTCGCTGATTTGGAGAAATTACAGGGCTGCGTTGTTGAAATAATTATGAAAGACATCAGCACGGTGCAGTACCAGCCGCAGCGATTGTGGGAGTGGGCGCACATGGCGATGGAGGTTGTTGGGGGGAGATAGCTATTAATTCACAGTGATCAAAAATTATAAAATACAACTCTCAAAATACAAATAAAAATCAATAATCAAAAAGACAAATCACAAATTAAAGCGATACTGTCTTTTTAAAATGTATTAAAAATTCGGAAATGTATTGGAGGAATCGTTTGGAAAATATTTACACACGAAATTTTACAATTCGAACGTATGAAGTGGATGCGAAAGCGCGAGTAAAATTATCGACGATTTTCAATTTTCTTCAGGAAATGGCTGCCGATCATGCCGGTCGGTTGGGTGCTTCGGTCGTCGATTTGTTCGCGCGAAATTTAACGTGGGTGTTGTCGCGATACCACATCAAAATTGACTGCTATCCTTCCTGGGGCCAGCAAATCAAAATCAACACATGGCCGTCCACGAGGGATACGTTTTTTTCGCTGCGCGAATTTCAAATGGTGGATGAAAAAGACAATCCAATGGTGTTGGGCACAAGCTCTTGGATCTTGCTCGATTTGAAGACGAAAAAACCGGTGCTGCCGGCGGAATTTTTACCGGATTATCCCCACAATCCAAAACGGATGATCGACGATAAATTTGAATCCCTGCCAAAAATCAATAATCCTGAAATCGAGCTTCCGTTCCGCGCGCGCATGCACGACCTGGATTTGAACAATCATGTAAATCACGTGACATCCATCGAATGGGGAATTGAAACGGTGCCCCAGGAGATTTTGAAAAACTATCATCTTTCCGAAATCGAAGCGGCGTTTCGCGGCGAGGCGTTTTACGGGGATCGGGTTCTTTCCAGAACAGAAAAGGTGGAAGATGGCGAAGCGCCGGCGTTCGTTCATCAGATCGTTCGTGAAAAAGATGGCAAGGAATTAACTCGGATGAGGACAAAGTGGGAAATTCTGAAAAAAATATGAAAAAGGATAACCTGAAAAATGACGCTGACGCAGAAGAAAAGATCGTCGCCGATGGAATAAATCGGGCCATTGATATTTATATAGAATCCCGGCAGGAAAAAGTGCACGGCTTTGTGAAGAAATATTTCTCGTTGCGTGGTGCGTTGAAATTGCACAAAAAGGCGTTGGGCGCGGATATTATCAAAGGCCCAATTAATATCACGTGGTCGCTGGTGTTCACCGGATTCCGGGCTGTGGGTTCTGTTTTCAAACTGGTTGGGATTAAAAGCGTTTCATTCGGAATAAACAAACTACCGCGCGGATTCGAGACGAAAGTTCAAAAAGAAGTGAAGTGGCTCATTTACACGGAATTGCTGGAGCTACCTTTTGAGCAGGGAAAGCGAACTTCCGAAAAAGACGCACTTTTCGAAAAAATCCTCAACCAGCCGGGAATTGAAGGTTTGTTCGTGAAATATTTGTCGACGATAAAGATGAAATCAAAGGACCCGAAATTCCGCGCCATGCTTGAGAAAAATTTGCAGGAATATTCCACGAGCCGAACAGCCGCAGCGGACCTGGCCGGGAGCATCATCACCATTGCTGTGGGAACGACGCTGTTCAAACAGATGACCCCGGGCGCCATGGCCACCGGCAGCGCAGTTGCAACGGTCATCGCACAGCAGGCAGCTATTTCCAATTTTTTCCTGGGCTCGGCGCTGGGCTCAGTCTGGTACAGTATTTTTCCCGCGTCTGCATCACTGGGGCTGATTGCCGCCGCCACCGGCTCGATCATGGCGGCCATGGCAATCGTTACATCCTTTGCCGGCATCATCACCGACCCGGTGCAGGCGAAGCTGGGCATTCACCAGAAACGATTGCGCAAATTCATCGATGCGCTTGGCAATGAACTGAAGGGCATCGGGAAAACCAAATTCGAAATCCGGGATCATTATTTTGCCCGCGTTTTCGATTTGCTCGATGTTGTTAAAACCGCAGCGATGACTGTTGTAAGATGAGAGAATTCCTTTTTTGAAAGATGTTTGGATTTTCGGCCAAGAAAAAAAACAAAATCCCAGAATACAAAAAACAAATAAATTTCAACTTTAAAATACCAAACATTGAATTTTTTTTACAATTATCAAGAAACTTTGTAAATATAAAGAACTTCGAGCAAAGTTTATGAATATTTATTCAGCCCTTAGGCTCGGAAAATTCCTAAAAAACGAGATCATCGACCGGCCGTTGGTGACGCCGATAATGATGCGGTATGCCGCCGAATTCATCAACAAATCGTACCGGGAATTTTATCTTGATCATAAAATCCTGGTCGAAGCGGTGTTTCGCTGCTACGAGCGATTTTCCTTCGATATGGCCATGGTAATTTCCGATCCGTACCGCGAGACCGAAGCCGTCGGCGGAACGTTCGAATACCCGGCGGACAATGTCCCCAAATGCCTGGTTCGCCCCATCGAGAATATTGACAATTTCGATTTTCCACCAATACCAATTCCCCGGGAAAATCCGCGAATGAACGATCGATTGCAGGCGTGTGCTCTGCTGAGGAAAAAATTCGGAGTCGCCATGCCAGTCCTCGGCTGGATCGAGGGACCGATGGCGCAGATGACCAACCTGCGGGGAATGAATGAACTCATGCTGGATTTAATCGATGAACCGTCATTCATTTCCGAGCTTCTTGATTTTGTCATTGAACTGGAGAAAAGTTTTGCACTGGCGCAAATTCAGTCCGGGGCTGACTGGATAGGCATCGGCGATGCAGCGGTTTCTTTGATTTCACCGGCGCTTTATCGGAAATTAATCTTCCCGAAACATGTCAAGCTGGTCGAATTCATTCATCAACACAATGCTCGCGTCAAAGTTCATATCTGCGGAAATATCACAAATCACCTGCCTGATTTATTCAAGATCAACGCCGACATCATCGATTTCGATTGGATGGTGCCCATTGACGAGGCGCTAAAATACCTGCCTCCGGAAACAGTTATTTGCGGCAATTTTGACCCTGTCGAAATTCTTCTTAAATCTTCACCCGAAAAAATATTCGAATCTGCGACGAAATGTCTCACCGAAGGAAAGGGCCGGCTCATTCTCAGTCCCGGCTGTGAAGTTCCGCCTGGCACTCCTAAAGCCAATGTTGCTGCTTTTTGTTCTGCTGATGCGTTCGAACGATATAAAAATTAAAAATAAAATTACAGCAATATCTTTCTAAAAATTAAACTGCCCCGATTGGTCATTCCTCGTTTCATCTTTATTCATTAACTAATTAGCGTCTGTCCGAAAAGGCGCATTGTCACACCGAGCGGAGTCGATGTGTGATTTAAAATCAATATCTTATCACCTTTCGACTCCGCTCAGGGTGACTAAATTTTTCTTTTTCGGACAGACATAAATTATTAAATCATGGGTTGAAAAAATTGAATTCAGAGAAACTAATTTTCTCGAATTTGGTAAAATGAGGTTTTGATTTTTATCAAAGACAAAAAATGCTTCAGCAAGATATGACAAAAATACAACACAATTAAACAAGATATTTTCTATTTTATTTTGTATATTGAAGCAATAAACTCCGGAGAATGCATGTCCAAACATTTTATTTTGATAGTCCTGGCCGGTGTTGTTCTTTTTACGAGCTGCCTGGAAATCGATGTTGTGCATCAGCAGACAACAGTGGCGCCGAATGATGTCATGACAGTTACCGTGGATATTCACAGTCAGGATACAGACCCGAATCCGCACGCGGTGTTTTTTACCGTGCTCGTGCCCAACGACTGGGACGTTCTCAGCGTGCAGTACAACAGCGCCAAGTTTGGCAGCGGTGATTTTCTGCCAAGCCGGTACTGGGCCGATTCCTGCGAAGTTGTGCATCCAAGCGGGCCTGATTATGTTTGGAAAGGATTCCTCACATCCGAATCATTTTTGGCGGATGAAGAAATTATCCCGGCCACGCTCACGTGCACGCTGCGCGCCGGCGAGCAATTGGGCGATTTTCAGTTGAGCTACACATTGGGCGAAGATGCCCTGGGCTACGATACCGGCTGGGGCAATGTGTACGATTATTCGTTCGACAATCCGGTCAGTGTGGTTGCGCAAATTCAGGTGCCGCGCGATTATCCCACCATTCAGCAAGCGATTAATGCGGCTGATTCCGGCGTGGTTATTTATATTTCCCCGGGAACCTATATTGAAAATCTTGTTTTATCCCCGGGCATCACACTGGCAGGCGCTTCACCCGAAGGAATAGTTGTTGACGGCAACAGCGAGGGATCGGTGATTCAATGCGCGACTGCTTCGACGATAAAAAATTTAGTCGTGCAGAATTCCGGCACGGGATTTCCATTGGTCGAAATCCATTCGGCGGATCGTGTGGTGATTGCAGATAATCGATTCTCGCTCGCGTCCGGAGAGGGAGGAATTTCGATCGAATTCTCCAATGGTCTGTCGGTGACGGACAATGAGTTTTTCGGAACAAACAGCCAGGACATGGGCATTCAGGTCTTGAACAGCGAACTGGTTTTTCGGGCCAATGCCATACGCTCGTGCGCCATCGGCATCGACGCAAACAGCAGCGTCGTCGATATCTCCCGCAATCTCCTCACCGGTTCCGGCAACATCGCCGCGGTGTTCAATCTCTGTTCCGGCAGCTCATTTTATAATAATACGCTGAGCGATTATCACAACGGACTGGAAAGTTACGGCTCGACGTTATCACTTTTTAATAATATTTTTGTCAATGCAAGTGGTTTCGGCGTCAAAGCCCGGGGCAACGTGACCATCTCCTACAATGACGTCTGGAATAACGCCGGCGGTGATTACCTCAATTGCGACGGGGGAGAGGGCGCTATTTCGGCGGATCCGCTTTTTTCCGGCGCGGATTCGTTGTTCTACGGACTCAGCCCCGGCTCGCCCTGCATCGATGCCGGCGACCCTGCCAGCGAAGTCGACCCGGACGGGACCATTGCAGATTTGGGCGCGTTTCATTTTGCCCAGCCAGGCATTGCGTCGCCGATTCGATACATTTACCTCGTGCATTTCACGCATCTCGACATCGGCTTCACCGATCCCCAGGATGTTGTGGCGGATCAGTACAAAACCATCATCGATAAAGCCATCAACTACATCGATAATATTCCCACCTACAAATGGACAATTGAAAGCATCTGGCAATTGGAGCAGTGGCTGAAGCGAAGTACTCCCGCGGAAATTGACCATTTCCGGGAACTGGTACAATCCGGCCGAATGGACATGTGCGCCGGCTACGCTACCATGCACTCGGCCACACTGGGCACCGAGGAGTTGAATCGATTCCTCTACCCGGCGGAAAAGTACCGGCAGGAATTTGGATTTAAATTGAACACAATTTTTCAGAACGATGTGCCCGGCTATGCCTGGGCAATGCCCTCGGCGCTGGCAAAAGCCGGGGTGAAATACATGGCAACCGGCATTAACGATGCGTTTGGCGGCGGTCCGAAATTGCCGGCCGCGCACAATCCGTTTTATTGGCAGGGACCGGATGGCAGCAAAGTGCTCACATGGATCAGCTATGGCAGCTATATCGAATGGTACACCACCTTTGAAATGTCGCATATAACCACATTTTACGAGGCGCTGTACAATGAATTGACACGGTTGGAAGCAGCCGGCTATCCCTATGACGCGATTATGATTATGGTCGGGAAAATTGAAAATACCGAACCGAATACGCTGCACGTCGGTATGACCAGTTTGTGGAATAAAAGCTATGCCAATCCGAAACTGATTGTGGCGCGGCCGGAAGATTTTTTCATTCATTTGGAAGAAAAATACGGGAGCCAGTTCGAAACCTATCGCGGTGACTGGAGCGGAGGCTGGGATCACATCTCGCTCAACACGCCGCAGAGCATGGGAATGAATCGCGCGGCGCATGACTTTGCCACCACGGCGGAAAAACTTTCGCTCATTAATTTGTCGGTGCAGGCTTCGGAATATCCGGCTGCGGAAATGAATGGCATTTATGAAAACATGCTGCAATTCGACGAGCACAGCGGCGGCGGCACCCCGTGGCCCGGTTTAATGACTTACGATGAAGCCCGGCATCAAAGTGAGATTGCGTTTCATTATGCCAAAGACGCGTACGATTCGTCCTGCTTTCTGGTTGAAACAGGGCTTGCGAATTTGGCAGCAGAAGTCCAGACGAAGTCGCCTTCGATACTGGTTTTCAATCCGCTTTCCTGGGATCGAACCGATGTTGTGAAAATGCCGTTGAACAACGAATGGCTGAATCAAAGCTTTTCGCTGATCGACGCCGCGAACGACAGCGCAATTGCTTGTCAGAAAATTGAATCGACCGGGGAGATTCTGTTCGCAGCAAAGGATGTTCCTTCGATTGGGTACAAAATTTATAAACTTGTGGCCTCGCCCGGAAAAGAATCGCCTGATGAAAAGCCGCTGGTTGAAAATACAAAGACCTTCGTCGAGCCTGCCATTGAAAACGATTTTTACCGGATTGAGGTCAGTTCAGTCGATGGGAGCATTCTCAGTATTTATGACAAACGGGAACAACGCGAGCTGGTCAACATTGCGAGTGAGCACAGCTTCAACGGCTGCATCAAGGCGAACAGCGCAGAGGCTGCCGGGGGAAGTTATGTGTCCATTCCATCAGGTGTTGCCCAGATGGATACGTCGATTCAGGGCGATGTGGCCAAAGTCCTGGTGATTACCCGAACCGGCACGCCCATCGTTCGAACCGAAATCTGGCTCTACAACGATATCGACCGCGTGGATATTGTGAACACTGCGGATCGCGATTTGATGGATTGGGTTCCGCAGAATATTAATTTCGAATATTATGCCTACACGTTTCCATTCGATCTGCCGAATTTTGAGGTACGCCTGGAAGGCGCGCATGGATTTTTGAATCCGGCCACCGATCACCTGCCCGGGGCGCCGCGCGGATATTTCGCCATCCAGCACGGGGGCGCCATGAGCGACGGCGCGTATTCCATAAATTGGGCGAACCGCGAAGCGTTCGTGGTGGAGTTCGAAAAATTCCACGGACTCAATTCGGAATTCAACCCGACTGCGGCCACACTGATTTCCCGCTTCATCAAAAAAGAGGATGAGGGCATGTTCGCCGATGGAAGCGTCGGTCCCATCATTGGCGAGCCTGGCGCCAGTCCGCTCATTGTAATGCACTACTCGTTCTGCGGGAAGAGCCGATCCTTCGATGAGGTTCAGTCAGCCCGATTCAATTGGGCGTTCAGCAACCCGCTGCTGGCTGAATTGGTGGACAGTAATCCGAACGGTAAATTTCGGGAACCGGCCGCAAGCTTTTTCAATGTGGTGCCGGCTAATGTGATGTTGGTGAATGCCAAACAGGCCGAAGATGGGAATGGTGCTATTTTTCGGCTGCTGGAATGGGCCGGAACCACAGCCAATGCAACGCTGTCTTCGGATATCTTCAGGTGGAGTTCGGCCAGCGTGACGGACGGCGTGGAAAATGAAACATCGGCGGCTTCGGTAACAGAGGCTGGCGTGCAGGTCTCACTCATTCCGCATGAGGTGAAAACTGTCAGGGCGAATTTCACCGTGTCCGGAATCGCCGCGCATAATTCTCAACCAGCCGAATCGTATCGCCTGTTTCAGAATTATCCCAATCCATTCAACCCGAAAACCACGATCCGGTATCAACTGCCCCGGCCGGCTCGCGTGAGACTTCAAATCTACAATGTGAGTGGCCAATTGGTTCGCTCGCTTGTGGATGCGGAACAAACCAGTGGATTTCATGTGGCGGAATGGGACGGGCTGAATTCTGCGGGACAGGCGGTTTCAAGCGGCGTATATTTCTACAGAATGCAGGTCGGTGAAGTGGTGAAGCAGCGAAAGCTACTATTGTTGAAGTAAGATGGCATTATAAAAAAAAGTGAACCAGTTTGATTGGGTGAGTTACGACAATTATACAATTTCAAATTAATAGAGGGCAATGAAATGAGCAAACAACTTTTATTCGATGCATTGAAAGGTAAAAAAACCGAACGCGCACCCTGGCTGCCATTTGTTGGTTGCCATGGCGGCGCGTTAATCGGGAAAAAGGCTGATGAATATTTGAAGTCAGGTGATTTGATGGTGCAGGGCGCCAAAGAAGCAATCAAGCAGTACAAACCGGATGGCATTCCTGTGATGTTCGATCTTCAAATTGAAGCCGAGGCCATGGGCTGCCAGTTGCAATGGTCTAAAGACAATCCCCCGGCTGTGGTGGATCATGTGCTGGCCAATGGAAAGTCAATCAGCGATTTGAAAATTCCGGATGAAAATTCAGGCAGAATTCCAGAGATTTTAAAAGCTATCCGGACGCTCAAAAAAGAGACTGATGATGTTGCGTTATACGGACTTGTCACTGGTTCCTTCACCCTGTCGCTGCATTTGAAAGGGACCGATATTTTCATGGATATGTTTGATAATCCGGATTCTGTGAAAGAACTGGTTCATTTTTCAAATGAGATAGCGAAAAAGATGGCCCGTATGTACATCGAAGCCGGCTGCGACGTCATTGCTATGGTCGATCCCATGACCAGCCAGATCTCGCCGGAAGCTTTTCGTGAATTTGTCACACCGGCAGCCACGGATTTCTTCGATGAAATTCGTAAACAGGGCGCTTATTCCTCATTTTTCGTGTGCGGACATGCCCAGAGAAATATTGAAGCCATGTGCGAGACACGCCCGGACAACGTGTCCATTGATGAAAACATCCCACTGGATTATGTGAAAAATATCTGTCAAAAATTTGGCATTTCATTTGGCGGAAATTTGCAATTGACTGTCGTATTACTCATGGGAAGCGAAGACGATTCCAAACGGAATGCCCTTGAATGCCTTGACGTGGGCGGGGATACCGGATTCATCCTTGCACCCGGCTGTGACCTGCCATACGCCGTGCCACCCAAAAATTTAATAGCCATCACGGAAATCATCCACGATCCCTATAAATTGGATGTCGCTCGTGAATTGCTGGAAAAGCGAGAAAAAGTCGCAACCAAGATCAATCTCGCTGATTATGGGCAGGCGGATAAAGTGATCATCGATGTCATCACGTTGGATTCTGAGGGGTGTGCGCCTTGTCAGTACATGGTGGAAGCGGTGAAAACAGTTGCCCCGCAGTTCAACGATCTCCTCATCTGGCGGGAGCATAAAATCAAGGAAAAGGAGTCCGTGGAATTCATGATGGGCTTGATGGTGAAAAATATTCCCACAATTTGCATCGATGGGAAAATTAAGTTTGTCAGCACCATTCCATCTCGCGATGAGTTAATAAAAGCCATCCAGGAACGAATTAACGAGAAATTTTTTATGAAATTACAACAGCACAAGGGCAAACTGATTATGCTGGGTGATGGCTGCGAGACGTGCGATGAAGCGTGGCAAAATGTGGTTCAGGCGGCGAAAGAATTAGGCAGCCTCGTCGAAATTGTACATGTGAAAGATGAAAAAGAAATTTATAAATATGGTGTGGCATCCACACCGGCCATCATTACAATTGATCAAAATGTTAAATCGGTTGGCCGAGTCCCATCCGTGGAGGTGATTAAAGAATGGCTGAAAAACCTGGAATGATTCCAACAATATTACTGACCGGTTTTTTGGGCGCCGGGAAAACCACGCTGCTGAATCGATTGATCGAATTCTACAAAAGCCAGCGAACCGTGTTGCTAATCAATGAATTCGGCAAAGTGGGCATCGATGGTGAAATGCTTGTACAGGGCAATTATGAAAAGGTGGAACTCAACAAGGGCAGCCTGTTTTGCATCTGTGTGCGCACGGATTTCATTTTTGAGGTGGAAAAGATCGCTACCCAAATTAAGCCTGACCTGCTCATTGTTGAAGCGACCGGCTTGGCCGACACCACAGAAATGGAAAAAATGCTCGCACTGCCCAATTTAAAGGATTACATTGAATTGCAGGCCTGCCTGTGTGTGGTCGATTGTCAGAATTTTATGAAAATTAAAGATAACCTCAAAGCGCCAGCGTCCCAAATTCGCAGCGCCGATTTGGTGCTTGTGAATAAAACTGACCTGGTTTCTGAATCCCAGGTGGCGGATGTGGTCAAAGCTGTAAAAGCGATGAATTCTACAGCAGAAATAATTGAAACGCAATATGCGGATTTTCCGTTAGACAGGCTAACAAAATTGAGACATCCGGATGCCGGCGCCAGCGAAAGTCCCGGCGAAGGCCGGCCCGATCCTGTTATTTCCGTGACCCTGGAAAAAACAGGCACGTTCTCCAACGCGAATTGGGACAAGTTCCGGGAAACCGTTGATTCAAAAGTGATGCGGTTGAAGGGCTTCGTGTCCATCGAAAATCAGGTATATTTCGTTGATGCCACGTCTGAAATGTGGTCCATCACACCTGCGAGCAATAAGGATAGCCGGTTGAATCGGTTCGTTATCATCGGGCAGGATATTGATGAGGATGAAATTGAGGAAAGGTTTTTGGAATTGCTGGGAGAGTGAGGCGTGGGGCGTGGAGCGAAGGACGCCGCTCCTCTTTAATTGCTTTTAGATGTACTCATTTCGACCGATCAAGAAGATTGAATTTATCACCGCTGTCATTCCCGCATGCTTTTAGCGGGAATCTATTACTTGTGATAATTTAAAGGTTTAATCGGAATTTGCAATCGAGATGAATTTCAATTTTTTCTGGATTAATTAGATTCGATGCTTTACCGAATCATAACCACCACTTAAAAAAATAAATCGCATCTTGTTTCTTGCAGGCAAATAAAAAGGAGGCGTATGTCAAACATAGAAAAATCTCATAAAAATAACGATCTTCTATTTTTCTACAGCCATGAAAACTGCCCCGCTCGCGCGACCGCGTTGCCTGTTTTAGCCTGGTTAGCGGAAAAACATGGAATGGATTACGATGGTTATTTCGCGGTCCGGCCCAGTGTGGCAGACATCGGCGATGCCTTGCCGTACACGGGAAACAAGCACGATGAGCAATTCTATTACCTGTGCAACTTTTACGATTCGGTTCATTTTTATGCATTGACCGAAGAAGCGCCGATTCAATTCGAACGTTTTTTGCGAGCGCGGAATCGCGGCGCCATCGTGAAAAAAACATCGAACGAGCTTGTCGATTTTTATGTTGAAATTTTTGAGCAATTCAATGAACCATTTCCGACAGAGGCTGTGGTTTTCTCGGCCGAAACACTTCCCTTTCCCAACGAAAAAATTGTATTGGGTAATTTCAAAATTGCCGGGGAATCGAGATTGGATACCTTCTGCTATCCGGAAATTTTCTTCCGGAACGCGCTGGCATTTCATTGTGAATTGGATGATTCCCAGTGGCAGCGATTGATTTCCCTGGGATTGAAGAAAGTCCATCTCATTTTTTGTCCCACCGAAGCGGCTGCGCGATTTGAAGAGCTTGGATTGGCAGTGGAAATCATCGATTCGGTACAGCCGGAAGATAATTACGTCACCATCACCGAACGGATCGCTCGACGCTGGATTTCAGAGGCAAAGGGATTCGCTCTGGGCAACGATCCCATCACCCTGCGCTGGACGCCAAAATATTTGCGCGACCGCATTCTTGCCATCGCCGCGGTGCAGTCTCTGCCGCGGGCTGTGGAATTGTTGGGCGAGTTGACCGACATTGTCGGCAACAAACTGGTCTGGGGCAGCCAGGTATTCAACGACATGATCATCGCGGATGCATCGAAGCACAACATCGTTTTTTCGCTGGTGCACGACGTGGAATTGGGAATCACCATCAAAAATAAAATCAAGATGCCAAATGACTGGCTGCCGGATGTGATCCCGCCGTGGCAGCAGGAATACAGCGATGATTTTCTGATAGACCAGTTGGAGAACGGCAAAATCCCGGTATGTTTCATGCATTACGCTTCTGATTTGGGACATTTGCCAGTGTTACCGCGGATTCTGGATTTGCACACCATCGATGGTTTGACCGCTGGTCTGGCGTTCCCCAGTTCGTGGTGGGAATACGCCGAGGAGGGAATCGAGCAGATGTACATCAGCAAAGAAATGGGGGGCGTTTATCCAACCATCGAACCGTTGCTCGTGAGCGCCGGCATTGGCGCGGCCACCGAAGCCAAAGGCTACATCAGCCCGGAGCATTATCTCAAAAGTCTGAAGCAGGCGTTCGGGGTGATCGAACATTACGCCGGCAAGAAGCATCTTCCCATCGGCCATTATTCATTCCAGGATGCGTGTCCGCAGTACAAGCACAACACGGCCGAACCGCAGTTCGAGGTGTTAGCCGAGGCCGGGTTCCAGTACGCGATCTCTTACAAACATGAAAACCAGTTTCCGGAAATTCTGTTTTCGAGTGAAAATTTCATCGTGCTGAACCAGCAATCAGAGCACTGGAGCTTCGATCCGTTCGCGGATTTGCGGAAATGGGAGAACAAAATCGTCAACTCCCATCAAAAAGGATGGATTATTCTTGGGCTGGATTCGCCATTTTGGGGATTTGTGCCGTGTTATTTTGGGCTGGCGTCCAAAGGATTGAGTCTGGCCGAGGTACAAAAAGCCATGACCTTTGCCAAAAATGGCGGTGACAGCGGTCGGTTGTTTTTAGCCAAACCGCACGAAGTGGTGCGATTCGCCAGATTCATGAAAAGCAGAGGGTGCATTTAGTCCGTTTGCCACGAAGGCGCGAAAACTCCAATATAAAAGAGCCACCGAGAATTACGCGAATAAAAATTTCACTTTTGTATGCAATAATTCTTTTTTTTGCTTTTAATTTTTTCTTCGAGCCTCCGAGCCTTTGAGGCAGAAATTGATTTCGAAAAAAATACCGGGAAATTAAATGACAACTCAGGCAGAATTTGAGAGCAGAATAGAAGCTTTAAATCAACCATTTATCAATCTCGAAAATGACAATGAAACGATTGTGGGGTGGAAGGCGATTGCCGGATTTCTGGATCAGCTTTATGCGAGCCAATTTCCGAATAAAAATAGACCAGCGATAATCGCGCTGGATGGGTATGTTGGCAATGACTGGCAATTCATAATCGGCCAGATGGAAGCGGAGCTTTCGGAGAGGGGATATTCCGTTTCCTTTTTCAATGTTGGAAGCGGGCTCAAATCGCAGTCCGAGATCGATGAAATGTTGACACCGTTTTTAACCGATGATCCGGTGTTCGGAAGAATTTATAAGAAGGATTTGGTCACTTTATTCGACAAACAAAAATTAGCCTCGCTGAAGAAGGAAATATCCGGTTCGAAGAAGAAGACCGAAGCGCGGGAGTTTGTCATTTGCTTTGGTCCCGGCGCAGCGCTGAGCCGGCTTCGAAAATTGTATGATTCGATTTTCTACATTGATTTAACACGGCAGGAGGTTCTGAAGCGCTCGAAAACATGGACGCAGATGGCCGGGAAAACGCAGAGCGTCAGTCCGAAAAAGCTTTATTATGTTGATTTTCAAGTCAATGACCGACATCGAAATAGTTTGATGGCAAAGGCTGATTATTACATCGATGGAAATGTCCCTGATTCACCGAAATTGATTTCGCTGTCAGCTCTTCGCAAAATCGCTGGTGCACTGGCCACTTCTCCGTTTCGGCTTAAGCCCATGTACGAACCTGGCCCCTGGGGCGGGCAATGGCTGAAAAAAGTCCGCAACCTCCCGGACGAATGGCTCAACTGTGCGTGGAGTTTTGAGGTGATTGCCCAGGAGATGAGCCTGCTCGTTTCGGTTCAAAAAGAAATATTGGAATTACCGTGGACGACCTTCTTCCATTTTGGTTACGATAGCATTATGGGCGATGTGCCAAAACGGCGATTCGGCGGTGAATTCCCGATTCGTTACGATTACCTGGACACAATGGAAGGCGGCGATCTGTCCATACAGGTGCACCCGCCAACGCCGTACATCCGTAAACATTTTAACGAACCGTATCACCAGGGAGAAATGTACTACATCGTTGAGGCGAAAGAGGGAACCAGCGTCAATTTGGGGGTGAAGGACGAAACCCAAAAGGAGGAATTCCACCAGGCCGCGAAATTAGCCGATGAGAAGGGGATTGGCTTCAACTATCGCGATTTTGTGAACAGTGTGCCCAGCAAAAGACACGATTTGCTGATGATTCCCCCGGGTACCGTACACGGCTCCGGCGAAGGCCAGGTGGTGCTGGAAATCAGCGCCACGACCTACCGCTACACGTTCAAAATTTACGACCATCTGCGCCCGGATCTGAACGGAGTCATGCGGCCCATTCATGTGGCGCATGCGTTCAACGTGATAAAATGGTTCCGGCGGAAAAAGTGGGTGGCGCAAAATCTCGTGCAGGAACCGAAGCTGGTTCGTTCAGGCAGGGGCTGGGCTGAATATCTCATCGGCGACCGGCGGGAATTTTTTCATGTGGTGTTCAGATTGGAATTCGACAGAAAGATGGAGGACAACACCGATGGAAAATTTCATGTGCTTACCCTGGTTGAAGGTGAGTCGGTGAAGCTTTCGTCAGTCAGTGATTCAAACATATTTTTCATTTTTAACTATTCCGAAACGATCATTGTGCCGGCCTGCCTTGGAAAATACCGGGTTGAAAATTTGGGGGCGACGCCGTGTAAAATCGCCAAAGCCCTCCTGAGATAATTTTCTGATTATTTTTGTCGAAAACCATTTTAAAAAACGCTTGATTTTATGGTTTCACTTTTGTATTGTATGGACATTAATAATTAGTGTTTCATGCGTAACCTGTGATTGTTAAATATGTATTAAAACTGAAAAATGTGGAGTATTTGAATATAATGAAAGTGTTATGGGAAACAGAATTCAAGCGGCATCTAAAAGAATTATTGAAAAATCAGGATCTCGAAACTTCTGAAATACAGAACATGGACGCTTTGCTCAGGGAAATAAATTATCGCGAAAATGAACGCTGTACCTTGTTAGTTGAGGTGGATGACGACTGGGATACAAAAATCATTGCTTCATTAAAACGTGAATAATTTGATTATTTACTTTTTACCGGAGTGTAAAAATGAGCATGTCGGGAAATTATAAGGATCGCGCGCTCGTCAATCGCGCTTACGAATCCATTCTTGATGTCATCAAACCGGGCGATGTAGTCACCTGGATTGGCTCGCACAAATGGTGGGAAATCTGGTCGGCCATAATCCATGCCGGCATTCAATGGCAGCAGCGGCGAATGTTCGGAAAAAAGTCCAACTGGAAAGACACCCACGCCATGTTTTATTTGGACGAGTCCAATACGTTTTCCGTTGAACTGCCCAAAGCCACAACCAAACACCTGCGCGAGTATTGTCTTGCCAATCTCACTATTTATCGATTAAAATTTGTCGAGCTAACGCCGGCCCATCTGCGAACCATGCGCAAAGCTGTGATGGACATGGTCGGCGAAGACTACGATCTCGGGCAGGTGCTGGATCTGGCTATCAACAATATTCTTGGCTACGACCATCAACGGCGATTGAAATTTTTTGATTTGGGCAAGCGGAAAAAAGTGTGCAGCGTGGGCGTGCGAGCTGTGTTCGAATTTCTCTATCAAAGCGATATTCGCACAACCGATTCCCGGCCGGGAAAACTGCTTTTCTACAAATTGAACCCGGAAAAGTGGCCCGAGAAAAAAATCAAAGATTACCGGGGCACGGACGTGGAAGCCACCGCGCCGGCGCATTTCGCCAACACAGATTACTTTGATTATGAATTCGAGTTGGTCGCCCGGTTCAATAATGGCGAGCAGATTTATCCTGAAGCATAAAAGAACTGTAGAATATTCATCTTTGATTTTACGGTAAACGGGAAGTGGAAAGGGATGGATTGATGGCTTTATTCGGATTACTGAAACGCAGACAGTGCTGGCTTCCTTCGGCGTATGGATGGCTGTTGATTGGTATCATATTTTTCGGAATGGCAACGGCGATTATATTAACTATCCATCCATTTTTAGCGCCAAATCGTCCTGTCGAGAGCGAGTTGCTGGTGGTTGAGGGCTGGGTGCCGGATTATGTTTTTGAATATGCAAAATCCGAATTTGAAGCCAATAATTACAAACTGCTCATTGTAACCGGCGAGCCAACGGAAAAAGGATCGTATTTAATTGAGTTCAACAATTTCGCTGAAATCGGGGCGCAATCCCTGGTGAAATTGGGCGTGAATCCTGAACAGGTTGTGGCCGTGCCTGCGCCATTTGTGATTCGTGATCGCACGTACGAAACAGCAGTGGCCCTGAGAAAATGGCTGGATGAATCGGATTTGGCTGTAAAATCGCTAAACCTTATTTCGCTGGGCACGCATTCCCGGCGAAGCCGTATGCTGTTCGAGCGGGCGCTCGAGCATGAAGTCAAAATTGGGATTATCGCTATTACGGATCAGGATTACGATCCAAAACGATGGTGGAAATACGGCGAAGGCGTGCGGACGATAATCAGCGAAGCGATTGCCTATGTGTATGCTAAGTTTCTGTTCAAGCCTGAGAAAATTTATTAAATTCAAGTTTGGACATGGATCATTCCAAAGGCAGATGCATCCTTCGGCCCGTTTTCGCTGATGTATGCTGATAAAAATTGATTGATACATATTTTATATAAGCCTACCCAAATTTACGGAAATCAACATGTCGCGAACGTTCTTCGATCTCATGAAATCAGATAAGGGCTTCAACTATCGCTGGATTCAGCCTCCGCAAGTTGTTTATCTCGTTTCAACCATTGATTCTTTCGGAAATAACAATGCCACCCCGGTGACGCTGGGAACCTGTGTGGGCGTCAATTCCCTGGCCGACGCCAGCGAATCCAACTATTATTTTGCTTTTTCTGTGGGAAGCAAGGATGTGCCGAACATCCCGGTTCGTCAGGCGTTCGCAAATTTAAATGAAACGAAAGAATGCGTCATCAGTTTTCCGGGGGCAGAATTGATGGATCAAATCTGGGTGGCAGGTTTGCCGCTTCCCCGGGGCATCAATGAAATCGAAGTGTCGAGACTGACAGCGCTTTCTTCCCAGAAAATAAAACCAAGCGGGATAAAAGAATGCCCTGTGAATATCGAAGCCATCGTGAAGACTTCCTGCGCTGTGGGAGATCATTACACGCTTTTTGTCTGCCAGGCGGTTGGCATTTCTGTTTCCGGCGAGATGCTTCAGAAGGATATGGAAAACCCACTGGCCTTCGGCATATTGAATTTCGATCCGGTGTTCGAAACTGCCATCGCAACGGCCGGGCATTCGGCGCCGCGACTCTATTTTGGTCAAATCGACAGACAGAATCTCGTCCGCAATCCTGACGATATCGGTTCGAGCACAAAGTGGTTGGGCACTTTTGAGGAATGGATTGAGGACGAATGGTCGCGCGGGAAGATATCCGAAGTGGAGAGAAGGCGTATTTTGGAATTGAATGAAACTTGGCAGCAAAATCCTGATCCGGAATTGAATTCGAATGTTAAAGCAAAACTTACGCAGATTTTGTCCAAAATGATCTGGAACAAGAGGGTATAGGGAATGACCGAACGATTCGCCATTGCGCTGGATGTTGGCGGCATGTCCATTAAATCAGCGATTGTCTCGGATTCGGGGAAGATCGTTGACGGCTCCGTCCAGCGAACTTCGGTAAATTCCAAAGGAACCTTCGAACAAATTATCAATCCGTTTTTGAACACATTCACAAGCGCATTTCAAATAGCCGAAAAGCAAAAAGTGAAAATCGCCGGCATCGGAATTGGTATGCCCGGGCCATTTGATTATGAGAACGGCATCAGCCAGATACAGGGCGTGGATAAATACGAAGCGATTTACGGGGTAAATTTAAGGGATGAGTTTCGAAACGGTCTCGGACTGGCTTCGGATTTTCCGATACTTTTCGAAAACGACGCCTGGGCGTTTGTCCGCGGCGAAGCCTGGCAGGGCGCGGCGCGGGGCTTCAACCGAATTATTGGCGTGACGCTGGGCACCGGCATGGGATCCGGCTTTTTGGCTGATGACGAAATTCTCGAACAAGGCCCCGGCATTCCGGCGTTGGCGTGGATTGGCGGGCGAAAGTACAAAAGCGGCATCCTCGACGACCGAATCTCCAGCCGGGGGATTATCGAAGCCTATCGGAATTTGATTCGGAACGAAGAAAAGAATTTGACGGTCAAAGATATCGCCGAGCGGGCCGAAGACGGCGATAAACGCACGCTGAGCGTATTCGAGGAAACCGGCTCCATCATGGGATACTTCCTTATCTGGCACGCGCAGCAATTTCAGGCGGATTGCGTGGTCGTTGGCGGACAGATTGCCAAAGCGTTTCACTTTTTTGGGGCGACGCTGCGACAGGTATTTGCTAATGAAAAGATGACCACGGTGATCAAGCTGGCTCAAAATATCGAAAACAGCGCCATGCTCGGCGCCAGTCGATTTTTATTCAAACGACTTGAAAAGTGATTTTTTTTTGGCAGGATAACAGGATTCAAAACAAATATACGTAGCGAAAGTTCGAAGTGCAAACAGCAACCCACTTCTTTTTCAGGATAGTTTTTTATTCATGTCGGGAATGTGAGGATTTGTTCTTGTAAGATGCTTTTTTATCCTGTAATCCTGTCTATTTTTTTTTAGGGAGATGAACAAAAAGTAGGATTTTTGCAGTGGAAAAAATTACCATTTTCTGTATGTCAGTGTTAATCGTGCTTTTCTTTGCTTCGGTAACGGCGAGAGGCCAGTTCATTCAAAAGGGCGATTTATTCTCCGATAATTTCGAAAGCGGAACCGCAGAAAAATGGCAGGACATGAAAGTGTGGGGATTTGGCGCCTGGCAGGTGAGGGACGGCATATTCATATCGCTGGACAGCAGCAATATCACCCAACAGATTTATGCAGCCATTCCCACGTTCGAAAATGCCGTGTTGAATCGCGATTTTTCCACCCTGTTTCGGTTCAAGCCCATCAACGGTACAAATTTTTTATTCACCATTGCCGTAAGGCAGCAGGGATGGAGCGACTATAAATTCGAGATTTCAAAGGATGGCGTCATCAGCATCAAAAAAGCCGAGGTGGGCAGTTTGCCGGAAACACTGTTCGCTTCGGAGCCAGGGCAGATCGAATTCGGCGTCTGGCAATGGGTGCGCGTGGATGTGAAAGGGGAGAGGCCGGCGTCGTTCAAAATGAAAATCTGGCAGGGGGACCAATCGGATGAGCCGCCATTTTACAATGCTATCGCGCTGGATTATGCGCCGATGAAACCGGCGAACACGGTCTGTTCCATCAGCATGATTCAGGATGGCGGGGCGCATGCCGGCGTAGATGATTTCAATGTGTACAGCAAAATTCGTCCGTCGAAAATATGGCGCTGGCTCGATGGCGAGAAAGATTTGGACGCACTGACCGGGGCAAAAGTGAATTTTCTTCGGGGCGAATTGTTTTTTTCGGAATCGACGCTGAAAGAAAATCTTGACCGGTTTGAAAATAAATCCATCATCCACAACAACCTGGCCATCATCAGCGCGGAGAACAATGATTTCGAAGAAGCGCTGAAGCAGATCACCAAGGCCCGGGAAATCGCCCCGGAAAATGAGGCGGTTCAACACAATTCGAAATGGGTCTGGTACTGCGCGGCACGCGAAGGTCTTATCGCTTCAAAAAGTGAAGGTGATTTCCCGTTTGTTATTTTAAAACCGGATAAGAAGGTCTATCGACAAACCGGCCAACTGATTTTCAAAATCGGCGCGTTTCATTCTGTATTTGAAGATTCTGAGAAGGATATTCTCTGCAAATTGGCGGTGTACGATTCAAACGGCACATTGCGAGCGGATTTCAGCGAGAAGATTTCTGTCAAAACTAACTTCATTGAAAAGAAAATTGACATTTCAAAGTGGGGGGATGGAAATTACGAAACGGCCGTGGCAGTGACCAATTCCGGCGGAAAAGAATTCAAAGGGACCGCCGGTTTCGAAATTGTCCGAAATAAATACGAGGAACTGGCAGACAAAATTCAATCCATTGAAAATGAAATTGGTAAGAAGAAGGGCGATACGATTACCAGGATTCATTCCAATGATTTGGCGAGCCTGGAAGTGAAATTGTTGCCGCTGAAAAAAATGCTGAACAATTCGGATAAGCCGGGCTACCTTGCTTTGTTCGAAGATTTTTTGAGCAACGGTCTGGCCGAAGTTGATTCTTTATTCATTAAAATGAGTGAGGAAGGAAATCCGTTCATCGGCCAAAAAGGCAGCTTTTTGCGCGGCTATTATTCCGATATCGAGGGAAGTTTGCAGGGTTACGCGGTGCACGCGCCGAACGAATACGAGCCGGGCCAGCCCTATCCGCTGGTGATCAATTTGCACGGCTACGACCCTGGATTTGCGGCCTGGCACGAGAACCAGTTTTTGCCGGCGTTTATGCCGTTTGCCACGGAAAAAGGCCGGTACATTGTTGTCAACCCGTTTGGCCGCGGAAACACCATGTACCAGAACATCGGTGAGAATGATGTTCTAACAGTGCTGGCCGAAGTGAAGCGGCTCTATGACATCGACGAAAACCGAATTTATCTGACCGGCGGCTCCATGGGCGGCGCCGGAACGTGGAATATCGGGCTGGCTTTTCCGGATAAATTCGCCGCTTTGGCGCCGATTATGGGTCCGACCGAATACGCCTTCTGGACCGGTCTGGATACCACGGATTTGTCGCCGGAGCGGACGTTCATCCTGGCAAAACGCAGCGCGCTTTCCTTTGCGGAAAATGCGTCGAATCTGCCTGTGCTGTGCAATCACGGCGTGAAGGACGATATTGTCCCAATCGCCCAGAGCCGAAAAATTGTGAAGCGTTTGCGGGCGTTGGGCTACAACATCACGTACAAAGAGCACCCGGAAGCCATGCACGGCGGGTTTGATCCGCAAATGGATTATGATATTTACAACGGGTTCGAGGATAAAAAACGCGACGGATTTCCGAAACGCGTGGTTTACAAGACAGCCAGCCTGAAACACAATCGCGCCTATTGGGCCGAGATCGACCGTTTCGCGGATGTTATGGCATTTGCCAAAATCGAAGGGGAAATAATGGATAGAAGGACAATCCATGTTCGGACGGATAATATCTCTGAATTCAGCCTGCGCCTCAATAAGAACTTGGTGGATATTCCCGCAGAAATTAAAATATCAGTGAACGATGAACCTGCCTTATCCGCTTCGGTTTCGGGCGAATTATTGATTCGTTTTGGTGCGAAACAGAAAAAAGATGGCACTGTATCTGGCTGGACGGTTTTGCCAGATTCAAATAAAAGCGAATTGGTGAAAACGGAAATTCTGTGCGGTCCCATTCTGGATGCGTACAATTCGGGATTTATGCTGGTGGCCGGAACAGCCGGTTCGAAAATGGAAACGAAAATGAACATTCGGGAAGCAGAGGCGTTTTCTGAGCAGTGGCAGGCCTGGCAGCATGTGCCATGTCGTTTGAAAAAGGATAGTGAAATTTCTGAAAACGATATCGCGCAGTTCAACCTAATTTTGTTCGGCGGACCGAACAACAACGGCGTCACGAAAAAGATTGAAGCTGACCTGCCGATTCGGTTCGAAAAAAATGCTGTGATTGTTGGAGAAAAGAAGTATCGTGGCCAGAATGTTGGGGCTGTTTTCATCTATCCCAATCCGCTGAATCGCGGGCGATACGTGGTTGTCAACGCCGGCAATTCGTGGCAGGCAATGGATGGCATTGTGCGGCGGATGGGTTCGGACTTTGATTATATTATTTTTGACGAGCGAACCACCGGCATCAATTTTCACCAGGGAAATATGACGGTTGACGGCTCTCCGCTCGCCTGCGGTTTTTTTGACCAGGACTGGCAGGTGAATCCGAAATACCAGTGGAAAACGGATGAGGAGGTCCGCGGAAAAATATTGCCCCGAAAGGTAGTTGAAAAACCAATATCTGCAATGGAAGCCAACGCTGTTTATTTGAGCGATGTGAGACCGGACCAGACAGACTTTTGGACCGGACTGCCGGAAATGGATCGCAATTTCTGGGGGCGTGCGTTAAAGGACGGTTCAACCAAAGGAATTGGGGTGATGCCCAATTGCGAGCTGGTTTATTCTTTGGATGGCTCGTGGAAAAACCTGTCCGGCGCAGTGTCCGTGGATTTGAATCCCCAGGTGAAGGCGGAAAATATGACCAATGGCAAAAGCAAAATGCAGTTTGCCGTGTATGGTGACGATAACGAAATTTATGTCAGCCGCCCGATGACGCTGGATTCGGAGGTGCAGAGATTTTCGGTGCCTGCCTTCGGTGTGAAGGAATTGAGATTGGTCATCCGCACCCAGGATTGGCTGCCCAATTTTTCTCAGAGTGGGACCTGGCTGAATCTGAAATTCGAAAAATAGGTTTTAATATACGAGGCACTAAGACTTAAAGAAAAGAATATAGCTCACAGAACACGCGGAATCGCGCTAAAAAAAACGAAATATAATTTTTTATCTGTGCAAATCCGTGTCATCAGTGTCCCACGAATCCGTTTAAATTTACGTCGCTTGAATTTTTAAGTAATTTTTTTTCTGGATTTTTTTTTGAGTCATTTCGCGTATTCCGCGGGCAAAATAAAAACGAGGTAACTATGCAAACATTTATTGGCAAAGCCATTCGAATGAGTGATATTCTGCACCAGCGTGCACTGCTGCTGGACACCACCATTGCTTCCAGCATCGGCGCGCCTCCCAATTTGGAGAATTTAAAATCTGTGCTTCGGGAATGCAGCCCCGCGTTCGATGGAATTATTGTGAATCCCGGCCAGATGGAACATCTCTCCCACGAACTTGGCGGGAAAAAACGCGGAACCGGTTTGGTGCGCGTGGATTGGACAAACGCCTATCGCGGCGCCGATTTCTGTCTGCCGGTGAGCGATGTGCGGCGCATTGAAATTTCGTCGGCCCGGGATGTGCTGGCTCTGGGAGGTTCGGCTGCTGTAGCAACGCTGTTCATGGGCTTTGGCGACGATTTCGAAGCCATAAATATTCGCTCCATTTCCCATCTGCTGCGGGATAGCTACGAAATTTCGCTGCCGGTATTTGTGGACATTCGTCCCATCGGACCGAACGTGGGTGAAATTAATTATGAGGACACCATTAAATTGGGCGTGTCGTTCATGATGGAAGCAGGGGCTGACGCAATGATTATTCCACTTTGCAGCGAAGAAAGCTTGTCGCTCATTACCGGCTGGTCAACGGTGCCGGTCATCGCGCGGACGGAAAAAATGCTAAGCAAAGCCAAGTCCGACACTGTTTTCGATCTGGGCGTGCAGGGCCTGCTTTTTTCCGAGAAGATTTTGGAGGAAGCAGATTTTCTCAATTCGATAACGAAATTAAAAGAGGGAAAATAGAATATGTATTCGAGTCCAGGCAAAACGGCCAGGATGAATCGGTTGTTCAATCCTGCCGATGGAAAAGCGGTCTGTGTAGCGGCGGATCACGGCTGGATGTCCGACCCGACGGCCAATGTGATCAATTTGAAGAATATTCTGGCACAGGTAATTGCCGGGGGAGCCGATGGCGTGCTCATGTCGTTCGGCACGGTGCAGCGTATGGGGCACATGTTTCAGGGTAAAGACAAGCCGGCGGTCATCGCCCGCGCAGACTGGATGAACCTGCCGCGATTGGGTGGCGCCAATGTCAGCAATGTGCTGCCGGTGATCAAGTTCAGGAAAATGGCGACCTCCCGCGCCAAACACGCGCTGCATATAGGCGTTTCGGCGATTACGATTTATTATTTCATCGGTTACAGCGATGAATTTGAATCGCTCAACATCGAGCAGGCGGCGGTGTTTGCACAGGAATGCCGCAAGGTGGGACTGCCGCTCATTATCGAGCCCATGGCTGTGGGCGGCATGGTCACCGGGGTGAACATTGCGGAAATCCTCATCGCTTCGGCGCGAATCGCGGTCGAAATTGGGGCGGACGCCCTGAAAATTCCGTACACCGGGGATGTGATGACGTTCAAGCAATTGGTGGATCAGTCCAAAGTGCCGGTGCTGGTGTTGGGCGGCGCCAAGTCCGATGTGCCCCGCGATGCACTGGAGTTGGTCGATGAAGCCCTGCGCGCCGGGGCCAGCGGCACCGTGTTTGGCCGAAATGTGACCAAAGCCAAAGACCCAAAAAAAATGGTGGAGGATTTGTGCGATCTCGTCCACGGTTACAAAACCATCGAAGAAATTTATGAAGCGCCGCGCGAGGGCAAAATTCGATTGCGGGCCAATTCAAAGAATTGCGTCGGATGCCTGGTGTGCGAAACAGTCTGCGTTCAGGCGCATCAATCAAGATTTGGCATCGACGGCGCGCGGCTGCGAATCGATTCCAAACCGGTGGATCAGGAGCCGCCGCTGAACAAAGTGAACGTGTGCACGCTGTGTGAAAAATGCATCAAATCGTGCGCGCCGGGAGCGTTGTTCATCAATGAAAAGGGCCACATCGAGTTGAACAAATCACTCTGCAACAAATGCGGCGTTTGCGCGGAGGTGTGCCCATTCAGCGTGATCTATTTTGACGGCGAAGGATTCCCTGTCATTTGCGATCTGTGCGGCGGCACTCCCCAATGCGCGCGCTGGTGCAAGTATGGTGCGATATTGGTGAAATAATAAGAGTATTATTCGCAACGCGATTTTGATAGTTCTGTTTGTGTTCCAGGGATATCGGAATTGTATGAATTTGGCGTTAAAAGTAAAATCTTTCTTGACAATTAGCCTTATTTCTAGTAAATTAAGCGAGTATAATCGCCTAATTTACTATTAAAAAGGATGGCAGAATGTTTATTCGAAATATTCAAAATACAATTGAAAAGCATTTCTTTAAACAAAAGTGCATTATAATTTATGGTGCACGGCAGGTTGGGAAAACAACCATGATTAAGACAATCATGGAGAACTATCCCATGGATGATACTCTTTTTTTGAATTGCGATGAAACAGATATTCGAAACAGTTTAACAAATGCCACGTCAACAAATTTGCAACTCCTTTTAGGCAACAGAAAGATTATCTTCATCGATGAAGCTCAGCGAGTGCCGGATATCGGGCTTACTTTGAAGCTTCTGGTTGATAATTTTCCTGATGTACAGGTTATAGCGACCGGGTCGTCGTCTTTTGATTTATCAAATAGTGTAACAGAGCCTTTGACTGGAAGGAAATACGAATTTCAACTGTTCCCATTATCCTTAATTGAATTGACTCAAAAGTATTCCCTCATAGAAATTCGAAGAATTCTTGAGCGCAAAATAATATTTGGTATGTACCCCGAAGTAGAAACGAAACCAGAAGAAAGTTCAAAATTATTAAGAGAATTGACTTCGAGTTATCTTTTCAAAGACGTTTTTCAATTCCAGGATATTCGACGTCCTGAAATGCTTGAAAAACTTTTGACTGCGCTTGCTTTACAAATAGGTCAGGAAGTCTCGTTTAAAGAATTGTCCAATTTATTAGGTGTTTCAAAAGAAACGGTTTCGAATTATATTCAGCTATTAGAGAAGGCATTCGTGATATTTAGACTTTCCCCATTTAGTCGAAATATAAGAAATGAATTAAAACGTCTTCGAAAGATATATTTCTACGATACAGGAGTTCGAAATGCATTGATAAATAATTTAAATCCAATGCATCTTAGACAGGATAAAGGCCAGCTATGGGAAAATTTCATTATTAGTGAACGATTGAAACGAAATTCGAATACTGATTATTTCGTGAATACGTATTTTTGGAGAACGCATAAACAACAGGAAATCGACTATATTGAAGAAGAAGGTGGTATGCTTCATGCGTTTGAAATAAAATGGCAAAAAGCAAAAAAGAAAATACCGAATTCATTTATAGAAAATTATCCAAACAGCGAATTCCAATTTATTACACAGGAAAATTTTGAAGTATTTGTTGGTTTGTAGTGCTTCTAAAATAAGGTTAATTCATAAAGAATTTTTTGATTGAAAATACCAGGAGCCTGAAAATGTCGCTTCGAGATTGTGGATACATGAATAAAATACTGCGCGTCGATCTTTCGACCGGGACGATTAAAACTGAAGAATTGAATGAAAAAGTCATGCGGCTGGTGCTTGGCGGAAAGGGTTTGGCCAGCTTGATTTTGTACAACGAATTGGCGCCGCATACCGATCCGCTCGCGCCTAAAGTCCCGCTCATTTTTGCGGTCGGCCCGCTCACCGGCACCACAGCGCCCACTGCCGGGCGATTGGGCGTATTCACCAAAAGTCCGGCCACCGGCACCATTCTCGATTCCTATGCCGGTGGTTTTTTCGGCCAGACCATGAAATGGGCCGGCTACGACGCCATCGTGATGACCGGCCGGGCTGCTTCGCCAAAAGTGCTGGTCATCGATAACGACTCGGTTCGGCTGGACGATGCCGGCGATCTTTGGGGAACCGGCACCATGGCAGCAACGACAAAGCTGACGGAAAAATATGGCAAGGAGTTCAAAACCGCGGTGATAGGCCAGGCAGCGGAGCGTATGGCGCCCATCGCAGGAATTTTCTGCGATCTGCGCACTGCCGGACGCGGCGGCGCCGGCGCTGTTATGGGCTCGAAAAATCTCAAAGCTGTGGCAGTTCGGGGCACCGGCGCGGTGGCTGTGAAAGACCCTGCTCTGTTCCAGGAGATGGTGTGGGTCGCCAATCGAATGCTGCGCATGAGCTCGCAGATTCAGCGGATGAAGGAGCACGGCACTGCCAATATCGTCGAGCTCATCAACGCGGCCGGGGGATTGCCGACGCGCAATTTCCAGGAAGGACAATTCGAAGGCCATCAGGAATTGTGGGGGGAAACATGGACCGATGAATACTGGAACGAGTCGGCTGCGTGTTACGGCTGCGGCATTGGCTGCACAAAGATCGCTCAGCACAAAAAACTGGGCATGCGCGTGGACGGCCCGGAGTATGAAACCATTTTCGCGCTGGGCAGTAACTGCGGCGTCACTGATCGCGAGGCTATCATCAAGGTGAACCACCTGTGCGATGATTTCGGTATCGATACCATCAGCGTGGGCGTGATTATCGGTTTTGTCATGGAACTTTATCAGCGCAAAATATTGTCAAATGCTGACCTCGATGGCATTGAGGCTACATGGGGCAGCAGCGAAGCGCTCATTGAACTGACGAAAAAAATCTGTGCCGGGGAAGGAATCGGTGCGAAACTGGAAAAAGGCGTGCGCGAATTCAGCAAAAATTATCCCGGCAGTGAAGAATATGCCATGCACGTGAAGGGCCTGGAAATGCCCGGTTATCTGCCGCGCGGGGCCAAAGGTGTGGGACTCAGCTACGCCATTTCCGAACGGGGCGCGTGTCATCTCCACGGTTCGCCGCTGAGCGAGCTTATGGGCGGCGCCGATCCGCTGGAGGTCTCCGGCAAAGCGTCGTTGTTCAAGATGAATCAGTTGGACACCGCGGTCATCGACTGCGCCATTATTTGCTATTTCACCAAGTTCGGCTTCACGCTGAAAGAGGTGTGGCAGATGGTCAATCCATGTACCGGGTTTGATTATAAAAATCCGCGCGAACTGGAAAAAGTGGGGGAGCGCGTGACCACCCTGGCCCGCATGTTCAATGTGCGAGAAGGACTCACCAAAAAGGATGATACCCTTCCCAAACGCTGCCTGAGCGAGCCGCTTGCAAAAGGTCCGGCCAAAGGCCACGTAGTGGAATTGGACGAAATGCGCGCCGAATATTACCAGCTCATGGGCTGGGATGAAAATGGCATTCCCACGCCGGAGAAACTGCGCGAGTTGCAGTTGGATGAAATTTTGGGGGATATTTCCAAATAAAATATAAAAAGGGACGGGTGCAAGTCCCATAAATTCCTATTTTTCTTTATGAAATAGCACTACTGAAAACTGCTGAAATTATTTCTCATTTTATTATGCAGTTAACACCACAATAAATTGTGGTGTTCGCTCAATCTCAGTTGAATCAAATCAACACCATAATTTATTATGGTGATGGTCAATGACAAATAAACCAATTACAACCGTTTCAACGGTTTTTAACAACTTTAGGGAATTGCTCCCAAAAGGGAAAAAGGGCGGATTTGACTAACCGATCATGCTAAAAATATTTAGCATAGAATTGTAAATGTCAGGTTCTGATTGTAATGAATCAGATTGGTTCGTGTCCCCTCCCCTCACCAATCAATACCCAGCTCCCTCTTTATCTTTTCAATGGAAGCCGTGGATTCTCCTGATTTTTGCTTTCGTTCCATTATGTTTTCCAGGCTTTTGAGCCAGTCTATCAGTATGGGGCGCAGTTCCGGGATTTGGCTGGCTTCGCGGGGCGTTTTGTTGTTCAACATGGGAATTTTTTCGTCCAGCGTATCCAGAAATAGCTGTTCTTCTACGCGGGCTTTCAGCGATGGATCTATGTCACCTACAGGAAGAGGTTCAGTCTCATCGGATTGTGCTTCGAGTTTTGATTTGATATCAATATCCAACTTGTTAATGCGCTTGAACGTGAGCGCTCCCCCAAAAATATCCACAAAATGGTGCCTGGCAAACTCGGCAATTTCCAGCGATTTTGTTTCGAGCCGGCCCAGAAATACATCCAGATAAAAAGTCCCTATTGTTTCATTTCTGATTTTATTTCCGTCGGCGTCCAATCGCTCTGTTTTTAACATGAGTCCATTATTAAATTCAGTTACGCGGATGGGATTCAATTCGTCCTCTATTCCCAGTGTAAGCCAATCAAACTCGAAGCGATTTAATCTTTTCTTCTTTCCTCTTCGGATCGTCTTGGCTTCGACGAACTCGAATTCGTCTAAATTATCAATCGTATTCAATATTGCCTGGAAATTTTTTATATTGAACCGAACTTCGCAGAATTGAAGCTCGCCGAATGTTGTATAGAATTTTTTGTTCTTTGCCTTGTCGCGCAGGCCGTCATCAATCTTGAAAAAAATATCCCAACGTTTTTTAGCGAATTCAGCATGGTCGGCTTCCGGATTGGCTTCGAAATATTCCTGCTTAGCTTTCTCGATTTGTTCTACAATGTATTCCTTATCAGACTGGCTATATAGAGAGGTTGCACCTGTTGCAAAATATGTGTCTTGATAAAAATAGTAGCGCCCTAAAAGAATATCCCATTTGACTAAAACAGAAGAAGAAGAAATATCTTTCAAAAATCCTTCGGTGTTGGTAGTCAGGGATTTAAAATAGCTTCCCTTTCCCGGTATCGCTTCCTGAATTTCATAATAATCGAGATGTGAAAAAGCCTGTGCCCGCATTTCTTCTAATTCAGAGCTGGTGAATCGCTTCGGATAATTTTTGATGACCCAGGCTAAAAAGTTGTCTTCAATCTCATCAAAATAGTAATCAATGAATAGGATGTCGAAAAGTTTCATCATTTCGACCTGTTGTTCATGCTCTGAGGCTTTGTTTATTCGTCTTCGAAATTCAGCCTCGGATTCTTTGAAAAGTTGCCGGATGACAACAGGTATTTTTCTGGCAAGCCTGGGATTTTCTTTAAAAATATCAGAGACCTTGGATTCAAAAGTCTCCATAATATCATCCTTATATTTTGGGTAACTATTCAGCCTTATGAAAAATGCCACCGAGACACAGAGGGCTCAGAGATATTCTCATGAATTATTTTCGGAAAGTGTGTCTCATAATGTGATTGAAATATATTTTCATTAACTATTTGGAAACAGAATAACATGATGCAATACGTATTCTTCGCATAAATATGAATTCGTTTTTAATGTATGTAACTTTTTAAAGATAGTATTCACTGTTTGGCAATCCTATTTACAAAAAATGATGGCAATTTTTGATTGAATTTTTCTCCGTGTTCTTTGTGACTCGGTGGCTGAATAGTTACTATTTTGGTTTTGAATTGTAATTTCGAACATCAAATTAAAAATGTGTAACGAGAAAAACCTGCATAAGAAAAAACTAAAGAGGGGGCAGTAAAGTTACTCGTGACAACACATCATTATGATAAAAAATATTGAATGAATCAATAGTTTTAAAAATTATATGATAAATAGTTTAACATTACTCCTGATCAATCTAATTTTTTCGCTTTATTCATTGATGTGCCATAAGCTATCTATGTCAAAAAATTAAAAATCAGGTTGACATCTTTCTACAATTTTTGTATTTTTCTCTTTCAATTCAAGGCAAATAAAATTTATCTCAAATAATGGGCTGAAATTAATGAAAATAACACTAACATTTCACGGCAGTCTGAAAAAGTATAACAACGGCAATCCCGAGCTGGAACTGACCCTCCCAGAGAAATCCGCACTCGTTCGGGTGCTTGGCCAGGTGAGTGTGCCAAAGGAAGAAATCGCGTTTGTGGCGGTGAATGGCTCGCGCGTTCCGCTAACTCATGCATTGAAGGAGGGAGACTCGGTGAAGCTGTTTCAATTAGTCGGCGGCGGTTGATTCTATTATCTCGTACATGAATGAACAATCGTTTTTCATTTTTCAATAAAACTTTTCACACCTGCAACTTTTGATTGGATTTTGACCATCTCTTCAGCAATAAGTCCTGCGTCTTTTCATTTTCAATTTTCTCACAAATAAATCTTATCATCAAATACTATTTTTATAAGTAAGATAATTCTAACAAAATGTAAAAAAAGCTTGACATTTTCTAATTACATTTGTATATTGTGTACAGTTTGATTTACAATTAGTATGAAATATGTTACCAAATCTCACCGTATCAATTTAATTAAAATGAAAAGGCCAGTCCACGATGCTACCATTTACCAATTTACAATTCACCACTCACCAGTAAACCATTCACCAGATCGGAGGTGATTCATTGAAATTAGGAAACACACTCAGGCGGTGTCGCTTCGAAAGGGGGGAGATGTCCCAGGAATATCTCGCCAAAGCCGTGGGAGTGACACGGCAGACGATTCTTTCGCTGGAAAAAGGACGGTTCGTGCCATCGGCGTTGCTGGCTTTGAAATTGGCGCGTTTTTTCAACAAGCCGGTGGAGGAGGTGTTCTTTCTTATTGAAGAGCCAGAAAACGAGAACAAATAAATTTTATTGGAGGGAATTATGAGTGCCACAATCAACAAATTATTCGGCGTCTTGCTATTTTTAATTTTAATCGGAGGCGGAATTGTTTCGGAAGTCTTTATTCATCTTGAAGATGAAATAGAAACAAGCGGATGGGGACTTTTCGTTGTTGTTGTTTTAGTAATTGCGGGTATTTTGTATTATTTTATCCCAAAAACGAAATTGGCAAAAGTTATTGAAATGAATGAAGGTGTTTTTGTCATCTTGAATATTCTTGGCATTGTATTTGGCGGCTTTGGCCTTGTATCGATATTTGTATTCGATCCCCTGTTTGTACGCAGCGTTTTATGGAAATTGATTATTCTTCCGTATGCGCTGTTCTGGATTTATATTGCATTGATTATGCGGATTGAAAGGACATCTGAAATTTATGATGAAAAGCAAAATTTCGATATGACCCAGGGCGCCGGCGTCACGCTTGGCGTGATGATTTATTTTGTTGCCGTAATTATCAGTCCTTTAATTCAGAGCGGTTTGCTGAGCATTCGTTTGTTCATGCCCTGTTATATTTTTTCGACAATTTTCTTTTTTTCGCTGATTACATTAATGATGTACAAACTGAAGTGAAGAGTGCAAACGAAACATGAAAATATTTCGCTTGTAATCGTTAAAATGAAAAGGACAAATATGACAGGAAAAATGATGACGTTCAGGCAATTTACGCTAATGTGCGCTTTGGTGGTTTATGTACTCAGCTCTCCATGTTTGGGGCAGGAGAAGGATTACTGGCTGAAAATGGAACGCAAAGGAACCGGATTTGGCTATGAGCATATTCAGATGAAAGGTCTGGAAAATGGAAATTTCGAATACCGGTTCCAATCCCTGCAAAAGGCCGATGTTGCGGGTGAGAGGCCACAGGATCATGCGCTGAGAGGTCGCTACATTGTGGATTCGAAATTGCGCCCCATTTCTTTTGAGTACAGGATAGATTTTCCTGTGAAAAAGGCGGTCATTTCCGGTAAAAAAGCGGATAATGGTTTTGAGATGTGGATTGAAGAAAAGGGGAAGAAGATCGGGCAGGAAAGGCTGGCATCGCTTGAATTCTATTTTGATGTGGCGCTCGCTGACCTGATTTTCCGGCATCGACATGAGGATGAGGTGAGCCTGAAAATCCTGAATCCCCGTTCCCGGGAAATTGAGACTGTAAACTGCAAAATTCTGCATCAATCGACGGACAGCGTGATTGCACGAATTGAGAATGCGATAACCCAGGAATATTGTATTGACCGTAACGGGCGAATCCAGCGCTTGGATTTGATTGAATTGAATATCCATAAATTTGCTGCGGATTCGGCAGATGCAAAAAATATTAGCTATCTGAGGACAGATGATGGATTGTCGCTGCGCGTAGAAAGCAATACTGAATTTACTAACGTGTTCGATGTGGATCGGGCAAAAATTGAAGTGCAGTGGAAAAATGTGCATCCAGAAATTTTCGATTTTCTGGACAATCGGCAATCGTTAGTCACACTGGACAGCGCGGGGGGACAATTCAAGGCCACGCTGAAATTGACCAAATTTACTTCGAAACCGAAGCCGCTCACAGTACCCGTTGGCGGGCAGCAGTTCAATCCGTTTTTGGGTGATGCGGATTACATTCAGCCGGGAGCCGTTTCAATTCAGAATCAGATGGCACAGATAGCGGGAGAGGGACGGGACGCGTTTCAGATAGTCGCTGACATTTTGAACTGGATTTCGGCCAATATTAACGTCGATTACCTGGCGGAAACACTCACTGCAACAGAAGTGCTGGCACAGCGCCGCGGAAAATGTGCTGAGTTTGCCATTCTTTTTGCGTCACTGACCAGAGCTGCCGGGATTCCAAGCCGGTTGGTGCTGGGCGTGGTCAATCAGGGCAGCCACTGGATCGGCCATTTGTGGAATGAAGTGTGGCTTGGCGAATGGTTGGCCGTGGATCCGACATTCGGGAATTTTGTGTCCGCGGCCTCGCACATTAAATTTATCGACAGTCCCACGCTTGCCGGCACGCAGCCGCTTCGGTTCAAACTGGTGGATAATTTGAAAGTTGACGTCCTGGAATTCACCGAAGCTACCGGCAGCCAATCCAGTCTGGTCACCGGGGTGCAGGAATTGTGCTACGCCAATCAATACTATCAGTGCGTGATTTCTGCGCCGGATACTTCCTGGCACATCTCGGCTTCAGAAGGTGCCCGGCCGACCGTGACCATGATGCCGCGCCATATCGACGGCGCCCGATTTTTTCTTGTGATGTTCCCTGTGCCCCCTGGAGCTTCTCAGAAAAAAATATTGAGTTCCCGGATCAATATCATTAAAAGCCGGGTGAAGAATTTCAAAATTGTGAATGAAGAAGATATTCAACTCGCCGGAAAAATTGCACCGAGGATTGTGTTTGAATTCAGCCATGAGGAAAATGATGGCGAGCTGGTGCATGTTGTCAGCGAGAATTGCCTGCTGATCGATGGCGTTCATGGCTATCTGTTTAAATTTAGCGCTGAAAAAGAATTGTTCCGGGAGTTTGAATGTTTCTCAAAACAGATAAAACAGAGCTTCAAATTGTTGAAATAAAATTAATATGAGATTTCAACGGCAAACTCAAATATCGGGTTCCCCGGCTTATCTGAATTGACAAGTTCGAATTTGTCGTCATCTATTACAATGCGTCAAAAGAACTCTCTATTGATAATTCTTTTCTATTCCTGCAGTAAGTCGGTTGAATAATTCTGTTTCATCCGCGCAATCGGTGACGCCAATAATTTTATTATCGAGCCGCAAAACGCCGTTCAGACCTTTGTAAGGAATTTTTCTGGACATGATTCTAAATTTTTTATGGGGCACTGTGTTCCATTTAGAAGCCACCGAATACCATTTTTCTTTCAGGTTTTCCACATTGGTTGGCAGCAAAATGAAATGCTGAAATGTCTTCTCGCCATCTTTATAGGTGGCGTATACACAATCTTTCAGTTCAGTCAGTCCGAGATAATTATTTTTGGCGAACGATTCTGAATCCGCAATTTTGCCTTCATCCGGAAGAAGTTCCAGTTCTGTTGGAAATTTTGCTGTACCGGGCAGGGCTTCGGCGACAGCCTTCAAGAGCTGTTTACCTGTTTCGCCAGTGATTTCACCTTCGAACACGTTGACTTTCACGTAAAAATTATCCTTGAGCAGTATGCACTGATAAGGCGGCGAAATGACGGCTTCGGTGCCGATGGCGAGGCGTTCCTGATTTGGCGGGCGCTCTGTTTTATAAATCCCAAAGGCGTTCAGGCGGTTGCCCATATCATAGATGTCCAGCGCTACCTGGACAGCGCCCCCGTCAAGGTCACGTGTGTGGAGCAGTACAAATCCATAGTCAAGGTACTGATCCGCTGCGCCGTTGATGTATTCGTACAGATTATCCGGGCTGTAGGTGGTCATATCGCTGACCGGTTTCCAACCGTTAACTTCCGGAAAATCAAATGCCCTTGCCTGAAAACTAATGAGCAAAAGCAAATGGGTGAACAGAAATATTTTTTTCATTGAATAATCTCCTGATACTTGGTGTTTGAAACTTACATGCTACTTTGTCATTGCCTGACGAAGGGCTTTGTTCCAACCCTGAATGAGTTCTCTTCTCGAGTTTTCATCCATGGCCGGCGTGAATTCCCGTTCATAATCCTTGAGCGCGGTCAGCGATTCGGCATTGGGCCACACGTTGGCTTTCAGTCCTGCCAAATACGCGGCGCCGAGAGAAGTCGACTCGATGATGACCGGTCGCAACACCGGTACATTCAAAATGTCAGCCTGGAATTGCATCAGAAAATCATTGCTGACTGCGCCCCCGTCCACGGCAAGTTGTTGAATGCCCAGGCCGGTATCTTGTTCCATTGTTTTGAGAACATCCAACGTCTGGTAGGCCATGGATTCCAGTGCTGCGCGGATAATATGATTCCTGTTTATGCCGCGGGTAATACCGGTGATAATACCGCGGGCATCCATGTCCCAGTGCGGCGCTCCCAGTCCGACAAATGCCGGCACCATATAAACGCCGCCATTGTTTTCCACGGAATTCGCGGTGGCTTCGCTTTCCGACGATTGATCGATGAAACCGAGTTCATCGCGGAGCCACTGAATGGCTGCGCCGGCAATAAAAATGGAACCTTCCAGCGCGAAACATGGTTCACCCCGTCCATTTACGGCCAGCGTGGTGACCAGGCCATTGCCTGAGAAAATGGGCTCCGGGCCGGTGTTCATCAACAGGAAGCAGCCGGTGCCATAGGTATTTTTGGCCTCACCCCGATCAAAACAGGCCTGGCCGAACAGCGCCGCCTGCTGATCCCCGGCCACTCCGTAAATCGGGATATTTTTAATCGCCGGTATGGATTGAACCGTGCCGTAATCATCTATGGATTTTTTTACCTGTGGCAAAATGGATGGTGGGATATCCAATACGTCGCACAATTCTTCATCCCATCTTTTTTCGAGAATATTGAAAATTAAAGTGCGGGACGCGTTTGTGAAATCGGTGGCGTGAACCCTGCCTCCGGTGAGTTTCCAGATGAGCCATGTGTCGATGGTGCCAAAGAGCAAATTGTCGAGCTTGTAATCTTTTACATTTTGAAGCAGCCAGGCGATTTTGGTGCCGCTAAAGTATGCGTCTAGAGGCAGACCGGTTTTACTGCGAAACAACTCTTGCCGGGGTTTCAAGCTTTCGCACATGGGGGCGGTTCGCCGGCATTGCCAGACAATGGCATTGTGGATGGGTTGCCCGGTCGTTTTGTCCCAGATGACCGCTGTTTCCCGCTGATTTGTGATGCCCACCGCCGCGATGTCGTCAGCTTTTCCAGCGCAAACTTCGGTGACGGTGTCCACCACAGTTCGCCAGATTTCACCGGGATCGTGTTCCACCCAGCCCGGCCTGGGGTAAATTTGTGTGAATTCGCGATACGCTTTGGCAGCGATTTTGCCGTTTGAGTCATAGAGTACAGTCGTGGTTCCTGTGGTTCCCTGGTCGATGGAAAGAATGTACATTTTCGCCCTCAATATTAATTCGATTTTAATGATACTCTTAATAGGCATCTCAATTATAATCATAATCTTAATCATAATCCTAATCAAAGGATTATGATTACGAGTTAAGATTAAGATTAGGATAAAAAATGTTTGAGTTAATGTGTGTTCAGCCACTCGACAATATCCCCCAACACTCGCTCCTTTTCCGGCTCGTTGAGTATTTCGTGGTAAAAACCCTCGTACAATTTCAGCGTTTTGTCTTCGGAAGACGCTCTTGCATAAATTTGTTTGCTTCCCTCCGGATCGGCTAACCGATCGGCGGTCCCATGCATCACCAGCAGCGGCAGTTTGATGGCTTCCATTTTTTCCTGAATAACCATCGTAGCCCGGGTGAGTTCCGCGCCGCTGCGAGCCGGGATCCCGCCTCGATAGTTGAGCGGGTCGCTGTCGTATTTTTCAACAACTTTAGGATCGCGGGAAATCGCTGTGCCGTCCAGTTTGATGGTCGGCAGTTTGGGAAGAATTTTGGCGATGACGCCGGAAAGCTTGATGAGCAGCGGGGAAATATCGTCGCTGATTTTAACGGCCGGGCCGCTCAGCAACAAACCGGCAAGCTTGGGCTGGCGGGTGATCGTGTAATAACCGGAAATGGCGCCGCCCATGCTGTGCCCCAGCAAAAAAATCTTCTTGCCTGGATGCCTTTCCTTTACGCGGGCAAGAAAAGTGTCGACGTCTGCCAAATATTCGTCGAATGAATTGATGTAGGTGTTTTTCCCGTCAGATTTTCCATGCGCCCGAAGATCGAAGCTGTGGACGCCGTAGCCTGCGCTGACCAAATATTCTGCCACATGGGCGTAGCGCGAACTGTGTTCGGCATAACCATGAATAATTACAACGACGGCTTTGGGTTCGGTTTCAGGCAGCCATGATTGTTCAAAGAGTTGAAATTCATCACAGGTTGTAAAGTTGCCCTTTTCATGAATCACGTTTGATTTTTCTTTGTTCATTTTTCACCATGTAAATTAATTGAAATTTAAAAATAGAAGTCTGAATAAATTTACCCTGGATTATTCATTGTAATGCATTAAGGAATCCAGGTAGCCTGAATGGTGCTTCATTCCGAATTCAGTATATCTAACTTTGTTAAATTTCATATATCTGATTATTTTTATTAATAACATTAAGTTAAACATCTTTTGTTTGAAATTTGTGAATAATTCAGGTTACAATTCCGAACAAATTTCAGTCGCTAACCAGAATAATCTTTCCCGGATGCTTATATCCCGTGTCCATTTCCGGCTGTCCCACAATTCACCGCTCACATCATCGCCGCCATAGAGGATTTGTCCCAGCACTACTCCGCGAAATTTCGCCACAGCGAACAGCGCAGCGGCTTCCATTTCAACGGTGAGACAGCCTTCGGACTTTCGCAGGGCTATTTTGCCGGCGGTCTCACGATAAAACGCATCGGTTGTCCAGGTCTTTGTCAGAAGGTATTCGATACCTGACTCTGATAATTTATCTTTGATCGCAGTTACTGCCTGAGGATGGGCTTCCACTTCCCGGGAGGGAGGCAAATAGTGATAGGATGTTCCTTCGTCGCGAATTGCAGAAATTGGAACCAGGAGATGTCCCAGCGCGATGCTTTTATCTAATACACCGGCGCTGCCGCACACAATAAATTTATTGCTCCCTCGCGCAATGACTTCTTCGAGCAAGCCCGCTGCCAAAGGCGCTCCTACACCGGGATGGAACAACGCCAATTTTTTTCCTTTGCATTGAAATGTATATACAACATGATATCCGATTTCGCTTTTCTGACGAGCGACTTCGGTGAGGAGATTTTTACTCTTGAGCTGATCAATGACATCCTGAAAAAAGCAAATGACGCAGTTTGTCGGAATATCAATTTTTTCTATTTCGGAGTGAGGATTGATGATCGCTTTTTTTTCAGGATCGAATTCTAAAATCGGGTACTGTTTTTTCATGTGAAAAGTGAATTCAATTTTATTTGGAGAGAGACGTCACATAGACTGAAGCTGCACAGCAATCTTTTCGCGGATAAAGAGTGCTGTGCAGTTCGTTCACGATAATCTAAGATCGAATTACACACCCAAAAAAATCAGGATACAATTTCGACCAGTTCAATATCAAAATTCAAGTCGTTATCAGCCAGTTCATGATTGCCATCGATGGTAATTTCATTATCACCGATGTCTGTAACAGTAATGATCATGGGATGGCCGTCGGCTGTTTGAGCCTGGAGTTTCATGCCGACTTCCGGCGTGAGATCGTCCGGGAGCTGTTCTTTCGGGACTTGGGCCACCAATTCCTGACGATGTGTGCCATACCCTTCATCCGCCGGGATTTTGATGTTTTTGGATTCACCTTCAGAAAGTCCAATCACTCCCTGCTCGAATCCTTGCAATAGCTGTCCTTTCCCAATTGTAAATTCCAAAGGAGAGCCATCTTTTGATGTATCGAACACGGTTCCGTCATCTAAAGTGCCGGTATAATGGACTTTAACAGTGTCTCCAGTTTTTGCTGAACTCATAATTTAGCCTTTCGGTTTTATGTAATCATTTGAAGATTCATCAGAAAAGGTCCTTAAAAAACGCTCACTTTTTGAATGCATCTTTTAACATCAAAGACTGACAAATCAATCGAATTAAACTGGTTCAATCATTCAACATTTGCAATTCCATGAGTTTAAACTAATAAAATATATTGAACAATGCAAGTGTTTTATCAGATTTCGGGCATTACAATGTTTTTATTAACTGCTTGTCATTGTTGGTATATTTCTGAAATGAGGTTGGGCGAATTCTTTTTATAACTGGATCAGGTTCTGTTTTTCTTCCGGGAGAACAAAACAAAAGTGCCGCCCAGGTAAGCGCCAAACATGCCCCAGCCCGCAACATTGACTTCCACGGAAGCCGAGGAGGTCAAATACTGCATTAGCGGATCGATGATGGTACAATTGAGGAAAGGATAAATGTAATATGCGAGAAAGTTCAGCGCCGCGCCGATGCACGCGCCCATGATAAATCCCATGAATTTGCCAAACCGGCCGTAGCGGAAATTCAACACCGACAGAAATAATCCTGAAATAGCGATTATTTTTGGATCTGAGATGCGAAGCTGAGCATGAGGACCGATGTAGCGGATTGTCATCATGAAAAAGATAAAAATTAAAACCGGCGAAATGTAGCTGAATGCGCCACGTTTATCGGATTTTTGATTTTGCTCTGTCCTGTGTTTCTTTGGCGACGGTGAATAACGCACAGGAATTGAAATATTTCCGCCACTGGATTTTATGATGAGCGACGTGTCAAGATTCTGTTTTTTCAATTTGGGAGTGAGAACCACGTTTAACCGTAATTGCATTGTATTCCCCTGCAGGCAGGAAAATGATTTTTTGTCGGGTTGAATCCAGTCCGCGGATGAAGAGACGTTCCCTGAGAAAAATCCTCTGCCAGAATTCGTAATCGCCAAAAAAATTGTATTCCTTTTTTGAAGCGTCGAGCTTCCAATATCAATTTTCCCTGGCTTTACAGTTAATTTGGGACGCTTGCCAAATCCGCTGGATAAAAGGAAGTGGTTCAATCCTTCATTTTTTAGGCAATTTTTTTTTCTTATATTAACGGCCTCCTGTGCCAGGGATTGACCGCCGGGGATTTTTTTCAGCCATGTCTCGAATTTGCCGCTATAAAGATAACCGATGGATTCATGCCAATGCTCGTAGCACAAATCAATCAATTGTTGAATCGTGTGGGCTTTTTTCCCGGATCGGAAACGAAAAGCAGGTTCGTTGGGTTGTGGCACAGATTTCGTTGCGTGACCACATTTGCGACAAAATTTATCTCCGGGTTGAACCAATGTTTTACACCTGGAACAGTAATTCTTTTGATTGGTGGCATTTTTCCCGAACAGGGCTTGCTTCATTTCACGCATGGAGGCATATCGTGTTTTCTTGTTCATTCCGGTTGCTTTGACGATGACGCGTTCCAGAGGCTTTGAAATGCCGGGATTCAGGCTTCGGGGAGAGGGAGAAATATCGCGGGACCCATCCCGTGATAGCGCGTCCGGTGGTTCGATACCGATGGCCATAAAGTAGAGAATTGCGCCCAGCGAGTAAATATCCGATTTGAAATCGGTAAATCCTTTGCCGGCGTGATATTGTTCCGGTGAAGAATAGCAGTAAGATGCTGCACGGGCAAGATGGCGCGTGCCAATGCCGGTGCGGTGTTCCTTGGCTATGCCGAAATCGATGAGCGCGATGGAACCGTTTTTCAAGACCAGAATATTATCCGGCTTTAAATCGCGATGGACAATCTTTTTGGAATGCGTATAAATGAGCACTTCAAAAATCTGGCGTGCCAGTTTGAGCAATTCATTTTCCGGCAATCCGCCGGCGCGGCGTTTTACCATGTGCTCCAGGCTTTCGCCCTCCACAAATTCCATCACGCTGTAATGAAACTGTCCGTGATTGAAACGCTCATAAAGTCTTGGAATGGCCGGGTGATTGAGCAGCGTCAGAAATTCATCTTCTTTATCATCACAAAATTGGCGCGGCACTTCTTTGATGGCCCGCAACTGGTCAAACATGGAATGATCTTTGGCAAGATAGGTCGCCCCATATCCACCCTTGCCGATCATCTTTACGATTTCATATTTTTTGCGCAGCTCGGCTCCCGGCTGTAATACCCAACCGTAGACTTTGCTCAGATTTCCGGTTGTTGTCACTTCTCCATGAACAAGCAAGCGGACATTCAGGGAACATTTTGAGTTTATGCAGGAATAATGATTGGCGACAATCTTAGTTTGGCTCGCCTTTGTCCCGCATTGAGGGCATTTGAATTTAATGTCAGACATCGAACACTCCGAAAGACACTCATTGATCATTCAAATCTTTAGGTGAATAAACAGCCACACACAATTATTTAAAATTGCGCGCGGCTGGTTTTATGATACGAATGGAATTAAAAGGGGCTCAACTCAATACGATACTAAATTTCAACCGGCCCAGCATCAGTTCATCGCCGTCGCTGATGGGAATGGGCGTATCCGGTTCCAGCTTTTCCTTGTTCACAAAAGTGAGATTTACAGAATGCAAATCCTCGATAAAGTAATCGTCACCCTGATGAGTGATTCGTGCGTGTTTTCGGCTGACGCCGTCTTCTTCTGCGCCATAGGCTGTTAATTCAATGTCCGGAAAGACAGCACTGACCGGATCTTCACGTCCCAAAATCACTTCCTCTTTATCCGGCAGAGATATTTCTTCGCCAGTGGATGAAACAATGAGCTTTAAATGTGCGCTTGTTTCCGTTGAAAAATCATCTTCTGTTCCGATCTCGGAGACAAGCATATCGTCCAGCTCGGCGCCACAATTTTCGCAATACAATGCGCCGTCCATATTTTCGGTGTTGCATTCCTGACAGGTAATCATTTTGACCTCCAATTGTTTTAAAATTTCAATTTTCAAATGGCAAATAACAAATAATTTCCAAAAAGCAAATTCAAAAAAATAGAGATGTTTGATATTTTGTAAATTTGTGATTGTATTTTATTCTTTATTTGAATAGTGACATTTGGAAATTTAAAGCCGTTGTGTCAACTTTCGTGTCTCATACCGAAGTTTCTTGGTGCCGGCAGAAGTCATAGCGCCCTGTTCTTCCAGTGCCTGGGCTTCGGTGAGTGCAGTGTCGGCCAAGTCCGTTTCGTCCAAATCCAGCAAACGAGTGGCGGCAGCCCTCAATTTTTGCGTCGCCCCGACAACATCACCCAATTGCGCCTGTTGCAGCGCCCTGGTTTGTAAATCATAGGCGCTCACACGTTCGACCATATTCATGACTTCCGGGACAATGCGACCGCTCGTCCCATTTTCCGTGGAAAAGTCAGCGACAATGTCCTGCCGGATTCGCTGATCAAATTTGTTTTCCGATGGGACATCGAAAGTCAATTCTACCTGGCACATTCGAAATTTTCCTGGCTGCGGTGGCGTCATGATAATTTCGACCAGCAAGCTCTGACCGACTCCCGCCTCCAGTTCGCCCAATTTTGCAGACAGGGTGTGCGAGTCAATCGATTCAAAATCCAGATCACCGATTGTCGGAATCACTCGGGAAATTTTTCTCAACTGAAAATTGTCCGGAAAACGCAAGGTTATTTCAGCATTTTGAGCGGTAATATTTTGGATGGTTTTCATTTCACTCTCAAAAATCGGAATAATGTCTTCCGGTGCGGCAATGTAATCGGAGTGACCGCTGCTTTTCGATGCGATAGCGTCCACAAGCTCTTCGTGCCATTCGTCGCCTACGCCCAGCACGGTGATCAGAATATCTTCGCCGGCCGATTCAGCCGCTATTTGAAAACACTGATCCTCATCGCCATAGGTCTGGCCGTCGGTGAGCAGGATCATTCGATTGATTTTATTGTCCGAGAAATTCTTGCGAAGCTCTCCGAGCCCACTGGCCAGTCCTGTGGAAATTGCCGTGCCATTTTTTGCATCGAGTCGATTGACCAGTTCTTTGAGACCATCTTTGTCCCTGACCTCTTGACTTGGCACCAGCACCTCGGCCTGTTCATTGAATGTGACCAGGCTCAGGTAATCTGTTTCGGACATGCGGTCGATGATATTGTATATTGCCTTTTTAACGTTTTCAATTTTCGTTCCCTTCATGGAAGCGCTGCGATCCATGACCAGGCACAGATTTACCGGCGCTTTTTCGGCGGATGAGCCGTTTATCGGTTTTGCATGTATCAACAAATATCCAATTTGCGCCTGCTCTTTGATGGGAAATGTTTCCTTGTTCAATTTATATTCCAGCGTAATTTCGTTTGCCATGGTTGGTACCTCCGAAAATTAGTGAGTTGTATCTGTGATTTTCTCATGTTCACTGCGTTAAAATGTATATCAAACTGATGTTGTCCACACCGCCATTCCTGTTGGCAGTTTTGACCAATTCGTCAACTGCGTGTTGCGGTTGTTGAACACGGCTCAGTATTTTTTCGATTTCAGATTCCCGGATCATTTGCCAGAGCCCATCGGTGCACAGCAGTAAACCATCTCCGCGATTCATCGAAATGTGAAAAAAATATGGATGATTTGCCTGTTTTTCCAGATTTGAAAGATTATGTTTTAATTGATTTTCGCCAAGCGCGCAGAGAATTTGGTTGCTCTGCGGATGAGATGGCATGTCGTGATAATTCAACTGACCAATTTTGTAGAGCCGATAAACAAGAGAGTGATCCTGGGAAATGAGTTGCAACCGATTGTTTTGAATGTGGTACGCGCGGCCGTCTCCCACATTGAGAATGTAGGCCGAATGATGGACTAACAGCGCCATGGTGATTGTAGTGCCCATGCCATTATTCTGTTCGCGCGCGTGTTCAAATATTTTGTCATTGGCCGAGAAGACAGCATTTTCCATGATATCCCGAATTGTATCAGGAGATAAGCTATTATTTCCCGGGGAAAAACGCCGAATTTCCTGACTTATTTGTTCAACTGCAATTTTGCTTGCCTCCTCGCCGGCTTCATGGCCGCCCATGCCATCTGCGACCATAAACAATCCAAATGGCTGAGAAATGGATTGAATAATACTGGTTTGCTCAATGGCCGCGAGGCTATCTTCATTCAGTGATCTGACAATGCCAACATCCGATGCCATGCCGGCAGAAAAATGAATTGGTTCATCTTCACCTGAAGCCTGGCTGGTTTCACAGGGGTGCAATTTCGGGTTGAAACTTTTCTTGTATGCTTGTTGAAAATCCTTGAAACATGAAAAATGTCCACCGGTTGCTTTCTCCAGAATTGATCGAAGACTTTCTTTTCGATCATCCGAACAATTCGCTTTTTTAAGCAGTCTGAGAAACGTATGACCGAAAATTTTTATGTCATGAGAGATCAATTGAGCATTCGATTTTTCAGCGAATTCGGCTTCTGAAAAATTTGCCAAATATGGTTCATTAGCAGAGAAGATAATATCGTTTTCATTTAAACCAACATTGTAAATCAATTTGTTGTGGAGAAATATCATCGTTTTTGTCAACAGGTCCATACAGTCTATGAAGGTATCAAATGGAACAGGATATTGAATATCTGAAAGTCTTTTCTCAGAAGCTGATTTAGCAAGAACATATTGAAGCCCGTCAGAAGGGAATACATCGAATAAATCAAGAATTCCCTCATGGCTCAAATTTACTGAATGCAATTTTTTGTATGCCCTGATATTTTCCGCTTGCCCTTCCAGTAGTAAAAATTGACTGTCCTGAAGCTGAAAACCGCATGACGTACAAAAGCGCGTTCCGGGCAGAGCAGATTTTTTGCCGCAATTGCCACAGTAATTATTCTGTCCGCGTTCTGAAACAAGATAGCTTCGCGATTTTCCGATGCAGGGCCGGGATTCCAGAATGCGAAACCGGCCGTTCGCAATTCGGGCAGTCTCCAGCGTATCGCTTATCTGATTTCTGCCAAGCATTTGGGTGATGTAGCGATTTGCCCTGGTAATCTGTGATTTCATCAGATTTGGGAATCCGTTCATTGTTCTTGTCTTGGTGTGCTTTTTTGATTTCGAATATTGGGCGTGAAACGTGAGTACGTCATGCATACCCACGTTTCACGTGAGAAATAAGTCCTGATTCAGGATTAGTTAGCTAACACTTTTTCTTTTTTACGGTTGGATTTTTTGCGTAAGTAATCCTGATAATCCGGCTCTGAATCTTCATCTCCGGTGTCGCTGTCTGATTCATCGATATCATCAAATGTGAACACTTCTTCATGCTTCTTTTTACGATAGACCAGGAAGGTGATGAGCGAAACAATGAATACGAGACCGATTGCGCCCAGGATGTAGAACATAGAGGCAGACTGGTGCTCAGTTTCATTTTCCTGAATGGGCGTTTCTGAAATGGATTCCTGTGAAGCCAAAGTTGGCGCTGCCTGCGTTACAGTATCCTGAATTGTTTCTGCATGATAGGTGTCTTCCACCTCATTTTTATCCAGGCGTGCAATGATGTTTTTTTCATCTTTAATGAATGAATTCACTTTGGACATCCAGCGTGTGCGCCGAATTTCCCTGATCACACTCAAGCGCGGCACAATTATTTCTTCGCCGGGGAAAATCAGATCGCTGTCTGGCGCGCGATTGATGAGGGCTAATTCTTTCCAGTAACCCGGATCGCCATAATATTTTTTCGCAAGAGCGCTTAAATATTCACCTTTTTGGATGGTGTGGGTTTGCGGTTCATTGAAGAATAATTTTTTGCACCACAGGAACTGATCGTGAGTATAGCCGACGACCAGAATTACCGCGATGAGAAGGATGGTAATTTTCTTTTTCATGATAATGCCTCCAATTGATAGGTTCCAAATTTACATGAACTGATATTTGGTAACTGTCAAAAGGCGTGCCATGAAAAAAATAGATCGATAGGGAATGTTCAATTGCAATAAAAACAGTCGATTATATTAGCACTGAATAGTGAAAGGAAAATTGAGGGATGATGCGGATGGTGTAAAGATTACATGCTTTTTGGGTGGTGATGAAAGTCAGGTTGTTGAAATTATCGATAAAATATGTTTGTTTGCATGAATTGTCCTTGAGAATTTTAATCGTGTAGAAATTACACTGTTGAGGGAGATGCAGTTTTGGAAGAAAAAGATCATACACGATCCGAAGACCGTGTATGATCGAAATCGACTTATTTTTCAACAATTTTCACCGGCGCATTGGCATCAAGCATGTCATCGAGATTCATGCCGTTGAGAATGGCTGTTTCCTCCAGTTTGTCCGCTGTGACGCCGAATTGCGATAGCGCATTGCGGAGGCTGGTCTTCGATCTTGTTTTTTTTACGACCAGCCGCGCCGGTTTCACATTAATTTTTGACGAATCAGTCAATTTTTTAAATTGGGTCATGGTTTGATTGAACGCCGGCAAATACGTATCAAATTGGGCCTGGCTGGTGTAGCCGTGAAATGTAAATATTTTTCCATCTTTCTGGATGAAGTAGGATGAAAAGCTGTAAACTGCGCCTTCGTGGGTGATGTCGGAGATTACGTGCTGGGCGGGCAGGCCATTCACACGGGTTGCATCCGATTTTTTGACAGTGGCGCCGCTGTTTGTGGTGAAACTGTTCGCTGCCGCCGCCGGAGTCGATTCCCCGGATAACGAAAACAGGATAACCGCGTCCTGTTTTTCGTTGAACATCTGCACCTGAGACGGTGTATTGTTCACCTGCCAGCCAGCGGGAATGGTGAACTGAAATCGCATCTGTGGGTGATAGAACTGGTTGCCTTCAACATAGCCCTGGCGAGGATCCTCACCGTAAATCATTCCATTGATTTTGTTCAGATACGCCGCACGGTTGACCTGAAATTGCTTGGTGGAAACTTTATTCTGCCATGATTTCGTATCATTCCGAACTGCAAGGATGCGGTCCGGTGGATTTGGATGCGTTGAAAACCAGCCGGGCAAACCGCTTCGGTCAGAACCTGGATTGAGACGTTCCAGGGTGTTGAAAAAATTTGCCATGTGGTTGGCATCATAACCGGCTTTGGTTGAATATTCAACTCCCAGCTCGTCGGCTTGCCGTTCATTGTCCCGACTGAACCGCAGGAAGAGCATGCTCACGCCAAAGTTGGCAATACCGGCGTATTTGCGTAATGTTTCAGAGAGCGCCACACCAAGCCCCAGACCCAGTTGCGCAATCTGAGCTTTGCTGTACTGCTGGGCGGAATGACGCGCTGTTACGTGGCCAATCTCATGACCCAGCACGCCGGCCAGCTCGGCTTCATTGTTGAAATAAGAGAGAATGCCGCGCGTGCAGTAGATGAAGCCACCAGGTACGGCGAATGCATTGATCACCGGACTGTCCAGCAGTTTGAACGAAAATTGCAGATTGGGCCGATGGCTCTTCTTCGACATTTCCTGACCAATGGCGCTGATATAATTTGTCAGATTGGCGTTATCGTAGAGGCCGTAACTTTCGATAATTTGCTGGTCTGTTTGCTTCCCGAGTGCAATTTCATTGCTTTCAGTAAGGAGCATGAACTCGCGCTTTTTTGTTACAGGATTGACCGCGCAAGAAATGGCCCACATAATAAGTCCCAAAACTACCAAGCTAATAACTGATTTAATAATGATTTTTCTGGTCATATTTCCCTCAAAATATTTAATGTAAATTTGGATAAGACACCAAAGTGTCTATAGTTGAATTATGAATTTTTTTTGAGCCTTTATGTTTTGGTGGCTCTAACCTGGATTATTTATTGTAATGCATTATGGAATCCAGATAGCCTGAATGGTGCTTCATTCCGAATTCAGTATATCTAACTTTGTTAAATTTCATATATCTGATTAATTTTATTCATAACATTAAGTTAAATATCTATTGTTTGAAATTTGTGAAAAATTCAGGCTAAAATATGATTTTTAATCCAAAGAAAACTGATTCCGCATCATGCGCAGCATGTTTTCGTGATGCACGGAAAATTCCATTGCCTGCATGTGACAAACCTCGCACGTTTTATTCGAACCGATGGGAAACGGTTGTCCGCTGTATTGCATCGGCTGAATCACATCGCGATAGCTGCTGTATGCATTTCGGGCCGGATAGAGTGCATGGGTCGAACCGTGGCATGCCTGGCAGCGAATGCCGGCATAATCGAATCGCATGCGATACAGTTCAGATGCATCTTCAACCCAGGCATTGAAACCGCTGCTTTCCATCTCAGGCTGCTCGAAATCTTCATGACAGGTCAGGCAGTCCGGTTGATTGAGCCAGGGCATTCGTGAATTCACCTGATCGCGGGATTCGACGCGCGTTGGATTCAGGTGATTCAATAAACGCGCCGTGCCTTTCTTGTCTTTTTCATGGTTCAGCAGGGAAATAGCATGTTCCTGCAATGTGCCATGACATGAAACGCAGTCAATGTCAAATTCGCCGTGCAATCCGCGCTGGCATCGGGTAGCGCCCAATTTGTACGCCGGGTGACAGAGAGCGCAGGCCGTGCCATCACTTTCCGTGATATAATTGGCGTGCCAGCCATGCATGGCTGCGGAAAAGTTACGAAGCTCTGCTTTGCCCGGTGCGTTCAGCGCCGGATCTGCATGACAGCTCTGACACAGTTGGGGCTTTCCTGTTTCTGCCTGGCTTAGCAGATTTGTCCCGTTGATACGGTCGTGTATGCGAAGTATATTTTTCGCTGTCACATCGGAAACACCGGCAACGCCATTCACCCGCCAGTCGCCGCCATGACATTTCCAGCAACTCATTTCCGTGGACGCCGGGGCTACAACTTTTGTCGTTGCCAGTAATTCGCCGGTATCCGAGTTGCGGGCTTCTACAGTGAATAGCGGATAGGGATTGTAAACGCCATCTTCTCGATAGGGGACCACCGGTATCTTTTCAGCGATGAACGCGCTGCGATCATCATTATAACTGAATTTTCCGGACAAGCCAAGTCCGCCCAATCCGATATTATCCTCAAGCTCGACGCCAAAATTTGATGTGGCATATTTCCAGAATTCCACCTGGGACGCCGGATTTTCAAATCCAGGTTCCACGCAAAACGTTAATTCCACGCCATCCGACACAAGTTCCGGCACCTCGCCGCGTTGAATCAATAGTGCCTCCAGCGTATTTGCCGGCGGCAGGATTACGAACCAGGGATCGCAGTCTGATATGCAGTGCATGCCCAGGTCGTTCCAGGCCAGAATAAGATATTTATCGGAGCGTGTGTTGAATTCATGGATTTCTGTTTCCTTGGGTTCGCGTTTGATTTCAGTCGGTTTATCGAACGGGATCTCTTTCTGATGTATCTTAGAAATAATGTACGCAGCCAGAGCTTCCTTTTCTGCTTCTGTGCCCACAAATTCCGGCATATAGTTTAACACTTTGCCCTGGCCGGATAAGTGAGAAATCAGTCCCCGCAAGGGGAACATTTCAGTGCGGGAAACGATGTCATTACGAATGCCATTCACGGTGTGGCAGCTCAGGCATTGAATATTGAATAATTCTTTTCCTGCTTCAAGTTTATTCTCCGGAGTAACATGTTTAATTTCTGACCATTTTGCAGATGGCAGCACCCCGGCAGTGTTGAGCTGCTCGGATTCATTTTTCATAATCGAAGTGGAATACATGAATTGATTGATGACGTACGGTTTTCTTGAAATTTCGCGAATGTACTCAAATCCGCCCATCCAGAAAAGGCCGATAAGCACCAACACAAACGCGAATACTTTTTGCGTGCCGGATTCTGTCCGCAGGGAAAAATAAATGCCGCCCAAAAATACCAGCACTGTGGCTGTGAACATCAGAGTGACAAACGGCGAAGTTTGCGGATTCAGAATGAATGCTGTCTCGCGAATCTCGCCCGGAATGGAAAAGAAATACCAGACGCCGCTGACCAGAATTCCAATCAAAGAATAGAGCAGCCATTTACTGCAATATTTTAAAAGATTTTTCCGCAATGCCGTGTCTTTCAGAAACACAGTAGTAATGTAACCGAAAAGGCCGGCGATCATCGTGGCCACGAATGTTCGGAAAAATAGCGAAGAAAAAAACGTGGGGTTCAGAAAGCCATGCCAGAAATTTTGGGTGGTCAACCATTTTCCCGGGGTGAGCATGAACGACAGAATCCCATTGATGATAAACAAGCTGAGCCATGCAAAGAGCGCGTAAAGAAATGCAATATTCAAACGGCTCTTGCGGTCGAGTTTGTCAAAACGATAGTGATAGATGAGAAGCGCCACGATTTCACCGAGGAAAAATACCCATTCAATGGCCCATCCGAAGACGAATGCGTGAATGAGTTTCGAGGTGGCTGCCGGATGCACCAGCGCAATGATGAACCAGATCCCCACGCCGGTGACGCCGCCGAAAACCAGGGTGAGCAGAAGAAAAAACCAGGTGTGCTTTTTCACATAAGCATGGATGCCCGCGCTGTTTTCCCTGAAGCCTTTTCTGTCAGTGAGCCATAAAAAGATGCCGCCTCCAACAGCCAGATGAGCGATATAAACATGCAGAATTGAAATAAGGGCGATGAGAGATCCGCCGCCAATTGTCGTAATTTCCCAGATCGGATAATTCATTATGCTGCCCTCCTTTCTTCAGCGCGTTGAACAAGTCTGAGCATGTAACCAACACTCAAAAGTCCGATAATGAAAACGACGAAAAACAGCGTCATGACGCCGTACTGCGGTTGCAGCGTCAATTCGTCAAATGAAAATACGTCCTGCAGATACAATGTCCGAAGATTGGCGCGGTTGATGACCATCAGCAAAATGATCACCAACAGGTGTATTGTCGTGGTCACAAATTTGCCTTTGAATGCCGTGGAAATGACGCTGAGTGTCAGGAGAAAGGCGATCAGCAAGACGATGGAATAAAAGAGATTTCCGCCCATAAACGCTTTGATGAAATCAGAAGGAATGGCCAGCAGAAACCAGATGCCCACCAGCACCTGCACACTGGTGGCAATGGCAAATACTCTCAGGCCGATTTTAATTTTGTTGCCTGCATCAACTGCACTTTTTTTCGGTCTGAAATGCCAGGTTCCGGCCATGAAAAGACCTGCCACTGCAATGGATGCGGTTAGAAAATGCAAATAGCGCGGTAAAATTGTGGGATCGCCCAGATTTAATATCGTACCACCGCGATTGGCAAAATAGGCGTCCCATTTTTCAGGCTGAACCATCAATGTCATGTTATTCACGAATATGAATGAAATGTAGAGAACAAGAAGACTGGTTACGCCTATTGCGGCAATGGACAGGGTCTGCGCTGTGGAATATCTCCTGGCATGAATGTAAGCGCCGTAATACGCCAGAATTAAAAATGGAATGATGAGAATCCAGAATACCGCCATAAGCACAGAGCTGGAATAAATGAAGTGACCGTAAATTACCTGGATGAAAAGGAGCGGAGCCACCCCGAATGTGATTCCCAGTGCAAAAAGAGACGGAATCTTTCCGGCAGCCAGTCCATGAAGGGTTTCATCCTGAGGCGCTGACTGATTTTTTAATCGGGAGAAGAACAGGATTAAGCTGCCGCCAACCACAACGTTGATAATAAGGATGTGGATGATAAAGGTGAAGATATCCAAACCAAGGAACAACCACGCCGGCGCAGGAATGGTGTCCGGGCTTGGTATGAGATTTGTTGGATTCACTTTTTCCTCCTGTGGATTATGTATGGAAATGATATTTATTGCGTGTCGAAAATTACACCTGAACGGAAAAAATTTCAATCTTTAAGTTTCATTCTTCTTCTGCTGATTCTTTAACCTGGATTATTCATTGTAATGCATTAAGGAATCCAGATAGCCTGAATGGTGCTTCATTCCGAATTCAGTATATCTAACTTTGTTAAATTTCATATATCTGATTAATTTTATTCATAACATTAAGTTAAATATCTATTGTTTGAAATTTGTGAATAATTCAGGTTAAAAGGACATTCAAAAATTATTTTTTTTTATTGATTCTTAAGTTGAATTACCTTATTTTGTTATGATTTTTTGCATGAAAAGATGATCGTAATTTTACTGAATGAATAAAATACGGAACAGATATGACGTTTAATGAGAGACTGAACCACATCTGCAATCAGCGGGACAGTCTTGTTTGCGTGGGACTGGATGTCGATTTGAAAAAAGTCCCATCTTTCATCCTGGGAAAAGATGAGCCACTGGTGTATTTCAGCAAAGCCATTATCGATGCCACGCTGGAGTTCGCGGCTGCCTACAAAATCAATACGGCTTTTTTCGAATCGTACGGCGCCAAAGGCTGGCAGTCCATGACGCAGATCGTAAAGTATTTGCCGGCAGATGTAATCAAAATTGCGGACGCCAAGCGCGGGGATATTGGCAACACATCCAGAATGTACGCGCAGGCGTTTTTCAGCGAGCTTCCGTTCGACGCCATCACGGTCAATCCCTATCTTGGAGGCGACAGCGTTGCGCCATTCATCGAAGACGAGGAAAACGGGGCATTCATTTTGTGTCATACGTCCAACAAGGGCGCCAATGATTTCCAAAAAATGAGCGATGGCGAAAATATGCTGTTCGAGCGCGTGGCAAAACAGGTGCAAATGTGGAACTCGAGGAGAAATTGCGGACTGGTGGTTGGAGCCACGTACCCGGAAGAGCTGAAGCATATTCGGGAAATAGCGCCGGAATTGCCGTTTTTAGTCCCGGGCCTGGGCGCCCAGGGCGGGGATTTGGATCTGGTCATAAAATATGCGACGAATGAAGATGGCCTGGGAGCAATATTCAATTCAAGTCGTGGAATAATTTATGCTTCCAACGACAATGATTTCGCGGACGTTGCCGGCCAAAAAGCGCGGGAGATGCGCGATGACATAAATGCGCGGCGTCCATAACTGTAACCTGTAAATTAGTCGGAACAATGACCGATAAAACCATTTATTACACACTTACTTTTTTTGGATTGTACCTGGAATTAGCCGGCGCGTTTTTGCTATCAGCCGAAGCGATCGGTAAAGAGAACCTGCTCAGCATTGCGGAGAAATTACGACAGCATCGGGTGATACGGTTTGTCGCGTTTGCGCTGATTGCGATGGCCGTCGTTTCTATTTCCAAATTTTTCAAAGTGCTTCATTTAATCGAGGCGCTTGCCATAATTCTGAGCCTTGGACTGCTCAGCGACTTTTCACCACAATTAATCGAACTCTTAATTCACCGGCTCAAAAGGGGGACTGTTGGAATTATTGGGTTCCTGCTTTTTGCCATTGGATTTTCAATTCAGGCTTACGTGAATTTATCACTGTTATATTAACTGTTGTCACGATACCTTTTCACATTAAAGGAGGAAATATTGAAAAAGGATGATGTTCTGAATATCTTCAAAGAAACCGGCGGTTTTTTGGAAGGTCATTTTCTGCTGACGTCTGGTCTGCACAGCCCTCATTATTTTCAATGTGCAAAAGTTCTGCAATATCCCAAACAATCTGAAAAATTGTGCTGGGAAATCGCTTATAATTTTATGCCCCAAAAAGTGGATGTTGTCGTGGGACCTGCGCTGGGCGGAATTGTTGTAGCCCAGGAAGTGGCGCGTTTGATGAGCGCCCGAGCCATTTTTACCGAACGCCAGGATAGCAAAATGACGCTTCGCCGGGGATTTGAAATTAATAGAAATGAAAAGGTACTGGTGGTTGAAGATGTGGTCACTACCGGCGGCTCGATTTTGGAAGTGATTGATCTGGTGAAAGAGGCCGGCGGCAACCTGATCGGCGTGGGGTTCCTGGTCGACCGAAGCCAGAATCGAGTGCGGTTTTCTGTGCCGAAATTCTCTGTGATTGAAATGGATGTGGTGACCTATAAGCCGGATGAATGCCCGCTGTGCAAAAATGGCGTGGAATTGGTGAAGCCGGGGAGCCGGAAGGTGAAGTAATTCGAAAGTCGTTTGAAAGAATCAATTGACAATTTCTTGAATGGCTTTATCAAATTTCTCGTTTAAAGACCATTGTAGGAAATATCTTCCAAATTAACGGAGTGCAACTATGAAGACGTTCACAGCAGTCGTCGAAAAGTGTTCCGATACAGGACTTTATGTGGGATATGTGCCTGGATTTTCCGGGGCGCATACACAAGCGAAAACATTGGATGAATTAAATCATAATCTCAAAGAGGTGATTGAGATGCTTCTTATAGATGGTGATCCGGAATTGGATACTGAATTTGTAGGTACACAAAATGTAGTTTTGGTTTGATTATGGGGAAGTATCCAATTCTTAAACCACGTGAGGTCGTTTCTATTCTCGAAACATTAGGATTTATAGAAGTACGGCAAAGTGGATCTCATAAACAATTTCGCCATCCTGATGGAAGGTTTACAACCGTTCCATTTCATAAAGGCAGAGATATCTCTCCAATTTTGCTCAGGCAAATTGCAAAGGATGTAGAGCTTTCAATAGAAGAATTGTTAGATCAGAGATAATTCTATTCTACTTGGAAGTTTTAACCTACAAACCGGATGAGTGGCCGCTGTGCAAGAACGGCGTGGAATTGGTGAAGCCGGAGAGTCGGAAGGTGAAGTAATTCGAATGTCGTTTGATAGAATCAATTGACAGCTAAAAAAATACTGTCAAATTAAACACAAACCGAATTGGGTTGTTGGCTAATCTCGGAGTGTCTTCGGTGAAGGCTATTTTTTATTTTTATTCGATAAGGTAACCTGAAATTAACTTGAATATGAAAATCGAAAAAAGTGAGACAACTATTATAGGAAAAAACGTCCCTAAAAGCAGGCAGCAAAGCTTGGGAGAAGAAATCGCCAACAGTGTTACGCATGGCATTGGCGCTGCGTTGAGCATTGCAGCGATTGTTCTTCTTGTGGTTTTTGCAGGTAAATATGGTGATGTCTGGCGAATAGTAAGTTTCAGTATTTATGGTTCGACCCTCTTTTTTCTTTATTTGGCATCGACTCTTTACCATAGCTTTTCCAATGTGCGGGTAAAAAGTTTTTTCAGAATTTTAGACCATTCATCCATTTTTTTGCTCATTGCCGGGACATACACCCCGGTGACATTGGTTGCCATGCGCGGACCATGGGGATGGACTATTTTCGGGCTTATCTGGGCGATGGCCATCGGAGGTATTATCTCAAAAATTTTCCTGATCGGGAAATTCAAAGTTGTCTCTGTTTTGCTTTATGTAGCCATGGGATGGCTTATCGTCATTGCCTTCAAACCCATGCTACAAATGGTTCCCAAAGGATTAATCATCTGGTTGTTTGTTGGCGGATTATGCTATACGCTGGGAGTGATATTTTACGCAATCAAAAAGGTGCCGTATTTTCATTTTATCTGGCATCTTTTTGTGTTAGGCGGGAGCATTTCACATTTTTTTGGGATGCTTTTCTACTTGACTGCAAAAGTTTGAAATAAGGTTAAGTACTACTACATAGTCAGATTACCCTTCGCCTGTCATTCCTGCGCGTTTTTTGTCGTAGATCCGCCATCTTTTTGGAGGACAGGAAACTCATTCTTAATCGCAAGGAGATTCCCGCCAAAAACATTCGGGAATGACAAAGACGGAGGTGATTATGCTCTGTATTTCGAGATATTTTCTAATTTGACTAGGTAGAACTACTTTCGATTTAATTTTAGAATGTACAAAATTTCTAAATATATGACCAATATAAGGATTTGAACAATATGGCAAAAGAATTCATGAAAATCGGGCCAATCACGTGCACCATTGTCGCGGATGTTTCTCTCAGCGAGGAGAGAAATAAAGAAATGGATTTTACTATCGCGTCGGAAAAGCCGGCGCTGAAGTCCAATGTTACGTGCGCGGAAACGGATAACGGCGGCATGCAGTGCCAGATCAGTTCTTCGAAAGCCGTGATAAAAACAAATGCGATCGGTGCGCAAGTCCTGCAACTATGCAACGGGAAAATGACCATCGAAAAAATTGCCGCGAATCTCTCGGAAGAACACGATTTTGATGATGATGAATTTGTGGAACAGGTGAAGACTTTTCTCAATATTTTCAAGACGTATAAATTAATTTAAAGGCCAATTAGTATGAATCGATTACTCGAAATGCTTCGCCGGGAAAAAATACTTGTTTCCGACGGCGCCTGGGGGACCATGCTCCAATCGCGTGGACTCATGCCGGGTGACTGCCCTGAGGAGTGGAATATTTCCCACCCGGACGACGTGCGAGCTATTGCATCGAAATACATTGAAGCCGGTTCGGACATAATTTTGACAAACACGTTTGGCGGCTCCCGCTTCAAATTGTCCAGCTTTAATTTGCAGGACAGGGCGTACGAAATCAATCGGGCCGGCGCGCAGATATCGCGCGAAGCGGCCGGCGACGACAATATTGTCCTTTCATCGGTTGGACCCACCGGTAAATTTTTAGAACCGCTGGGCGATGTATCCGAGGAGCAGATGATCGAGAATTTTATTGACCAAATGAAAGGCCTGGTCGATGGCGGCGTGGATGGAATCTTAATGGAAACTATGGCCGACACTGCCGAAGCTGTTTGCGCGGTGAGAGCGGCAAAGGAGGTGAGCGATTTGCCGGTGCTGGTGACATTCACATTTGAAAAAGGGAAGGCCGGGTATCGCACCATGATGGGCGTAACCGTGGAACAAGTGGTGACAGACCTGACCGAAGCCGGCGCTGATTTTCTGGGAACAAACTGTGGCAATGGCATCGAGCAAATTGTGGAAATAATCCGGGAAATGCGCCAGTATACAGACAAATTATTGGTCGCGCATCCCAATGCCGGGCTGCCCAAATTGGTGGACGGAAACACGGTTTTCGACCAATCTCCCGAGGAAATGGCACAGCACGTTCAGGATCTGGCAGACGCTGGAGCGAATATCATTGGCGGATGTTGCGGCACAACCCCGGCGCACATCAGTGCAATAGCGCAAATTATTCATTCGTAATTTATTTTTATTTAACACTTCGGAGGAGGAAGTTTTGAGTGATATTGAAGGCGAGATAGAACTTCATTTTCTACCTAACGGAAAAAAAATCAAAGTTAAGCCTGGAACAAATTTAATAGAAGCTGCGGATAAGGCAGGTATCATTATCCCGGCTTTTTGCGGTAACAGGGGGAAATGCGGAAAATGTAAAGTCAAAATTCTGGAAAAAAAAATGCCCTTTACGCAGGCAGAGGAAATTACACTTTCCCCGGAAGAGAGAAGTATGGGAGTGCATCTGGCCTGTCAGATTAATGTTGAAACGGATTTGAAAGTAGAGGTTATCAGTGAAGAAAAGATCGTCAAAGAAACATTCCTCACCTATGAAATAGAAAGTAAACCGGAGGTGGATCAGCACCTCAAAAAGACCTACCTCGAAATGATCAATCCGGATATTCAGAATCAGGTTGATGATTATTCCAATATTGAAAATAATGTTATCCAATCCGTCGGCAGTTTGTTCATCCCATTACCGGTGCTTCAGAATTTATCGACTTTTTTGAGAAAGAATGAATTTAAGGTCACGCTGGTTTCAGAAGAAAATCATGTGCTGTGCATCGAAACCGGGAACACGGCGGATCGAAATTTTGGCATCGCGTTTGATTTGGGCACAACGACCATTGTCGGTTCACTCATTGATATGAATACCGGGAATTTGCTTGGCGTTCAGGCCAGAACCAATCCCCAGGCCACGCACGGAGCGGATGTCATTTCACGCATTAATTTCGCGGTGTCTGAACCCGGTGGATTGGTAAAATTGCAGAATGCTGTGCTTGACGCAATCAATGAAATCATTGAATTATTATGCGACGAATCCCACGTAAAAGTGAGGGAAATTTATGAAATGAGTCTGGCCGGCAACGCTATAATGAACCATTTTTTCCTGGGCGTGAATCCCCAGTATATTGCTGAAGCGCCTTACATCCCGGCATATCGCAGAAAACAAAAATTTATGGCTGAAGAAATTGGCGTGACCATAATGCCCCGCGGTTCAGTTTTCACGCTTCCAAATATTTCCGGGTATGTTGGCGGCGATATTACCGGTTTTATACTTGCATGCGATTTGCATAAAACCGAAAAAATTACCCTGGGAATTGATATTGGCACGAACGGGGAAATTGTTCTTGGTTCGAAAGAAAAATTGCTGGCCTGTTCCACTGCTGCCGGGCCGGCATTTGAGGGCGGTCATTTGAGTTGCGGTATGCGCGCAATGGAAGGAGCCGTGGATAAATTTACCCTTGGCGATGATCAGCTATTCTATCATGTCATTGGTGATACCGAAGCACGGGGAATTTGCGGCACAGGATTAATCGATATCGTAGCGGAATTGATCGGCGCCGGCGTGATTGACGAAACCGGGCGGATCGTTTCAAGTGAATCGTTTGATGGACCTGAATGGCTGAAAGAGCGAATTCAAACTGTGGAAAACACCCATCAGTTTATCGTGGTCCCGGCAGATGAAGGCGCTTCCAAAAAACCGGTTGTTTTGACGCAGCATGATATTCGGGAATTGCAGTTAGCAAATGGTGCTGTCGCAGCCGGCATCGCCATCTTGATGAAAGAGCTGTCGATTGAAGAAAAAGATATCGAGGAAGTTTTGATTGCCGGCGCATTTGGAAGCTATTTGAATAAATACAGCGCACAAAAAATCGGATTGATTCCAAGGATTCCATTGGACCGCGTGAAGTTTGTTGGGAATGCTGCCAGTCTCGGAGCAAAAAGATATCTCCTTTCGAATCATGTGAAAGATGAGGCTGAGGAAATAATCAAATCTGCCGGATATATTGAACTTTCGTCCCGAATCGATTTTCAGGAGTTGTTCGCGGAGAAAATGCTCTTCTCATAAAAGAAAATGAATTCGAATTTTCCAAGGGGAATCAAAAAATACAAAAGGGATAGCGATGCGTTTACATTACTATCCCTTTTTCAGTTCTGAAAAGTGTTTGAGTGAAAATAGCTCCTGCGCCTGGTTGACTATACCGAAAAAATGGGTCAGGGGGCTCCACTATTATCCATTTAAGGATTAATCATGATTTCCCGGGGCAAGAGGAAATCAAGGGGCAAATCTCTGTGATTACAGCCTGACCGAAATTTGTGGCACAGGAGCTATCTTCTGGGGGTCCTCCCTCCCCGTTCTCGTTCTGGATGGGCTGCTCTTGTATTTAAACTGAATTTTTCATTCAATTGTTTTTCATTTAATTATTTGTCCAGCTATATTCAATATTTGTGCCAATGTTTTTAATGCTTTCTAATGCTAAAAATAATAAGCGATTAAATGAATTTCCTTTCGCGATTTTCAATGGGTTTTTACTTTTCATTTTGAAACAAATCTGAAAATGAGATTGCTCATATTCTCATTTTAAGAAACTAGATATCGGATAATTTATCAAAAAGAAAAATTGAGTGAGCTGATTTGAAAGTTCGCAATGTGAGAGAAAGGAATTTCAAGGTATCGATGCGAGAGCCGTTGAAAGTGGATATTACTGCATCCCTATTTCATGGCTTTTGCCGGAAAAAGTTTTTGCTTCAATCGCTGGAAGGCGGTCGTAATCGGGATTACCAATTGCGAAGATGCGTTTGAACGATTTTTGGTGAGACGTAAAATGTTGTGATGATTATTTATTTCGTAATTGATATCGTCGAGGAATTTGCGCATAATAAAAATGCCCAATCCGCCTTTTTTCCCTGTGTCGACATATTTTTTAAGATTGGGATTATCGACTGAATTAGGATCGAAACTTTGGCCCTGATCAATCAATTCAACAATGAGTTGTTCATCGTTTACCAGGACTTTCATGGTGATGGAACCGGATTGGTCTTTTTTGTAGCCATGTTTAATGATGTTCGTACATGCTTCATCAATGGAGATTTTGATGGCGTTAATTTCTGTTTTGGCAAAGTTATATTTTGAACCGATCCGGGAAATAAATTTTCTCAGCACCGGCAAATATTTAATCTGGGCGGGAACGATAACTTGTTCTTTAGATATAGCTTGACTCACAAACGGCTTCCTTTAAATTAAATAACAGATCCGTTATTGACTCATTTCATTCCAGTTAGCAACCTCCAACCTCATGCAATGTCAGAAAGAAAGCAAGCCGCGCCATTGATCCGAATTGTCTCGAATAGGGGAAAAAATGTGATAGAATTGTTTGCAATATGATGAATTAAAATAATAAATAAATTTAAAAAAGTCAAGCAAATATTTTCAATCAATGTGTTAAATGTAGGTAACATTCCGAACATTAGCAATCTAATATACTTAACTCTTTTTTTAAAAATTGACCGGTGTAGGAATCTGTAGTTTCGGATACCTGCTCCGGCGTGCCGGTCGCAACAATGGTTCCGCCGCCATCGCCGCCTTCCGGTCCAAGATCAATAATGTGATCTGCTGTTTTGATGACATCCAGGTTGTGCTCAATCACCATTACCGTATTACCTTTTTCCACAAGTCGATTCAGCACATTCAGCAGCATGTTGATATCCTCAAAATGCAGACCGGTGGTGGGTTCGTCCAGAATGTAAAACGTTCGGCCGGTCCCAACTTTGGAGAGTTCGGTGGCCAGTTTTACGCGCTGTGCCTCGCCGCCGGAAAGGGTGGTGGCCTGCTGTCCCAAGCGAATATAACCAAGTCCCACATCTTCCAGTGTTTTCAACTTTCGCTTGATTCGGGGTATCTTGTCAAAAAATTTCAGAGCCTGGGAAACGGTCATGTCCAGCACATCGGCAATGGATTTTCCGCGGTATTTTATTTCCAGCGTTTCGCGGTTGTAGCGCTTGCCCTTGCATTCTTCGCAGGTGACATAAATATCCGGCAGAAAGTGCATCTCGATTTTAATGATTCCATCGCCCTGGCATGTTTCGCATCGGCCGCCTTTCACATTGAAGCTGAACCGGCCCGGTTTATATCCGCGGATTTTCGCTTCCGGCAATTGGGTGAACAAATCACGAATGTGGGTGAAAACGCCGGTGTATGTCGCCGGATTGGATCGCGGTGTTCGCCCGATGGGGGATTGGTCGATGTCAATCACTTTATCGATGTATTCCAGCCCCAGGAGTTTTTCATATTTCAGCGGTTGTTTTTTACCGCGGTAAATTTCGCGCAACAAGATGGGATACAGTGTTTCGTTGACGATCGTGCTTTTGCCTGAGCCTGAAACACCGGTCACGCAAATGAACAGTCCCAACGGGAATTTTACACTCACGGATTTCAAATTATTGCCAGTGGCGCCCTGAAGCTCGATGAATTTGCCGTTCCCGTTTCTTCGCTTCTTGGGAATTGGAATGAATTTTTTACACGACAGATACTGCCCGGTGATGGATTCTTCTGAAGCAGCGATATCCCCGGGCGTGCCGGTAGCAACGATTTGCCCGCCGTTTTCGCCGGCGTGCGGCCCCAAATCCACGACAAAGTCAGCGTTCTCTATGGTCTCGCGGTCGTGCTCGACTACGATTACAGTGTTGCCCAGGTTTCTCAATTCAAGCAATGTATTGATGAGCTTCCTGTTATCGCGCTGATGCAGCCCGATGGAGGGTTCGTCCAAAATATAAAGCACGCCCATGAGCTGGGAGCCGATTTGCGTGGCCAGGCGGATTCGCTGGGCTTCGCCGCCGGAAAGACTGCCGGACGAGCGGTGCAGCGTTAAATAATCCAGTCCCACATTGATGAGGAATTTCAGCCGCGCGTTTATCTCTTTCAAAATTTGCTGGGCGATGATCTGCTCGCGTTTTGTCAATTTAATGTCGACGAAAAATTGCTGCAACAATTTAATCGAAAGCTCTGTGATGCTGTTAATGTTGTAATCGCCAATGCGAACGGCCAGCGATTCTTTGCGCAAGCGCGAACCGCCGCAGTCCGGGCAGGGCTTGACATTCATAAATCCTTCGATCCATGTGCGAATGTATTGCGACGTGGTTTGATGATAACGTCGCTCCAGATTTTTGATGATGCCCTCATATTGCGTTGTGAATTCGGCGTGCTTCTGCCCGTTTTCCCGCATATAAATCATGCGCACCTGTTCATTGCCGGAGCCGTAGAAAATAATTCGTTTGTGCTCATCGCTCAAATTTTTGAAAGGCAGGTTCAAATCAAAGCCGTACTTATCCGCGACCGAGGCCAATTGAGAAAAGTACCATCCTTCGCGCGCTTCTCCCCAGGGTTTGAGCGCGCCCTGGTTCAGCGAAAGATTTTGGTCCGGGACGACAAGGTCCGGGTCGATTTCCATAATGGTGCCGAGACCATTGCAGGTCTGGCAGGCGCCGTACGGGCTGTTGAACGAAAACATGCGCGGGGCCAGTTCTTCATAAGAAATGCCGCAATCGATGCAGGCAAAGTTTTCGCTGAAAAACAATTCCTCGCCATCGACTTGATGGATCAGCACAATGCCGGAAGCCAGGTTCAGCGCTGTTTCCACAGAATCGGTCAGCCGGGAAGTCATGGTCGGTTCTATCACCAACCGGTCGACCACCACTTCGATGTTATGCTTTTTTTGCTTGTCTAATTTAATTTCCTCTTCAAGCTCATGCATCTGCCCATCCACGCGAACGCGAACAAATCCGTCGCGCTGAGCTTCTTCGAAAATTTCGCGATACTCGCCCTTGCGGCCGCGCACCACAGGGGCCAGCACCAAAATTTTGGTGTCCTGCGGCAATGTCACCACCTGATCCACAATTTGCTGCACCGACTGCCGCTGAATGGGCTTGCCGCAGTTGTAACAATACGGCTTGCCGATTCGCGCGAATAACAATCGCAGGTAGTCGTAAATTTCAGTGACCGTCCCAACTGTGGAGCGGGGATTCTTGCTGGCAGAACGCTGCTCGATGGAAATGGCCGGTGACAGTCCTTCGATGTATTCGACATCCGGTTTTTCCATGAGGCCGAGAAATTGCCGTGCATACGCGGACAGCGATTCCACATAGCGCCGCTGTCCTTCGGCGTAAAGCGTATCAAACGCCAGCGAAGATTTCCCCGAGCCGGAAAGTCCTGTGATGACCACTAATTGATCTCGCGGGATTTCCAGATCGATGTTTTTTAAATTGTGCTCGCAAGCCCCTTTTATGAAAATAGATTTTCGTTCAGACATAATTTTTTTTGAATTCAATTTGAATAATCGGTTAAGATTTAAGCTAAAATAACGAATTGATTTCCGGAATGTTCCGAAATAAAGCTGATGAATATAAAGATTAATTGGTCAAATTTCAATAAAAAATTAAAAAAAGATGATTCAAATTATTCGTAAAAACCATGCCGTATGTTTCGCAAGGAATTTTAATTGTAAATATTTCCGGTCATCCAAAAAATATTGGACATTTGAAAAAGTTATTTGTATATTTCATGTGAATATGGGTAATATAAAATCAAAAAGGACAAAGGCGATGAAGGATTTAAAAATACCTAAAATCATAAATGATATTAATCGCTTAATAAAAACACAGTACACCAGTTATGTTGGTGCGTATATTTATGGATCGCGTGTTAAAGGTAACTTCTCCGAGAACTCAGATTTTGATATAGTGTTAACGTTTGACAGAAATTTGGACTGGAAAGAGAAAAATAAAATTTATGGTCTTATAAATTCCTATGAGGTAGAAAATGATGTAATAATTGATGTCCACATTTATAACTTACAGGATATTTTGGAGCCTGCAACGCCATATCGATACAATGTAAAAAATGAAGGAATTTTCTATGAAGTTTGATAAGGAGTCCTTAACCTGAATTATTCACAAATTTCAAACAATAGATATTTAACTTAATGTTATTCATAAAATTAATCAGATACATGAAATTTAACAAAGTTAGATACACTGAATTCGGAATGAAGCACCATTCAGGCTATCTGGATTCCTTAATGCATTACAATGACTAATCCAGGTTAATAAGATATAGGTTAAATCGATGTGAAGAAACGATAAATGATGCACGTATTGCGATTGAAATGGGAAGATTGCATAACGCGGAGAATCGTAATTATTATGCAATTTTTTATGCTGTTTCTGCCCTGGCAATACAAAACGATTTTTCAACATCAAAACATAGTATGTTGATGGGATGGTTCAATCAAAATTTTGTTAAAACAAAAATTGTTTCACCAGATTTGGGAAGAATTTATAAGAAGGCATTTGAAAAACGACAAGAAGGCGATTACGATGATTTTATCGATTTTCAGGAAGATGAAGTTAACCTGAATTATTCACAGATTTCAACCTAAATATATTTAACTTTATGTTATTAGTGAGATTAACGAGGTGTGTAAAATTTAACAGAGTTTGATATAGCGAATTCGGAATTAAGCACCATTCAGGCTATCTGGATTCCTTAATGCATTACAATGAATAATCCAGGTTAAGGATGATTTCGAAGAAATGATATTTTTTTGTGAAGAAGTTAGAAAGTTGTTATTGGTGTAGATTTAGTCAAATGATCTCCTGAAAGCGAGTGGGTGAAATTTAAAATTGGAGGATAGAAATGAAAATACGACTCCTTTTTTTGATTTTGGTTTTATTCATCGCCACTTCTTTTTGTGAAAAAAACTCGCTGAATCCGCCCTTTCACGTGGTGCGTGCAGCAGTAGAAATTCCCGGCGATTTTTTCCCTGGCTTGGAGAACGCGACAGACATTGAAAGCGCAAACCAGCCCTGGTTCTTTGAAATTCAAACGCAGGAAGGGGATACCTCTTACGTCGTTCGATTTATGTATGGGTGGACTTTTGCTTCCGGGGAGAACTTGCACATTCGATTGTCGGTGGCTGAATCAGCGAAACTCGCGTATGAATATTTACTCGACGTGAGGAAAAATTGCAGCGCGCCAATGGATGTGACCGCGCCGGAAGACTATCCGTGCGTTGTCGGTGATATTTCTTTCGGCGAGGGAAGGATGTTCATCCGCGACAACATCACTGTTGTGATTAGTTCGTACGGCATATTCGAGGACAAAATTACAGAAATCGCCAAAGCGCTGGACGCGCTCATTTTGAGGTCAGATGTGGGCGGTTCAGTTCAATCCATAAAACCCAGGATTGAGAGATTTGAGATAACAGAAAATCCGGTGGCTTACCAAAGTGAGACAAGGCTGGACATTGTGCTAATAGATCCGATGAGAAAGAAATTGTATAAGTATTGGCGCTTTTCGCCGACAAACTATAGCGGAGGCATCGAATACCGGGATAACACATACTATTATTTGGCTGACTCCATTTTGCCACAGGTAAGTCTCACGTTGATCGTATGGAGCGATAGTGGCTTATGTTCATCTTCGACTATTGAAATAATGATTCTTTGATCAACTGGTTTTACGTGGATAGAAATTCAAATTCCTGCCGGAACTTTCTTCGTTAAGAATCGTCAAATAAGTGACTTAAAAAAATGGGGACGAAACTGGCTTCGACGGGGGTCGAGGGAGTGCAGATGGCATACCGAGGTCCTGGTTCCTCGTTAATCCGCCGGGAAACAAATTTAAACGCAGACAATTATGCGTATGCAATGGCTGCCTAATTAAGCGGCCCGTGCTTTCCGGGTTTTGCCTGTCAGGCCTGGAAAGACACGTCGATTATGATGGGATAGTTCCTGGTCTCGCCTGTGGAAGGGGAGCGAAATTTTAGCAGGCTGGCTTTCAGTGAAGCTTTGTTTGTCGTGCTTCGGAAAGCGAGATTGAACGATAGACTAAGTATGTAGAGGTCTGTAAAACCGGACCTTCGGACGCGGGTTCGACTCCCGCCGTCTCCACAAATTTTAACCTCCCTGTTCCAGCTAATTATTGGAATGGGGAGGTTTTTTTATGGTAAAAATTACAAATACCAAAAGACCAAAGTACAAATAAATTTCAAATTCAAATAAAAAAATCACAAACCGTGACCATGCCCTTGATTGATTGATTTGTTATCACAATTCAGCCATCGGCTATCTAAAAACTTTGTGGTATGAAATGTATATTTTTTACCAGATAAGTGATCGCATAATTGGATCAATTAGACCAATTTTCCTCTTGCTGAACGCTGATAGCTGTTAGCGGAACGCTTGATATTATTTTTTAAAAATCGAACTTGCCACAATATTGGCGATTCGGCTTCGCAGCGAAAGCACGGCACCGCCATCGCCAGGGTGGACGCGATTGGTCAGGAAAATGACGAATGTCTCCGTCTCCGGATCGATCCAAATTGATGTGCCTGTGTAACCGGAATGACCGTATGACGCCGGCCCGAAAATATCTCCGCCATTTGTGGAATAGGCTGAATTCAAATCCCAGCCCAAACCGCGGCCTGAAAATTCCACTTCCGGGTACACCGAAGTCATGCGCTCCACGGTCAACGGACTCAAAACGCGGGCGCCTTTGAATGTTCCTTTGTTCAGCATCATCTGGGCGAAAATGGCCAGATCATCGACCGTGGAAAAAAGGCCTGCATTTCCGGAAATTCCTCCCTGCAATCGTGCCAGGGGATCGTGAACTGTCCCGATCAGCGGTTTCCCATCGATCACTTCAGTCGGCACACATTTATTCTTGAATACATCTGCAGGGTTGTAAAACGTGTGCTCCATTTTCAGCGGTTTGTAAATATGCTTCACTGAAAACTCGGCCAATGTCTGCCCGGTTATTCGATCCAGAATTTCGGCCAGCGTAATGAAGCCGAGGCAGCTATAATGAAACGTTGCTCCCGGGGGATCGGATTTTTTCAACAGGGCGATGTGCTTGACCAAAGAATCCATGAAACAGGGATTGCCATATTTTTCTTCGACTTCTGTGGCAGGCGTGTACGGCGGCAGGCCTGATGTATGCGTCAGCAGATGCCAGATGCGCGCGTCTTCCCCTGGATTTCCCTCTTCATCCACATACGTCGAAAATTCAGGGATGAATTCCTTCACTTTGTCCCACAGGCGAATTCGGCCCTGCTCCACTAAAATCATGATGGAAGGAGCCGTGGCAACCGGCTTGGTCACGGACGCCAGGTCGAAAATCATGTCTATTTCCATCGGGCGTTCTTCCGGCACCCATTGACTTTTGCCGAATGCTTCGCGCAGCACAATTTTCCCTTTTCGCGCGACGAGAAGCGTCGCCCCCGGAAAATCCTTCCGCTCAATGGCCGCGTTGATGCTGGCCTTGGTCAGGTTGAGATGCGTGGATGACATGCCCACGGATTCCGGCTTGACTGATGGCAATGGCTGCGCCTGAATTTGCAGAACAAAAAAAAGCATAAAGAAAATGATGAAATAAAATGTAAGATTTGGTTTCCGCATGGTTTCCTCTTTTGGTTAAATTTGAGTCGCCTAAGCCAGACAAGCTGGAATTAAAAAGTATGAATTAAAAATTAAAAATGAAAACCCTGCCCCGTACAAGTCAGTACCAAAAAGTTTTTCTTAAAAAATGGCCTTTGTAACAAGCTGAAATATTACAACTTGTGATGGGCACTAAAAAATTTCTTGCCAATAAAGTGTAGGATTTAACTTGTCAGGTACTAAAATATGAAAATGTTTGAAAGTTAATTGCTTGATGCAGAAAAAATCCGTTCAATCCGCTAGATCAGTTCAATCCGCGTTCTATCTAATTCTTATCAAACTCCACCGAATAATCATTCGGCCGGTCATCGCTCAAATCCACGATGGTGTAAGATAACCGATCCACGCCCTGGGCTTCCAGCAACTGTAATATCTTCAAGTTGATATTCTCCCTAACTTTCTCGTGCTCCGCCCACACCGTTGTTTTGGTGAAATAATACAAACGAATGATGCGGCTGTTACCATCAATTTCCCGAAAATTCACCATGTGAAATTCCTGGTGCACGTCTTCATCAGTGGTTAAAATCGCCCGAATTTCTTCCAGGATTTTAGAGAGCTTTTCGGCGCCGATACCATCGATCTTAAAATTGAATTTCACGCGGCGCTTATACATGCGCGACCAGTTTTTCACGATGGATTGCGCGATGAGTCCGTTGGGAACGATGGACACCGTTTTGTCGAAATTGCGAAAACGGGTGCTTCGCAGCCCGATTTCCTCCACATCGGCGTCAACGATTTTGCCGTCGTTGATCATCACCCAATCGCCTTCCTTGAATAGATTGTCCATGTAAATAACCGCGCAGCCGAACCAGTTGGCAATAATGTCTTTGAAAACCAAACCCAACGTCAGTCCCATACCGCCCAGCAAACCCAATAATGCGGTGACCGACATACCCAGAAGAATCTCAGCCATTTTGATGATAACCAGCACAATCAGCGCCACACGGATCACTTTGCGCAGATAGGGCAGCAGCAGGTCGTCTAACTCGGTCGGAGTTTTGTTGGCCAGTCGCTGGAGATAAATGATTAAAATATCCGCGCTCTTGAAAAGAAACCAGCAGATGACAATGAGGAAAAATAATTGCAACCACTGAGCGAAATTCGCTTGCAGCGTCTCCGAAAGGTAGGGCGCTAATATAATGCTGACAAAATAGAATCCGATTCCTACGATGGCCAGGCGCAGCGGGCCGTCGATGGCTTTTAAGATGAGTTCATCGATATCGGTTTCAGTGCGTTGAACCAGTTTGCCTAAATAATTGATGATGACATGAGACAGTAGCTTGCGCAGTAAAAACGCGAGAGTAATAATTAGAATGGCAATCGAAATGACGCTGAGCGGCACTCCCAAAACTTTGAAGGTTTTGAAGAAAGTAAGAAATTGTTCCATGAATGAGTTCCTGCAGAAATGAGAAATTTACCCGAAGAATTATTTAAGAATGTAATTATATAAAATGATCCTATAAATGTCAATATAAATTTTTAATTTTATTTGTCATGACAACATTAAAAAACGGCTTGCTTCTTGTAGAAAATTTTAATAATTTGTAAAGCTTTGGTGAAGTAAGTAAAAAGGAAATACTTTATTTTGCCGCGAAGACTCGAAGGCTCAAAGCAAAGATATGGTGATAAAAAGAGAAGAAAACGCCTCTAATGTGTTTGAATTATTTTTTCTTTTTTTTGGCGTTTTATCGCCTTCGCGGCAACAGTCATTAAATAAAAATTAAAAAGCCTGTGTTCATATTTTTGCTCGGTTTAGGTTTTTCGGTCTACATTTTATTTATTCTCTGGTTGTGGCGAGGCGTGAAAAAATTAGTGCCCTGTTCCACAGAAATATCTGCACGCGTCTCCATCATCGTGGCAATGAGGGACGAGCAGGAACACGCTGCCGCTTGCTTGACCGCATTGATGAGCCAGGATTATCCTGGCGAGTTGCTCCAGATAATGGTTGTGGACGACGCCTCACTGGATGCCACGCCACAAATACTGACTGAATTTGCGAGTCTCTATCCGCAGATTAAAGTAATAAGGCAGGAACCGGATTCCGAAGTAATCAGCAGTAAAAAGGCGGCATTGAGTAAGGCAATTGATGAAGCGGACGGTGAGATTCTTTTGTTCACTGACGCGGATTGTGTTCCGCCGCCTAAATGGGCAAAAACCATCGTGTGCTGTTTCGGGAATGACACAGGAATGGTCGTCGGATTTTCCCCGGTTTTTGACGAGACGAATTCGTGGTTAGGGCGCGCCCTAACCATCGATAGTCTGGCCGCGGCTGCGGTGGCAGCCGGGAGTATCGCGAATGGGAGCGCGACGACGTGCACCGGGCGGAACATGGCGTATCGACGCGAGGTGACTGATGAACTGAAAGGTTTCGAAACAATTGAACACAGTGTTTCCGGGGATGATGATTTGTTCCTGCAGCGCGTTCATCGGGAAACGGATTGGAAAATAAAATTCGCGGCTGGCTCGGAACCAGTTGTACCCAGCTTTCAAACGATATCGCCGTCAGGATTTATTTGTCAGAAACGCCGCCATCTTTCAGCCGGGAAATATTACAACAGAAAGGTGCAGGCTGGTTATTTGATTTTTCATCTGGCAAATCTTTTGCTCTTTCTGCTTTTTTTCGGTTCGCTATTTTTCGGACAAAATATACTCTGGTCAACTCTGGCGCTGGCCGGAAAATTTGCTTCGGACTTTTTTCTTTTGAATTTAACACGAAGCCGATTGCAGGCAGAAATATCCCTTCGAGGTTTCTTCGCGTGGGAGGTGTTTTTTATCGTTTACAATTGTTTTATTGGGCCGCTTTCATGGATTGGAAAGATTCGGTGGAAATAGGTTTTTGGTCAAGTATCGTGTTGACAATCGCCCCCGCATCCGCGGCAATTCTCCCTCGGAGAGAAGGGAGCTTTTTGGTTATACAATTTTCTAAAATCAATAGGAGGAAAAAATGACCCTTCAAGTATCGTTTTTAAATTTATGGGCCATTCTTGTCAGTATTATCAGTAACATGGTCATTGGCGCATTGTGGTATTCGCCTTTATTATTCGGGAATATCTGGTTGAGATTGATCGGGAAAAAAGCAGAGGACATCAGTAAGGAAGACGCCAATAAATCCATGATGCTCAGCATTATCCCTGCGGCGCTGTCTATCATATTTTTGGCGCTGATATTGGCATTTGTCAACGCGTCCACAATTCTGGATGCGCTGATCATCGGCACGCTCATGAGCGTTGGATTTATCGGAATGGGCTCGTTGAACCTTGTACTGTTCGAGGATCGCTCATTTAAACTCACACTCCTCAATGTGGGCTATTCTTTTGTGGCGTTCAATATTGCGGCGGTCATTCTTACATTGTGGAAGTAAAAAAAATGCTCTTTCCATTTTAACTTGAAGACAGGTTTTCGCTGTCATATCAAAATTTCATCATATTATCAATCCTCACAATTTAATGTGGGGATTTTTTTTGCCAGTGATAAAATTAAATTGTCCGGCATTGAACTTCCTTTTAACTGCTCACACCCTTGAATTAACTGAAACCTTCGAGCGCATAATTTAAAAATTTGCCCGGTTAAAATAATCATTCTCTTTTAAAAATACCGCAAGGTTTTTTCCGGGGAGACGTCCAAATAATTGAAAGACGACATAAACGAAAGAGTACTCGAAACAAAAAAGAATGTCGCTTGTTGATGTGTTTGAAATGAACAATTATAACAACTAACTTTTTATCGAAAGGAACAAATCATGAAAAAGAAAATTTTTATGCTGACGTTAATCGCCGTTCTGGTTTTGGCAGTTTCGGTATTTGCTCAGGCTCCGAAAGCAGAAAGGCAGGCCAGACCCGGCCGTATGGCCAAACTCGATTTGACCGATGAACAGCAGTCAAAAATGCAGGATATGCAGTTGGCGCTGCAAAAAGAAATTCTGCCGCTCACGTCCAAAATCCGCGCCATCGATGATGAAATTAAGCAGGAAATGGTCGCTGAAAAATTCAACGCGTCCAAAGTGAAAAGCCTCATCGAACAGAAAGAGAAAATTCGCACGGAAATTCAAATCAAGCGAACCCTGAATCGCCGGGCAGTGCGCGACATGCTGACCCCGGAACAACAGAAGGAATTCGACCTGCGAGCGCTCTCACGAGGAATGAAATGGGGACCTCGCGGAAAAGCAGGACGACCCGGTCGGCCCATGCGTATGGCCCCGGAAAGACCAGGCCCGGGCGCGCCCATGCCGGATTTGGAAGAATAACTCTGAATGACGTTTGAATCAATGAAAAATGGAGCAAGATGGATGGAAATACTTGCTCCATTTTTTGTTGCTCATTTCAAGGTTGATGAAAAAGAGAACAAGGGTGCAGTGACAGGCAAAGAATCTGCCCGGCGGAATGTATTTTTATACATTGCAAAGCGGCTCGGCTTCGGAGACGAAGCGGATGATTTTATTGAGATAGAATTTGATTTATCCAGAATAATTTGACATAAAGAAAACCGGGTTTCGAAATGAGGCCTGGTTTTTTTGTGAATCATCGACATACTTTTTCAATTAAATAGTTGATTCTTCGAAAATTTTTATTAAATTATTTGAAAGGTTAAATGAATAATTGTCGAATTTAGCTACACTGTCAATGATGAGAAATATTTTTTAATCCGAACCAACGCCCCAACGGGGCGAGATACGATAGCTCAGGACAACGCCCTGGGTAGATAGTAATTAACAAAAACAAATCACCATAACAACCATCAACAAACCGAGCCTGAAATTGAAAAAGAGTTGTATCCCTACATGGCGGCACTATTTCGTGAAAGCGATTCACCGGCGATTATCATAAATGGTGTATCGAATCATGTGCATAATTTATTTTTACTATCCCGAAAATTTGCGATCAGCCAGGTTGTTGAAAATGTAAAAAAGAAATCGTCAAAATGGATAAAAACAAAGGGTGAGCCGTATAAATCATTCTATTGGCAAAACGGATACGGGACTTTTTAGGTCAGTCGGACGCATGTTGATGTGGTGAAAAGATATATTTTAAACCAGAAATTGCATCATGCAAAAACCTCATTTCAAGGCGAATACAGGCAACTCCTTAATAAATACAAAATCGAATATGATGAGCGATATGTTTGGGATTAGCACGTTTGTTGAGTTCCGGGGTCCTCAGGGCGTTGTCCTGGGTTGTGTTAAGTCGCTCAGTTGGAGCTAAAATTCAGAATATTCCACCGCAAGGTTTTTGTTTGGTTCTCGTCAAAACAAATAGAAGTACGAAGCATGAATTCATTCAGACCAAAAAAAGAAATTATCAAAAACATGCATGGCAGATTTTTCGAATGTAATACATAGCGCAGAAATCCGGAATCAGAAACGTGATTGGGCAACGCCCATGGATGAGCTGGAACTGCTGAAAAAATTGCAATCCGGGGGGGAGGATGCATTCAAATACCTGGTGGATACGTACCAGGAAAAAGTGCTCAATACCTGCTACCGGTTTCTCAACAATCGCGAGGATGCCGAAGACGTGGCCCAGGAGGTGTTTATTACGGTGTTTCGGTCGGTCGGTGATTTCCGCGGGGATTCCAAAATATCATCGTGGATTTATCGCGTGGCCGTGACCCGGTCATTGGATGCGTATCGGAAAAAAAATCGGAAGAAGCGATTGGCCAGGATTCAGCGCATCTTCGGCGCGATCGAGGAGGACGATGAGCTGCAAATTCCGGACGACCAAAATCCGTCGCAGGAATTGGAGGACAAAGAGCGGGCGGCCATTCTTCAAAATGCGCTGAATAAGCTGCCGGAGAACCAACGCGCAGCCATCACGCTGAATAAATTCGAAGGGTTCAGCCACAAAGAAATCGCGGAGATTTTGGGCACGTCGGTTTCTTCGGTGGAGTCGCTGATTCACCGCGGGAAGAAGAATTTGTTTAAACGGCTGTACAAGTATTATGATAAAATTATTTAGTAGCAGAAGAATAAAAATCTGAAAACTTTTGGCAGAAAATTACAAAAAAATAAAATGCAAATTTCAAATAATATCCAAATACAAAACTTCAGTTTTCAAACTCTATTCGAAAACGCAGTACCAAACCGCTCTGACCGAGTTTGATTTTTTGGAATTTGGTTTTGAGACTTGCTTGTAATTTGGGTATTGAGTTTTGTAATTTCAGATTAGGAAAAATGGATCAACTTTGGAATGCTCTGACATCCCCCCTTGCCCCCATTAAAAGGGGGATAGATGACAGCAATTCCCTTTTTGAAGGTCGAAGATGCCCTTCAGTGTAGGGATTTAGGGGGATGTGATAATCAAATCTGATTAAGCATTGCAATAATATTCAAATACCACATCTTTTTCAAAGAGGGATGAAGATGAACCGAAAACAAAAAATCGAACAGGAAATCGAAAAAACGCTGGAGCAATTTGAGCGTGCGGAACGGATGCCGGGCAATCCCTATTTTTATACACGGGTGCAGGCGCGAATGGATGAGGCGGACGAAGCAAAACGCCGGACGCTGATTCCAGCGGCGCTGAAACCTGTTTTTCTGGGAGCGCTGCTTTCGTTGAACATTCTCACCGCCGTGTATTTTCTGAGTGGGAATTCCGCGCAGACCGCGGACCGCAGCGATTTACTTAGCGAGTTTGCTCAGGAATACGGCCTGGAAGAAAGTGACAGTGATTTATTTATCATTCAATAGGGTGCAGACATGGATATTTTTACAAAAAACAAGCTGACAGTTTTCACCATTGTGCTGCTGGTCCTTTTCAATGTGACGACGCTGGCAATTATCTGGAGCGACAGAATTCGTCCCCCGGTTCAGCCAGAAGGCGTACCTCTTGCAGCGCAGCGCACCCGCTCCGTGATGTTCATCAAGAATGAATTGGGATTGAATAATGAACAGGTGCGAGAATATCGAAAAATGCGTTTACAGCACAGGAAGCACATGAGAATGCTGAATGGGGAAATTCTGGGGCTGAAAAAGGAACTGCTGGATCAATTGTTTTATGACCGGATCGATGAAAAAAAGGTTGAAAAAATCCTGGACTCCATTGGAGAGCGGCAGCGACAGGTTGAGCGACTTACGTTCGATCATTTCAATGATTTTAAAAAACTGTGCGGCGAAGGCCAGCAGGAAAAATTGCGTAGACTGTTTGGCGAATTGTTTCGTCCGCACGATCGACCGCCGCAATTCGAAAGAGGACGTCCACCCAGACAACAGCGCCTTGAAAACAAGATTCCGCGCAATCAGTTTTGAGGAATACGTAGCTCAGCACATTCATTTTAATGTTTAGCCTGTTTTGACCGGGCATGGCTGAGCCGCGGAATCTCAATTCTCATGGTGAATTATCGGCGAGAGTGGTTCCTATCTTGAAATTAAGTTGAAGTCAGTGTAACCGATCACAGAGTATGCATATTGACTAACCAACGATAAAAAGGCTTTCGGGCTTTAGCCCAGCATCTTCGAGCAAAGTGCGAAAGTTAAAGGGCTAAAGCCCGGCTTGCTGAACTTTGGCACCTCCGCGCTGAAGCACGGAGTTAGTCAGGCGTTTTTCTCTCCTGTGAACGGTTACAAGTCAGTCTGTACCCAGCTTTATCAATTTTTATATTCTGGCCTTTGAGATTTAGTCCAAGCTTTTAACTTTCGTTCAGGTGCCACCGTTTTTTCGCTTCCTTTCATTGCTGAAAATGTAATAATCAGCAATCCAAAAACATGAATTGCAATAGATACAAAATCGCAGATATTTCTTGCCGCCGACAAATAATAATCATTACTTTGTAAGGTTTAGTGTAACGTATTATGGTGAACATGTTGTGAAGGCTTATCGCTTGAATCAGGAATATGCTGATTTATATGAATCCCGTACTCAGGATTCGCGGGATTTGAATCAACCATTGACCAATATCGAAAACGGCCTGGGAATTTTCAGCGCGTTCGCGAGCGATTCTGTGAGTTTCACGGTGGTGCCGGAATAGAATAGCCGAGGAATCCTCTTGTTAAAAACAATTATTAACAAGACAGAGTGTGAAGAAGTGGTGATTTCCAGCCAAAGAAAAAAAATAAGAAAAAATCAAGAGCCAAACGTGCTACAAAAAGCTAACCGGACGTTACTGAATTCAATATCAATATTTTTCTTGATTAAAACATAAATAATTCCTATCATTTAAGATGTTTTTTGAGAAAATAAATTTTCAATTCAAAAATGTTATGCAATAACTATTTGCAAATTACTTCAGGAACCTGTTACGCCGGTGCAACTTTTTAATGATAACGTCGTTTACTGTTTAACTCATTATTTTAAAAGAAAAAGCGAAAGAAACGGATGAATAAATTTAATTAATATTATCCGCATGTTTTTCAAAAGTGATGTGTTTAATAAACAAGAATGAAAAAAATTATCAAACCCTTTTTCATATTAAAATGTAACCGCTTTATGTCAAGACTTAAGGAATGAACCATGAAAATTTCCATTGAATCTTTGAGCAAAATCTACAAAAACGGAAATAAAGCATTGAATAATGTAAATATTGAAATTGAAAGCGGCATGTTCGGCCTGCTTGGTCCCAATGGCGCCGGTAAAACAACATTGATGCGAATTTTGGTCACACTCATGAAACCATCGCACGGCAGCGTCAAAATTGATAATTTTGACTTGCAAAAAGACAGGCGAGCGATACGCGCCATGCTTGGCTATTTGCCACAGGACTTTCGTTTTTTCACAAAATTGAAAACATGGGAATTCCTCGATTACGTTGCCAGTTTGGCCGGATTGTACGAATCGCGCGCCCGCAAGAAAGCTGTCGATGAGATGCTCGAAAAAGTAGGGCTCTATGAAGCCCGCGACCGTCAGGCCAATAAACTTTCCGGTGGTATGAAGCGCAGGCTTGGTATTGCCCAGGCGCTCATTGGCGACCCCAAAATAGTTGTGGTCGATGAGCCTACCACCGGCCTCGATCCTGAGGAACGAATTCGATTCCGCAATCTTTTAGCCGAAATGAGCCAGCGCGATATTATCATTATCCTTTCCACGCACATCGTAGGCGATATTTCCAGTACATGTAACAACATGGCCTTGCTGAACAACGGCGAGCTTGTGTTTAATGAACCGCCTGACAAACTTGTTGAAAAAGCAAAAGGGCACGTCTATCAGATCGAAGCCATCGACAGTGAATTGGATACGATTAAAGAAAAGTTTCCCGTCATATCCACGGTTCCATCCGAAGCAGGCTGGGAGGTGCAGGTCGTTGCAGACAAACTGGAAGATTTTCCCGGCAAACAGATCGATCCGAACCTGGAACACGCGTACGTCTATTTCATGGAATTTGAATTGGGGCAATCGTGGAACGGCGATTTTCATTAAAAACCCGAATAATTCAATGAATGCCTTCTCATTTCAATATGCTAAATAATATTTCGAAAGGTAATAAAAATGTTATCATTATATAAAATATTAACAGTCGCCAAATACGAAACCAAAACTCTTTTGCGAAGTTGGTTTTTCAGAATTTTCGCGCTATTGTCCATTGCAATATTGACCTTTTTGAACATACCATTTTTCACGAAAGTCGGCAATACGCCCTGGCTTTTTCGTGGAATCTCCTCATCCCTGCCATACATGAACATTCTTTTATTGAATGTGGTTCAGGCGATTATTGGTGTGTTTTTAGCCTCCGATTTCCTGAAGCGCGATAAAAAACTGGACACCACCGAAGTCGTATATATGCGGTCCATGACAAATGGAGACTATGTCATTGGTAAATCGCTGGGCATTCTCTTTGTATTTTTATGCCTCAACCTGATCGTGCTGGCAATCGCTGCAGTTTTTAATATTTTCTTCACCGATTCAAACATGAGTCTGATCTCCTATTTGCTCTATCCGCTCATTATCAGTCTGCCGACGCTTGTTTTTATCTTCGGATTGTCATTTATGTTTATGGTCATCATTCGGAATCAGGCCATAACTTTCATCGTTCTGCTTGGTTACATTGCCACCACGCTTTTCTTTCTCAGCAAAAAACTTCATTATTTGTTCGATTACATGGCATTCAATATCCCATTAATGTACTCGGACTTTGTCGGTTTCGGGAATCTGGAAACAATTCTGATCCATCGCGGGATTTACTTCTGTCTTGGCATCGGATTCATTTTCGCTACAATTTTGCTGATTAAACGCTTGCCCCAATCCAAAGCGATGACGCGTATGTCGCTGATTATTTCTGTAGGGTTTATTGTCGTAGGAATTCTTCTTGGCGGAAAATATCTTTCAAACATTTCTGCCGGCAATAATCTTCGAATGGCAATGCATGAATTGAACCAAAAGATGGCCGATCATCCCAAGTTGAAACCGGTTCAATGGGACATCAATCTCACTCACTCCGGAAAAACTATTGAAGCCGATGCAAGCCTAGCATTCATGAATGAAACATCAAATCCCATTGATGAATATATTTTCAGCTTGAATCCGGGGCTCACAGTTGATAACATTACGTCCAATGCTCAAAACACCACATTTGAACGGGATTTGCATGTGATAAAGGTGAAACCGGGCGCTCCGCTTTCCCGGGGTGAAGTGGATTCGCTGGTCATCACCTATCACGGAAAAATTAACGAACAAGCCTGCTATCTCGAAATCGATGATGAGACACGCAACGAAAATTATCGCGCCTGGATTTACAACATCGCCAAGCGTTTCAGTTTCATTGAACCTGACTATGTGCTGTTAACACCGGAGACGAACTGGTATCCCATTTCAGGTTTGCCTTATGGCGCTGTTTACCCTCAATCATCACAAAAGTATTTCAACAACTTCACACTTAATATAAAGACAAACGAGAACCTGACTCCCATATCCCAGGGCAAACGGGTTGAATTAAATAGTGGCGAGTACGAATTCATCCCGGAAGTGCCGCTGCCCCAAATTTCTTTGACCATTGGAAAATATGAAAAGAAATCCATTCAGGTCGACAGTGTTGATTACAGCCTGTACCACCTTAAAGGACATGATTTTTTTGCGCCTTATTTCACTGAAATTGGCGATACCCTGGCGGCCCTCATTCGTGAGATGAAACAAGATTATGAGAATCAACTGGGACTGGAATATTTGTATAACAAATTGGACATTGTTGAAGTGCCAATCCAGTTCTACAGTTATCAACGTATTTGGACGACCGGGCAGGAATCAATTCAGCCTGAAATAGCCCTGCTCCCGGAAATGGGCATTCTCATGGATCGCGCTGATTTTCCGCGCTCGGTCAGATGGCAGGACAGACGAAGAGATAGAAGCAATCAGGTGATTACACCGCAGGAATCGCAAAGTCAAATATTTACCGGCTTTGTCAACTCGACATTGTTGGGTGGATTCCGCGGCGGTCGTTTTGGTATGGGCGATTTAATTAATGCACCGGTGAATTATAACCTGTTTCCGAATTTTTACACGTTTGTCAATCATTTTAACTCAGAGAGTTGGCCGATTTTTAATGTTTCATTCGAATCATTTTTATACGAACAATCCACTGAACAGGCGCCATCGTTCCGAAGATTTTTTATGGGATTGACCGAAGAAGAAAAAGCCAATCTGGCGTTGACCAAACAAAATCTGGAAGAAATTCTGAACGACCCTGAGAAAAAAGATATTGTCAACGATGTGCTCAAACTCAAAGGCGCCTATCTGTTCAAACTCATTCAAAGTAAATTGGATAAAGAAGCGTTTGAGTCATTCATCACAGATCTGCTCGAATCAAATCAATTCAAAGACGTGAAAGTTGCTCGGGTCATCGAGGAATTAAAGAAAAAATTCAACTATGATCTGGAACCGGAGTTCAACAGATGGTACCACAGCAAAGATTTGCCGGCCTATTTATTCGGCAGCATTGAATCGTACAAAGTGCTGGATAAAGATCGCACGCGCTTTCAAATTCTTTTCAAAGTGACGAATCAGGAACCGGTCGATGGTATTATCGCCACAACCTTCCGGCTTGGCGGCCGCGGACGGATGTTTTTCGGTCCGCGCGGCATGGACCAGCCCGAAGAAAAAATTTATAATATTGAAGGCGGTCAAACCATTGAAGTGGGCGTTGTTCTCGATGAAGAACCGCGTATGATGGAAATTAACACACTCATTTCCAAGAATCTGCCCTCTATGGTCAGTCATCGATTTGATGAACTGGAATTAAAAGAAAATGTGCTCCCTTTCGGAGGGGTCAGGATTTTGGATGAACCCATTCAAATCGTGCAACCGGGTGAAATTGTCGTTGATAACGAAGATCCAGGATTCGAAGTGCTCTCGCAGCCAACGCAAAGCTTTCTGAAAAAATTATTCAACAAGAAAAAAGCCGAGGAAGAAGAAAAGTACATTGGCTATAATTTCTGGCGTCCGCCATCCAATTGGAGATTGACCACTTCTTCTGGTTTTTATGGCAAATATATCCAGTCCGCGTATTACATTAATGATGGCGACGGCGATAGAAAGGTCGCCTGGAAAACAGATATTGAGGAAAGCGGCTCGTACGACATTTATTACTATGTCTCCAAAATGGAAATGCGCTGGGGCAAGCGCGGCAGAGATCGCAGTCAGTACGGCCAATTTCATTTTTCTATTTCCCATGATGACGGTGTCGACGAAGCCCTGCTGGATGTGGACAATGCCGAAGCCGGCTGGAATTTTCTCGGTTCATTCTATATTTCCCAGGGCGAAACTCGCGTGGAATTAACCGATGAAACCAAAGGACGCCTGGTCTACGCCGACGCGGTTAAATGGATAAAGCGATAATTCGGAATAAAATTAAAATCAATCTATCCCAGCGCTGCAAAGACGCAAATGATAATACTTGATACCCGATTTATGTATAATTATTTTGCACAAATTTGCAAGAGTCGCCGGGTAAAATCATAGAATACGAGAGATGCAAACATAGGAAAATGAATTATGAATCGAAAAAAATTCGTAACAAACCAACTCGTACTATTGACAGCCATCGCTGCACTATTTTTCAGCCTTACGACAAATGGGCTGGCGCAGGACCCAATTTCATTGGAAAAAGCGCTGGATATTGCTGCAAAGAACAGCCCGGACATCCGTCGCTCCGAATTGAATCTGGAAAGAAGCCAGCAATCATTGAATGCACAGAAAGCTTCACTCAAATCGAGTTTCAGCCTGACGCTGACTCCGTTTAACTATGAAAAAACCAGGCAGTTCAACACGTTCTTTTCAACGTGGAACACGGAAGAAAACAAACAGTCTTCCGGCGTGTTCACCATTGCCCAGCCGATTAAATGGACCGACGGGACGTTTGCAATTTACAATCGGTTTAGCTGGCAGGATTCTTACAGCGAATATCAGGATGTGCGCACAAAATCATTCAGCAATAATTTATATTTGAATTACCAGCAACCGATGTTCACGTATAACAGAACCAAACTGACCCTCAAAGAACTGGAACTGGATCTGGAGAATACGGCGCTGAGTTATGCCATTCAAAAGCTCAGCCTGGAAAAAGACGTGACCCAGGCGTTTTTTACCGTTTACAAAAATAAGATGAGTTTGGAAATTGCAATCGACGAATTCAACAATCGCGAACAGAGCTATACCATCATTAAAAATAAGGTGGAAGCCGGCCTGGCTGCGAAAGAGGAGCTCTACCAGGCGGAACTGGACATGGCGAGCAGCAAATCCAATGTGCAGAACTCCCAGGTTGCACTGGACAATTCCATGGATGCATTCAAACAGATGATCGGTTTATCGTTGTTCGACGATATTACGGTGACGGCGGATGTATCTCATCAAGCCGTGGAAGTGGATTTACAACAAGCGCTCGGTCACGGTTTGAAACACCGTATGGAACTGCGTCAGCGGCAGATTGATATTGAGAATTCCCGGTTCGACCTGATCCAAACCTCTGCAACCAATGAATTCAAGGGAAATATCAACCTGTCCTATGGAATAATTGGAACGGATGAAGAATTTGAACAAATGTACGAGGTGCCAACCAGGAATCAGCAGTTTTCTTTATCCTTTGATATCCCTTTGTTCGACTGGGGCGCCAAGAAAATGCGAATCAAAGCTTCGGAAGCTGTGGTAAAATCCAGGCAGCTATCGCTCGAAGATCAAAAAAATACTATCATTATCGGTGTCAGGCAGGCCTATCGCGATTTAAAAAACCTGGTCAATCAAATTGAAATTGCCCGACAAAATTTGCGCAACGCCCAACTCACCTACGACATCAATCTGGAGCGATACAAGAACGGAGACCTGACCAGTATGGATTTAAATCTTTATCAGAACCAGTTATCCGAGAAAAAAATGGGGCACGTTACAGCGCTGATCGATTATAAAATCGCATTGCTGAACATGAAGATTCAGTCCTTGTGGGATTTTCAGCGCGACAAAGCAGTGGTCCCTGAACTATCGGATGAATGATTCAATTTTGATAAAATCGAAATATCACTATCGAATACAATTAAAAAATTCAGATACTTTTGGTGAACTTTAGGTTCTCCATAAAAAGAATTTTTATCATGATATTTAAATTTAAGGAGTTCATTGTGAGATCCGGACTATATTTATTGATTGGAGTTTTGCTTGTTTTGGGCTGCGGCGATCCGGGAACCGATACAAGCACTGAAATTTCCGTACCAGTTTCAGTTGAGGAAGTCAAATATAAATCAATCGAAGAATTCATATCTACAACCGGGACAGTTTATGCCGTAAAAGAAGCCACATTAAAATCCGAAACATCGGGCTATTACCGATTGGCAGTTAATCCCAAAACCAAACGGCCGTATGCGCTTGGCGATTTCGTTAACAAGAACGACGTGATTATATTTTTAGACAATCCTGAGTTTGAATACACCACGAGAATAGAGTCCCAGAAACTGAACCTGGACATTTCCAAAAGTGAATATGAAAAACAAAAATCGCTTTACGACAAAGGCGGCGTTACCTTTCGCGAAATGAAGAACGCGGAAAAAGCATTTATCGACGCGCAGTATGCATACGACAATGCCATCGTTCAATTAACCAAATTGAAAGTTACGGCGCCATTCGATGGCTTCATTATCGAACTGCCCTATTTCACAGAAAATACTAAAGTCGAATCGAACCAGACCATGCTTCAGGTGATGAACTATCACCAGTTATGGATGGATGTGAATTTGCCGGGCAAAGAGCTGGGACGTATGAAAATCGGGAATTCGGTTCGCGTGATGAATTACACGCTGCCGGATGATACGCTGAAAGGCAAAATTACGCAGCTTTCCCCGGCGCTGGATCCGGACACGCGCGCATTTAAAGCCACACTTACCATTGATAATTCAGATCTGCTGCTGCGACCGGGTATGTTCGTGAAATCAGAAATTATCGTTGCCAGCAAGGACAGCGCCATTGTCATTCCCAAGGACATCATTCTTTCGAAGCGCCGGGGAAAAACCGTCTATATCGTGGAAAAAGGCGCTGCCCAGGAACGCACCATCAGCACCGGCCTGGAAAATCCTGAAAGCGTGGAAGTCACCGATGGTCTGAACGTGGATGAACGTCTCGTTGTCAAAGGATTCGAAACTCTTAGACACAGGTCCAAGGTGAAGATCATACGGTAAGGCATAGTTAAAGGAAAAGGTAGAGGTAAAGGAATAGGTAAAGGAATAGGTAAAGGAAAAGGTAGAAACAAAGTTAAAGGTATAAAGGAAGAGATGTTCAAAAGTTTCAAGGATATGCTTATCTGGCAAGAAGCCATGTCAATTGCTGAAACAATTTTCAAGTGAACCGATAGCTTACCCCGAAAAGAAGATTTCAGCTTTACATCACAGATCAGACGATCTGCTTTGAACATTTCAGCAAATATCGCAGAAGCTCTTGGAAGATTTCATATCTTTAACAAAATCAATTTCTTATTATATGGCAAGGGGCTCCGCCACTGAAACGGAAAGTCATCTCGAATATGGGAAAAGGGTTGGATATCTAAAGCAAAAAGATGTACAAATTCTTTCTGTCAAACTAAACAAGCTCTATAACGATAGAAATAAAGTTATTATCACGTTACGAAACTCGAATTAGCAGATTTTTTTTCTTTACCTTTGTCTTTACCTCTGTATTTTAATGTATAAATTATTTTTTCAGATCAGATAATACATAAAATTTATTCGATTTTAAAACAGAAACCCAATTATGAGAAAACTTACAGAATTTTCAGTCAATTATCCCATTACGATATTGATGTTCGTCATGGCCGTACTGCTGCTTGGTTTCATTTCTTTCCAGAGGCTGGGAATCGATTTATTCCCGGATTTGAATAATCCCAGAATATTTGTCGAATTGAACGCAGGTGAACGCCCGCCGGAAGAAATCGAAAGTCAGTTTGTTGAGAGCATCGAGTCATTGGCCATTCGGCAGAAAAAGGTAATTCAGGTCTCTTCTGTCACACGGGTGGGCACAGCGTTGATCACTGTGGAATATAGCTGGGATGCAGACATGGATGAAGCGTTCCTCGATTTGCAGAAAACGCTGACCAGCTTCAGCCAGAATGCCGATATCGATGAAATCAATATTTCTCAACTCGATCCAAATTCCGCACCCGTCATGCTGCTGGGATTGTCAAACGACCAAATCACTGATATGGACGAATTACGGCGCGTGGCTGAAAACTATCTGCGAAATGAACTTGTTCGTCTTGAAGGCATCGCAGAAGTTGAGATGTTGGGCCAGGAAGAAAAAGAGGTCGTCATTGAAACCAACAACTACCTCATGGAAGCCTATGGACTAACACCGTCCATGATTTCCAACCGGATTCAAAATTACAATCGGAATGCGTCCGGCGGTTCCATCGTGGAAATGGGATTAAAATACATCATCAAAGGCATTGGCGAATTTCAAACCATTGAAGAAATTGGGGAAGTCATTGTCACATATAAAACCAAACAGACCACTGCAGGGACGAGCGAGTCTGGTCAAATCAGTGAACGGGTGCCGGTGTACCTGAAAGATGTGGCAACGCTCAGCATGAAAAATAAAGACCCTGAAAATATTGTTCGCATCAATTCAAAACGCTGTATGGGGCTGGCCATTTACAAAGAAACCAAGTTCAACACCATCAAAGCCGTGGAAGACCTTCTGGTCTCGCTGGAGGATCTTCGCAAGGCATTGCCGGGCTACAATTTGACTATCATTCAAAACCAGGGCGAATTCATCAAACAGGCAGTGGACGAGGTGAAGCAAACTGCAATGATCGGCATTGTGCTGGCCGTGATCGTACTGTTCGTATTTTTGCGAAGAATTGGCATTACCGCCATCATCAGCGTCGCCATTCCCATTTCTGTCGTAGCCACGTTCAATCTCATGTTTTTCAAGGGACTCACGGTAAACATTATGACATTGGGCGGACTGGCTTTGGGAGCAGGTATGCTGGTCGACAATGCCATCGTTGTCATGGAAAATATTTTCCGAAATCTGGAATCCGGGGCTTCGTTGAAAGAAGCATCGATTACCGGGACATCCCAGGTGGGCGGCGCCATTACAGCGTCCACCATCACGACGATTGTCGTTTTTCTCCCTATTGTTTATCTCCATGGCTCGGCCGGCGAATTGTTCAAAGATCAGGCGTGGACCGTTGCCTTTTCACTGCTGTCATCGCTTGTTGTTGCCATTCTCGTTATTCCGATGCTCAGCTCGCGTTTCCTGAAAAAAACAAAGGTCGGTTCAGGACAGGGTTCCATTTCCATCAAATTTCCATGGTACGAATCCTTCCTTTCAAAAGTGCTGGATCGCCGCTGGCTCGTCATTCTATTTGCAGCTATTCTCGTGGGCGTCTCCGTGCTGTTGATTCCGATTGTCGGGAGTGAATTCATCCCCAAAACCGATTTGAATGAATTTGCCATTGAAATGCAATTGCCAGAAGGGACAGAACTTTATCGCACCGAACAAACAGTGGATAATATTGAAAAAATCACCCGCAGCATTCTGGGTGATGATTTGAAAACCATTTACAGCCAGATTGGGCCATCCACTGAATTAACAACAGATGCCACGGCTGTGTTCGAAGATGAAAATACAGCGTCCGTGAAAATCATTTTGCAGCCGGACCATAAAATGCCCTCCGAGCAAATTATTGCCCGAATCGGTCAGGCACTGGAAGATATCCCGGACCTGGAGACACAATTCATTCAGGAGCAGACCGCGCTGCAAGCCACGCTGGGAACCGAAAAAGCGCCGATTGTCGTGGAAGTGAAAGGCGATAATCTGGAAATTCTCCAGGATTTGACCGAGCAGGTCAAACAAAAAATGGCGACCATCGAGGACCTGTTCAATCTGGAGAGTAGTTTCGACGAAGGCCGACCGGAAATCGACATCAAACTGGATCGCGTGCGGGCAGGGATTTACAACATTGGCATCCAAACAATCACCTCGGAATTGCAGGCGCAACTGGTGGGAACAACTGCCGGCCAATGGGAATATGATGGCGAATTGCAGGACCTGACCATCAGAGTGCCGGAAATCAGTACAAGTCAATTGGATGATATTGTTATCAATAATGGCGATCAAAACATTCGGCTGGACGAAATCGCCACGATCCAAATGACCACCGCTCCGAAAGAAATTAAGCGTAAAAATCAGGTACGCATTGGCACAGTCTCCGCCCATCTGAAAACCAAAAAACCGTTTGATCATGTGGTTCGCGGAATCGAGAAAGAACTGGATCAGATCAACTTCCCGGCCAATTACAAATACGTGGTCTCCGGGGAAGAACAAAAACGAAAGGAATCTTTTTCAAGCCTGAGCTTTGCGCTGCTTCTTTCTATCGTGCTTGTGTACATGGTGCTGGCCTCCCAGTTCGAATCGCTGGTTCATCCGTTCACCATTCTACTGACCATTCCCTTGGCGGTTGTGGGAGCGATTTTCATCTTCTTCATCATGGGAGAGACGCTCAACATTATGGCCTACATTGGCATCATTATGCTTGTGGGTATTGCAGTGAACGACTCCATCATTCTGGTCGATGCGATCAATCAATTGAAGCTGGAAGGCATGACCCTGCGCGAATCCATCATCGAAGCAGGGCAACGGAGAATCCGCCCAATTTTTATGACCAGTCTGACAACCATTCTGGCGCTGCTGCCGCTCACATTCGGTTTCGGAGAAGGCGCTGCGCTGCGGGCTCCCATGGCGCTGGCAGTGGTCGGTGGATTGATCACCTCCACGCTTCTCACACTGGCAGTGATTCCCTGCGTCTATTATGTTTTGGAATCATTGCGTGGGACAAGATAGGTTTCGAGGTGTTAGAGGTATTTTGGTTTAAAAGCGAACGTCCAATTCTTAACCTGGATAAGCCAGAGCCAAAAAAGAAATGGAACGCTGATTAACGCTGATCTTCACAGATTCGTAATTAGTTTAAATGCGCCAAAGGACGCATCTTCCTTTGGCATAATCAGCGCCGCAGGTCCGCCATCTTTTAGGCGGACCATCAGTGTCCCATAAAATTTTCTGTCAAAAAATGCAAGAATATTATTTGGGTTCTATGTTGAAATGTGTGGGTTGTTTTAGTGAATTGAAACCATATTACTGATATTTTCCAACGCGGTGAAAACGCAAATAATAATACCAGATGATTATTTCATCTATCCTGAATTATTCACAAATTTCAAACAATAGATATTTAACTTAATGTTATCAATAAAATTAATCAGATATATGAAATTTAACAAAGTTAGATATACTGAATTCGGAATTAAGCACCATTCAGGCTATCTGGATTCCTTAATGCATTACAATGAATAATCTAGGCTATAATTATTTTGCACAAAACAGAATAAAAGTAACCGATCACAGGGTATGCATATTGACTAACTCCGCCCTTCAATGCGGAGACCAAACCAACGATAAAAAGGTTTTCGGACTTTGGCACCCTCGCGCTGCAGCACGGAGTTAGTCAGGCGTTTTTCTCTCCTGTGAACGGTTACGGATAAAACTGGATAATAACATAGATAACAATAATCTATCTGTATTCGGAAAAAGGTGGACGGTTATTCTGGTGTTTGATT
>CAZSBG010000002.1:0-137687 GCA_964605145.1 uncultured Cytophagia bacterium | reverse complement strand
CCCCGGGTAAAGTCCAGAGGAAATGACAGAAAAAGGGGAATCTGACGAAGTAGTAGTAGACGGTCAATTCAATTTATCTGTCATACCCAAATGAAGGAGATTGATCTTTATGTTAGCGGAATTCAGTGTTGTTCCAACTGATAAAGGTGAAAGCGTAAGCAAATACGTGGCTGAAATTTTGGATATTATTGATGAGAGTGGTTTGGAATATCAGTTAAATCCAATGGGCACAACCGTGGAAGGCACCTGTGATGAAGTATTTGAACTGATAAAGCTGTGCCACAATACAATGCGAATGTACTCCAATCGGGTAGTTACGCACATTGCCATCGATGACCGTGGGGGAGCAGAAAATCGAATGCAGGGAAAGCCAGATTCCATTGAAAATATTTTAGGACGAAAATTGAAAAGGTAATTTATGGATAACAACGATATCATCCTGATTCTGGTGACCGCTGCGAACGCGGAGGAGGCGGAACAAATCACTAACACATTAGTAGAAAAGAAGTTAATTGCATGCGGGAACATCGTCAGCCCAGTTTTTTCTATTTTTCACTGGCAGGGAAATGTATGCAAAGAAGAGGAAGTGCTTATAATGCTGAAAACTCGACGGACAAATTTCGATCGGATTCAACGAGAGGTCAAAGCGATTCACAGCTACGACACCCCTGAAATCATTGCAATTCCGGTGATTGACGGGTCAGAGGATTATCTCAATTGGGTGAGAAACGAAACGACATAATTGATTGATAAGTGGTTCAATAAAATAATTCTATGGAACTTACTTTACTGGGATCGGGCACCGGGATTCCATCGCTGAAAAAAAGCGCTCCCGGCGTTCTCCTGAAAATTAATGAAGAACCTTTGCTATTTGACAGCGGTTCAGGCACATTGACCCGGTTGATCAAGGCCGGCGTCGACTACAAAACCCTCAACCATGTCTTTTACAGCCACACCCACTCCGATCATACGGCAGATTTGATTCCGCTCATTCAGGCGCTTTGCACCACACCCGGCTATCAGCGAAACCATGAATTGAATTTATACGGGCCAGCTTCTTTCAAAAAATTTGTTAAAATATTGGGTCAGGCGTTTGGTTCATGGTTGATTTCTCCTGAATTTCCGCTGAATATTCATGAGTTGAAATCAGATCAACTGGAATTTTCATTTGGGCAGATTAAGACCGCACCCATGAATCACAGCAAGGCTGCCATCGGTTATCGAATTTATGCAAAAGATGAGGGGACAATCGTCTACTCCGGAGATACGGATTATTGCCACGAAATTATCGAACTTGCCCAACATGCGGATGTCCTGATTCTGGAATGTTCATTCCCGGATGGCCACAAAGTGGATGGTCACCTGACCCCCACTGAAGCGGCGCATATCGCCTCTGAATCCGGTTGCCATCATCTCGTATTGACGCATCTTTATCCGCCTTTCGATAAGATAGAACGCGAAATTGTCACTCAATGCAGCAAGATTTTTGATGGCAAAGTCAGCATTGCTCGGGATTTTTTGAAAATCAACATTTAGCCTGGTGTATTCTTAAGACATGTTCAAAAAGCATCTATTTAAAATAGCGATTATTTTTTCGGTTATTCTGCACCTGTTGCTGTTTTTATCCTACAGGTATATCGATGAAATAAAGCTATTTCCAATCACCGAGGAAGATATTGTCCAGCCACCGAATGAACAGGAAAAACGCATCGAATTTGAGCTTGTTGAAACACCGGACGACGCCCCAGATGAAAAGCCGGCCGAAGAGACCAATTTAATTTCGGACAAAAACGCCAGAGCCCGGGATGATAATAGCGATGCAACCCTGCCTGCCGGACAACCATTTTCGGAAGGTGATTTTGACGTGAGAGAATTGCCATCAGTTGCTCAGCAGCAGCAACCCTATCAGCCGCCGGCCAGGGAAACGGAACAGGAATCACAAGAATCTAACCAGGAAGACTATAAAGAGCGGAACAAATCATCGAGCGATATTCAATACGAAAAATTCAGCAGAAAACAGTTGCTGGCTGATAGATCGTCCCGTCCAACGCCGCCTCAGCAGGAGAGACAGCAAAAGCCGCTCTATGAAAACAGAAAATTCTCAGCCGAAGATTTGGGCGGTTTTTCATTCAATACATACGACTGGGATTTTGCGCCATACATGCTGGACATGAAACGCAAGGTGGAAAAGAATGTATTCCCGCCGCCGGCGTTCACCCACATGGGCCTCATCAGCGGTGAAACTTTGCTGCGTTTCAAAGTGCTGCCAAATGGCACAGTAAAAGACCTCGAAGTTTTGAAATCCACAGGACATGAATCACTCATGGAAACCAGCCTGAAGGCAATTCAAGTCTCCTCGCCATTCAAAAACTTACCGGCTGATTTCCCGGAGAACCATTTGGAAGTTACAGCGTCTTTTAAATATTTTATAAAACGTTAAAGCAAACGCATGTTAGAATTCGATTATTTACTGAAAAAAAATTTTAGGAACAGAACCTGATGCAAGAAACCTGGCTTATGTTACAGCGCGGCGGAATTGTGATGATTCCTCTGCTGATTTGTTCGATCATTGTTGTCGCAATTGTTCTTGAACGGTCGATCTCCCTCAGACGAAGAAAAATCCTTGTACCGGAAATTATCAACGTTATTGAAACGATTCAGAAACCGGAAGATATCAATTTAGCCATTTCAATATGTGATAAAAACGAAGGTGCATTTGCCAATATTGTAAAGCTCGGTTTGAAAAATAACGACCTTCACAAAGATGAGCTAAAGGAATTAATCACTGACCAGGGCAGACAGGAAGTCCGTTCGCTGGAGAAAGGCCTGGTTGTTATGGAAACCATTGCCGGCATAGCGCCGCTATTGGGATTATTGGGCACGGTGCTCGGAATGATCAAGGTGTTCACTGTCATCTCCCAGCAGGGAATTGGCCAAACCCAGGCACTGTCTGGCGGGATTTCTGAAGCGCTCATTACAACGGTCATTGGCTTGAGTATCGGAATTCCAGCGCTTGTGGTGTACAATTATTTCACTGATAAAGCTGAAAACCTGATTCTGGATATCGAAAAATTCACATCCAAACTGATCCGAAAATTATCCAGGTTCAATTCAACAGAAATCGATAAACAAAGCGCATTCCAGGAATAAACACCATGCAATTTCACGATTCAAAAAAGCGGAAAGTCATTATTAATATCACATCTCTCATTGATGTGCTTTTCCTCCTGCTCATTTTCTTCATGGTTTCCTCCACGTTCGTCGAACAACCTGGGATGAAGCTTGAGTTACCGGAATCGAAATCAGCCGCTTCAGAAAAAATCAAAGACCTCATTTTGGAAATAAAAACCGATGATTCGCTCATTTTAAACAATGAACCGGTCTCCATGGACAATCTTGAAAATAAATTCAAAGAATTGCTGCCGAACCTCGAAGAAAAATCGCTGGTACTAAAAGCCGACAAGAACGTTTCCCATGGCACTGTCGTGGCAGTGATGGATTTGGCAAAGCTCAGCGGTTTGGAAAAGTTAATTATTGCCACAAAAATAAAGAACGAATGATCTTTAGTTGAGCATTCGTTCTTCAAGGAAAACAAAATTGAACATCCGCCTATTTTTTAGGTTTCATCTTGACCGCGGTGCCATACGCTAAAAGTTCTGCAGAGCTTTGCATGATCGCCGAAGTTGTGAATCGCACACAAACGATACCATCAGCGCCTAATTCCTCTGCCATTTCAATCATTCGGTCGATCGCCTGTTCGCGGGACTCCGCCAGCATTTTTGTATACTCCCCAATTTCTCCACCAACAATGGTGCGCAAACCGGCCATGATGTCTTTCCCTACATGCCGGGCTCGAATGGTATTTCCTCTGACAAGCCCCAGAGTTTGAGTGATTGCATAGTCTTCGAAAACATCCTGTGTGGTAATCAGCATGCCGCCCTCCTATTGTTTAACATTTTTCTGGTAATAATCATCTTCCTTGCTCGAAAGCCGATCGGCAAGCACCCTGATGAATAAAAATCCGATGCCCACAATGCCTATCAGGCCGATAATTCCCCAGGGCACTGCAACAATCATCCCGTAAATGACAGCAAAAATCCAGACAACCGCCACAATGCCTAATAAAATATAACCTATTTTTTCCATCTGCTCCTCCTTTGGGTTTCGCGGTTTACTTGTTCTACAAACTTTTTATTTCTTCCAGCGACAGGAAAATCAAATCCGTTACTTTTTCTCGGATTGAAGTATCTTTGAGCTTCGAACGCAGCATAGTCCCGGATATACTTACAAAATTTTTTTCATGGGTTGCCGATAATGGCTGGATTAATAATTCAATTTATTATTACATGATTATTGAGTGTAAGTTTCAGATTATTTCAATTCTCATGAAAATAGTAACAAAAACAAACATAATAAAAAGGGGAGTTGCGCCACAGATTTCCCGGCACAACTCCCTCATTTACATTTCACATCTCTGTTCAACGATTCTAAAAGAGACTTTTTTTCAACAAAAAATTATATTAGCTCCTGTTTTCAATATCTCAATCGATCATTGGTGAAATACTCAATCACATTCGTCAAAATCTCATTGAGCTTAATGCGTGGCTGATATCCGATGAGTGTTTTTATCTTGGAAAGATCCGGCACACGAATTGACATGTCCTCAAATCCCTCTTCATACGCCTTATCGTATGGAATGCTCACGATCTCTGAATTGGAATTGATCATTTCCTTGATTTTCACTGCCAGATCATAAATACTAATGGACTCGGTATTGCCAATATTAAAAATTTGTCCAACAGCCTCTGCATTGTAGGCAAGGTTAATAATTGCATCCACCACATCGGAAACATACGTGAAGCAGCGCACCTGTTTTCCTGATCCATAGACAGTGATGGGTTCACCCTTCAATGCCTGTACCACAAACCGCGGAATAACCATACCATAGCGCCCGGTTTGTCGCGGCCCCACAGTATTGAATAATCGCACCATGACGACTTCCAAATCTTTTTCTTTATGGTATGCAAGACCAAGAAACTCGTCGATTGCTTTTGAACTGGAATAGCTCCATCGGTTTTTTGTCGTTGGTCCCAGAACCCGGTCATCATTTTCTTTGAATGGGACTTTGTCACTTTTGCCATAAATTTCAGATGTTGATGTGAGCAGCACCTTTTTGAGATATCGGTTTGCAATTTTCAAAACCATGTGCGAACCCAAAATATTCGTTTCAATGACTTCGACCGGGCGACTTACAATCAGTTCCACGCCGACGGCAGCAGCCAGATGATAAATGATGTCGCACTCACTCACCAATCGATCCATCACAGTTTCATTCAGAATGGATTCCACTGCGATATTGAACCGGGGGCTGGTCATTAAATGTTCCACATTTTCCAACCTCCCTGTTGACAGATCATCAATTACATAAACCATGTCGCCTCGGCGCAATAATTCTTCCGCCAAATGCGACCCAATAAAACCAGCACCACCAGTGATTAATGCTCTCATAGTTGTTACTCCTTTGTGATTTATATGTTAGAACACTGAATATTACGTTACAACTCGTTAAAAATTCAACTGTTACTTTTTAATATCCTTTTAGTTGTATCGGCATTTTTTTTTAATTCATTATAATCTTTCCCCACTTTTTTTATCATTCATTTTACATCATTCATGCATGGTGAAGGCAAACAAAATTTTTTAATCTCCTTCGCACGTTCGTTCATTTTTGTTGCCAATAATCATGAGCGTTGTGATGAGCCCATAAATGGCAACCGCCTGAAGCAAGATCAGGATATTTCCCCAAAAGGGTGTATAGGGCAAAAGCAGCGCCCCGATTCCAACACTGAGTGAAATTAAATAAATGAATAACACCGCCCACTTTTCGGAAAATCCAAGATTGACCAGTCGATGGGAAAAATGGCATTTATCCCCGATGAAAACAGGGCGTTTTTCCCTGAGCCGAATGAGGATCACTGAAAATGTATCGTAGAGCGGTATGCTCAGAATTAGCACCGGCATGATAATCGTGATAAGCGTATGGCTGCCGGGAACGCGATACGAACTTTGCAGCGTTAACACGCCAAATATAAAACCAATGAAAAGACTGCCGGTATCGCCCATAAATATCTTGGCCGGTTTGAAATTATACGGTAAAAACCCCAGAATACTCCCGGCAAACGAGATAAAAATGAAGGCCATAAAAACCTGCTGCTGCACAAACGCCATAACAAAAAAGAGCAGAGCTGAAATGATCGATACGCCGGCAGTTAGGCCATCCATGTTATCCAACAGATTGAACGAATTGCTCATGCCCACAATCCACAGCATGGAAATGGCAATATCTGCAAAATTGCCTGGCAGGAATTCAGTTCGGACTCCAAATGAAACCACCAGCCCGGCCACCGCAAACTGTGCCAGGAATTTATATTTGTACGAAAATTTGTCCCGAAGATAGTCATCCAGCAACCCGATGCATGTAGTCAGAATGCCACCGACAAGTATCACCGACAATTTCGGCAACACGTTCGATAGCCGCTCCAAATTCCGCGTGACCATGGGCAAATGCTGCTGGACTGCGCCGGCATGTTTAAACACCAACACCCCAACGATATGAGCGATGATAACTATCATGAATGACAGCACAAACGCCAGGCCGCCCATCCGCGGTTTGGGAGTCGTGTGAATTTTCCGCTCCCCGGGGTGATCCATTACGGCCATGCGTTCTGCCATCCTTCGGATGACTGGAACAAGCCCGAAGCTAAGAAAAAAAGAAAGAATAAAAATATAAATGAATAAATAATACCACATTTTTTTTCAATGCTTTTTTAATAAATTCTCATCGCATCCAGCAGGCACTGTTCCAATTTTTGGGCCAGCGCCGCCCTGGAATAATTTTGCTCCACCAGTTTCCTTCCGTTTTTTCCCATGGCTTCGCAAAAAGAAGGATCGGATTTTAGTTTTAATATTGCGTTTTTCAACTGTTCGGCGTTCTCGGGTTCGATGTATATCCCTGCATTAGCGCTTTCAACAATGTCCCTTGTTTCGCCGTCCACGCACAGCAACACCGGCTTCGCGCACGCCATATATGTAAAGACCTTCACCGGTATCACTCGATCCGAGACAATCGTCTTTTTAATGGTCGCCAGTCCAATGTCACAGGAATGAATAAAATGCGGGAGATTCTTTTCTTCCTGGGCTTCTAAAAATATTACATTCTGTAGCCCGTATTTCTTTGCCGTTTCAATTAAATGCGCTTTTCGAACACCATCTCCGACGAACAGAAAAAAAATATCCTTATCATCCTGAAGCAGTTTTGCAGCATCCAAAATAAAATCCATCCCATGCATCAATCCATGAAGCCCGGTGTAAACTATGATAAATTTGGACGGATCCAGATTCAACTCGCGTAAAATTGTTTCATCCTTTTCTCCCGGGCTGTACAGCTCCGTATTGGCGCCATTGGGAATGACCACAATTTTCTCATCAGGAGTTTGCGCCTTCTCCAGAATCCGATTTTTAAATCCCTGCGTCACCGTAACAATTCTCACAGATTTATTATAGAGGAATAGCTCTAATTTTTCGGAAATGTTTATGAAATGCTTATTTGATAATTCGCCTAAAATAACCGCTGTTTCCGGCCATAGATCCCTGACTTCCATTACAAATTTTGTTTTCCGAAAAAAGCTGACTACATACCCGGCGACAGCGACAAAAAGCGGCGGGGATGTGGCATATACAACATCAAATTTCTTCCGAAGCGCCAATCCACCGATTATGGCGGTGAACATGAAACTGAAATAAAACAAAATACGAGTTAAAAAATTTTTCTTTGGGCTCGCGAAAACCCACATGCGAAGAACATCGATCCCTGCATTGTGCTCGCGTGCGAAAAACTTGAACCGGTACTCTCCTGGAATAATACCGGTCGGATGATTCGGGAATTCCGTCAACACCGTTACCTGATGGCCCAACTTCATAAGATTGCTGGCCATTTCAAACGCTCGCGTTTGCGTGGCGCCAATCTCAGGGGGATAGTATTGAGAAATGTATAATATTTTCATCGTAACACATACTTTATTTTCTTCCGACCACCAACTGAATGGGAGCCAGTTTCACGTCGTCCAATTTATCTGCTTTTTGCACCTGCACTGATGGCAATAGGGTATCAATATCGCGGGTGACATCTTTCGCCACGAATCTGTTGACCAACCGTCTCAATTTTTTGGGAAATAGCTGTCTAAGCTTGAACCTGTCCATTTTAATGACAGAATAATAAGCCTTCATCTCATTGATCACATTTTTCCGCTGATGATAGAATTCGATTTCACTAAAATGGTGGGACATCAAGGCTTGAAGTTCCTCAACGTCCACTTCATTTATATGATCTTCGACCCGGGTGATTTGATCGAACACAGGTTTATTCGGGGTGGAAAGAATAAAAACTCCCCCTGGCTTCAGCAGACATTTCATTTCTTCAATGAATTTTACAGCCTGTTCAGGACGAATGTGCTCAAATGTTTCGATGGAAACAATCGTATCAAATGAATTGCTTTCAAATTTTGTATCAGTCACATCTTTTACAAAATATTGAATATTATCATTACCATATTTTTCACGAGCATAGGTAATCCGATTCTCATCCAAATCAATCCCGAAGACTTGTTGCGCTGAAGTGGAAAGCAAATAACTGCCGTAACCAAATCCACATGCGGCATCAAGTACTTTTTTATCTGCGCAAAACTTCAGTGCAAATAAATAGAGAGAAATATAACATGCATATTCATAATTATTTTTATAAATACCTGTATCCGGCTGAATACCTTTCAGAAACTGAGAAGTTTCGTCACTGGCAATATTTTTTAAATCAATTGTCGATAGCATGAAATCAATTTCTCCTCTTCCGATGACCAGTTATATTTTTGCTCAACTGCGCGCCGGCCATTTTCACCCATTTCCTGGCTCAGTTCTGAATCCCTCAACAAACGTCCAATTTTTTCAGCGATTTCTGCCGGATCGTACGGATCGACTGTTAATCCACACTGTGCTTGCCGAACGATTCCTTCCCAAAGCGGGAAATTGGAGACAACCACCGGCTTGCTCAGCATCATGTATTCGAACATTTTTGTGGGCAATGAATTCACATAATTTCCATCCGAATGAAGCAACGCCAATCCGATGTCCGACTCCTGTAAATATTCGAAAACGTTTTGATATTTCAATCGACCGGTGATGACAACATGTTTTTCCAATCCGGATTCAGTGATTTTCCTTTTCACTTCTTTCTCCAGCCCTGCCGGGAAGAACTGTCCGATGAGAAAAAGCCGTAAATTTTTGAATTGCCCGGCCAGCGATTCAACCGCCTCTATCATTTCAAACACACCCCGCTTTTTCCGAATTACCCCCACATAAATCAGCTTATTTCTATTTGTTTCATTTTTTTGAACTGGATGACTTTTAAAAACAGGATAATTATAAACAACAAGCGATTGCTTTCGAAAATTTGATTTATAAGAATCTTCCGCCAGGATAATTGCATCAAAAAATGATTCTCCGAGACGTTCCAGTGAACGAAGGGCGGCGCCCAATAACTTTCGTATGGCCGGAGCAAACCACGATTTTCCCAGCGCGTGCTTCTGTATGTCTTCATGCACATCGTAAATAACTTTGCCACGGGTGAACAATTTTAGCGCCATACCCACCGGCAGCAATTCAGGGTCATGGAATTGATAAATATCGGCATTCAGCCTGACTGCTTTTTTCAACGCGCGAAAACTATTGACCAATCGTCCAAATCCCCTTGCTTTCAGCAGCGGCAGGGATAAAATCTTCACGCCATCCAGCGTTTCATCTTTTTCATGACGGACAATCAAATATGTATCAAATCCGGCTTTAACCGCACTCACGCATTCTTTATAGAAAATCCGAACATCAGTCGCCGGATGCACCGTTGTGATATGACAGACTTTTTTTTTCAGTGAATATTGCATTTAGCGATTCTATCTCAAATTTTAAAGATATTTTGATTAGTACTACTTAGTCAGATTACTTTTTTTCTGTCATTCCTGCATGTTTTTTGCAGGAATCTCATTCTAAATCACGAGGGGATTCCCGCTAAAAGCATACGGGAATGACAATGATTATGAAATACTGCCTTGTTTTTCGAGACATTTTTTAATCTGACTATGTAGTAATAGTCAAATTAAAAAATATCTCAAAATGTAAGGCAATATTCCCCTATTGTTGTCATTCCCGTACCAAAGACACTTCTTTCAGTCGCATGCTTCTGGCGGGAATCTCCTCATAATTTAGAAAGAAATTCCTGTCCGCCAAAAAGGTGGCGGATCTACGACAAAAGACGTGCAGGCGACCAACGGAAGTACCCCGGGTAAAGTCCAGAGGAAATGACAGAAAATAGGTAATCTGACTATGCAGTATTAGAACAAAGGTAGAGATAGAGGCAAAGAAAAATACAGACCAGGAATTCCAAGTTTTCATTGTTTTCTTTACCTTTATCTTTGCCTAAATCTTCTCCCCAAATATCACATGAGTGAACGTTCACTTTAAATCTATAGACTACTCAAAGAATTAATTTACAACCTACGCCTCGGCAGTCTGAACGTCGTCCATCTGGCCTTCCACATCGAACCGGTCTGAAATGAAAAAGTAAAAGGCCAGACTCAATCCAAAAAAGACATACGAAATAGACGTACTGATAGCCGATCCGATAATGCCCAACCTGGGAATGAGCGTGAGATTCAATATCGTATTCATAATGAAAGCCACCACAGGCACAATGACCGTGACTCTTGGGAATCCTCTTCCCCAGAGTGAGAATAAAAATATCTTGCCGACGGCCATGATAATTGTTCCCGGCAATAACCAGTGCAGCGCGCCGGCAGCCGGTGCAAAATTTTCCTTGTACAAAAACACGATAATAGTTTCCCCCATGAGCCAGAAAAACAACCCAAATGCCAGTCCAACAGCCAGAACGAACAACACAACTTTAATGGAGAGGCTTTTCTTTTTCCCGGCCTGCTCTTTGCCGGCAATCTTTGGAAAAATAACTGTGCCGGATGTGTTAGCAAATTTTTGCAGCAATTCCGATAAAATGACTGCGATGGAATAAAGCCCGGCCTGATCCGTTCCCAAAAGATAATTGACAAGAAAAATGTCAACACGAAACAACAGATAAAGCGGAATACTGGACGCACTTGACTTAAAGCCTGTCCGCAGCGTGTCTTTACCAACTTGCAGGTTCGGCTTAAATTCAACAGACTCTACCCGGGAAATCGTTACCGAAGCTATAATAAAAATTATGGATAATGCAAACAGATAGTTTTGCATCACCTTCATCGGTGTGAAATCGGTCCAGAAATAAAGACCGACGTTAAATATGCAATACAATACAAGCGGCGCAAACACAAACAAATTATAGAAATAATACCGCTGCAATCCTAAAAATAAGCCGCTGAAGCTTCGGATGAAGAGCAGGGGAATAACGCTGGATACCGCCAGTACAATCAAACTCAAATTCAACCCCGGCACCAGTTTTTGCAATAGACCTTCTGTCATCACAAAAATGAAAATCAGCAATAGCGCGCCAATTGTTGAAATGGCGATGATGCTGTTGCTGATCAGTTTCGAGAGATCTTTTCTGTTGAGACTCACAAGATAGGTGTTGGCCCGATAAATACCATCGCCAAAGATCAGACTCAGGATGGTAATAATATTCATCGTCAGCGCGTATTTGCCCCGGCCCACCAAATCAAGATTGCGGGTGATGATGATGCTGTTAATGAAGCCGGTCACCAGCACCAGGCCCTGGGCAAATAAACTGACGGAGAATATTTTGATGAATCCCATAATTATTTTCCGATCGGTTGATCGTTCACGATTCTTTTACCGATGGCCAACGAAAGACCGATTGTCAACCAAATGAGTGTCGCCGGTTCCGCATCGCCGAATGTCCAATCGAAAAGTCCGTTCACCCAAAACCCGACGTACGCGGCGACACTGCCGATCACCCAGGCAGACATAAGCGGCTGTTCAGCAGGTAATTTTCGAAAGATTTGTATTTCAGCCTGAAGGATTTTAAAAATCAGATAAACCACTGCCAGCACCCCCAAAACGCCAAAGCACACCGCAATCATCACAAAATTATTGTGGAAATGGCCGATTCGATAGGCCTGATAATTCAGATCCGCCCCTGCTGGCGCGTAGCTTCGATGAATTTCTCCCAGATCGATCCAGCCGACACCGACTATGGGATGATCTTTGAAGATGTTCACCGCGTTCTTCCACTGGGTGAACCGTACCTGGACCGACCCCACACTCAAATCGGTAATGCTCAAAATTCGGTTCTGAATGGAGTCAGGCGCTGCGATAAAAACGATCACCAATAATACCAGCAGGGCAAGTAGCCATTTTTTATTCTTCAGGAAAATTAAAATCAGAATCCCGGCCATAAATCCAAGCCAGGAACCCCGAACGTAAGAAAACAACATGCTGACAAACTGCACGACAAAAGCAGCCAGATACAACCATCTTGCTTTTCCTTTTTCTGAAAACAAAAACAACGCTGCGGTGATCGTGGTGAAAATCGCTGACATGGCGCCCCAGGTCATGGTCGTCGATTTAAATCCCATGACGCGTTTCCCGCCCATGATGTCTGTGCTCAACAAACCAATCGCCGCCATAATAGTGGCAACCACAATAAAAACGTAGATGGCTGTTGTAATTTCACGCTTTTTCACAAGATTGGATGAAAGAATATACACCACACTGATGAGCAGTATATTTTTCAAATTGACGAAACTTTCCAGCGGACGTAGTGAGAAAATCGTTGCCAGAAAAAATACGCCGAGAAGAATTGCAAATGCTAATTCCAGGGATGTTTTTTCAATAATGATCTCTCCTGAAAAAATCATCCACAAAATCCAGACAATAGCGATGACACCGAGGGAAATGTGCGTTCCGGCAATGGAAATCAAGGAAAACGAAATGAAAAGGAGAATCAATCCAAACAGTATCTTATGCCAGATTGATTCCGCACGCTGATCTAACAACAGGTTCTCCAATTTTATCATTAAACGTTTCAAAAGAATTGAGGGTAATATAAAAAACAGAATTATAAAATTCAACGAATAAATGGAATTTGGGAATTTTTTGGTTGAGAAAGAAATTCAAAAATTTTTAACGCGAGATTTTTGGAGGGAACGAACCTCAATTGGAACGATTCTCAAATAGTGAAGCAACAGCATTGTCATTGCGAGCGGAGCGAAGCAATCTTTAAAATTCACTAAAAGCAAGAGATTGCCTCGTCACTTCGTTCCTCGCAAATACAGACTATCTAAAATGATAATTCGGAAACGAAATATGATTATACACACGGAATTCTGTATGTCAGGATACAATGAATAGATATTCAAAAATACCTATCGCATAATAACAAGTTTCTCCAGCGCTTCCACCTGTTTACTGCCACTCTTTGCGATAATTTTATAGAGATAAACACCATTGGCAATCTCATCCCGGTCCTCATCACGGCCATCCCAGTAAATGTGATAAAATCCGGCTTCCAAATGATGCCGCTCAATTTTTCTGATTAACCGCCCGGCAATGGTGTAAATTTTTATGTTTAGCCGGTCCGCGTATTTTGTCAGATAAAAGGTGAAATCCGTATGATCATCGAATGGATTGGGAAAATTCATCACATTCACCAACTGCAGCTCGCTGGTCACCCGAAACTCATCCCGATGATAGATGAGGTTGTCACTGGCATCCTGAATGAAATATTCCAGGGTGTGCCTTCCATCCGGTAATTCAGGTGTGAACCGTATTCTGGTTTTCAGAGTTGAATCATCTTCCGCCGGCATCGATAAAACCGTCAAACGGCTCTCGAATCCTGAATAGTGAACCGGCGCGTCATTCAGAAACAGGCGGATTCGGGTGGTGTCATCTTTAAACTGCAGGCGACTGTCATCGTACACGCTGACAATAATCGTTGGCTGATTTGATATGAAATCACCATCCATAATATGCTTTCCGTCGTAGGTAACAACCAGTCCCGGATCTGTGGTATCCGGCAGCACAACAATCTCATCGGAAAAATAGTTATTGAGTTCGGTCAATTCATTGATGGTTTTCTCAGGATCGATCTCCACCGTAATTTTGTAGCGCCCGGCCGTGGCTGTCGAATTCCATACAAAGTGAGCCGTTCTGAAGCTGTCCACAGCAATGGATGACACATATTTTTCCTGTTTGAATGGCGGATTGGAACTGTTCAACAGGGTTGATGAAAAACGGCACAAAACACTATCTATCGGGGCCATGCCCACATTATGCACGTCCACGAGTACCTGAAGCGCATCCCCTTCAAGCAGCGTATCCAAATTCACGGATACCACCTCAGGCGCAATGGCCGGATCTGATACCGGTTCGTACGACACCGCCCAGTTTTTCAGGACAGGCGTATGCAGACCATCATCATCGCTGAGCGCAGCTTGCAGCTTAATTTTGGGATGAACCACGGGATCGATGGCGCTCAATTCGACGCTGGTCTCTGAAAGCCCGGTGAGCAGAGTATCCCAGACCGAATTCTTTTTATTGAAACCCAGTACATCCAGCGAAAGATGAGTGCCGGAACCTGAATCATCTTTTTCCCACGTCAATGTGTTCCATCCGTTCGAAGGGCCGATGACCGTTGAGATCATGGTTCCCCTCGGACGATAATTGATGAGCGTATCTTCCACTGCAGCGAAGCCCTGGGTTGCCGGAACATGCTGCTCCTTCACACTGCCGATTGGCGCGCCTTTTACGCCAATAATCGCCCACGAATCCCGAAACCCGACATCCCGGCAATATTGACTGCCAATGCTCTCCAGAGCCTGGTAGGCGGATTCGGTCATGCTAAGACTTGCTTCATCTTTGATACCTACAAGAACATAATTTCCATCTTCAATACTTGAAATGTATTCAGCCAGGGCATTTGCCTCTTCTTCAGATTGCCATGTGTCAAACGTCTTGGTGGATAACATGTGACCAGTCGATGGATCTACTATCACAGTTAGCTGACCACGCCGCTGCTCAAAAACCTGAATAAAATTTATATAAATTCGAGCGAAGTTTCCATCAGGATAACCAGCAGATTCAACTTTTAAATTATAAAGTTGTTCTTTATTTTGAACACCGGTTTTTTTGTAAAAAGTGTCGTGAAATTCATTTAATAAGAATTGCTGCTTTGATATTTGTAGCCAATTTAGATTATTTAAATTTTGTGCTGTAGTAAATGAGGACAATAACTCTTTTCCAATCTCTGTCCCGTCAACTACATTGCATTTCCAAAAATACGTTTGATTATTTAATAAATTTGGTGGTTTCCATTTTGTTACAATCTTTTCTGATAGAATTACAGGTGATTTTAAGTATAAATCACTATTAAATAGATATGTTGTATCAACCTCAAATTGAAAATTATAAGAGGAATCCTTTTTAGACCTGCTAAATGGATTATTTATTTGTAAAATTGCATCATTATAATTTATTACTTGAAAATTAAATGGCTTAGAAACACTAATCTTTGTTGAATAAATATATATTGGAAAATCTCTACTATTATTCTGCTCATTTACTTCATCTATAGAATTCTCTGGATCAAGTACCACTCTTATTATATTTTGACCAATTTTATTTACTATAGGCCAATCAACAATTAAGGAGTCGGTTAATCCTATGGGTGGTATTTTAACGGAATTTGCTATTGGATAATTTATGTTATTATTATCTATAGCATTTACATTTACTTTTAAACTTTCTTCTGTAGCTAATCCCCAATTTTGAATTTTAATATTGATTGAAACAATTGAATCTTCTTCTGCAGGAAAAGGGGGTCTAAAATCTACATCACCTAACGTAACAGTCAAATCAGGTTTTTCAGCCAATGTTAGATTTGAAATTGGATCTCCAAGTAAAGTATATTGATGAATTGTACTTATATTATAAATAGATGCCCCATAATTTTCCCACAACTTTAATTTTGAATAAGTAGTAGCATCTCCCACGTAGTGATTCGTATCAATTAAAACCGTTTTAAAAAGATTTTTCAATAAAATATTGTCTTGGAATACATATCCCCAACCTGTAGTTCCCCAAAAACCTATAGCTCCCTTGTTTTCAGCCAATAAAAAAGTCTCCCCAAAACTATTTATTTCAGGATTTGCAAATCTCCCAGTATGACATGTCATGCTGGTAATAAATGGATATTTATCTTGATTACTTAAATCTTCAACATCGTTATGACTAAACATCAGGTCCCACGTCCAGCTACCTGCATGACCAACAAAATTAAGCCACATCACTCCCTTATTAATTGTATTTAAAATTTCATCTCGTTTTTCCCCAGTAATGTACCCCTCTGTTGTTTTATTAATTGACAGTGGATTGCAACTCGAAGGTGGTGGATGTACAAACTCATTAATCAGATAATTTGATTGACTAATGAATGTTGCTTGCTCACCTTTATCAAATCCGCCAGTTATAAAAAGGATATTCTTTTTCCACTTCGCATTAGGTGTCCTATCATATGCAATAATTTTATCAACTATCTTTTCAGCCTGATCTTCATTTTCAACAGGTATTCGTCCAGCAACCATGTCTGGTAAAAAATCTTCAGGCCCATCAAAACACACGAACCAATTATCACTAACAGGGCTGCCATAAGATGGGACATAATTTATTTTAACGCTATCACCAAAATTCTTCTTAAAGTCCCAGCTTGCATCTCCAAATAAGACCAAATAGCTCGGTGATGGGGTTTCCCAGTTTTCATTTGCATATTGAAGGAATTCTTTAACAGATTTCGGATCTACAATACCATAATTAAACTCATCATAGATATCTTTAATATCCACAACTTTAGTACGAATATTATATTGACTTCTTCTATATTCAGCTAATCGCTGAGCACTTTCAAAAAATTTCTTGTGGCTAATAATCAAATAGTCCGCACCATTCTCAGTTGAATTCAAGTTGGTGTTCTGAAACAATTCAATTGAATTTGGTGTCTTCATTGCTTTTTCTTGAACAGCTAAATATACATTTTTTCCAATTACACTATCAATAAACGATGCAAAGTATTTATTTCCGTTTCCTTCAATTGAATAGCTCGCTTCACTACTCGAAAAACCATTTCCAGCAGCAGTGTGCTTTTCAGAAGCTGATCCAGGATTTGCTCCTTTTCGTCCAATCAATGCCCATGAGTCCCGGTAATTCACATTTCGCGCAAGTTTACTTCCTAATGATTCGAGGGCTATATAAGCTACTTCCGTCATATTCCTGCTTCCCTCATCTCGGATTCCAGCTAACACAATTTTCCCGTTGGGAATTCTTTGAATAAAAGCGGCCATACTGTCACTTTCTGATGTTGATCCATGTGTATCAAAATTTTTGGTTTCAATCAATTCACCAGAAACATCATCTATCACAGCTAAATTATGGCCCCTCGGGCCGTTGCTCATAATTTTTTGTTCGTTGATATACATTTTAACGTAGTCACCATCACTCACTCCTGCAGACACTACCTTAAAATCCACTCTTTCTCCAACCAAAATTTCGTTTGGTTCATGTAGTTCAAAATTTTTCAAATCAAAAATTTTAATATTCTGCCCGTTAAAATTCCACAATTTCATTTCAAGTGATTCGGGTTCTTGAGTATCAATGTTAAACCTTATCTTTTCTCCGTCTGAATATAGTTTTCTTGGATATTTCACCTCGATCCAATCCAAATAGACTTGATCCAAGAAAGCGCCGGTATCGCCAATGGATTTTATTTCAATTTCATTTTCTCCCGCTTCTAATAAACTTAGAAGAAAATTTGTTTGATAAGTGAGTGTATCAGTATCATCAAAATATACGTCGTCCAATAAATCACCATTTAGAAAAATTTGAATATGATGATCGGGGAAAACAATATCACGAGTTGTCCCCCTCATTTTTACCTTTAACATGCACGTCATGTCTTTATTAGCGATATTGCTAGTAATGAAATTAATCTTTTGGCTATCTCCACCATATAAAAATTTCCAAATCCATCCCTCGCCTTCTACAAGTTCAGTGGTTAGGGTTTCTATACTATTATCACCGTGATGATAGTCATTATCCTCCTCCAGATGAATTCTCTCCATATAGGTGTCTACTGTAGTTTCACTGTTTGGCAGCGACGATCGCTCTTGCATGCGCAATCCGCCTTCATTGCCCCAGGTAAGCCAGTAAATATTTTCGTCCGAATATAAATTGTAATACGTGGTGTCTCCATCATTTCGCTCACCGTAAAACGCAATGTAATCGCCGGGATCGAACGCAGTGTCCTCTTCTCCTTTCACGTAAAGTGGAATTTCCTCTCCCCGTAAATATATTTTTACTGTTTGGGGATTTATGTCATCAACCGGCAGGCCAAGACTATCCAGGCAAGCATAATCCAGACCATATATTCCATCTTCATCAACAGCCAATTTATAGTATACATTATCAGGGGTATACCAGGTAGCATTTATTCTGTAAGATGTTTTGGTCAACTGCCGGGCATTGGGACTGACCTTCCAATTCCGTGCAACCGGATAATTTTTTATCAGTCGCCGGGAGATTAAATCCAGCGGGTCTATTTGTACAACTCGGTTCGAAGCTGTCCCTGTGTGATTATAATACACCGCAAATTTAAGGACTTCTATCTTTTCCACGTCATCTGTGGCTGGATTATATTGTATGGGACGAATCTCAATTCTTGCAATCCGGTGACCTCGGAAATATCCAATCGACGAAATGATAACATTTTTCTCAGGATACAATCCATTACTGGAGTACAATTTTTCGTCAATTGAAAATGATTCCTCCAGATAAGCATCATCGCCTTCTCCGGATAATTCCAGCGAAGGAGCAGGGTAAATTTTTCGTGGTTTCAGTTGTGAGGTCTGAATTTCCAATAGTTCAATGGCAGGGTTTGCATGCTCGGGTATGCCAACCAAAATGCCGCACATAGGCAGTTGCGGCTTGCCGGGATTATTCATGGATTGAAAGCCATCTATCGACGGTACGTAATAATCGGCCCGGTTTCCCGCTTTGACTTCAAAATTTAACTGGTATGGTTTGAGTGCAAATACGATTCGCGTTTCTGAACTCTCAACGATTTCAAAGACGTCTGAATTAGAAACAGCCAAAGAATTCTGCGGTGCACTCACAACGATCAGAATGGAAAGGATAAGAAATGCATAACTATAATATTTGTTCAAATTCATTTTTTAGCTAACAGATGATTAGATGTTAATTCAATGCACTAACACCACAATGAATTGTGGTGTTTTCATTACAATGTATAAATATTTCCGGCGGGATACGTATCCAGATACCTGAAAATTAATCTAAAACGGGTCAGGGTTTGACTATGGGTAGTTGATGCAAATCCAAATAATCTTCCGTCCCGTACGGGACGGGATAGTGATTGCGACAACCATCGTTACCCATATTTTGTGCCTGACGGCACAGGCGGCGCCCCTCGAATTATTGCCCTAAAAAACAACACCACTCGCCACACGCTGAATCCAAAACCCGTCAGGGTTTCAATATGGGTAGTAAATGCATATCCAGAGAATCTTCCGTCCCGTATGGGACAGGATTTTGATCGTGACATCCATTCGCTACCCATATTTTGTGCCTGACGGCACGGGCGGCGCTCCCCGAATAATTGTCCTAAAAAACATCACTACTCGCCACACGTTGAATCCAAAACCCGTCAGGGTTTCAATACGGGTAGTAAATGCGTATCCAGAGAATCTTCCGTCCCGTATGGCACGGGATTTTGATCGCTTCCACCTTTCGCTACCCATATTTTGTGCCTGACGGCACAGGTGGCGCTCCCTAAATTATTGACACCAATTTTTTGAGCAATTTAAATTATACCAAAACATTCTGAATTTGTCAACAACAATTTATCTCTTAATCAGAAATTCAATATGAGCATATTTCCCAATAGCATTTTCTATTTCCTGTTTTTCACCAGAAAATACGTGCCAAATCCCAATTTCTTCATTCCGAAAATAATAGAAATAAAAATTATAAACATTAGCAAAAAACTATACTGGTAATCAATCACCATCATCCCAAAGCCAACAAGGCCCCAAAACATGCTTACGCTGTGAAGCACCAGAACGGCCTGCTTGTGGCTCAGTCCCAATTGCAGCAACCGGTGATGAATATGTTCCTTGTCTGCCTGGAACAGATGAATCCCTTTTCTCAATCGGCGCAGCATGGCCAGCAATGTATCCACAATGGGAATACCCAGCACAACCATGGGAATATAAATGGCCACCGCTGAATCACTGCGAAATGTTCCATTGATTGAAAAACAGGCCAACAAAAATCCAATGAGAAGACTGCCGGAGTCGCCCAAAAATATTTTTGCCGGATTAAAATTAAAAATGAGGAACCCGGCAATTCCCCCGGCCAAAATTGCAGCAGGAAATGCAGACAATATATTACCAAAATACAGAGAAATTCCTAACATAATTAAAGCGGCGCCCAATCCAATGCCGGCGGCCAAGCCGTCCAACCCATCAATCAAATTAATGGCATTGCTGATTCCAACGATCCACAAAATAGTAAACGGAATGCTGAAAATTCCCAGGGATACCGGTTCGCCAAACGGGTTGACAACTGCTTCTACTCTATATCCAAATGAAAGGACAATGACAGAAGCCAGCAGTTGAATGGAAAATTTCTGATATGCGTTTGCGCCCTTAATATCATCATAAATTCCCAGCACCAATATCAGGCTCGCTCCAAACAAAAAGACGAGCGCTTCGCGTTTTAGCGGTCCAAATGAGGAATCAGTGAAAAAGTAAACGATCACCAGCCCAACCAAAAATGCCATAAAAATTGGAATTCCACCCAATTGTGGAATAATCCCGCGATGAATGGTGCGATGATTTGGTATAGCGCATGCGTTAACTCTGAATGCCAATTTTCGTGCAATCGGTGTTAAACCGACGGAAACAGTAAAGGCAAGCAAGAACGTGCCAAGTAGCAAAATCATGATTTGCCTCTAATTTATTTTTTAGATTTTCCTTATTATTAGTTATGATTTTAAGATGTTTGTTTGTCTTTAAAATCAGTGAGTTAACTTTTGAACTTGAGCAGTTTTTTATACACATGGGAAGTATTTTTAACCATCACATTGACATCCCAATTATTGCCAACTATATTTCTTCCTTGACCTCCCATCTTTTTTGCAGTTCTCAAATCTGAAACTAATAAACTCAATCGATCTGTTAATTTTTCAACATTTTTTGACGGTACGATATAACCATTTACGCCTTCTTTGACGACTTCCCAGGCACCCTCAACCTCGAATGTCACAATAGGCTTCTCGGCAAGAGCGGCTTGAACCAACACTCTTGGTAAACCTTCCCATAAAGATGTTAGAACGAAAATATCATACAGACTTATTATTCGACCTACATCTTTCCAGTATCCAGCAAAAATAACATTTTTCTGAAGATTGAATCGCTTGACCTCGCTTTCTAATTGTCGCCGATATGGCCCCTCACCAACAATTACAAACTTTACATTCGGAAATTTTTGAATTATTTTTACTGCAGATTGAAATAAATAGGTATGCCCTTTACGTTTTTCCAGTCTTGTTACTGTCCCAATTACAATATCATCTTTTTGTAATTTTAGCTTTTTAAATTCCTCTATCTTCCTTGAATTCGAAATTGTGCATGATTGAATAAATTCTTCAGTTGGAAACCCGCTATAAATAGTTTGATATTGATTTTCACCACCAATTTTTTTCATCAAATATTTATTCTTTAAATCATCTCCTACAGTAATAAAGAAATCTGTAAAGTGTCCTGCCAGTTTTTCAAAAATAATATATGATTTTTTTGTTAAAGGATTCATGAAATCATGAAAAGTTATTCCATGAAGCGTATGCACAATAATTGGTGCCCCCCCAATTTTGCCTGCGATTCTTCCCAAAATTCCAGCTTTCGCAGTATGCGTATGTACAATTTCGTATTTTTTTTTTCGAATCAATCGAGTTAATTTTATCAAACCAACCAGATCAGTTACGGGATTAATATCTCGCTTAAGTGTTGGCAAAACATAGCATTGTATATCTGATAATTCCGACACTAATTTTAGATCGGATTCGCCACCAACTAATAATTCAATTTCATAGAGACTACTATCCGCTCCTCGAATATTATAGATTGTATTTTCATCAGCGCCTCCCCTTACTAATCGAGTAATGACATGTAAAATTCTAACTTTTCTTTTTCGCTCCATTCAAATATACCTTTTCGTAAACAGCCAATGTTTTTTCTGCCGTTTTCTCCCAACTATATTTTTTGGCTCTTATCTTTCCGCATTTTATAAGTTCACTCTTCAGGGTTGAATCAGAATAAATCCTTTCCATGTTGTTGGCAATATCATCTACACTTTCAGGATTCACTAATAATGCCGCATCCCCTGCAACCTCAGGCATTGAAGAGATTTTTGACGTTATCACCGGAATCCCGCACGACATTGCCTCTAAAATTGGAATACCAAATCCTTCATAAAGAGATGCGAATACGAGACCTTCAGCACCCTGATAATAAATAGGTAATAGATCGTCAGGAACAAACCCAGCGAAAATCACATCATTTTCAATATTTAATTGAACTGTTTTCTCCTCAGGTAAAGTATAATTCGCATAGCTTTTACCGATGATAATAAGCTTATGTTTTGATGAAGTTCGCTTTTTGAAAATATGAAATGCCTCTATTACTCGAACCAAGTTCTTATGAGGTCTTCGCTCTCCGACAAATAAAAAATATTTAAAATTGATGCCAATTTTTTTGAGCTTATTTTTTATTTCATTTTTATTTTCGAATATCGAAAATTTTGTTTCTGATGCTAAGGGAATTACATTTATTTTTGTCTCGTCTGCATTAAATTTACTTATTAAATCATTCCTTGTACTTTCAGATACTACAATAATTTCTTTTGCTTTTCTTAGCGAAGATTTATAAAAAAAATCCATATACATTTTTTTTGCCAAACCAAAATCAGGAAAAAACTCCGGTGCTATAATATATTTTAAATCGTGAATTGTGACAACAGAGTTGTATCGCTGAAATATTGGCAAATCAAAATGTGGATAATGATAAATATCAAAACTTTCCTTTTGTAAAGCAAGAGGAACCCTAACATGTTGTGACAAACTTACTTCAGGAATATCCACATATTTTTTTAGTAAATTGCTATCTTCTATCTTTCGTATTTTATGGCCATGGAATAATTTACTTTTCAATAATAAAATATATTTATTTTCTTTGTCCATATTGAGAATGGACTCAATCAGATTGGATAAATAACTACCGATTCCAGTCGTTTTGTTAATTACCAATCTTGAATCAATCAAAACATTCATCTATTTATCTTTCAATTTCATATTTCAATTTACTAAAGGTTCTCTAGTAAATTGAGAAACTTAATTTTGCGTTTACAACTAATAGTTTCCAATATGACTTAGGACTAATATCCTTTCTAATAAAAGAGAGTATAAACCTAAGAAATAATCCCATAGAATAAATTAAGTGAGCTAATAGGGCACTTTTTTTCCCATGAAAATACTCAATTAAATAACAATTATTTTTAATGCTATTTGACAAAACTTTTTCTACATTTTTTTTTGTGCTCTGTCCTTTGAGATGAACCACATATATCGAAGATATGATCACACGTCGCCATCCTTTTACTTTCCCTCGATAGCAAAATTCCATATCTTCACCATACATAAAGAAATCTTCATTTAAAAAACCTATTTCCTTTATGACATCTTTTCGGACAAATAGACATGCGCCACTAACGTAATCTATATCGTAATATTTTTTTGATTCAGGATTTGACAATTTACTCTTGAATTTATAGAACAAGGGAGAACTCATAAATAAAACCTGATATTTGAATAGTTGCCAATTTGAAATAAATTTTCCACCAGGTGCTTGCGGGACTCCATTAGGAAAAGTAAGATTTACACCGGCAATTCCAATATCTTTATTATGTATAAATATGTCCTCTGCCTGTTTTAAAATATCGCTTGATTTTAATTCAGTATCAGAATTCAATAAAAGTATTATATCTCCTTTGCTGTTTCTAATTCCAATATTATTTGCTTTAGCAAATCCCTCATTATTTTTATTCTGAGTGAGCCGAACTTTCGGAAATTCGGTCCTAACCATTTGACAACTATCATCATTAGAAGCATTATCAACAACAATAATTTCATAATTATCTGTATCTATTTTCGAATAAATGGAATTTAGACAATTTCTCAACAATTCGCTACTATTCCAGCTTACAATAATTATCGAAAATAGGATTGAATCCATTGATCATTCCCGAATTATTAAAATTGAATGCGATAATACTACACTTTTCTATACCAAATTTTCATCTGCACTTTGAGTTGCCCTTGCTTCAAAATGCTTAGATTCTATCATTTTTACTTTAGATTGAATCTCAGACTTCCAATCAATCCCAGGTGCTAAATAAATTTCATCCATGTGGGTTGCAATTGTTGGTATGGGAATCCATAATTCCCATTTTTGCCCAAACAGAATTTGTTTCCAACAGTGCACCCACGATTTCATTACAGATTTTAGATAAAAAGGCTCTTTTATCAAAAAATCAAACAACAATTTTGGATTAAATAGGTTTGTTTTTGTTAAGCTAATCCAAAGGCTTGAATCCAAGTTGCCAATGGAATACGAATTAAAAACATCTTTTGTCATCTTAAGGACATTCTTTTTTGTCAAAAATGTTAAACAAGTTGAATTCGCAGTCCTCCAGTGTTTGTTATTTAATATTTGAATTCTATGCTTATTTCTATGAAAATCTAATGTATAATAATCAGGATGATCATAGGGTGAGATGAATATGCCTTTTGGATATTGATTTAAAAGTTCTATCATACCACCAAATTGATTTGGTAGGTAATAATAGTCATCTTCCGCAAAATATATATTTTCTGAAAAATTTTGATCTAACAGTATTTCAATTTGTTTTTCAAATGTAGCTCGATTTCCTATCCCATTATATTTTAAAATTATTAATTCCTCTTCATTAAAAATTGATCGAAACAATTTCTCATATTCAGCAGGACAATCATCTAAAAGGGCAAATACTTTCACGTTCAATTTACCAAGAGACCTTCTTAAAGATTTTAAGCATAATTTTGCCAATTCAATTTTATTATTTTGGTAAACAAATGGCTTTTTCGAGACCTCTGGATATATTCGATATGCAATTGCAACGTCATATTTCATCACATTTTTATTGATAACTTCCATCAAAAAATCCTAATAAAATACTTCTCATTTTATTCATACATTTTAAATAACTGAATTTAATTAATCTTAATTCTCTTTTATTGTCTCACAAACGGCCTTAGATATTTTGCTAGTGGCTTAATTACTTCTCTGGCCATTTTATAATCTTCATTATCAAATGGCTTAACCACATAAATTACAAGGATAAATACCATAGTTGCAATCAACAACTTAATTAACAAACTCCACAATCCCGCTGATGGCAATAGTATTGTAATACTTAGTGCAAGAATTGATGCACTTATTATTTTCAACAAAAATAATTTAGGGTAAATTAACTTGATTTGCTTCTTTAGCAAAAGATATTCAGCAATAATAATTAACACTGTTGACAATCCAGTTGCAAAAATAGCCCCAAGGGCTTGATATTTAGGAATTAATACTATATCCAATACAATGTTTACACTTCCCAATAATGACCTTAATATTAAAACAGTTCTCTCCTTGTGCAAAGAATATAAAACCGTAGAATTCGCTCCGCTACCAAATAAAATTGATATTAGAAAAAAACTCCCAAACATTTGAAGTAAAATTGAAGCTTTTTGATAAGCATCAGAATATGCTAATGTTATGATTAAATTAGCATTCAATAATACAAACAAAAATAATGGTAAACAAAAAAACACAGAAATTTTAGTTATCGTTGTCCAACCTTTTACAACTCCATGATAATTATTTCTTTTTACCAAGTCAGAAAATGCTGTTAATGCTATACCAGCAAAACCTGATGTAAACATGAACGACATTGCTAATACTATTGAGAAGGCAATATTATAAAAACCTATATATTCTTTACTTACGCCAAAATAGCCAAGTAAAAAAATATCAAAATATCTTCCTAAAACATAATTAAGAAATTTGGTAAATAAAATTGTAATACCAAACTTGAAATAATTATATGAATCAATTAAGGTTGATTTTACAATAAGAAATCTATGAAAGCTACAAAAATAGCTGATACTGGCAATCCCGCTTATCAGAATATAAGCGATTAATATTTCTCTGAGGCCAAATTGGAATCGAATTATAAAAATCGATGCAAAAATAAATAATAGCTTAAGAGAAGTATTTGCATAAAACAAAAATTTGGTTTTAAACAAGCTCAAAAGAATTGCTTGGGCGATAATTATAAACGTATAGAAAAATAAATAAGCTGCTACAAAAATTATATGACTTTTCGCATCAGGCGATTTAATAACTTCGCTAATTGAACTACCAAAATAACTTATAATCAAACAGATTAATAGAGAGAATATTACAAAAAATCCAAGCGTTCTTTTTAGTAGTGCTGATAATTTTCTTGGATCATCTCTATACTTTGGGATATATACATTTAAAGCCGTATCAAGACCAAGTGAACAAAATAAGGAAAAAAATACAACGACATTAATTAATTCAGAGTAAATACCATAGATATGAGTTCCTAATCCCCGGGCTAGAACAATAGACAAACTAAAATCTAAGAAAAATCCCACAACCTTATTTGCATGATTCCAAAAAAACGCCCGTGAAACGCGAACTGCAAGAGACACCGCTTAACCCACCCTATAGTTTTTATATAATCAGAAACATATAAAAGAAAGTAGCTTTCAAATTCTTTTTAAGTGCCACAATTCTTTATTACTTGATATTTCTATCCTTGACATAACAACCATGAGCGCAATTAATGTAAATATTGGCCCTGTCACCCGTCCCACTGTTAAGATACTTTCTGTCATAGCAACTATTAAATAAGCGCTGAATGAGCTTATACAAATGAATATAATTAGTTCGAGTTCTTTGCTTATTCTTTGTTTTAAAAATTTAAAAGCATACGAATAGATGTAGTAAATAATTGCAATAAATGCTGCTAATCCCAAAATTCCTGATTCAATTAATAATCTTATATAGACATTGTGTGCATGACCAATATATCTAAGAATTCCAAAATGTGATTGGTAATTCAATTCTCGATAATGGTATGTATGAAATCCATTTCCAAAGAGCGGATTTTTTGTAAATTGATCTAAAGATGCTTCCCATTGCGCCAACCGTTCACTGATATTTTGTTTTAAAATTATTTGACCTCCTTTTTTAACATATGAAGTATTTGCCCATCGAACAAATACTGGCGTTAAAATAAAAAGAGAAATAATTAATCCCAATAGGGAATAAACCAATATCGTTTTTCTTTGATCTTTTCGAAATATCATCAGAAAAATAATCAACACAAAAAGGCCAAGAATTCCACTTCTCGAAAATGTAAAAAATAAAGTATAGAGAGTTGGCAATAATAATAATAATATTAGCGCTTTTTTATTTTTCACTACATAAAAATATAAATTAATAAGCATCGAAATAAGTATTAACAGATATCCTCCAAAATCATTCGAGTAAAATCCGAACGCAGAAATTAAACGATATTGTGTTTTTCCAGATTCCGAAATTGTACCGATTGATCTAAGAGCGGACCCTTCAATTTGCTGATATAAAGCTGAGCATACTGTCAGCAATCCTGAAATTATCATCAAAAAAAGAATAAACTTAACTTCTTTTTTGCTATTAACAAGGTCGAGAATTAAAAAATATATTAAAAAGTATTCTGCCCATAGAAAAAAGTAAAGCCAACACTTAACATAGTTCGAATGTGAAAGATCAGTATAAGCTGCTAATAAACTAATAGTGTTAAAAAGAATTAAAAGAAATATAGGCCTGTTTAAACGAGACTCTGGGATTGAAATTTTTCCGCTAAAAAGCTTCTTAAAAGTTAGAGCGATTAAAAGTAATAGCATTAAAACTTCATTTACAGAAACTGAAAAACTATCACTTTCCATCCCAAATATTGGTATATATTTATTTAATGGAAGATTAAAAATTATTAGATACAATCCTAATTTCGGTAATCTTAATATGAGTAAAAATATTGCAATAAGCAATACCGGTCCCAATGATACAACAAATGAAACACCGTTGTTGTAAAGTACAACAATCGTCAATACAAATAATGAAATAAAGCCTAAATATTTTACATCAGATGTGAAAAAATTTTTTATTCTCCATGCAGAAACCGACATAATCTTACCAGTCTTAAAATATTCTAAATAATGTAATAAATATAATATGTAAAGGTCAAAGGTCTTCTCCCTGCACAAACATTAATTAATAATTAAGAAACAATGAAAATAAGATATTATGTTGATTTTGTTTATCTGAATTATTTAATTGATAATTAATTTTGTGATATTCAAATTTTAAGATTAATTCTCTCACCACTTCATATTCCAATCTCACACCCATCATTTTTTCTCTCTCCAAATTCCCATCCAGAAAGGTAACATATTTTGCGTCACCTTCGCCGTGAGCGCGGTCACTATCTCCGCCGACATTTTTTTCAGCCGAATTGGCGCCATGTCGCAGGAATCGGGAATAAACGCTTGCCCGGGCGTACCTCGATAGCTGCCAGTTCAGCGCCACGTACACATTATCCGAATTTGGGCGGAGCCAGTGGCCCAGTCGGGTGGCGTAATGTTCGTAATTGATGCCATCCCGGTGCGTGTACACATAGGGCCGAATCCTCGTATATTCTACCCGAAAACCGGTATTGGGCAGCGTCAGAGGATCGACGAAAAACAGCCCGATAGTGTAAGCCAGTTTGTTGCCGTACCAATCGGTGCCCAGCCGGGTGGTCATTACGTCGTCGATGAGCAGCTCCCCGTAAATCGCCATATTTTTGACGGCGTTTAACTTGAAGTCAAATCCCATCATCATATTATCCGGGCTGCCCAAATAGTGTTCGGCGCTGCGAAAGAACATGAAGGGATTTAAATACGCCGGCTCGAAACTGCGTCCCTTGAACATCACACTTTCGGACAGGCCAATGTTCAGCCATTTCCAGGGCGCGACTTCCAGGCGATGGGCTGCAAAATATTTCTTCTCCTGGAGAATGTCATCCACGTTTTCATGGAAATCGATCAGGAACGCGTAGATGCTGGTGAACCGAAATTTTGAAAAATTCAATTCCAGTTTGAACTGATCGTATGATGTGGCATAATCCGAAAGTATGAGACTGCCCTGACAGGCCGGCCCCCAGTAATTCTTAAATTTCCCGTACACCAATCCAACATATTTGTAATTGAAGGAAAGGTAGGCGTCGGTCTCGTCGTGATAAATGTAATCCGGCGACGTGGCCCGCACAAATCCCAGTCCCGGCAGCGTATAATTTCCGAGTTTATATTTTTTTGTCCCCCATTCTTTTGTATCGCGCGCGTCCACATAAAAACTTAGGTAATTTCCGATGCTTCCCCGAAGACGAACGCCATTGGTCGCCCAATAGTGCTTTCCCAAAGCATCTGCTGTATCCGCGTCCATGTAAGCAGCCTGTCGGTAAATAATCGGATCGGCAAATACCCGGAAATTTTCTTCACTCCAACTTATCGCATTTCTTTGATTTTTATAGATGATACGAGGTAAATATTTTTTAACATATTTATTTTTTAGTAACTTGCCGAGCCTTGTTTCATACTCAATTGAATGTTCTATAAATTGGGTAAGTTCCTCTCTAAATTCATTATTTAGAAAATTTAATTGTTTCTGCTCAACCCGGCTCAGTTCATTACCTTTTTTCAGCCACTGATGAATTTCAGCCAGATACCCGGCCACCTGTACCCGCGTGAGTGGGCGGGAAGAGAGCATGCCGTGCCGAAAAATGTGTTTCGTCTCCTGTCGCTGCAGATATTGATAAACCCAATGATTGAGCGGCACATAGGTGGTTTGCGATACTGTTTTTTCTGCAATGGAAAACAGAAAACACAGTGTTAAAACCGCTGAAAAATAAATTGATCTTTTTTGTTTAAGCAGCATGTTTTTTCAGGCTATTACACACGTGTTCAATCATGGTTTCTGTCAATTCAGGGTACATGGGCAGGCTGATATAATTTACCACTGCCGCTTCCGCAACAGGAAAACTCCCTTTTTTGTATCCCAGTTTCGCATAGGCCGGCTGCTCGTGCAGGGCAGTGGGATAATGTATCCCGCTGGCAATGCCATCTTCCGCCAGTAATTCCCGTACCTTATCCCGGTCGTTAACCTGCACCACATAGAGGTGATATACCGGTCTTGTTTCTCTTAATTCTGAAGGAATGACAATACCGGGCACATCTTTCAGGAATTTGTTGTAGGTATAGGCATTTTGCCGGCGTTGCTCATTCCAGTCATCAATATAATTCAGTTTGACATTCAGCACTGCTGCCTGCAGGGAATCGAGCCGTGAATTGACGCCTTCGAATTTATGTTGATATTTCATGTAACTACCATGATCGGCCAGCATGGCCACTTTTTCGGCGATTTCTTGATTATTCGTGACCACAGCGCCGGCATCACCGTAAGCGCCAAGATTTTTCCCGGGATAAAAACTGAAACAGGCAACATCGCCAAAACCGCCCACTCGCCTTCGTTTATACATGGCGCCATGAGCCTGGGCTGCATCTTCCACAATTTTCAAATTGTGCTTTTGTGCGATGTTCATAATCGGGGACATGTCTGCCGGTTGGCCGAATAAATGAACCGGGATTATCGCTTTTGTCTTTGCGGTGATTGCTGCTTCAATTTTGGTGACATCGATATTGTAAGTCCCCGCGTGAATATCCACAAAAACAGGCCGCGCGCCAACCATGGAAATAGCTTCAGTTGTGGCGATGAATGTATTGGGTGCAGTGATAACTTCATCGCCCGGCCCAATGCCGATCGCTTTCAGCGCCAGAAATAGAGCATCCGTACCATTTCCGACACCAACCGCGTAATCAACGCCACAATATTCAGCAAAATTTTTGTTGAATTCCTTTGTTGCAGGACCGTTGATAAATGCACAACTCTCAACTACTTTTTCAATTTCACCATCAACTTCATTCTTAATTTTTTGATACTGCGCTTTCAAATCCAAAAAAGGAACATGATTTGACATAACTCCTCCCAAGTTTGTCATATCAGAATGCTTGTGCAACGATGTCATGTCTCAATTGATGTGACATGAATGTATTTTATTAAATAAAAAAATGAATTAGACGCAGGAATTCAGAGTGGTTACGATTTTTCCACTTGCCGTCCCATCACCGTAATGCCCTTTTTGTGGAGTATTCGGGGAAAAATTCAGGATCGCTTCACTTATCTTTTCTCTATCAGCGCCGACGAGACAATTCCAGCCATCATCCACTGTTTCTACCCACTCAGTCTCTGCTCGTAATGTAATGCATGGTATTTTATAAAAATACGCTTCCTTTTGAACTCCCCCTGAATCGGTTAAAATTTGCCTCGCATTTTTTTCGAGACAAATCATATCCAAAAAGCTTACCGGTTCTGTTAAAATAATGTGTTCTGCCTGAATCAGTTTATCGCTCAGGCTATTTTCAGCTAAATATTTCCGCGTCCGCGGATGGACCGGAAATACAATCGTCTTTTCAGATTCAACAATCGCATCGACGATGGCGGTTAGCTTTTCAACATCGTCTGTGTTTTCCGCACGGTGCATTGTCATTAACGCGTAACTTTTTGGCGCGATTCCCAGCTTCTCCAAAATTTTACTTTTCGAATCTGCCATGGGCGCAAAGTTCAGCGCGGCGTCGAACATGACATCACCGACATTGAAAACCCGGCCGGTCATTCCTTCTTTTTTCAGATTGATCACCGCGGTTTCCGTGGGACAAAACAGCATATCCGACAGCCTGTCCGCTACAATCCGATTGATTTCCTCCGGCATGGTTCGATTGAAGCTTCTGAGCCCGGCTTCGATGTGCGCAATTTTAATGCACAGCTTGCTCGCGGCTACGGTCCCGGCCAGTGTTGAGTTGGTATCGCCGTACACGACGACCAGATCCGGTTTTTCCTGTTGAAGATAATTTTCCACGCCAACCAAAATCGCGGCGGTTTGCCTGGCATGGCTGTTTGAACCGATTTCAAGATTTTTATCCGGTCGTGGAATTCCCAACTCATCAAAAAATATTCGGGACATGTTTTCATCGTAATGCTGACCGGTATGCAATAACAGTTCCCGGTGTTCCTTCCGAAGCGCCTTTGACACGGGCGCCGCCTTTACGAACTGAGGCCGTGCCCCTACAATCGTCACAATCTTCACGTCAATCCCACCCCTGGTTTTCCAGTAATTGTTCGGTCGGCGTATCGCCAAAATATTTTGCCGGCGCGCCAACAAACACCTGTCGTGCCGGAACATCTTTTGTGACCACTGCCCCGGCCGCGACCACCGCATCTTCACCAATTACTTTGCCGGGCAAAATTATCGCGCCGCCGCCAATCCTGCCTCCTTTTTTTACCGTCACTCCTTTGAAATGTTTGAACCGCTCCTCGGTTCGACCCAGGTAATTATCGTTGGTCGTGGTGACCTTGGGCGCGATAAAACAGTAATCTTCAATTTCCGAGTAAGCCGTGATATAGCACCCGGTTTCCAGCTTGCATTTTTTGCCAACCTTACAGACATTTTCCACAGTGGCGCCGCGTCCGATGATCGAATATTCGCCAATGGTTACATTTTCCCGAATCGCGGCAGTGTCAGCGACCAGAACGTGCTCGCCAATTTCACAGCCGGCATAAATGACCACCTGGGCGCCGATTAAACAATTTTCCCCAATTTTTGCCGGCGGCAATGTTTCTGCTTTGAAAATACTTCGTTTAGCGCGCATGGGTTGCTTACCGATTACCGTGTTGTCGTCAATGCGGACATTATCACCAATTACTGTACCGGCATGAATGACGACATTGCTTCCAATGGTGCAATTTTTTCCAATGATTGCATTCTTTTCGATCACCACAAAATGGCCGATGTGTGCATCCGTGCCAATCAATGCCGATTCATCGATATATTGATCCATTCAATCTCCTTTTCGGGAACATCTGGCAGAAATAGTATCTATACAGGCAAAGCTGTAATTTACGTAACTATTTTGCTAAAAAAGTCACATTTATTAATGAGGCCACGAATAATATCGGATTGAAGTTAATCATTCTTAAATCCGATGCTTTTTAACGGATTGAAGAATCTTTGACCTCCTATAAGAGGCGTCGTCTTAGATCCCTGTATAGCTACATTAGACTTTCAATGATTACAGGCTATGCTTCTCCCTCAAGCAGCAGGGATCAGGGTGACAACTCAATTTTTCATGCAGTACCAATTAATGACGGAATAATAAAATATGTCCCATAATTGAATTTCATTCTTCTTCGTTTGGAGTCTTTGATTTTCCTATGCCACCGGATCGGAACCTCTGAAGAAGACTTGTTTTCAGTTCTTTTATCTTTTCCCAGTCTGAACCGATTTCCTGGGAGATGGTCGCTGCCTTTTCATTGGCCGACCCTTCATTTTTAATATTGTGAATATACTCTGCAACAAATGCGCCAAAAACACTCAAAATTAGCGTGAGAAATGAACCGACAATCACGAGGAGTTTTCGTTTTGGTTTGGTGCGCAATTCCGGGGGCACGGCTTCGTCCAGCACCTGAATGGTGGGTGTGTCGCGCGCTTCCTGAATTTTCGCGTGATAATACTGCTGATTCAATAATTCCCACACGGTTTCCTGCACTTTCACTTCCCGAACAAGCTCAGCCAGCTCCAGTCCAATCCCCGGCACCTTGGCAAAGGGGATGTAGAATTCCTTCTTTTCTTCAAGCGAAACCGAATCCCCATATTGCAGATAATTGTACTGTTTTTCCAATTCCTCGATTTCTTTTTTCAATTTGACGATGTAGACATTATCCGGCTTCATCGTTTGAAGCGCCACACCCAGTTCTACATTCTTCACCAGAATTCGGCCTTTGAGTTCGCCGGCATTTTCGATGGCGGTTTTAGTCTGTTCTTCCAGCGATATGGCCTTATTTTTCTCTTTGAATTTTACAAGCGCCTCAGACGCTGATTTCAGTTTCTCTTCAGTTAATTTTAATTGATTTTCAATGTAAATCCGTGAATTCTTGGCCCGGGATGTATTTTTTTCTTTATTGGTTCTATCCAGTTCCGCTACCAACATGTTTGCCACGTCTGCCGCTAAATTGCGGTCGTTTAACTCCACTTCAATTACAATTATTCCTTCCATGGAGCTTTTTACATTGATATTCTTTTCAAGCTTCATCCGACCTTTTTCAAGATTTTTTTCATCGAGAATGGATAGCAGCCTTTTCTTTTTGGCATGTTTATCATTTTTGGGATAGGTAAACTCTGATAATAGTGTTGCATCGAGAACCGAACGACTTTTCACAATTTCCACGTAAAGATCGGATGTGGTTCCTGACGGAGACAAAATCAGATTGGACAGGGGAGAATTGGATAGCGCGGTCAAAATGCTCGCGGAATTCGCGTTTTCCGGCGGTAAAATGGTAGTCCTGGCTGTATACGTTTTCGGAAGCACGAAACTTACAATTGCCACCAGAAATGCAACGACGACAACATTCCGAATGATGGTTTTCCTGTGCTTTACAATTACCTTCAAATAATCCAGTAAATCAACTTCCTGATTGTAATCTTTGTCCATAATTCAAACCATTTTTAATCAACAAACGCCCGATCCACCACAATATACACGGTTGCTAATTGCGCGGCGACTGCAAGGGTATATCGGAATATTTCCCACCAGTCTCTGTCCGGTTTGCGCGGTACCCAGATGATATCTCCGGGCCGCAGCCGTTTCACATCTTCATCGTCAATAATTTCGCCGGTCACTTTGGTCACTTTGGTCCGGCGCAGCCGGGCATCCCAGGTGGCGCCCCCGGCTTTTTTCAAATAATATTGTATTTTTTCCCCTTCAACGTGAACCACACCCCCGGGCCTGGCGACTCTGCCAGTAATGTAAACCACCTTTGGCGCTTTGGGAACGTTAATGACATCCCCATCTTCAAGCAGCACATCTTCCGATAAATCACGCTGAATGTAAAGACGATGGAAGTCCACCACGATGCGACCGATATCCTGCATGTTTTGTTTCATCACCAGGTATTCATACTCCGTGTCGGACATCTGATCTCGGGTGAGTTGTTTCAGGCGCTCGTATTCCTTGTCGATCATCATTTTGGCACTACGACGGACCAGGGTTGCCTCTCGCACCAAGGCTTCCTTTGTGAACCCGCCGGCCTTTTTCATCACTTCGTAGAGCGTGGTGCTGTCTTCTGTGATCGCATAAATGCCGGGGAATTGAACCTCACCGTTGATCTCGATGGTGGGTCCGACCTCCCACTCAGGAATCTTTCGGATGAAGACGCGATCGTCTTCTTCCAGCAAAACATTCTCTGAACTGGAAGGGTCTTTCAACAATTGCTGAAGATTAATTTTTTTGAATTCAGTCGGCGTTTTGGGATCAATTTTCGCGACTTCACATTCCAGCACATAAGCGCTTCGCGTTAAATTTCCTGCCTTCAGGAGCAGATCGAGCATATGGAGATTTTCTTCAAACGGATATTCGCCGGGCCTTTTCACTTCACCGTGGATGAAAACACTTTTTGGATATCGCTGCTCTAAAATCGAAAAAATCTGGAGCTGGTCATCATTCTTTAGCAGAATGTTTGCAGCGCAATTTTCATTTTCCTGAATCTGGCGATAATCCACATAAAGCACAGACCGTTCGCCATTGGCGAGCAATCGGCTGATTTCAATTTTATCCAGAAATGCCAGATCCGTGAATCCCCCGGCGAGATTTATCACATCGGACACGCGCTCTTTGCCGCCAAATTTCAGTTCGAACCGCGCCGGACGCCTGACCTCTCCCTTTACCGTGACAATAGCTTCGATGAGCGGCACAACGATTTTATCCTGGGGTTGCAAAAAGATTTGCTGTTTCGCCTCGCCTTCCATTAAAAATTTGTACAAGTCAACAATGGTGTGCAATTTTTCCTGGCGATACACTTGAATATTTCTCAGCGAGCCCCGGCTCGTGGGACCACCGGCCACCAGTACCGCATCGAGCACGGTGTTCAGGGAACTCAAAAAATACTTGCCCGGTCGCTCCACATCGCCCACGATAATGACCGGCACATGTTTCGGTTCAATCAGCATGATGTTGAGTGAAAAATTGTCATAATACCGGGATAACTGCCGCTGCAGATTTTTTTGAAACTGGTCGATGGAAAGATCGGTCACAGACATCACCCCAACGGTTGGAATGAATATCTTGCCTTCAACATTGACCACCACATCGAAGTTTTTTTGAATTTTGCCCAACAGGTAAATCCCCACCCTGTCGCCCGGGCCGAGTCGATAATCTCCCGGAAATATGGTGCCGCCGAATGAACGAATTCGCTCCAGCCTTCCCGGCGTTCGAAAAAACTGGTGGCCAAAGATGGAAACCGGATCCTGCGTTTCTACAGCAGGTTGTTGAATATCCATTTGAGTTCTGATATTCTCCATTGTATTCTGCTGAACGACCGATGTATTTTGAGGGAAAGCAACGTGTGTGCAAAAAAACGCAAACGAAAGTATTATCGCTGTCGATATTAAATGACATTGTATTTTGGGAGAATTGCTCATTTTATCACTTCAGAGAATTACGATTAATAAACTTTTTCTGAGGAAATGCATTTTTTTATGATTTAAAGATTATGGGATTCAAAATATGGCATTAAATCAATTTTAATCCAGGCACATAAGCGACAGGTTGCCAGATAGTTCGATAAAATTTATCAGGGACAATAATAATATATAAATGATTCTAAGAATATAGAAAATAAAATATTATTAGTCAATGCTTTTTTACAAAAATTATATTACATTATTGTGAAAAATATGTAGTTGTGGAAATAGAAAAACCCGGGGCTTCCTGCTCCAGGCTTTTCTATTATGATTGGGAGATTGATTGGAAAATTAATTTGAGAGGGTTTAAAAAACTTGTTTTCGTTATAAAATTTATTATGTTAAGCTAAATAAACATTTTAATTCTATATTTTACAAGTCACTATTGAGAATCCTCATGTGTTATTTCACCATAAGCATCTTTCGTACATTATTGTATAATATTCGGTCGATATTACGGCCATCAAGACTTTCATGTCTTTTGATGACCAGCCTCGAGAAATACACACCGCTCGGTACGATCAATCCGTCGCTGTTCTTTCCATCCCATTGCAGCAAATGATGACCAGCATTTTTATGACCCTGCACCAGCGTGCGTACAGTCTGCCCCAATATGTTGTAAATGGTTAACTCCACGTATACATTCTTCGGCAACTGAAATCGGATTTCTGTGCCGGCATTGAATGGATTAGGATAATTCTGGTACAGCAGGAACATATCTGCCGGCCCAAATGAAGACGGGTCGCTCATATTTTCCGGTGTTCCCGGACGCAGCGAGTTTTCAGACTCAACGAGGACAACGTACATGCTTTCCACACCCTGGGCGCCTTCCGCGATGTTACCGCCCAAAGCCACCATACCCGAATCGAATTGTCCTTCCCACAGATCCAGGTTATCTGCATACTCACTGACCCCGATACTTTTGCCAATTCGATGAAAATCATTGATCAGCCAGTTGGGATAATTTGTTGCCCGGCTGTCATACGCCACATAAACCCTGGAGTCCTCTTTCAACATGAAGCTCAGGAAATTTTCATCTTTATTATCCCTGTCATCATTTGCGGTTGAAATCCACATAAAACCCTGCATTGTTTCAGGGATTGAAGTTATTTTATATTCCCGGTCTACGTAATATGCATCACCAACATTTAAATATGAAACCTGATAGTTTTCTTTATTCAAATAGGCCACTCTTGCATCAACAACAGTTTCCAGGGAATAACTAAAAGTCGTGTTTGTATGAATTACATTTTTATTTGGCGATCTATCCCGAATATTATTCACGGTAAGCGAATAGGTTTTATTTTCTTCGTGAGCCGAAGTCGTCAAATGCACCAGCTTCAGATCGTTATCCAAAATTGCTCCGAATATCTGAATATCATCAGAAATTGAATAGTTCGACACCAATTCTGCCGATTCCCGCTCAACGATCTCATTGAAATAAATATCCACATACGTCGGATCAGTCAACTGGACATCTATGATCTGTGGTGGGTCATCATCCTGATAAATATATGTATATTCCAAACTCGTATTTTCAGCAATGATGTTCGGCTCGGGCGCCAGATCCTTTACATTATTTACTGTAATTGTATACGTTTCTCCGCTTGTATGCGCAGTTGTCACCAGTTGCACGATGTTCAAATCCTCATCCTGCAGCGCCTCAATAACACTCACGCCCTTATTCACTTTATAATTATTTTCAAGTTCGGCACTCTCGCGGTCCAGGGATTCGGAGAATGTCAAACGGACATGTGTTGCATCCACAGATTCCACCTGCAAAAGTTCAGGTGGATCGCTGTCGCTAGGATTATAGCTGTAAGCAGCCGTGCTGTTTGCAGCAATCATATTCGGCGTCTGAGCAATATCCAGAATATTATTCACTGTCAGAACATAGCTTCCACCGGCAGAATGTGTTGTTGTAGAAAGATGTACCGTTTTTTGATTATTATCCAGAATTGCAACCAATACATTAATATTATTGCTGATTTGATAATTGGAAATATCTTCAGCAGAGGCCTGTTCAATTTTTTCTGAAAATACGACATCGACTAAATTTTCATTCCGAATGTTTACGGAATAGATTGTTGGTTTAATACTGTCATCGGCATAATACGTATACGATACTGATGAGTTTGCAGCTATTTTGTTGTGCTGAACCGAGACGTCCCGAATATTGCTGACCGTTACAACGTATGTTTCTCCAGACTCATGAGCACTTGTGACCAAATGGACGGTTCGTTTATTTTCAGCCAAACCTGCCTGTTGAACAGTGATTCCGTTGTTGATCTGAAAATTTTCCACAGTCTCCGCTGACTCTTTTTCAACTTCCTCGCTGAACGTAATGTCAACATGGGTCTCATCCACGCTGCGGACTTCGGTTATGGTTGGCGGTGTGAAATCGTCCGGCACATACGCATAATCAAAACTGCTATTGGCTGCGATCGTATTCGGATTCGGAGCCAGGTCTTTCACATTATTGACAACGATCGAGTAGGAACCAGCCTGATGGGGCGATGTCTCAATCTGCACAACCCGGTTTCCCTGATCCAGACTGATAGAATTGATTGTTACATTATTATTGATGTTATAATTCGCCACATTCTCAGCTGATGCCCTCTCAACCTCTTCGCTGAATGTCAGTCGTATTGAAGTCGCATTTGTCACATTCACCGCGTAAATTTCAGGCGGAGTCACGTCAATCACCTGGACCTGCGCACTGACTTCATCTGAAAATCCGCTTTCATTATATGCAGTGTCATATGCAGTCACTGCGAAAAAATAGGTTTCACCTTCGGAAAGCCCGGTCAAATTGTAATTAATTACGTTGCCCACATCAACAACAGTATTGTAATTTCCTGTTGATGTGCCATAATACAATTTATAACCTTTTAAATCGCTTTCCGCGTTTGCATCCCAACTTACTGTTAATTCTCCGGCACTCGCTGTTTTAGTAAGCAAAAACAACAAAGCAACCATAATCCCCGCTCTCTTCATCAATCGTCTCAGTTTAATCATAGTAGCAGCCCTTAGAACTTCACCCGGTTCCTCTTATTATACCCGTTACAGAATTAAATTGAACTCCAATATTTAATTGATAGAAAGAAATATGTGTTGAATTACCGTTATACACGTTATTATTACTTCACAATAAGTATGCCATTTTTTTTCTTCCTTTATAATTGTTTTATTTTAAATAACATAGTTCATCTTATTTAATTGTCTTATTTCCATATTATTACGCGTAGGTAATTCGTTTTTGAAATGTTTTATCCTATACTTATGTCAATTTTGCATTTCTCTGCATAACATTGATATTATACTATTCTGTAATATTTACTAATAATATTATCGTCATGTAATATTTTTTGTTTAATAAATCCGATTATGAAATTTTTATAATTATTGTCATATTCGAAGGATAGTGAGGAACTGAGGTACTGTTAATTTGCAGAACTCTATTTCTCCAAAATATATTTAGTTCTTGTCACATTCTAACGTTGATTATGGACATAAGAACCATTTTTGGGGTAGTCACTTGAGGATTATCGAATTCTCATGAGTTTGATTTTTATAGACTTGGATAAAATATTGTAAACTGAAACATATTGATGTGTATGATGCGGAAGGAATTAATTTAACAGCATAAAATGGTGAGAAATGAATTAAAATGGCTGCCTGTGAATAAGCGATAATTCAATGTTATCGCTTTTGGTCAGATCTATTTGCATATCTTCCTTGGTAGAATTTCCACCTGTTAAGTGAATCCCCCATAAAAACAAAAAAGCCTTCATTATCTGAAGGCTTTTAAGAATAGACTCGTATATGATTTTAAATATTTTTCTTCCAGCTTCCATGGGTGATGCCATGGTACTTCACTTTGTAATTTAGCGAACGTGGAGATATTCCCAGCAACTTTGCCGCTTCTTTTTGAATCCAATGGCTGATTTCCAGCGCTTGCAAAATTGCTTCGCGTTCAAGTTCTTCCAGTTTCAATGTGTTAAAACCCCAATTCTCTCCAATGCTCTTGCGTCGATCCCGACCACCTGCGGCGAAATAATCTTTACCGGTCAATGAGAGATCGTCCGCGATAATCATCTCGCCCTCTTCGACCACCAGCACAGCGCGTTCAATAATATTTTTCAGTTCCCGAATATTGCCCTGCCAGTGATGATTTTTTATCAGGCGCATGGTGTCTTCGGTGAAACCCCGCGTATGTTTTCTCAATTCACTGCTGAATTTTCTCCGAAAAAATTCTGCGATGAGCGGGATATCTTCCTTGCGCTCCCGAAGCGGAGGTACATTAATTGTGACAACATTCAACCGATAATAAAGATCGTCGCGGAAATTACCCAATTCAATTTCCTGCCATAGATCTTTATTCGTGGCGGTAATAATTCTCACATCCACGTTAATGGTCTTGTTACCGCCAACGCGAGAAAATTCCTGGTCCTGCAAAACACGAAGTATCTTTGCCTGGGTGGAGAGATTCATGTCGCCAATCTCATCCAGAAATAACGTGCCGGTATTTGCCTGTTCGAACTTGCCAATTCGAGTCTGATAGGCGCCTGTGAACGAACCCTTTTCGTGTCCGAATAGCTCGCTCTCCAGCAAATTTTCAGGAAGCGCGGCACAATTCACTTTAACGTACGGTTTATTCGACCGAAGGCTGATGAATTGAATCAATCCGGCAATGAGTTCTTTGCCGGTGCCGGTTTCACCCTGGATTAATATACTTGCATTGCTTTTTGCGACTTTTTTAATGAGCCGCAAAATCTCCTTTATTTGAAAACTTCGGCTGACTAATGGATAATAATAATCAAAACCAAAATTTTTTCCCCAACTCTGTGTTATTTCCTCAGGAGCTTCCAAGCTGGTCTCTGCCCAGCTTAAATCAAGTTCCTCAGCGAAATTATTCATGCTGGCCCCGTTTCCTTTTTAACTTTTTACTTTTCCTGACTCCAGTTAAAAATAGACAACCCCAACCAAGTTTAGGTTGCGAATCCATAGATGCCTTGACTACAAAACTTCGTTGGGGCTGTTGAGATGCTTGACCAAAGATGCTTACCCTATAAAAATTATCGGCCAATAGCTAAATTACTTTAACATACAGAGTGTGTGTTAAATTTGTTTTATCTTATACAACAATCGTGCCATTTATTACATGCAATCAATATTTACAATGTTATCTTATTGTTTTGAAATTTAATTAGTATATTTCTATCACTTAACTACCTTGAAAATACTATAATTATAGTTACATTTTCTACTTATTGACCTGAAAATATTCAGTGTGAACTGAGATCGATTTTTTTGTTACAGAAAAATGACGTTGACCATAATTCGATCACTTTTTGTTCGAAAACAAATCAGTCTGTATAAACGTCGGTCAATTCTTATAATTGTGTAATTTTTTTCTTCAATTCATCCATTGAAAAAATATTTTTATCGTCAATCACATGCTCCTCAAACAGATGTCGGCCCAACCGAATAACGCGTGGAATTTCCAGATCGATATTCGACAAAAGATTGTCCCCTGAGAATATTTCTGTCACGGCGCCATCGAAATATTTTTCTCCTGCATTTAAGATGATGATTCGCTCGGCCAGTTGGGATATCACATCGATATTATGCGTAATCATTACAATCGTGGTTCCCACTTTGTGCAGTTGCCTTAAAATATTTACAATCAATTTGATCCCGGCCGGATCCAGACATGCCGTGGGTTCATCCAGGACCAGCATTGCCGGCGCCATGGTCAAAACGCCGGCAATGGCTATCCGACGTTTTTCGCCCTCACTCAATTGATGCGGAGAACGATTTTTCATTTCCTCCTTTTTCATGCCCACCATTGCAAGCGCTTGATCAACTCGCTGTTCGATTTCACCATCATCTAATCCCAATGATTTTGGACCAAAACCTACATCTGCTCCAACAGTTTCTTCGAACAATTGAGATTCAGGAAATTGAAACACAAGTCCAATTTTTTTTCGAAGTTCTTTCAGGGGATAATTCTTACGCCAAATATTTTCTCCATCAACAAAAATTTGTCCGGAAGTTGGCTTCAAAAGACCTGTAAAATGCTGAAGCAGCGTTGTCTTGCCTGACCCTGTTGGGCCAATAATGCCAACAAATTCACCACCCGATATTTCAAGGTTGATATTTTTCAGAACGTGCTGCTCGTTCGGCAATTTGCCGTTGTAGTGATAGCAGACATTTTCAAATTTAATATTCATTTAATATTTGAATTGTGAATATAAAAGTCCGTTACTGCTTTATTTATTATCGTTTAATTTCAATTAATTTTTAAATTTGTTCAATTCCAGCATGGCGTAGCGATCAGTCATTCCTGCAACGTAATCCGCTATAATTCGTATATTCACAGGACGTTCAACAATATCATTTGAACTGACTTCACCTTGATGATCGGTTTTAAATCGTTTCGCCATATACCTGGGAATTCGCTCCGGATTTTTCATGAAATGAATGAACAGATCCCGCACGATTTTTTTATTCGAACGATTGATATCATCCTGATTTCGTTTGAAAATAATTTCCCTGCTTATGAAACGATCGAGCTCCAATTGAAGCGGATCAATGTTTTCACTGAACCTGACTATCTCTTCATCAAAAAATTCAAGTCTGTTTTTTTGCTGATAAAATCTATTCAAATTAATCAAGGTAGTTGAAACGACATCATCAACCAATTCGTTGATCAACGCATTAATCAGGCGGTTTTTATACCCGAAGCTATCATCGCGCGGGATTCCCTTATCAGCCAGTTTTTTTTCAACATGGTGAATAATTTCCACCTGACGAACCTGATCTAAATTTACCAGTTTGGCAATGATTCCATCCTCCAGGTCGTGCGTTCGCTGGGCAATTTCATCGCAAATTGCTACAACCTGTCCTTCGAGCGTGGAAGCGACATCTGTTTCAAAATTCAAGCCCTTCGGTTCAAAGTCGGGATATGAATAGAAATCTCTCAACAGTCGCGTATGTTTCAGAATGCCTTCACGGACGGACGACGTTAAATTGAGGCCATCGAAATGATACTTTTTTTCAATGCGGTCGACAACGCGCAAGCTTTGATAATTGTGCTTGAATCCCCCGATATTTTCATTTTGCAGCAATCCATCCAGATTGTCTTTGCCGGAAAGAATATCGTTAAGCACCACCTCGCCAATATGGCCGAACGGGGTGTGCCCCAAATCGTGCCCCAGAGCAATGGCCTCCACCAGTTCTTCATTCAGACCTAACGCCTTGGCCAGGGTCCGCGATAACTGAGACACTTCCAACGTATGGGTAATGCGTGTGCGGTAGTGGTCACCATCGCTTATCAGAAATACCTGCTGTTTATGTTTCAATCTCCGAAAAGCACGGGAGTGAATAATGCGATCCCGATCACGCTGAAAAGCAGTGCGATACGTGTGCTCTGACTCGTGATGAATTCTCGTCCCGTGAGCGCCACGGCTTTTGGTGGCGTAAGGAGACAGATTCTTCTGCTCAAGGTTTTCGTAGAACCCACGGTTCTTTATTTCAAAATTCATTTTTGCAAATCAAGAAAAACATTAATTAACTGATTATTTTTTGTTAATTCATGGGAATTACAGATTTTTTGGTTCATCCAGCAATGACTGAATTTCTCGCTGCAACTTCTCTATCAAATTGCCGGAATAACCAATATGGGTGAACCGAATTTTCCCCTGTCTATCAATAACCACATGCGTGGGAACACCGATAATATCGTACATTTTTTTCACATCATATCCGGAATGAAACACCCGAGATTTGAACGGATTCTTTGCAATAAATTTTGTGACAGACACCGGCGCTTCCGCAGTGACTGCCCAGAAAACAACGCGTTGCTGATCTTTATAAATTTCCACCAAAGAATTGAGGTGCGGCAATTCCTGCTGAAATTCCCGACTCCAGCTATCCCAGAATGTGACCACAACGACCTTTCCACGTTGTTCGTTTAACCGGGCGAAGTTGTTGTCAATATCCTGCAATTCAAAGTCAGGCGCCTGTTTTGCCGCTGCCTTGATTGTTTTTTCGACCTCCTCATCCAGCCAACGATTGAAATCTGCAGTTGTTCCATTTCTTTGTCGAAAGATGTTCTTCAGTGAATTTTTCGCTTCTTCCTGTGTTTCATTGATGCTCACAGCTTTCAGATAAGCGACCTGTGCATTGTCCAGTTCATTCATTTCAACATAGGTATCGCCAATTTTGGTCCACTCAAATGCAGGAAAAGGCGTTCCCAGGTTCAACACATATTTTCTGCTCCCAATCGATTTTGCAAATTCCTCTTGTTCGAAATACATTGCAGCCCGTGTTGAATAAACCTGACAGCGATTCAAATTAAGCCATGATTCTCTTTGTGCAGGGCTTTCCCACGGATTGGACTGAATAAATGTTTCAACAGTGCAATTTGCCTCGGCCTCATCAACCATTTTCCATGCGGCATCATATTCTTTCTGTTCAAGATATAATCTGGCAAGCGACAGTCGAACCGCTATATCATCTTTATCAATATCAATGACTTTCTGAAAATGTTTCATCGAATTTTCAACATCGCGTTGCTGTCGAAAAAGACTTCCCAATTGATAATTAAGATTGCGGAGCATTTTTTCATCTGTTGCGCGATTTGCAATTTTTTTCAACTCAGTAACAAGCCTGGCCGTATCATTGCTATGGTTCAGATAGATTAAGGATAATTCGATAGATTCTGCTTCGCTGTAATCTTTGTAATCCCCGATGATCATATTCGCATATTTCTCAGCTTCACTTCTGTTCCTGAGAAGTATCGAATTGGTGCGAAAAGCTAAATGATAGAATTCAGGTCCGGGCTGTGAGATTGTTTTAAGGCTATCGAATTGTTGACGAACTCGATCCAGCGCTGCACGCTTTTCATTCGAAGTCGAAATCTGTGAATACCACAAGTCGAACCATGTTTTATAATTTCCAGGGTATAATTCAAGTTCTTTCTCGAATTCATCAATGGCTTTCATCCGGCTGAAGGGATATTGAGACGGATCTATTTGACTAAGATATTCGCCAACCAGATAATGACTATCTTTCCGAATGGCACTGTTTTCATCTCGAAGAAAAATCGTCCATCTTTTTTTCGCATTATCTTCAACAAGCCCCTGATTGTTTTCGAACTTAAAGTTTAACAGCAAATATTCTGGTTCAGTCATAATTTCGGTCTGCCAGATACCATTCCGACCTTGCATTGAAATTCGCTGCACTTCCGAATTATTGGCATTTTGCAGTTGGTAGATAATGAAAACCGAATCGGATGATGCCCTGAAATGTTCCGATTTTTCAGATCTGAAAGTAATGGTCACTGGCTCGCCGGCTTTGGATTGCGCCGGACTCCAGTCTACAATTTCAGATTTTTTCTTTCCGCAATTAAATAAAAGACTTAGCGCCAGAATAAAGAGCACCGCCTTTCGTAATAACATACTCCCTCCGGTATTCTATCAGGTTCCGTTCAGCGAAATTGCGTTTCTTATATGGTTTGAAAATTTATTGACAGATTTATACCCCATACTTTGCAGCAGATCCACTGCTTCATAAAAATAGCTTGCAACATCGTCCGGGGTATGAGAATCAGACCCCAGTGTTACAGGGATGTCCAGGGCCTTCACCATTTCTAAAATATGATTTCCGGGAAACGGCTCTTCAACAGATTTGGTTCTGAATCCCGATGTATTAATTTCAATGCATACATCATTCGCTTTAATTGTCTCCAAAGCTTTTTCTGCGTGTTGATAAGATTCCTCAGGCAGATCGCCCCAAAACCTTCTTGGCAAATCGAAATGTGCGATAATATCAAAAATACCTGTATTGGCTGCTTTGGAAACAGTCTCAAAATATATTTTAAACATACGCGCCTTGTCTTTATCTTCAATATCATTCAGATAGGTGACATTTCTGGTTCCGTTCATTTCCAGATAATGAACACTTCCAATGATATAATCGAATTGATACTTTTCAGCAAAATTCGAAATATAATTCACGGCTCCCGGAATGAAATCCAGTTCAATCCCTTTTTTAATAACTATTTCAGGGTAAGATGTTTTCAAATCGTCTATTGTATCCATATAAATCTCAAAATCGCGTGGACGCATGCGGTAATCACTCACGTAATTATCCACAAATGGATTATGATCCGAGAAACCCATTTCTTTCAAGCCTGCCTGAATAGCGGCTTCTACATACTGTCGCATTGTTCCTGATGCATGGTTGCATAACGACGTATGAATGTGGTAGTCAGCTAATTTTTCAATCATCGTTTTCATCCTTGTCATTCAAAAGTTGTCGTATTTTCCTGGTTGTTTCTGCCGACAGCGTACTGCGGACCGATTCAAAATCGAGTGCTATTTTTCCCAATTCCCTATAGAAATCTTCATAGGTAGGAAGAAATTTTCTCAGTATTTGAATATGCTTCTCAATTGTTCCTTCATCCCCTCTTGCTATCGGCCCTGTTAATGCTTCATTTACACTCCTTTCCATTATATTTTCAAGTGAATTGTATACAAGCGGAAAAAATATTTTTTTGCTCTCTGTTTCAGGGTAACCCATTTTCTCAAAAATTTCGATGACAGGTTTGACCAGTGCAACGATGTAATTTGAGGCAATCGTGCAAGCCAAATGATACAATGGTTTGGATTCACAGGGAATCAGGATGTAATGAGAACACAGGATTTTCACAAATTGAGCCATTCTATCTATCGCATTCTCCGTTCCTTCCAAGCCAAAATATATATTTTTCAACCTGTTCTCATCATCTTCCAGACCGGAAAATGATTGCACCGGGTGCATGCTGCCTATCTCGATTTGATAGCGCTTTAAATTATCAAGCACATCACTGGGCAATGATCCTGACATATGAAAGACGAAATTCGCTATTTTGGTTTTCTTTGCAATTTGTGTTAATTCATCCGCGACCGACTGTATTGCATCATCCGGCACTGCAATGAAAATTGTATCCACTGGCTCAAGATCGATCAACTGATCGGACAAAACAGTTTCATGCAATATCCTGGAGAATTTTTCTGCATGTATTCTATTATTATCAATAATAGCAGAAATGCGAAATTGCGAAAGTTCGGCCAAGGCTTTTATGAGCGCCGTACCCAAACGACCGGCACCAATTATCGCAATACGGTCAATCGAACGTACCATAATGAGAGAGGTTTACTTTTAAATGCTATTGGCGGGATAGTCGGGCTAATTCTATCCGTTAATGAGATTGCTTTTTATTTCTACTTTTTCGATTCAGAAAAAAAGCTGTTTAGGCCTTTGGTTTACCCAAAGTTTAAAAATGACAAATTAAAATTAATGTACAAAATTAATTATACAAATCAAAGTGAAATGTAGTTCATATTTGGTGGAAATATTCAGGTATGGATGTCATCATAGAAGAAGTGCAGAGAAAAGCACGTTACTGAATCCCCGAGAGTGAAATTTAATCAGAAATGGAATCGCCTCATGATTTCAAAATGAGATATCAGAATTAATTTTTTCAATCCCCATTTCCATCATGGTGAGTATTTCGTCGGCATTCTTTCCATCCTGTGGAAAACTTGCAAGCTGTATTTCCAGTTGAAACGTGGTTTGAATTCTATTCAATCGGTTTTGAATTCTATCTGCTATAATTTTCGCCAGCGTCAGATGAGTGTTCGGCAGCATCAACAAAATATTTTTCTGATCTGCGCTGTAACTGAGCACATCAAAATTCCTGACATGTTTATGAATTACCGTGATAATATTTTTGAACAAACGGACCATTATTTCTGCGTTGTATCTCCGATAGTAATTTTCAAAATGCTGTATCCCGAGAGACATGACGGTAATATTGGTCCCATCCGGAGCAGCATTTTCAATCAAGCGGGACAATTTCATTTTCAATTGATCGTAGTCAATATAATTCACTTTTGATTGCTCAAATGCCTTTGGTATACAGTCCAAAATCAACCACCCATTTCCTTCGGCACTTTTATTTTCAACCTGCTGGATAATTTTAGGTTGAGTTACTTCTTCAATATTCAATGGGTGAATTTCAATTCCTTTTGTTTCTTCTGAAGCTGAGGACTCGCTTAGAAATTGATAGGCATAGATTCGCTGAGGAATTATTTTTTTATAATCGAATTTTTCATCGCAATTCAGACAATGACACGAGACGGATGGTATTTCAAAACATGCTCCACATTCGCTACATGAATATTCCTTTTTTTCCTTATCCTGTGTTGATTTTTTTTCCTGTTTTTCAAAATTCACTGACTGGCATTTAGGACAAACATCTCGAAAGGAAATGGTGTAATGAAAACATACCGGGCAAACATCCACCACGTCCACAAGCTTTCTCTTCATAATTTCTTCCGAAGCCCATTTTTCCAGCAGTTCACGCTCTCTTCCCGGAACCGACTGATGCGCAACGACTTGCACATCAGGGTAAACATAGCCGCTGATGCTTGCCTTACTCACTTTTGGCTCGATCCAATCTGTCTTTCGAAAAATAGATATTTCCTGTAATTGATTGAATATTACTTTTTCATCCATCAATTGCTTGCTGCCCGGAGAACAGAATTCAATATAGTTTTTCACGCGATACAGTAATTCCTGTTTTCGAAATGGCTTATATATATAATCCAGCACACCCTCTCTAAGCAATTCAATTTTGCTGTTAAAATTTTGATGCGAAGTCAACACTACAACAGGAATCGACACACACGCAGGATCTTGTTTGAGCTGCTTGAATATTTCCAGGCCGTTATTTTCCGGCATGAGCAAATCCAGCAAAATGATGTCCGGCTCAGCATTTTTTATTCGCTTACAAACATCGCTATTTCCTTCATCGACCACCACAAAATAGTTTTCGCTCTCGAACACATTCTTTAGCAACTCCTGGGTATGTGCATCATCATCTATGATAAAAACTTTTCTTTCTTTCACGTTTGATTTCCCCTAATTTTTCGGAATCTGGATGAAAACCTTGAACCACTCGCCTTTTTGTGATTCTGCCCAAACCTCGCCATGATGCATTTCAATGATATTCTTTGAAATGTATAATCCCAGTCCGGTACCACGTTCGGTTTCAGCATCAAACGATTCGCTGAATCTCGAAAATTTATCGAATAGCCTGTCCAGCTTGTCATGCGAAACACCCGGTCCGTAATTAAATATTTCTATTTTATGAAATTTATCATCGCCATTTATGGAATACAAAATTTCACTTCCTCTTTTGCCATATCGAATCGCATTACTAAAAATATTCGTGAAGACAACCTTCATCATTTCACGATCAACGTTGAGCGGATAATTCTCTTGTTTTACTTTCATTTGACATACAATTTTCATTTCCTTCTGGGTAAACTGTTCTTTCATCTCCACAAGAACAGGCTCAATTATCCCTGTTTTTAAATTACAGACTTCACGCCGCAATTTTAACTTTCCAACCTCCATTTTGGATAAATCCAGATAGTTTTTAGTCATGTTGATCAAATTTTTCACCACCCGCCGAATTACCTGAAGCGCATCATTTTGATCTTTATTGATTTCGCCCAGCAATCTGTCATTCATCAATTCAGCGTACCCCAGAATTGAAATCAACGGACTCCTCAATTCATGCGACACAAAAGACAACATATTCAGGTAATGCTCATTCAGGTGAATCAGTTGTTCATTTCTTTCCAATAGCTGTTCATTCGTGCGGATTAATTGCTGATTTTTCAACTCCAGTTCTTTGTATAAAATTGCTTTTTCTCTCAGCGCGACCGCCTGTGTCGCAAACATAACAAGCGATTTCAATTTATTTCGAATTTCAGAGTCCCCGTTGTCCCGGGCGATTTTATTGATATCCGTACCGGGCATTTCATCGAACCGAAAAATATATTCATCAAGTATTGCATCCATCAATTCCTGTTTATTATTCACCTTGTCGATGAGATTACACCCAATCTCATAAATTCGGCACAAATCTTCGAACTGTTCTTCGAAATTGAAGTTATTCCGCGTCGGTTCCTGATTATTGTTATCGTTTAATTCCATAAGATTGTCCATATATCTGTCATTCATTCAGAGAAAGCACAACGTAGTCATTCTTTGATTTTAAAATCACAACTTTTTCACCAATGTAATTGATACGATATCCTTTAATCGTATCGCCTGACATTAATTTTTGTTTATTTATAATTGCCCGCTTACCATTCCGTATCCAATATATTTGCTCGAGAAAAAAAACACGATCATTTTTATCCGCCTGAACTGAATTCAATTCGATCCGTTCTCCCCCTCGTAAATTTGCATAGGGCAAAAAAGGATTGCGTCCCCAGTATTCATCTGCTAAAATATCCTTCAGATCAAAAACCAGGTTGGACAAAACCACATCTGAATCATTTTTTGTATCGGATATTTCATAGCCCGAAGAATCAATGTTTGACAATACTTGTGCAAGACATACAGCATTATTCATCACAAAAAGTATGGAAAAAAGAATCCAGCATATTCGAATCGGAAATAGATTCAATTGTTTATTTCGTATATTCATTTCTCACCTCACCAAACATCCAGTTTTTCATTCAAAAAGCGCTGAAATTTTACAGAGAAATAACACCCAGCAAATTTGCACAAATTAGATTCTTGTCATCAGCCACAGGAAATACATCCAGTTTATCTATTTGAATTGATGAAAAACAGCTTTCCAAATATACAAGGTAATCACCAATTTTGCTAAATTGGGCTTTCATTCGTATTTTAATGGGATAGCTTTCCTCTTTCAATTCAGTCATGTTTGAATTATTCAAGACTTCAACGGTTTCGAATTTTATTTCAGGGAAACTCTCTTTTGATTTTAATATTTTTTCCAGAAAATCCAAATCGTTTTTCACTTTTTCTTTGAGTTCAACGGTCTTGTCAACCTTCACTTTTACCTGTTCCAATGCCTTAAGCTCCTGAAATTTTTCGGTTAATTTTTCTTCTAATTTTAGCACCGCTTGTTTCTGGTCTTGCATTTTCAATACGGGAGGAATTATGCTCCACGCAGCGATCGCCAAAACCAAAAAACCTAAAGCGCCGAATACCACCTTATTCTTATTCATCTTATTTCACCTGTCGACAATTTTACTCACTTTTTTATGTCAATTTTAAAATACTAAATGATCACCATTACTGGACAACATGAATTGTAAATTCCCAAATGCCATCATCGCTCGAACCGACCCAGTCAATTTTTTTCAAAGTAACTTTATTCCACTGAGACATTTGTTCTATTTGATTCAAAAAATCCCTGATTGCGGCTTTATTGATGGACCGTCCTTCAAATTGAAAAACCCTCCTAAATGCACTCTTCTCACGCGAACGGACATTCACTTTGACCAATGCATCGACTGACTGATTCGGCTCATTCTCAATTTTCATTCTCTCGAGCCACAGCGATGGCGGCAGGTTGTTGCCGAGCTTCCTGAGAATTTGGCTGGTTTTCATCCTGTCTAAATCTCGTGTTTCATGTGAGGCAGTCTTCAACTGAGTCTGCGCGTCTGATAAATGGTTTATTCTTTTCTCCAAATCTCTCAATATTTTTTCACATGTTTGAATATTTTTTTGATATTCTATGCTTCTCATGTTCAAATCATTTCTTATGAATAAACCCGTGAATAGGATCACGAACAATATGACCCACACTTTCACTCTGTTTTGTACATTTCTATTCGACTTCATCCGGTCACCAAATAAATTTATACTGTGTTCGTCATTGTTAATTAATTCATTCCTTGCCGCACCGATTGCAGAAGTTAATCGACTTGCATACAATCGGAACTCCTTTTCATCGACAGATTCATGCAAGTTGATTTTATGGCGAATTTTGCCAATTTCAACATCGATATTTAGTTTGAGTTGCAGGAATTTATCAATTCCTGAAATAAGTGCACCACCCCCGGTCAATACTATTTTATTTACATTTTTACCTGATTCATGTTTGTATATCCGAAATGTCGATTTTATTTCATCCACCAAAATGCACAAAATGGGCTCTGTCATTTCAAATATTCGTTCTTCAACTAATTTTTGTTCATCGCTATCCCCCCCTGAAAAGAGCATTTTCTTTTTAATTCTCTCCGCCAATTCCTGCCGAATTTGATATATCTCTGATAGCTCCTTCGTCAGGTATTTATCAATTGAATATACCGTTCTGTGAAAGATAATTCTTCTATTTTGAACAATACTAATCCGCACAGATAATGAGCCCAGATCAATCAAACAATACGGTTCTGTAAAAGCCGTGGGAATATCAAACAAATCCATCAATGCCATGCAGGAAGATTCCATGCGACGCAAGTCAACAGATTGATTTTTCATCAATTGAATCGTCTCATTAAAATACGATTCATCTGCAATAGCCGCGATTCCATGTTTCACAATCGCCCCGGCGCGATCCCGGATTATTCCGTACGGCCTCGAAAAATAGATATCGCTGTGTTCATTTCCCACGTAATTTGGCCCAAGATATTCTCGAACTCTGGCGACGAATCCTTCATCCGAAATAATGGGCATAGCAATGTACTGTAGATGCACACCATTATTCATTGATAGAGCAGTCTTCGCGCCGCGGATGTTCAGCTTTGAAATGAGTGTGTCAAGAGCGCCTGCGCTTTGTCCCAAACTTGAGTGATTAAGTTGAAATGGATATTCATAAATTCCCCATTTCAAAAGCTCAATTCCCAAATGACTTTTTTTTAACACCACAATTTTAATTCCTGTATCGCCTAATTCCATGCCAGCACATATTTCCTGGATTAAAACTCTGAAGTCGTCTACAACACCTCCGGTTTTTATTATTTTTCTTACCTCATTTTTTTCAATGGAAGAAAGCAATAAATTTGAATAGTCTTGCATAACTGATGCGCAGTAATCTACATTCAATAAATCATGGAATTGTAATCTTATTATCGTCCAAAGGCCGTGAAATGTTTACTAATTTTGGGAGAAAAATCAATACTGAAAATGGATAATATGGGTTATACTCGTGTGGAAAATAAGTTAGGGGCATCAGCAAAGTATTGGTAGGTGCCGATGATTTTTGAAAGGATTGCAGAAAGCATATTCAAGATTATTCTAAAATCCCAGCGGAGCGAAGCCACAAATAATAATAGATGACCATTTCATATAGAATTCTTTTGCAAAAATTGCAAAAGTTGCTGGGTAATAACATAAAGGAGAGATTGTCTCTCTCCTTTATGATTTTTACAAAAAAATTGAATATACCTCCCTCATGCAATGGAAAGACCAGAAGTTTACGATTCCGGCGCTGGTGGAGGAGGTGCCGTTGTTGTGTCCGGTGCAGTCGTATCAGCTGGCGCTTCTTGCATTTCTTCTTGTTGCGTTTCTGTCTCAGCTTCCTGTTTCTTTGAGCACCCATTCATCACCATCAAAGGTATGGTTACCAAAAGAATCAATGCAACGACAAACCATAATTTCCTCATTCCAATTCACCTCCTTATTTCATTTTTAGTGTTTAGATTTCTGCAAAATAAAAAAATGATTTATGATGCTACTCATTTTTTGAACAAAAATTTGAACAGATCGCATTTATCTGATCAATGAAAATGCCTCTATTCATTATTCTGCAGAACTCTTTATTATGAAATTCGGTTTTTCGATCTATATGCCATTTCTTCACATTACACATAAATCAATAAACTCTCATGGCATATAATATAATAATAATTTAATATTAGTCAAGGAAAATATTATGAAATTAATTTACCTGAAATCTCCTGTTAAATTAAAAGCCGCCCAATATACTGGATGACTATTAATTTTAGTCCGCACAAAATTCAATGCCAGTTGCAAAGCGAGCGCGCGTGAATGCCCTTGTTTCAAATACCTGAAAAACCGTTTGACCATGACAGCCGTCGCTAAATCATCAACCTTCCAGAGACTGGATAGCAGCGACGATGCGCCCGCGTAAATGAAGCTACGAGAAAGTCCGATCACCTCATCGCCGACCGAAATAGAAGCCAAACCGGTTTCACACGCACTCATGGCAATGAGATAGCTATCCATTTCCAGGCCAAATATCTCATGCGCCTGCAAGAATCCATCGTTCGCATCGTCTGCAGATAACAGCAGCGACGAGAACAAAGGATTTGCCGCGTCGAATTCACCATGGCAGGAAAGAAGAATGGCATTCGCTTCATTACAAAATTCATTGAACCGGGTTTCCGTTGCATTTTGCCCAATGAATGAAGTCACGTCAGGGTACAGCAATTCAATGCTTTCCACCTCTTTTTCCGCGAAAGGCAATTCAAAACGTGCATCTTTTAAATCGGGATTTCCAAAAGCAAGAATATTTGTTCTCCAGTTTTTTCCATCGATAAAATTCTGGCCTTTTTCCAGACAAATCAAGAAGACCATTGAACTCGGTACCAGTGAGAGCGCATAGTTTTCAATCAAATAGTGTTTATTGTCATCCATCAATGCTGCAAATGGCAAATAATGCAGAACCCCGTGGGGAACGAAAACGCAATACCTGTGATTCGATAGTTCATTTTCCAATGGTGCAATAAGAAGATCGTATAACTCTCGGGCTATGGAATTAACCGCCTGTTGATTTTTCATTGCACTTCTGAAATAGTTCACACGTTCGACCAGCCGCTGATTGCTAATGGATTGTTTCTCCACCACCAGTCGATTTTTTGAAATTGCCCAGATATACATCTGATTTTCAGTATAAAAGTATTCTATAATCAGAACGCTGTCTGGCAGAACGCTTTGAAGCGAATCTGACCCAAGTGGCTCTACATGAATCATTTCTGCCAATTCAGGATTTTCAGATTTCAACTCAATTAAAAACTCTTCATAGTCAGTTTTCATTCCTGCCAGTTGAATTTCCAAATCATCTAAAATTTGTTTTTCTGCGACTGTCATATTTTGTCCTTTGATGAGCAGTCTGGAAATTTCATTTTGAATGCGTCGCATATCCTCTTCCAGTGCTTTTCCCTGCGCGAATTTTGCTTCATCAAAATCACCACTGAATTTAATATCTCGGTTTGCAAGAAGGTCGACAAAATTTCTCGATTTTGCACGTTCAACAATTTCCAGAGCTTTGCCTGGCATGTCCATTTTTAAATATAAATCTACAAGCTCGTGATAGACCACCAGCTTATCATCGATGAAACCGGATTTAAATTCCTCCACTTTTATCTGCGAGCGCATGGTCTCAATGATTTCCAGCGCCCGTGTGTAGGACTGAATACTTTGCTCGATACGGTTTTGTTCTTCAAAAACTCTTCCGATCAAACGCCGGGCGCGCCACTCAACGTCAGGAATAAACAATTTTTCAGCCAATGAGGATGCCAGAGTGAGCGTATCTTTGGCAGCGTCGATATTTTCACTCAAAAAATGAGCCCGTGCAATTTCATAATAACATTGAACCTGGTTCCGTGCATCCTGAATGCTTTTGCTCAGATTCAATCCTTTCCGAAAATAATTCAAAGCCTCTTTGAAATTTCCCTGTTGAACATAGATGGTACCAAGATCGCGATAATCATAACTTAATCCACGTCGGAAGCTGATTGATTCATCAATTTGAATTGCCTGTTCAAATTGCTGTTTTGCTGAATCCCACTTCTCCTGAGAGCGATAGATCAACCCAAGATTTTTATGAATCGTTGCCATGTCCTGCTGATCAGCAATAGATTTCGCCAATTCAAGGGCGCTCAATTCTGCTTCTGTTGCACCATTTAAATTACCAAGGCTCATCAGGATAAGTCCTTTAGTGGACAAACTCGCCACCTGAAGCTTTGTTTCACCCAACTCCTTAAAATATTCCAAAGCAGATTTTTGATAGTTCAGCGCCTGTTGAAAACTTCCTATTTTCCAGTAAATATTCGACAGATAATGCTCAGAAAGGGCGATCCATTTATTGTCGCCTGAATCTTTCGCCAGCCTAAAAGCCTCCTGCTGATATTTGAGCGCTGTTTTATAATTTGCCAGGCGATCATGACTGAAGCCAAGGTTCTGTAAAATTTCAATCGTGCCGGTGTTCATGTTCTCACTTTTCAGAATATTTAACGCAAGCTCCTGGTTGCCAATGGCTTTCGAATAATTATCCAGTCTCAATAGATAAATGCGCCCCCGATCTTTGTAACATTGAGCAACATTCAGGCTATCCCCAAGATTTCGAAACGCGTTTAAGGCAATCGTAAAATAATCCAGCGCTTTTTCAAAATTTCCGCTTCGCTCGTTAACCAATCCAAGTTTATAATAGGAGCCGGCAATTTCCTCATGGGCATCATACTGTTTGGCTAACTCCAAATATTTCCTTTGAAAATAAATTGCCTGCTCGTAATTCCCACTGTTAGTATGAAAAACAAATAAGTTATTATAACCCTCAATCAATTTTTGAACAGCCTGATTGGCTTGAGCTTTTTCAACAAGTTCCAACTGGTACTGAATAGCTTTTTCATAATCACCTCCGCGTGCTGCACTTTGAATGATAACATCATACAGATCATTTATTGCTTCCTGGTTTCTTTCTTTTTTTGCCATTTTCAAAGCTTTTTCGAATTTCTTAACAGCATCCCCCCAGCTCTCTTTTTGAAAATCATCGGAAGCATCATTCACAGTTAGCATAAAGCTTTCTCGGGCGAATTGTCGCTCCTGCTCGTCCGTCATGCCCTGATATCCCACCACCTGATACCCGGCCCAGCTTATTGGAGGGGCTCCCTGGTCTCGCATTTTTATCTGTGCTTTTGTAAGTGCCTGAGCCACGGGGTAATCCAACAATGCATCGTAAAAGCAATTCCAAAATTTTGTGTCATCGGTTTTCCAAAGAGATTTAATTATGGTGGGTGCTCCGGCATACATAAGCGCCCTTTCCAAACTCATAGAGGATAAATCCCCCAACTCTTCATAATCATCTATTGCAATTAGTGAAGCGACCAGGTCCAGGCTATAGAAATCTCTCAAATTAAAACTGAATTGGAGTCCCTGTTTTTCGAGGCCAACATCAGCCATTAATGGATCGATATCCACCCGTGTCAGATGAGCATCAAAATGCACCAGGTCTGAACCTTTAACCTGATCAATAAATTGTTTTTTTATATTGTTGTTACTCGCGCTGCTTCTGAAAAGAATATTTCCATAGCCAGGAATTTCATGAGTTTCATTGATTTTATCAGAAGCTATAAATAACTTTGACCCTCTAATCTTTCGTTTGTCATAGCTAAAATAATAGTTTGCCAACCCGGAAACTGTCGTGACATATTTCAAATCACTCAAATTTTCACTCGAAAAATTTATGAGATAAGAGAAGGGTATCATGCGCAAAATACCATCGGCTACAATGATTATATTTTGAGAGGATTCGACACTATTGCTGATTGGTGAAACCAATAATTTGTATAGCTCAGCGCTGCCATTCATTTGATGACTCTGTGTATGCAAGCCATCCGTAAACATTGTAATGTAATTTTGAACATCCTTTTTGGCAACATCAATTCCTGTATAACTGACAGAATCCGAATGAATTAACCAGATATGCAATTTATTTTCAGAAAGAAAGTAATCTACAACCAAAGAATTATTGTCAAGAATATTTTGAATATGTTTGAATGTGACCGGCTCAACATGAATAAATGATTCTAACTCGGGGTCCTCATTTTTTAAATCAACCAACAATTCCTGATATTCTTTTTCATATCGTCGTTTCTTTTCAATCCATTGTGAATATTTTGGATCAGATTTTTCATCGCGATCTTCCGCCAGCTTGATTTTTTTATCAAGCGCTGCTATTTCCTCCACGAGAAATTTCGCATTCCCCAAATAGATTTTATGACGCTCTTTCTTCAATTGTAAATTGTGGCTTCCAATAATATCCAAAAATTGTTTGCCATGAAATTGCTCTGACAGCCTCAATCCACTGATTATTCTTCCACTTTCAATTTCATAGTTTATAGTATGTTCGTAAAGCTTCCTGACCCGTGATAAGTAAAACGGCGACAGACGAATTTTGTGAAATTGATGCGCGTCGCGTTCAAGTGTCGTTATGGCTTCATTGTAGTAGAATGAAGCATCATTAGTTACGGGAATCAATGTCGAATTGCTACCAAATACACTTAAAATCTGCCCAAGGATAAAATCAATTCGCCACAAATAAGCTGACAAGTTTTGTTCGATGGCAATTTCTCTTGCGGACAAAAATTGCTCAATTCCAGAGTTAATATCACCAACGGTTATGGCCAGGTTTCCGAGATTGTTGCGCACGGTCATTTGGAAACGCCCTGAATTATCCTGCACAGCCAAATCCAGCGCCTTCCTGTAACAACTATCCGCCACGGCGTAACCTTCTAATTGCTCGACTTGTTTACGATAAGTGAAATACTGATCTTCAAGAAGTGAGTCTTTGTATACTCTGCTCTCAAAAAAATGAATATTCCCCAGAATATTATAAAGCTGGATTTTTTCCTGCGTGTAACCGACCGTCTCATTTTCTATTAATTTTAATCCTTCGTGAACATATTTCAAACTTGCTGCCTGATAATCAGGCGTGCGTTCAATAAGTTTTTGAATGACAGAATCGCTTTTTACTTGTGTCGGCAACGTGTGCAGATTGGAAATTAAAACCCCCAATCTTCCCAGATTATGAATATTAACCAGAGCGCCTGGTGTGTTTTTTTTCTGCTTGCACAAAGTCAGGGATTGCTTGAAATTTTCCCAGGCCCGTCTATAGTCAAAATCGAGATATGCTAAATATCCAATATTATTCAAGGTAATGGCCTGAGCTAATTTATCCTTCCTTTCTTGAAATATTTTTAATTTTTTATCGAGAAAGGAAATGCCTCCTGAGATGGATCGTTTTGTTATTTTAGCGTTGCCAATGATGGAATATAACAACGCCACCTCTTCTTCAGTTGTAAATCCTTCAGCAGCGGTGGAAGCACCGGTACCAATTTGTCCGAGATTCCAGACAGGAAATTCAACGCCCATTATGCCAATCTTTATCCAGTTGGGTTTTGATTTTACCCTTTCGACCTTTCCCTGCCGAATCAGATCGAGCGCTTTTTCAGCGTATCGTATTGCCTCATCTTCATCATTCAAAACTTGATAGTTATACGCAATACTCCGATAGCCCACTTCAAGCATATTATACCGCTTTGCTTCTTCATCCATTTCTGCGGCCATTTTGAAATAATCCACAGACTTTTCATATTCTACGGATTCATCAAAATCGTCCGAACCGCGCGTTTCACCGGCAAGCTGATAGAGCAAAGCCAATCGTTTTATGTTTAACAATTTATTTTGTTCATCATCCAGTTCATCATTGAGTTCTATTGCTTTCTTTAAATATTTGGGTCCACGTTTAAAATCTTCAACGACCAGGGCACAGTGCCCCATCCGCTTATAAATTTCCGCTTCGGAACGCAGATTTGTAAAGGTCGAATCATACTGCATTTTTACATGGTAGTAATAATATGCCCTTTCAAATCCAAACTCCTTTAAATTGTAATAATTGGACGCCAAATTCAGTGCCAGTTCACCTTCCAGCCCTGGATTTATATTTTCATCGTTCAGCGCAATTGCCGTGATCAGCACGTCAATCGCTTCTTCGAACCAGCGCTGCGGTGTTTTTTCCTTTTGAAAGGTTATCCAGTAATATACAGATTTGACAGGTGCCAGCGTTGTTTTAATTAACGATTTTAAAAAGCCACTCTGCCTCAATCGCTTATAGCGTTCATACTTTTCTATTGCTTCATAATTGAAACTCAAGGTAAGATATGCCTGTATGATTCGATAATTTTTTGACAGGGCCTCTTCTATGACTTCATTTGATTTTTTCATCAATCCAATATCGAAGTCAGCCGTGTTTTCGGTACGGTCACTTTTCGTAGTTGCCTGGTAGGAATAACATAATCCCAAAATGTATAACATATTTTCATTATCAGGATTTTCAATGCATAATTTCTCATAAAATTCCACGGCCCGATTAATTTCACCCATTGTATACATCGTTGCGACCAATCCCCGATGCGCGTCAATATATCCCGGCAATATTTGAATGGCGCCACGATACCGAGAATACGCAGCTCTCATATCCCCGACCATTCGATACCGATCGCCGCTTTGCAAGTATAAATCCAGTAATTCCTCTTTGGCTTGAACGACATAATAACCGCTCTGGACATCGCTGAAATCATCTATCAATTCTTTGTACACTGAAATGGCTAATAACTCTTCACCTTTGGCTCGGTAAACCTTTGAAATGAGCAGCTTTGATCGAGCAACATCCTCTCGCTGTTGGGGATACGTATTTTCGACTATCAAAAGCTCATCAATGGCAGCGTCGTAATCACCCTGATTGTAAAATTCTTCCCCGATTTTCAAATGCGCCCGCGCGGACAAACGGTCATAATTTTTATATCGGGTCAAAATATTTCGGTAACCGGGTACTTTCGAATAGGAATTATCATATTTTTGTAAAGCAAGCACCTTTTCCAAAGCAAGGTCGGTCCAGTTCGTTGCCCCAGGGTAATTCTGAACAATCTGCAAATAGGCATTCGCGACCTCATCCCGTTGACCAAACGCGGAATAAATATCACCGATCAAAATTTGGGCTTGAGCGCATAGATCGGTTTGATTCGGATAGGCTTCGATCATTTCTTTGAACGTCTGCAAAGCCCTGGATTTCCGACCTGACAAATAAAAAACCTCTCCCTGTAAAAACGCTGACTGCGCTGCAATTTTTTCAAGATCTGCATATTTTTCTGATATATTCTGCAATCGTTGAATATGTCGATCCACTGCAGAATCTTCGGTGTTATATTCAAGTTCGAACAACTTTATCTCAGATAATCCGCTAAGCTCTCTATTATCCAAAAATTGAGTGATGATTTCCTCATAATAGATTTTGGCCAGTTTCGGACGATTCATCGCTGTGTAAGCTCTCGCAATTTCATAAAGCGACCAGCCAACCCAGGTTACCTCTTCCGGAAAGAAATCATTCAATCGCTGAAAAGCGATTAACCGGGTTTCGAGTTGTTCTTTCGTCTCTAAATTATGATTTCTCGAAAAAATCAAATCGGTCTCAGGCAGTGGAAAATAGCTCGAAGCAAACTGATATTGAAGAAAACCTTCCTTCTGGCGAGGTATGGGACCATCCCCGGGAACAAACCAAATATCTTCGTTACCGCTACGCCGGGAGATAAAATAGATTTTTCCATCCCGGCTGGTCACCGGCTGGTAATCATAGTGCAAGGCGGGTAACAATTGTATTTCTTGATAGACTTGCTGCGTTTCATCCGCATTGTTCTGTCGGCTTTGTTCAATAGGCTCCGCTGTGCCGGGTTCGTCCTCGTTCAATCTCAATCCTGATTTTTCAAGTATGATCTTCCAGAGATTGGGTCGGTCATCAGGATTCACAATCCCGTCGTTGTTGGTATCACTGTCATATCGGGTAACAACAATTTCACTTCCATCCGTACTCCAGGCTGGAAATGCATCGTTTGAAGCGCCGGTCGTCACCGGTACGACCTTTCTTACCTGCAGGACATCAGCTTCTGTTTCCAGTTCAGCATAAAAAATCTGACCGTTTCGCTCATGATTTTCAGCGAAAGATACATACGCAATTCGTTTTCCATCCCTGGACCAGTCCGGATGGATTCCTCCATTTTTTGTAATCTGAAACACTTCTTTGGTCCGCAATTTAACTGCGTGAATATTTAGTTCCCCATTTCTGTCCGAAGTAAACGCGATATATTTTCCGTCCCGGGAAAAGCTGGGAGAAACATCCGTACCGAGATATGTAGTGATTTTTTCGGGCGATCCTTTCGCGACCAGTTCTTTGTATTTATTGCGCAAAGAAATGCTCCACAAATCTCCGGCTGCATCTTCCCGGTATGAAACAAATACCAGCTTTTTTCCATCCGGAGACCATGCAGGCATGATATCATCAGAGCGATGCTTGCTGATTTGAAACGCAGAACCCCCTGTAACCGACTTCACCCAGATATCCATATTTCCACTTCTCCGGGATGAAAATGCCAGCCATTGTCCGTTCGGCGAAATTGCCGGATAGGCATCTATTTCCGGATGTGTGGTTATTTGTTTGTAAACCTGTGAAAAATCAAAGTACTGCTCCTGAACCAGCGCGCCTTCTTCTTCAGTTTGAATTGATAAATTGAATTCAGGTTTCGTAGTACACGCTGTCACTAAAAAAATTAAACATACAAGAAAATTCCTGAGCCACATATCATCCTGCCTGATTTTAACGCATATATGAATATTTAATGATCTATATAAAAAAAGAAAGATCATGCCTTAACCACGAACATGATCTTTTTATAATTATCTAAATATTTTTCTCTTTCAAATCATTCGGTACATATTCCAACTGAAATATCCCCATTTTTCTAAATCGCGCTGTAAAAATCCTGCACGACTACTTCCGGGTTTCTTTCTTGATCCATTGTCCATCTTCGGTCTCAATCCAGGTTCCCGGCGCAGAATTATCCTGGTTCATCCTGGCAAAAATTCTGCCCACAGTGGACTGACCGGCTTCGGAAGCCTGTTCATTCAGCAATACTATTCTTTCCATAATAATTTTTCTGTATCTGTTTTCATCTTCAACAATTTTAGTCACACGATTCATCAACTGGGTATCATCATTCAGTTTTTCATGCTCGCGTATAATCAGCATTCCTTCATTGTTTTCGCCAACAAAGCCAGCCTGTTTGAACTCTTCAATATCGTCTTTATTAAATTTTCGTCCCTGCACTGCTTCAAAAACTCGCTTTTTCTCCTGAGACATGGGCGCCGCTTGCTGTCCCGGATTTGCAGACCGCACCGATGTCAGGGTCCAGGCCTCCTCTTCAATTTCCTGGTAGGTGCCGATCACCTGATTTTCCAGCGCTGTTTTCTCACCTGTGATATTGACTTCTGGCGCTTTCACGCTGCAACCGGAACCGACTAATGCAATAACAGCCAAAATAACAGTAAAAACAGAAGCTTTTCTTATTTGAGTTTTCATGACGTCTATTAACCTCCATTCGGTTATTTTAACATGGTTTTTCAAATAATTTACAAAGAAAAATAAATCTTTCTGTGTTCTGTATCAATAGTGATACCAAAATTTATTGCCCGTGTAATGGCCAATTCGTCAAATAAATTCGGACTACTTCTTCCAAAATTCAAACAAAGCTCGCAACGCCTTGGATATCGCTGTCAGCAAGGTGGCAAATTCAACAATCGGCTGCTCCAGTCTCTCCTGCAGAGTTTTCTCAAATTCGCTGATTCGTTTTGCCGTATCCTTTAAATCGGTCACACCCTGATCCACTTTTTCCATCTGGTCTTTGATTGTCTGGACGATCTTTTTCGCATCATTGAGTATAATAGCCAGATCGTGAGAAAGCGGCGTCACCTGCTGACGAGTGGTATCCATTAATTTTTCGGCCTCTCTGGCAGTACGACGAATCTGTGCGAACACAAACAACAAACCGATGACAAACACCACCACAAAAAATGCAATGATCGCAACACTAATTTCGAGAATCATGTCTCTGTCCTCCGCAGCTTAGGCTTTTTTCGATTTTGATTTGCTCATTTCCTCCTGGAAAGCCTGCTTGCTGGATTCGACAGCTTGTTTGATTTTGCCCTTTCCCTTTTTAGCAGACTGCTTGCCTTTCTCTACCGTTTCCTTTGTTTCGGCAAGTGTCTCATCGGCTTTTTTCTTGATTTCATCTGCCAGTCGCTTGCTTTCCTCTATTATTTCCGAAGCACGCTGCATGGCCTCAGCGAGTTTTTCTTCAGCCTCGGATCTCAATTTTTCAGCCTGTTTCAGTCCCTGTTCCAAAATATCTGATGTTTTTTCTTTTGTCTCACCATATAGAATTTCTGCATCCGATTTCAACTCGTCTGACACCTTTTTAATATCTTCCCGAATTTCCTTGCCACTTTTCGGCGCATTAAGCAACGCCAACCCTGCACCAATTAAACCGCCCAATAAAAAGCCCTTAAAAAAGGACATACCTGATCCTGTATTTTCTTCCTTTGACATAATTCAATCCTCTTTTTTATTATGTGAAAATTTACATCATTTGACCACGTTACTGATTCCAGGTCACTGATTCGAATTTCTTCAAATATGGAATATTAGAAACATTTCTCTTTGTCATGATGGATGAATTTTTTGCCTTTTTCAAAACCGTCCCGACAATCTCATCCATTCCCTTAAAATTTGAATCACCTATTTCAATTGTTTTATTTTCAGAATTCCTTTTCACCAGGTAATAAATCCAGTTATCAACTCCGGTATTCATAAAAATCCTTTTTTTTTCTATTCGCCCGAATTCACGAATTTCATCCCATCGTATTTCAACGGAGTTCCAGAATTTTGTAATTGAAATGCCCTGAGGCTTCAGCACAATTTTTTTGAAAATATTGTTGAGGCTGCTATAAATCACCTTAAGCCAGGTCAAACAAACTACCAGCATCATGATGATGAAAAACCAATTTTCTGTTTCGATAGCAGCGATAAATATTTTGGTAAAAAGAAATAATACAAAGAGAGAAAATAAAAGTCCAATAATTGTTAAACGCGATTCCCGGTAAGTCTTATTCATATAATTTCACTATTTTTAGTTAATTGATAAATCAATAGTTATGAATATCAGGTCAAATACATTTGGATAAATAACAAAATAAAATTACAATAAAATACTGCCAAAGTCAAGATTTTTTATGAATTTTACCTAAATATCACTTGCAAAAAAAATACTTTATGATTACATTTACTCAAATTTATCCAGAACACGATATATCAAGGGAGCGTTTGAGATGATCAGTTCAACGATGGGAACCAGGGGTACGCTGGGAATTTTGGTTGGAGGCGGACCGGCCCCAGGGATAAACGGAGTTATCGCCGCAGCAACTATTGAAGCAAAGAATGCAGGACTGAACGTTATCGGCATTATGGATGGTTTTGAATGGCTGCAACAAGGAAATATCGATAATGTCATGGAATTAGAAATATCCAACGTATCACGCATCCATTTTCGGGGCGGTTCCATATTGAGAACTTCCCGCGCGAATCCAACGAGTAACAGTGCGCTGCTGAAAAATACCGTAGAATCCATCAGGCAGCTTGGATTGAATTACCTGATCACCATCGGCGGAGATGATACCATTTTCGCTGCCCATCAAATTATGAAAAAAATGGGTAATGAATTAAAAATCGCCCATGTCCCCAAAACAATTGACAATGATCTCCCACTGCCCAAAACGATTCCTACATTTGGTTATGAAACAGCCAGGCACGTTGGAGTGAATCTTGTTCAAAATATTATGGAAGATTCCCGAACGAGCAATCGATGGTACATTATTGTAACCATGGGCTTGAAAGCAGGGCATTTGACCCTGGGGATTTGCAAAGCCGCCGGCGCCACGCTCGCCATTATCGGTGAAGAATTTCCAAAAGAAATTATTACCCTGCGCGAAGTCTGCGATATTGTAGAAGGAGCGATCATCAAAAGAAAAGCGATGGGCCGGAATGACGGCGTGGTTTTAATTGCCGAAGGCATTGCCACAAAATTTTCGAACGAGGAGTTGCGGCAATTCCCGGGCGCCATTATCAAACACGACGACTATGGCAACATTCGGATGTCGGAAATTGAACTGGGCAAAATCATCAAACTTGAATTGGAACAACGGTTCGCCAATCGAAATGAAAACATGCACCTTGTTGAATTGAACATCGGCTATGCCTTGCGCTGCGCGCCCCCCATACCATTCGACTGCGAATATGTTCGGGATCTCGGTTTTGCGGCGATCCAGTTTCTTCTGAACGAAAAATACGATGATATGAATAGCGCTTTAATCTGTGTCGATGCAGGCAAACTTGTCCCCATTCCAATTGACCGTCTGATTGATGTCAAAACAGGCAAAACAACGATACGTTATGTGGACACCTCCACCGATTCTTACGCGGTTGCCCAGGAATATATGATCAAATTGAAAAAAGAAAATTTTGAAGAACCGGAAGATATGTCTAAATTGTCGAAAATCGCCAAAATGACGCCGGAAGCATTCCGAAACAAATTCGGCTATTTGGCGCGGTAGTTACTTACGACTGATTCGCCACGAAGTCGCCAGGTCTCCAGGTTTCAGTGAGGTGAAAAATTTATTTGGACGCTGATTCACACTGATTATTATGAAAACTTTTTTTTTAAAAGCAGCTTTATCCTGCATTATTCACAGTATTTTTATAGGAAGCAGGATAACCTGAATTGACGATAATCTGAAAATTTGTCAACAAAACTGGGTTAGATTTTTAATGAAAGCCTATTTTATTAAAATTATATAACTTAATGTAGTTTAGAAAAAAATTCATGAATAATTCAGGTTAGCAACGTCGGGCCAAAATGAAAAAGCATGAAATTTATGTCGCCATATTAAAAATGAAACGTAATTATTCAGCTTTAATTCTAAAAAATAACAATTTCTTTCCCTCATCCCCGGCCCTTCTTCCAGTGCGAGAAGGGAATACTAAAGAACCTGAAGGAAAGAAAAGTAAGTCAACAAATTTGCAATGCCAGACAACAGAATCAAAGTAAAAAATTAAACTTCGAGTTTTTGAGTCTTGGGGGCTAAATACTTACAATGTAACACTTATAACCTATTTTTTATATCAGTGTGTATCAGTGATGATTTGTGTCCCAATTTTGGGAGCTTGAGTATTTAAAACATATTTCAGATTCCCATTAATTTTTCTTCGAGGCTTCGAGGCAATACGAATTCTTAAATCAAACAATGCATTCACATGGAAAAGCAGAATAAAAAAATCGGATTGGCGCTCAGCGGCGGCGCAGTATTGGGTATCGCACATATCGGTGTAATTAAGGCGCTGGAAGAAAACAACATCCCCATTGACATCATTGCCGGCACCAGCGCCGGCTCGGCAGTGGGTGCTTTTTTCGCTGCTGGGTATTCCAGTGATCGCATGTTTGAAATCGTCAAACAGCTTTCATGGGCGAAAATCAGCAGACTCACGCTTCCCAGACTGGGACTTTTAGACAGCTCCATGCTTGAACGATTTATCGATTCAGAGCTGGATGGCATCGATATTCCGATGCTTCCGAAGAAGTTTGCCGCCATTGCCGTGGACCTGACTTCAGGAAAAGAAAAGATTTTCAAATTTGGAAAATTATCCCAGGCAGTGCGCGCAAGCTGCGCCATTCCCGGCGTTTTTACTCCACTGGTTCAGGATGAAAAAATCTTCGTCGACGGCGGTGTGCTCAATTTTATTCCAACGAATATCGTTCGCGACATGGGCGCTGATGTTGTCATCGCCGTGAAGTTGCTGCCGCCGGTATCGAACAAAAAACCACCGGACAATATCATTCAGGTTTTAGTGGCGTCTTCTCAATTGGCGTTGAACCAGATCGCCATTCACGCGCCCAACGGCGATGTGACCATTATCCCGGAATTGCAGGGCCTCAATCCGCACGATTTTCACCAGGCAGACATTTTATTCGAGCGGGGGTATGAAGCAGCACGTAAATCGGTTTCAAAAATTGAATCAGTCATGAATGTGATTAACAATGCTAAGAAAGAATAATAATGGGTTATTCACATACGGAAAAATGCAAGAAGAGCAGCTCAATGAAAAAGCCGCTCGATATTTGAAGCGACTATGTGAAGATATTTCCGACCGTAGTGTGGGAAGTCCTGGCAACAGGGAAGCAACGCGCTTTTTCGAAAACAGGATCTCCTCATCAGGCTGGCAGACAGAAATGATTGAATTGGACATAATTGACTGGCAGGACGAGGGCGCCATGCTGCACATTGAAAACGGTCGATTTGATGTTCTCGCAAGTCCGTATTCGCTGGGATGCACAGTTCAGGCACAACTAATGAGCGCTTCGACAATTAGCGAGCTTGAGCAGGTTGAAACGACCGGTAAGGTACTTCTGTTGCATGGTGAGATTGCCAAAGAGCAGCTCATGCCCAAGAATTTCGTTTTTTATAATCCGGAAGAGCATCAAAAAATAATTGCTCTTCTTGAAGAAAAACAACCTTCCGCGATCATTGCCGCAACAGGAAGAAATGCAGCCCTTGCAGGAGGCATCTATCCCTTTCCTCTCATCGAGGACGGGGATTTTGATATTCCTTCCGTGTACACAACCAAAGAAATAGGTGGGATTTTACTATCGCACGTCCGGAAAACAGCAAAATTAAAATCATTCTCAAAACGTATTCCGGCGAAGGCTTATAATGTTATCGCACGAAAAAGGAACAATTCATCTGAACGCATTGTAATAACTGCACACATAGATGCCAAAAAAGGTACGCCGGGCGCGATCGATAATGCAACCGGGATTGTCGTTTTGTTGCTTGTTGCAGAATTGCTGATCGACTATGACGGGCCCAAATCGATAGAGCTTGTTGCGTTCAACGGAGAAGATTACTTTGCTGTGCCCGGTCAAATGGATTACATTCGGAAAAATCAAAAAAAAATTCAAAGACATTGTTTTAAATATAAACATCGATGGAGCCGGATATAGACAGGGCAGAACGTCCTTTTCGCTTTTCGATGTCCCTGAGGCGATACAAAAAAGCGCCAAAGGTGTATTTCAAAAATTCAGCGGAATAACAGAAGGAATCCAATGGCCTCAGGGCGATCATAGTATTTTCATTCAGCAGGGATGTCCTGCAATTGCCGTATCTTCCCAGTGGTTCATTGAAAATATCGAAAATCAGGAAATCACTCACACTTCCAAAGACAATATTGACATTGTTGATCCTGAAAAATTAGTTGAAATTGCAGTGGCATTGGATTGGTTCATTCGAAAAATATGAAAAAATTCACCTCAAGCTGGCATAGTTACTTTAATTATAAATTCTCTATAACAATTTTATGAAAAGCAAAACAATAACTTACATTTTTCAGGCTTTATCATTGCCACCAAAACCATAAACAGGAGGAAAATGTGTCTATTCTAAGCATTGAGCATGTTTATAAATCCTTTAAAGATGTCCATGCGGTGCAGGACCTGAACCTGGAGCTTCCCCCGGGCGTTATTTTTGGCCTGCTGGGTCCCAATGGCGCTGGGAAAACCACAACCATTCGCATGGTGATGGACATCATCATTCCGGATAAAGGCAAAATCAGCCTTATGGGCCAGCCGAATTCTCAGGAAATGCGCGATAATGTCGGGTATTTGCCGGAAGAACGCGGACTCTATAAAAAGATGAAAGTGGGCGAACTTGTTTCCTTTTTAGCTGAAATGAAAAGCGTGAAACCATCAGAATCGAAAGACCGCATCAAACTGTGGCTGGAACGATTTGAACTTATTGAATGGATCGACAAAAAGGTCGAAGAATTGTCCCGCGGAATGCAACAAAAGATTCAATTCATTTCAACAGTAATCCACAATCCTAAATTAATCATTTTGGACGAACCGTTCACCGGCCTTGATCCTGTGAATACCGAACTCATCAAAAACATCATGCTGGAACAAAAAAACAGTGGCGCCACTATCATTTTCTCTACACATTTGATGGATCAGGTGGAGAAACTGTGCGACTCACTTTGTCTCATCGATGATGGCAAAACCGTATTGAGTGGTGATTTGCACGAGATAAAGAAGCAATTCAGAAGAAACATCATCCGCATGCAATTCGATGGCGACGCCAAATTTTTGCAGGATACCAAACTGGTGAGTTCATTCAAACAGCATGAAAAGTACATGGAAATTCATCCGGCTGAAAACGTAACCATTCAACAGATTTTAAAAACCGCCATTCAAGAGGTCGATATAAATCGGTTCGAAATTATGGAACCATCGCTTCATGAAATTTTCATTCAAACAGTCACCAAAAAAGAAGGGAGGGAAATCAGTGAATAAATTCTGGACAATATTTAAACGAGAATATATTTCCCGGGTCAAAACCAAGGGTTTTATCATTGGGACTGCATTGACGCCCTTATTCATCATTTTATTGACTATTGGTCCCGGTCTGTTGATGACCTTAAAATCCGAAAAGACAAAAAATATATCTGTGATCGATATGAGCGGCATTGTGTATGATGAACTTGTTGCATCGTTGAGCGACACCACAGATGATGGAAGTCGATTATATCAATTTACTCAGGTGCAGGCCACAGAAGAAAACCTGCCGGATGTGAAGAGCGATCTCAGCGCTTCCGTGGATCAAAGCAAAATTGACGGCTACTTCATCATTCCATCCGATATTTTTGAGGAAAACACCAGTGAATTTTATGCCAAAAGTGTGAGCAACTTCGACGAGAACCGGCTGTTCCGAAATACCATTTCACAAATCATTACGAATCACCGGTTAGAAAAAAGCAATCTGGATCCGGAATTGATAAAAAATCTCACACGACGCGTAAATTTGAAAACATTCAAAGTTGCCAAGGGAGGCGAAGAGAAAGAAGATGTGGGTTTGTCGTTTGCTGTTACATTTATCATGGTCATGTTTCTGTACATGGCATTGATAATGTACGGCGCATTTGTGATGCGAAGCGTTTACGAAGAGAAGCTTTCCCGCGTGGTAGAAGTGCTGATCTCATCCTGCAAGCCATTCCAACTCATGGCTGGCAAAGTGATTGGAATTGGCGCTGTCGGGTTAACCCAGTATTTCATCTGGGCAGCCGTGGCAGGACTTCTGACAGTGTACAGCACCAGCATTATCCGGGTTTTCGCGCCCTCGGCTTCTGGTGTTCCCATGCCAACCATTCCCATCTCGGTGCTGGTCTATTTCGTGGTTTTCTTTGTGTTGGGTTATATGCTCTATGCAACGCTATATGCAGCACTGGGAGCCATGGTAAACTCAGACCAGGATGCGCAGCAATTCCAGTTCCCTGTGCTTATGCTCATCATTCTGGCATTTTTCTCGGCATTTTACATCATAAAAAATCCGGCGGCAGATTTGAGTATTATTTTATCGTACATCCCGTTCTTCGCTCCTATTACCATGTTCAGCCGAATTTCAGTGTTCACACCGCCATTTGCTGAGATTTTGATTTCGATTATCATCCTCGTTGTGACCACTATCTTTTTCATTTGGCTGGCTGGCAAAATTTTCAGGGTAGGAATTTTAATGTATGGCAAGCGCCCGACATTGCCGGAGGTCATTAATTGGATCAAATATAAATAATTTTCTATGAATTAAAAAAAAGGAATAGCGAAACATCGTTATTCCTTTTTTACTTTTGCGGCACATATTCCACTTTTTTGAAAGATGCCTGCCTACACTTCTATTGAATAATGCGACAATTGGCTGAGTACATGGTCACGGATTTCGTGCGGACCGGGAAGGTCATGTATCATTTTTCCATCCGTGACAAAATCTTGGAGCATGTTCTCGTAAGGCGCGCGACAATCGCAGGCAGATTCTACTTTCCACCCGGTCGGAATAACGACTGTTTTGTGACACTTGGGACACCGAAACACTTCTTTTTTCCCGGAGGCTTTACCACGTTTGGCAATGGGCTTGCCTTCGATCTGGACAATATCCAATGAAAAATCCAGGACCGGCGCGCTGGAAATCGATGTGCCCACGCCGTATGCATCCACAATCTCGCTCAATTCAAGAATTTTGTATTCGTCCAATCCGCCGGACACCAACAACTTCACATGCTGAAATCCCCGCAAATCCAGCTCCCAGCGGACTTCCTTCAACAGGCTCACGAAATCGCCTCGGCGGCTCCCCGGCGTATCGAATCGCACGCCGAACAAATCCTTGCCCAGCGCCTCAGCCACATTCAGCGCCTCAAATTTTTCGTCGTTAAATGTATCAATAAGGGCGACTCGTTTAATTTTCCTGTCAATAATTTCATTGAAGGCCTTTACAGCTTTCACGGTATCTCCAACAAGGAGAATTAATGCGTGTGGCACTGTGCCGCTCGGCTCGATATTTAATAATTCCGCGCTTTTCACCACAGCAACGCCATCGCAGCCGCCGATGTACGCATTTCGTTCCACCATGGGCGCAATACTCGGATGCATTCGGCGCGCACCGAAAGACATCACCTGCCTGTCCCCGGCTGCAATTCGGCAGCGCGCTGCTTTGGTGGCAATGCCGGATGCCTGGCACAAGAATCCCAGCAGAGCCGTTTCCAGCACTGCAAATTCAAGGTAGTCGCCCTCAATCACCATGAGTGGTATATTCTCGCCGCAAATCGTGCCCTCTGGCAAAGCGGATATATTAACTTTGACGCCGTCGAATAAAGTCAGGCATTCTTCCAGGCCGGCCCAGACACCCCAGGGATAATTCTCAGGCATTTTTTTCAAAACTACCTCAGCCGTCACATGCTTGTTCAATCCCAACTCTTCCAACACCTGTTTCGTCCGCTGAAAATAAACATCACTCACAAGTCCGTTCTTTATTTCATCCAGAGTCGCTGTCTGCATCATTATTAAAAATACCCTTGCCTTTCTTTTTTCGGCGGTATCATTTTATTTTGCATGGAGAAAAACCATCCGTTTTACCGTGGAAAAATTTTGAGTTTTCAATTGAATCAGGTATATACCGGCCGCAACCTTAGAGCCTCGCTCATCCAGTCCATCCCAGATGATTTGATAATTTTTTCGATCGTGAAATCCATTTTTTAACGTGCGAACCCTCTGGCCGAGAATGTTGTAAATTACCAATTGAACATCTCCCGGCTCAAAAATATCATACGAAATGGTGGTAATTTTCCTGAATGGATTCGGATAATTCTGATACATCCGAAATTCCTCCGGCAAGGGCGTTTCAGGCGGAGTAATTGCCGAATCATAGGCGACATAGGTAAAATAACTCTCCGGTGCATAAAACGGATGAAATTTCGCGGATTCCAGATCATTGGCATAAAAATAGAATTGAACCTCCGTTCCCTCACTCTGCAGCGGAATAACGGCCTCGAATGAATGCTGATCACCGGCTTCTGTCATGGTCATTTTTTCAAATTGATTGCCATTTATTGAGTAAAACAGATGCACTGAATCCGCGAGCACTTCATTTTTTGAATACACATTTATCATGACCGGGTGCCCAATGCTTTCATCGGTATAAATAGTCGGAGTGCTGCTGAAAAACAGTCCGTGATAAAAGATGGCTTCGTATGCGTTGACAATTCCCCATCCGAAATCATTATCCGGCGACGTTGCCTGCGTGGCAGTATTTCTCAGGGCATCCCGAACCTGCGTGGGCGTTAAATACGGATGCGCTTGCAGCACCAGCACTGCGACCCCCGCGACTAACGGACTGGCCAGTGAAGTGCCACTGGCGCCGCGATAATCGGACATTGAACCTGGCTGCACCGAACGAACATCCGATCCCATGGCCATGACATCCGGTTTGGTACGTCCATCATACGTGGGACCGCGCGAGCTGAAACTGACCAGATCTCCGGTTCTGTAAACAGCACCCACAGAAATGACATTGAATCCATCGGCAGGTGCAATCATGTAACGCCAGCTTTTATTTCCCTCGTTACCGGCGCTGTTTACCACAACGACTCCTTTGCTCACAGCAATATCCGCAGCGATGGTCGTTGTCGCTGTTAAACCATTCAAATCTGAATATTCATACCAATCATTATAGCCCAGGGAACTGTTCACCACATCAACACCCTGGCGTTCCAGCCATTCGATGCCGGCAACCCAGTAATCCTCCTCGACTTCTGTTTCGCTGCGAACATCCTCTGTTTTCGCCAGAAAATAACTGGAGCCGTACGCCGGGCCAATCAATTCTCCCTCCTTGAATCCACCGATTGCAGACAGCGTAATGGTTCCATGATTGATTTGACTGGGAACATCATCATTCTGCTCTTCATTCTGCGTGGTGCTGTCATTATGGATGAAATCGTATTCTCCTTCAACCCTTAAATGCTCAAACGCCTCGTGATTTTCGTAGTCGTAACCTGTGTCAAGCATCCCAAGTATAACGCCACTGCCATCCAGACCCAGATCGTGCACTTGCGGCACATGGATCAATTCATTTTGATCGATCGATACCCCATAATCCAATTGATAGATCTGCGCCTTTTGCAATCTCGGTTCATCCCTGGAAACGGGAAGCTCTTTTCGGTATTCTAAGACCGGGGAGACTCTTCTAACAAAAGTCCTGGACAAAACTTCCGTCCGCTGCTCTTCCGTGATATTGGCACTGATAGCGTTGAGCCAGCGGGATTTAACAATCGGTTTTATTCCCATGCCTTCCAATTCGTTCAAATAGGGCTGAAACAGGGGCAGGTCGTTTCTTTCAATTAGCTGATCTTCCGGAAGCACCTTTGCGCGCCTTTTCAAGGCTCGTTCAGTAATTCTTTTTTCTTCACTTGTTTTCAACAATGCTATTTCTGAATCAGAATAGCCTTTATCGGAAAAAAATATCCAGTATTTTTGCTGAGCCCAAACCACCTGCGGCAAAATGAACAGCAATGCTACCACTAAAAATTTCCTGATCACAACGCCTCCAAATTCAAATAGTATTTTATGAGAATGTAATTTTCAATTGCAAATTAACTTTGTTTTTTTTAACTTAAATTAATCAAGAAATGTTCACCAATTGATCCTGGTTTATTAAAAATTGAGAAAATGAAAGATGAAATTTGCCGATATCGCAATTCCACTACCTATTTTTCAAACATATACCTACGAAATTCCCGAATCAATGGAAAGCTCAGTAAAATTGGGAGATCGCGTGCTTGTGCCTCTTGGCAGACGAAAAATGACCGGATATGTGGTTTCACTGAAACAAGAATCTGACCGAAATGACCTGAAGCCAATTTATGATCTGCTGGATGAGCAGCCGGTCCTGTTGCCTGAACTGCTTGAGCTCGCCCGATGGATTTCTGAGTATTACATCAGTCCTTTGGGAGAAGTGATTAAGGCTATGCTGCCGGGAGGGATCAACCTGGAATCTCAAACCTACATTCAACTCATTCAGAGTGAAGAAGATGTAAAAAAGTACCTCAGCGAAAACAATGTGCCCCGGCAGGAAAAAATTCTAAATCTGTTATTAGAAAAAAAACGGCTCAACGTTCAGCAAATTCGGAAAAAATTCAAAGTGCCCTCGTTAGCATTGTCCATTCAAAAACTGATTGAGGCTGGTATTGTCAAACAGGAATTTTCTCTTTCCAAAGCGTCTGCAAAAATCAAATACGAGATCTGGCTGAAACTCGCCGAAGGATTTGCAGATCTATCAAATTTTGAAAAAGCTCTGGGCCAGCTTCCGAAAACTGCAACATCGCAAATTGCCTGCTTGAAAATGCTCTCTGAGAAAAATGAAATATCGCGGGCGGAACTGCTCAAAACTGGGGGTTTCAGCAGCAGCGTTATCGACGCGCTGGTTGAACGCGGATATGTGAAGAAATTTCAAAAAGAAGTTTTCCGCTCGTATTTTCCCATGCAGCCCACGCAACAGGCAGAAAAATTTTCTCTCAACAGGGATCAGGTCAATGCCATTGAGCAAATTGAGGAGGGAATCGAAAACGAACAGTTTGCGACTTACCTTGTTTTTGGCGTGACCGGGAGCGGGAAAACTCAGGTTTATATCGAAGCCATCAAACGAGTTCTGGAAAAAGGAAAAACTGCCATCGTGCTGGTTCCTGAAATTTCGCTTACGCCGCAGACTGTGGCGCGCTTTACGCTCAATTTTCCAGATTCCGTGGCCGTGCTCCACAGCCGAATGTCGCCCGGGGAACGCTACGATTCCTGGCGAAAACTTCGCAACGGCGAGTTGAAAATTGCCATTGGCCCTCGTTCGGCCATTTTTGCACCGCTGAAAAACCTCGGCCTCATTGTTGTTGATGAAGAACATGAATCATCTTACAAGCAGTACGATTCCCAGCCGCTTTACCACGCCAGAGACGTGGCCGTTTACCGCGGAAAATTAAATGATGTGGTGGTCATTCTTGGTTCAGCCACGCCTTCCCTGGAATCCTATTATAACACCAAAATAAAAAAATACCATTTAATTGAACTGCCCAACAGAATCGAAAATATCGCCATGCCGCATGTAGAGATTGTCGACATGAAAATTCAGAAGCGTCGCTATCCGAAACAAAATGTTTCCATTTTTTCCAAAGACCTCCAAGCGGCGATTCAACAGCGGCTGGATTTGGGGCAACAAGTGATCTTACTTCAAAACCGGCGCGGATTTTCCACGTTCATTCAGTGCAAAGATTGCGGATTTATTGAGGTTTGCGATAACTGCAATATCACACTTACATTTCATTCAACGAACCGAACCCTGCGTTGCCACTATTGCAGTTTCACCAAACGAGCGCCGGCAACGTGCAGGGAATGCGGCAGCGCCGACATTCAATTTCAGGGAATTGGCACTCAGAAAGTCGCTGAAGAAATTGAAACATTATTCCCGGACGCCCGATACGTTCGCATGGACCTCGATACCACAGGCCACAAATGGGCCCATAACAAAATCCTGAAAGATTTTGGCAGCGGCAAATACAACATTCTGCTTGGCACGCAGATGGTCGCCAAGGGACTCGATTTTCAAAATGTCACCCTCGTCGGCGTTATTTCTGCGGATACGAGTTTATTATTTCCTGATTTCAGAGCCTCGGAACGAACATTTCAACTCCTCACCCAGGTTGCCGGCCGGGCAGGTAGAAAAAATTTGAGCGGACAGGTGTATATTCAAACCTATTCCCCAGACAATAAAAGTCTGCAGTTTGCCCAACATCATAATTTCAAAGGCTTTTTCAATTACGAAATCCCGACGCGACGTGAACTGAATTATCCCCCATTCGGCAGGTTAGTGTATATTTTGATCAAAGGCGATAATGAAGAAAAAGTGATCGCTGCCGCAGAAAAATTCCGCGAATTGATTAATATCCCGGAAAAAAATGCCCAGATTCTGGGACCAATTCCGGCCCCGCTTTCTAAAATTAAAAACAAATTCCGCTGGCAAATGATCATAAAAACCAATAAACGCCTGGATGCTTCAGGCGCCATTATCAGGCAACACCTTCGCACCGCACTGAAAAAGTTCAAGTCCATTTCAACATTTCGATTTGTAAAAATCCAAATTGACATCGATCCAATTTCACTTCTTTGAAATTCCAGGATTTCGACAATTAGCGAAATTTCTTTCGTAATAAAAACAAATCTTTGAAAGAATCAAAATTCGTGATGAATACAGAACTGATTCTCCATTCATCTGAAAGTTACTTTCTTGAAAAAAGTAAAATTATTCTTGCATAAATGTAAATTAACAATTATATTTAATTGAATTTTTTATTATTTCAGAAAGAGGAGTCGCTAATTGCGTTATGCAATTATTTCTGACATTCACAGCAATCTCGAAGCATTGGAAACCGTTCTCAGGACGATCCAAGAGGAGCGCATTGATAAAATTTTTTGTCTCGGTGATATAGTCGGCTACGGACCTTATCCCACTGAATGTTTTAATCTTGTGAAGCAACATTGCGAGATCATTATTACGGGAAATCACGACTTTGCATGTATTGAAAAGTCAGAACTTTTGTATTTCAATCAATTTGCTAAAAAAGCGATCGAATGGACAGTGAATAAATTACCGGAAGAAGTCTTGCGCGAATTTGCAGCACTTCCTCTGGAGGAAACCGTTGACGATTTTCGTCTTGTTCATTCAAATCCCTATGCCCCCAGTTCATGGGACTATATTTTGTCGATTGATGAAGCAATTTACAATTTTTCGAAATTTGAGGAACAAATCTGTTTCATCGGGCATTCGCATCAACCGGTAATCTATATTGAAAATGAGGATGTCAATTATTCCACCACAACAGATACAGTTATCGAAATTGAAGAAGAGCATCGATACATTATTAATGTCGGAAGTGTGGGACAACCGAGGGACAGTATTCCGGATTCATCATTTGGAATTTTCGATACAGAAGCAAAAATTTATCAACTCAAACGCGTGAGCTACAATATAAAAAAAACCTATGATAAAATGTTATCATCAGGTTTACCGGAATTTTTAGCAGAAAGATTATTAGTGGGAAGGTAGATATTCCCGGCGTAACCGCTTTAAAAAATGGAGAACAACAACTATGAACCTGGAACACGGAGGAAACGGACAGTCAATTGTACTTTCAGGAGAAATGTACAAGTCAATTTCAGAGATATTATCCGAATTGGCAACCAAAACACGCGCCCGTACCATTATTTTCGCGGATATGAATGGGCATCCCATTACCCAGCGTGGCAATGCCGCCGATATAAACATATCAAACATGTCTGCACTGGCCGCAGGCGATTTTTCAGCGACGGCTGAAATTGCTAAAATTATTGGTGAAAAGCAACAATTCAAATTTATTTTTCACGAGGGTGAAAAACACAACGTGTATCTCTCGAATGTTGGGGACAACTTTTTGCTGATTCTCATTTTCGATTCTCAAACCGCTCTTGGAATGATTCGGATTTTCACCAAAAGAGCAATCGATGCTTTGCATCAGCTTTTGGAGTCCGCAAAAGAGGATGAGCAAAAAGGATCACAATTTGTAGATGTTGATTTCAATAAATACCTCAACGAAGAATTGGATAAAGCCTTTAAATTTTAGACATGGAAAGCTCAAAATTAATCATGTTCCCAACCTCGAATCGTTGTTGTTCTTATGTTCATAAATTGGGCTCGTAAAGAAATAACGTTGAAAATAGTCTATTATGGACCCGGGCTGAGTGGAAAAACAACCAACCTTCGCTACATCCATAATAAATTAGATCCATCCCTTAGAGGAGATTTAATCAGTCTTAATACAAAAGAAGACCGAACTCTTTTTTTTGATTTTCTGCAACTTGAAGTGGGGAAAATTCAGGGAAAAAAGCCAATTTTCAACTTGTATACTGTTCCTGGTCAAGTGTACTACAAGCAAAGTCGAAAATTGATACTTTCAGGTGTAGACGGGATTGTTTTCGTCGCTGATTCTCAAAAAGAACGAATGGAAGACAATTTAGACACGTTATTAGATTTGGAACAAAATTTAATCGAAATGGGGCAAACCATTCAAACCTTTCCCTGGGTGATTCAATATAACAAACAGGATTTACCCAATCGAGAAAAATTACACGCACTGCAGGGCAGTTTGAATTTTTACAACGCGCCCCATTTTCAAACTGTTGCCACAAAAGGAATTGGGGTTTTTGAAACGTTGAAATCAATCATAAACCAGGTTATTGCCAGAATTCATCAACCTGCATAATTAAGGATTTTTGATTATGGACAATTCAGTATCACCACAGGAAAAAATTGAAAGCTTCATGAAGGAAGTCATGGAATCGGGTAACTATGAGATGGCATTTTTGTTATCTCAGGAAGGACTGACACTGGCTCAGGCAGACGGTGAGGCTATTGTCCCGGAAGATCGTCTCGTTGAACTATCCATTCAATTTCAGGAAATTCAAAAAATGGCGGATGTGATGGGAGGAATTTCAGAAATCCGCGAATTAGTCATTGAAGGACACAATAAACGAAAAATAGTGTTTCGCTTTTTTGATGCTTTCGAACAATCCGTTGTGCTTGCATTGATCATCCCCCCACGAAAAACGTATCGAGGTCTGACAAACAAACTGGTTCGCCTGGTTAAAAAAATTTCTGAATAGTCATTTCATGTATGGACAATTTGCAATGAAAACCGCATCTTTCGCTGAAACCAGGATGTGGTTTTTTTGTTATAAAAATTATTACCCTCTTGCCAAATAAAAACAATGCCAGATATTGAAAAACGCCCGAAACTGATTGTAACTCTCTCCTGGATCATTTACGATTTTGCCAATACCATGTACTCCATGAACGTCGTGTCCATGTATTTTACCACATGGATCGTTGTGGACCTGGCTTTGGGAGATCACTACGTTAGCTACGCCAATTCGCTTTCCATGATTCTGGTTGCGCTCACGCTGCCCATTCTGGGTGAAATCTCAGATCGTTTTCATCGTAAAATGCCGTTGCTCATCATATACACACTTATGTGCGTTATTTTTACAGCAGGAATCGGTGTCGCCGGTTATGCTTTTTCTGACAAAATGATGACAGTAACATGGGCGGTCATATTTTTTATTATTGCCAACTATTCATACCAGGGCGGCCTTGTTTTTTACAATGCAATGCTCCCCTATGTCTGTTCCGAAAAAAGTATTGGACGTGTCTCAGGATATGGTGTCGCGCTTGGGTATTTAGGGTCTATTTTCGGCTTACTCATGGTTCGTCCCATTGTGGAAGGGAATTTTTTTGGATTGAACATTCCATTCCTCAAATCAGGGGGAAGCGTCTCTTCGTTTATCCCGACAGCCTTGCTTTTTCTGCTATTTGCGTTGCCGATGTTTATATTTGTCAGAGATGAAAAAATTGAGAATAAGGTTAAGCCCGATCGATTGGAATTAAAAAAGTCATTTAAAAAGGTGTTGGATGGTCTTTCAAACACCAAAAAATACCCGGGAGTTGCCAGATTCCTGGTCGCCAAATTTTTCTATGAAGATGCGATTCAAACTGTCATTATTTTTATGGCTGTATACACTCAAAAGGTAATGGGCTTTTCATCGGCAAGCACAAGTAATTTCTTTATTGTCATTATTCCGTCAGCCATTATCGGATCGGCTATTTTTGGAATTCTGACAGACCATTTCGGCCCGAAGCGGACATTAATGTTCGTGCTTGTCGGCTGGATTATCTGTTTAACCGCAGTTGTTTTAACAATGAAAGTCTGGATATTTTGGTTATTAGGCGGCATGATTGGCATTTTCATGGGCTCGACATGGACATCGGCCAGACCACTGCTTATTTCACTGGTTCCCAAAGAAATGCTGGGCGAATTCTTTGGGCTTTATTCGCTTTCAGGAAAATTGGCCGCGATTTTTGGTCCGCTGGTATGGGCAGGTGTCGTTAGTCTTTTTAATAGCTATGGAAACATTTTTAAATATAAAGCCGCTATTATGGCGCTGTGCATCCTTATTCTCGTCGGTCTCATTATTCTTCGGAAAGTCCCGGATATAAATGCCGAGAAAGATACGAAATCTCTGTAACATCTTCACATCCCTGTTCCAACATTCTACATTTCTGTCATATCACCATAACATGTGTAACATAATTTAAACACCCTGTCTTAACATTTTGAAAATGTGAGCCATAACACTTTTTAGTTTTTACAACATACTTATATTAAAGATGTTAGACAAAATACGCGTTCTATTTTTTCGCGCCAGTTTCCCAAGATACTGTGTTATTGATGAGACAGTGTATCTTTGGGGGATAACTTTTTGAGATATTCGCAAAAAATAATTTCGCTGCATTAATAGTTTAACCATTTATTTTTATTAATATTATTCTTATCACTTATCCTGTGGCATATTAATTGCGTTATCGTGAATTGAGTTTAAATTGAAACGACAATACTAATTTTAGTATTAACGAAAGGGAAAGCTATGAAGTCGATGATAAAGACTGTGATGATGTGTGCTTGTTTGTCGTTTATTTTCTTTTCATCTGTCTATTCAGCTCCAAAAAATGAATTGACAGAACGATTTTTAAAAGTCTTAGATCTAAATACAGATTCAAGTGTTTACAAAAAGCTTCCTGGAAAAACCCAGGTGACGCCACTTTTCATCAGGTCAAACACCGAGGGAAAACTGGATTTGACCATGCTTATCGCCTATGACAAGCGAATAGTGAGTGTCGCCAATCAAATCATTAACAAGCCGGTGACGCCGCTGGTTTTCTCAGTATCCACCATGCCGTTCGTCGAAGTGAATTTTCACCCAGAATGGTTGATCTTTGAACAGGACGGGAAACGCTGGTCGCCTCAAAATTCTCCCGAAAGCATCGATATGTTCCCATTGGACGAACGGACACCATTTGGCGGGAAAATTACTGAAACCCAGGTGCATCAGGGTGTTATTCTTTTGCCGGGCTGGTTTGATATGACAAAGCAAATTAAGATTAATTATAAAAATTTTAGAAAAATGTGTTTTCTGAAGTAATCCCACTCTTAATTATACCCGTTAAAATAGCGATGTTTTTTTGCTGGCCCTTTTTTAAAACATCGCTATTTTTTTATGAGTAAATCTCTCTGCGATAGCTCAAATGCCCCCCTGCTTGAATTCATATCACAGCAAAATAAATTTTATTCAATTCATGTTACAATTTTGTTTAGATAAAAATACTATTTGCATTCTTGAGAAACTTTTGTATATTTTATTTTTCAATGGATTTTCCATTGACAGAGACTATGCTTAATTCTGTTTAATCTATTGATAATTGAATTTTAATTTAGACGATATTTTTGAAATATTCCACAGGACATGAAATATATGATTAGGGATTCAGGATATTTTCGGAGGTCCATCGTTCAGCAGATATTGTTTTTGCTTTTTTGGTTTTCAGGAATCGGAACATCAATATTGATGATCACCCTTACGAGACTAATATCGATTTCGTTCAGTGATTCAATATTCACCAGCGCTATTGTGATTTCCGGTTTTTTCAGCGGCATCGCTATTGGTGGATATTATTTTGGCAAAAAAATTGATACTTCAAATTATGAAATCGGGAAATTTTTATTCCTGGAAATGGGTATTGGCATTTATACCATTTTATTCTTTTTCATTCATCCGCTTACATCTTTGGTTTATACATACGTCTTTCAAAATTTTGGAGAACATTCATTCATTCTCGCGTTTTACAAATTTGTTTTTGTGTTCTCTTTTTCTATCATCCCTGCTATTTTTATTGGGGGAACGTTCCCTGTTCTCAGCCGATTCTTCATTCGTTCCTCAGCCAATGTTGGTCGGGAAGTGGGAAATCTCTACGGACTGAATTTAATTGGGGTTTCATTTGGGTATTTCTTAACTACATTTGTTTTTCTCTACATCTTTGGTTTGAAACAAAGTCTGCTATTTGCAGCATTAATTTTCCTGTTTAATGCCGGGATCGTTCAGATTTTATTAAATAAAATTGGCGCGACAATTTCAGTGGAAACAGAATTCTATAATCAAAAATTAAAACACCTTGATCCAGTCGTGACGGTACAGTCGAAAAAATTCAACCACATTATAAGCATTAGCTTTGGCATATCCGGTTTTATAGCGCTTGCAGCAATTGTTCTGTGGTATCGAAGTCTTGTATTCGTTCTGGGAGATAATTTTTACACATTTCCGATTATTTTAACCGTATTTATTTTAGCGATTGCATCTGGTGCAATTCTATTTCCCCGCATTTTCAAATCATTGAAAAACCTATTTCCTGTTTTCGGTGTTATACAGATCGTTACAGGCATTTCCATTATGCTCTCTGTCATCATTCTTCCTCAATTACCACTCTTGAATAAAAATCTTTCACAAATATTCACCGGCGCTAACGCCTGGTCATGGCAGATATTGATCTATTTTCTGGATACGATTCTTGTCATTGCCCTACCCGCGTCATTTATCGGTGCAAGTTTTCCTGTGGTTGGCAAAACACTCATTTCTAATTTTGAGAGAAGAGGTCACAAAGTCGGAGTTATTTTTGCCATCAATTCCATTGGAGCGATCGCTGGTTTATTAATTGCAATTTTCGTTTTTATCCCAAATCTCGGTATTCAAAAAAGCATTCTTATTAATTCTCTGTTAAGCTTGCTCGTAGGATTGGTCATTCTTTTTTTGGCGGCCTTGAAATTTGGCAGGTTATCGAAAACATTTTATCTTTTCATTTTTGTGATTCTGGTGTTTTTCTTTTCATTTTTTATTCCATCGAACATGATTTCCACATTGTTTCATGCGAATAAACCTAACGATAAGATCATTTTTGCTTTGGAAGGCCACTCGACGACCGGCATTGTTCATCAGGACACGCTCAATAACAATCTGTGCATATCTGCCAACGGAGTTTATATCGACGGCACATCGCTGGATTTTATCAACCAACGTGACATCCAGGTTCAACTTCCGCTACTTTTTCATCCAAATCCGGATACAGTTTTACTTGTTGGATTCGGTTCCGGGAAATCATCTCAAATTGCTCTTTTGCATGATGTGAATAAAGTGTATTGCACAGAATCACATCCGGAAATTGTCCAAATATCAAACCTGCTCAATGATCTAAAACCAAATTCTCCTGGGAATAATTTAATTGAAATAATAACATATTCAGGCAAGAATTACCTCTCACTGACCGATAAAAAATTTGACGTCATCATCAACACATTTATTCATCCAAAATATTCCAGCACGAGAAATTTATACACGCGGGAATATTTTGAAAATTGCAAGAAATCTCTTGCACCGGATGGAATTTTTTCGAGCATGGTACCTTTGAACGGGATATCCATTGAAGATTTCAAGATACTGCTGCGCACGTTTCATACCGTCTTTCCTGCCACCACAATTTGGTATAACAACAACTGGAGAAGTCAGAGTGCTGTGCTCCTTGGATTTGCTGACACGGATCAGCTCATTGATTTCAGTCGAACCATGGCACGAATAAAACGACCGGAGATTCATTCCAGTTTGATCTACGCTCGAATGGAAAACATCTACGAAATTTTGGATTGTTTTGTCATGGGGCCTGAAGTCATTCAAAAGATTACTGGCGGGGTGCGACTTAACCGCGAAAACAAACCTGTCATCGAATTCTCCACCTCAAGAACAAGCGACGAGTCGATGGCCTGGTACCAAAAAATTCAGTTATTTAAGAGTTACCGGGAGTTTGTCTATCCCTATCTGACAAATATCGATTCTACCTTTAAGCAGCGACAGGCGGTGAAATTTGTGCTGGACAATTATTTCGAAAATTCAGAGAACATTTTCAATGCGATCGGCTACGAAATCCTATGGGAACATGATCTGGCATTACAACTATACAGGGCTATCTACATTAAAAATAAATCTGACCAGAGCGCGGAACGATTTCTTGACGATCATTTCAATCCCTATTTAATTCAGGAACCAACCACACCAACCGAATACGCTGAAAACGCAAAGATTTTTTATCAGAAAGGAAGTTACGAAGAATCCATTACAAATTTTGAAAAAGCGATTGAACTTGATGAAAGTTATATCCCGGCGTATTTTGGTTTGGGCCTGAATTATGAAATATTGGGCAGCATCAACGATGCAAAAAAAATGTATCGCAAAACACTTGAGCTTAAGCCGAACCTTGAAGAAGCGCAAATTCGTTTGGATTCTCTCCTGCAAACACAAAAAAGCAATTCTATTAAACGGTAACATGTGTCATTAATTTTGGAATCAATTAGTATGAGTAAAATTACACCACTCGAAAAAATGGGTATTATTTATCGGGAGCCTCTGTCACATCTTCGAAGCAGAAAAACGCCGGATTGGGCGAAACACGGCGTAATTTACGAAGTGTTCTCGCGAAGCTTTTGCAAAAATGGCACTTTTACCGGGATGGTGGATAGAATTCCTGAATTAAAAAGATTGGGCGTCGATATTATCTGGTTCATGCCCATTTTTCCAATCGGGAAGAAAGGCAAGAAAGGAAGTCTTGGCTGCCCCTATTCCATCCGCGATTATTTCGAAACCAATCCGGAATACGGCACGAAAGAGAACTTCAAAAAAGTCGTGGATGAAATTCACAACGCCGGCATGCGCGTCATCATCGACATGGTGGCGAACCATTCATCCAACGATCATGTCGCTATGGAAGAGTACCCTGACTGGTTCCGGCAGGATGAACTTGGCAGTTTCACCCGGAAAATAAGCCAATGGAGCGACGTAACAGATTTAAATTTTGAGAATCCTGACCTCTGGAATTATATGAAAGAAGCAATCCTCTACTGGGTCAGGGAATTTGACATCGATGGCTTTCGATGCGATGTGGCAGGGCTGGTGCCGGAAAAATTCTGGGCTGAAGTACGCAAAGAACTCGAGGCCATCAAATCTGACATTTTCCTGCTTGCCGAATGGGAAGATCCTCAGATGCACAAATTTTCCTTTGATTCCACTTATGACTGGGTTTTGTACTACAAATCCCTCGATGTGGTCAAAGGAAAAGCGCCGGCCGAACATCTCATCGATTTGCTGATTCAGCGCAAGAATGATTTCCCCGCAGATTCATTGAGATTGCGCTTCATCGAAAATCACGACATGGGGCGGGCGACGGAGGTTTTCGGACCGAAGCGGTTCCGTCCCTATGCTGCGTTCATTTTCACCATCGATGGAATACCGTTGCTGTACAACGGACAGGAAGTGGGGGACCCGAATTTTCTCAACCTGTTCGAAAAACAGGACATCAACTGGAATCGGCACGGGGCAGAAGGATTTTTTGATTTCTACCAATTCCTCATCGGGTTGAGGAAGAAATATTCGGTTTTCGTTGAGGGTGATTTCACCAAAATTAAAAATGACCACCCGGAAAAAGTGGTCACATTCTTACGTTCCAATAAAAACGGCCAGCGCGCTCTTGTGGCCATTAATTTTTCTTCGAAATATTTACCCATTGAAATAGATACCAAAATTAACGCGCCCAAAAAGATTTTCCGGGTGAACCGCCAAAAAGAAGTGACTTTTCCATCCGAAAAAAATAAATTACAGATAGGCGCCTTTGATAGCCTGATCCTGATTTTGAACAACTGATCAATTCACAATGGTGATTCGGCCACAACTATCAGAATCCTTTTCAACGCGAATTTCGATATCGAGGAATTTTTTCATGACCTCGATATTCGTCCTCAAATGTTCGGTAATTTCTGTGGTTGTATATTCCGATTTTCCCTTTGCGAACGCAAGCGGCAAGATGAGTTGATCCGCCAAATATTTATCGACGCAACCGTTACTGTTCAAGTAATCGATGGCTTTGGCAACAGCCTCTTCCGCGACCTTCTCGGCGCGTTTGCCAATGGCGCCCAGGGCCGTGAAGCAGCCGCTGCATTTTTCGTAAATGGGCTGAATCATACACATTGTATTTTTGTATTTCGCCGGCATGGCCTCGATTTTTATCTCCGTTTCAAATCCCGCTTTTTCCAATCGCCTCTGTGCCTGGCGCTGCTGTCGTTCTGCTACGCTTTTGTCCAGATTTGCAACGGCTGAAATACCAGCGATTTTGATTAGCGAGCCGCGTTCTGTTAAACTTATTGGCTGAATTTTTTCGATGGGGGAAATCGTTATCCGAATCCTTCCCTGGCCCTGGGGATAAAACCCGGCCCGATCGAGCGTGAATTTCATTTTGAAGCCGATCTTCTCCAACGCCGGCTGCCACTGATTTTTCAAATAATGAAAACAGGGACTCCACGGCACGTGCGTTCCGCCGGTTATTGTGATTTTTGATTCTGAGTAGCAAAGCGTCAGAGGCAGGTAAATTGTCTGAAACACCAGCGAGGTTGAGCCTGCCGTTTGGATATTGATGGAATAGTCGCCCGGCGCAACCGTTCCCGGCTCGAACACCAGGTTGGTCGATTTCATTTCAGCGCCGCGCACATTGCCATTGCAGATGAGCTTCGCAGCTTCCACACTTTTGAGATGCTGGGTCATTAAACCGGGCCGCTTTCGGTTCGCCCGGATATTTTTTATTTCAAACGACGTGCCGGTCATTAAAGCCAGCGTCAGCGATGTCCGCAAAATCTGGCCGCCGCCTTCGCCAAAAGAGCCATCGATCTGGATCATCCATTTCTCCTGAAAATTCTCCCACAAAGAAATATGAAAAAATATCACCTCAAAAGCAACATCTTTTTTGTGGCGATGTGCTCTTTCGTTTTGAGCCGGCAGAGATAAAGGCCTGAGGCAACGGACTCCCCCGCCTGATTTCTCCCGTCCCATTCGATTCTATGGCTGCCAGCTTGTTTTTTTCCCTCGTACAGTGTCTTCACTTTTTGGCCATTCACATTGTAGATGGTTACTGCAATGGGACCATTTTTCTCAAGATAAAATGAAATGCAGGTTGAATTGTTGAATGGATTGGGGTAGTTTTGCCTCAACTGAAAGTCCGCCGTTTCTCCATTTTCATTCGAATTTGCGCCAGTCAAAAATCTGTTTTCATAGATGCGTATTGTCGTTTGCCAATCCCAACGCCAATCGATAACATAAATTCGATCCTGAAATATTTTTACCAGTTCGCGCTCATTAAAAATCCCATCGATGACGAATCCACTGCCCGGTTCATAATGACAGACCTGCATTCGTGTATAATTCTTGAGGTAAATTTTTTCTTCGACAACATCGATGTGCTGCGCCCAATCATCCCACGAATCCTCGATTGTCTCGCTGTAAATGAGCTGTGGATTTTCAGGTTGATTGATGTCATAAATGCCCAACCAATATTTATCTCCACCGACATAGACCTTGCCATCCTCGTAGTCAATGGATGCCGCCTCATCCGGAATATCGCACCGCGCTAATAACTGTGGCGTACCCGGATCGGACACATCGAATATCCCCCAGTCGCCGTACGCCACAAATAACCGCCCATCTTTCAGGCGTATGGCTTCTCCCGAGCTCTCTCTCGTTTCATCGGACCAACCAGCCAGCGAAATTTCACTTATTTTTATCAGGTCCCCCCAATCATTCAATTTATAGATTAAAATTTGAGGTGCTGAATATTCCTCAGAGAGAATGTAAAAGTTATTTTCGTTTTTTAAAAGAACACCGATTGGACAAGCTACGCTTACATATTTATCAAAAACGAATTGCTGATTTTCTGTAATGGTGTACATGTAAATGAGGTTGTTATAATACGAAAATGCCCTGTCTCCCGAAACGATCAATTGTCCATCAGAAAAAAACGGAGACAAATCTTGTTTATTCACAATTTGGGAATGATTTTCAAAAAGTCGCACGACCGTTAACTCATGATGCACCGATCCCAATTCTATCTCTTTGATGAGATATATAAATGGAAGCTGAATGGCGAATGTTTTCACTCTCGGCCAGGCAACTATCGTATCTGAAATATCGTATTCCAGAATTTGACGGACGAAACTCAAATCCTCGTCAGAGGGAACGCTGAAATAAAACATTTCCTCGGATACCAGAGGTTTGGAATAATCCATTACCGATACATACCATCCAATTTGATCCGGCCGGTTCGGGTTAAACAGAAATTGTCTCATGGGCAGAGTAATTGTAGTATCGAACACAATCTCTTTATTCCATGTGTCATTTTCGAATTTAAGCCAGTTGATGCTTTCGCCCTCTTTTCCGGCGCACGACCAGGTGAATTGAACATTCATTCCATCCAAATATTGACCATTGAGCGGCGTGTATAATTGCGGCGGCGGAGGCATTCTCTCAATCCCGATTTTACTTTCTATTGAATTCATTTCTATTGAATTTCCCTCAGTGTTCACCGCGCTTGCGTCGCGGATTTGAAATTCGATGATTTCGCTTACATTATCTGCGGCAACATCAAACTCGATTTGGAAAATGTCCCCGTTCCCGACCGAGAGAACTTCCGAGACAGGATTCACCAATTCAACGCGCGCCTTTCCGGGATCGACTCGATCTATATTCACAGAAAATTTTTCAGCGCGATTGACCGGTTCGAGGTCACGAAAAATCAGTTTTTCCGTTTCCCAATGAACCATAAATTCAATCTTCGTTATTTCCTGAAAATTCAGCAATCCGACTGGGGCGAGAAAGCCCTGCTGGCCGGGAGCCGCATATTGTTTTTCCGAATAAAAGCCGGCGCCATTTTGAAACGCCTCCAGCGCTGCTCTTGTGTTATTCTTCAAATCCACGATCGTATCCATCGCTTTATTGCGCTGAACCGGCATTATCGCCAGTGTGATTGCGGCTGTATCGCCCGGCGCCAGCGTAACCGGCCCTGTGGAGAGCATCATTCGCCTGTCCCTCGGAGGGTAATCATCAATCCATCCAGTCTGTGTGACTGGATCCCCGGAGAATGCCCAGTTGCTCGGAAGATTCGTGATTGGATCAATTGCAGGATCGCCATTAAAATCCAGGCAACGTAACCGATTGTATATATACTGAGATGCTAATTCATTATATGGAATATCGTTCCAGCCAGACCCGCCTAAACCTTTTTCCATCCTTGGCGAATAAATTGGCACATTTTTATAATTTTCCTTTGGTCCCCACCATGTATTCGCTGTGTCACCGATGGAGGAAACTGACGGAGATTCGAACATAAGATATCCCACGGAGAAATTATTGTTATAATAATTTCTTGATCCTTCATCATAACAATAGGCAAGACTTAATGTGCTGTCGCTCCCTGTCAAATCGTTATTTGCATCGCCCACATCCGGATCCGAATAAATGCCCAAATACGCATCGTCCCATTGCCGCTGACTTTTGTTGATAACCTCCCAACGGAGAAACATGACATTATCGATATCGTTCCAGCCCCAGACTGTGAGATGCACCTCGGCTCCCAGCGGGGGACATTGGTTATATTCCCTATTTTCCGAATAAGAATCGGTGAAGCTGCACCACAATGTTTGATCGCCCAAAATAAGTGGATTGCCTTGCGCATCGGTTGGCGCGCCCAAATGTGACGGCCACTGCGCGTAATCCGGATTTGTGGCCCCGTTATCCCCGCGGGAAATTTTGTAGACGCGGAACGTGGAGTCTTCCTTGCCAAAAGGATTCCCAAACTCATCGATGGCGCCGCCGACCCAGTCCGTGTTAAAATCTGCCGCTGACGCCCTGACTTCGCCGTTCACTTTGGCGGCCAGCCACAGGCCGGATGTGTAAATCAGGTAATCGTCGTCAAATTTAAAATCGCTGTTCCCGGTAATGGGGCGCCTCGCAAAAACGCCGTCGTTATGCACCGAGCAGACAATTCTGTTGACATCAAAATATTTGGATGAGTAGACCGCTGGTTTCTTCAGTGAATTGGTTTTATTTTCTTCGGAGAAAACAAACGAATGAAATGCTAAAATCAGAAGCAATATTTTGTATTTCACTTTTTCTCTCCTTTGATTTTTTTATAATTATCGAATCAACGCCATTTTTATCAACCTCGTCCCGGCGCTTGTCTCCAATCTGGCGAAATAAATGCCCGAAACTACCGACCGTCCGAACCGATCGTTACCATCCCAATTAACTGCATACTCGCCGGGCATTGCCACGCGATTGAACAATTCCGCGACCTCCTGGCCCAGAATATTATATATTTTCAGACTAACTTTTGAATTTTTCTCAATTGAAAATCGAATTGTAGTCGTGGGATTGAAGGGATTGGGATAATTCTGCAATAATTGAAATCTTGTCGGAATTTGTTTTTCTTCATCATAACTTTTTGTTGGAGTAAAAAGCCACATATCCTCAGCCGTGGCTACAAACAGTCGTTCAAAATCAAGTTTATCGCCGGGGCCGGCATAACTGTAAGGACTTCTGAGCACAAGTTTCAGTTTATATAACACATCATTGAGTGGAATTTCAGGCAAGCCCATGTATAACTGGCCGGTTTCATCATATTCACAGGACATGATGTACAACCACTCGCCAGGCGTCCAGGTTTCGTTATAGGTTGGAAAAGCAGGATCAAATTCCTCGAAAATGATATTCAATCTACCCAATCTCTGATCGTCCACAATTTTCCAGACATTTATACCGCACGGAAAAAATCCGGCAATGCCATTTACAGGAGAAAACGTATGCTGAAAACCTCCCTGCCCCGATGGAACACCAAGCACACCGCTCGTATCGATTCGGTTGGTGAACTCGATTTCCACCTGGCAATATGTATTCAGGGGAGCGCTGCCAAAAGTGACATACGCTTTCGATAAACTGCCATCAGAGTTTATGCCGGAAAATGGCTGCAAATCGCCGCCCGACGCTGCATCGAAATAACCGCTAATTTCGTCTTCAGGCAGAAACGCCTTGATTACCTTGAAACCATCAGTAATGGGAATGTTGTGCGCGTAAAAGTCAGGAGCCGCCTGATGTTTCAGCAGCGTATCACCCAGCGTTTGATCGATGAGATTAAAGCCCTGATCTGCATCTTCATTGATCGAATCGCTCACTGTAATCGCGTAGGCATGCCCGGTGAGCTGGTCCGGCTGAATGACGCTGATTTCAAATTTCGCGCTGCTAAAGCCGGCAATGTGTGCAGGAAGCACTGTATTGGGAACGTAGTCCAGCGGTTCAACCGATAACGATGCGCTGAATCCCCTGTCCCAAATATAATGTTCATTGGCATACAATTTATATTTCAAATAAATTCTGTTGTTTATCGGATTGCCTGCCGGGATGTCATTCGAGACATTTATTTCAAAATAGGTCGTTTCGTCTTGTGGATTGTAATTCATGCTTACAGTTTCATTCTCCCCAATATCTTTGAAAAAGAAATGCTTCGGATCTGCTGAAATATTTGCTGAATCCGGCCGCATCAATACATTCAGCGAATTGATTTTAAACGGCAAATCGTTTTTAATGCCGAAGCTGAGCCGCACATTTTCCCCGGGATTGATTTTCCCGTCGCTATTAAGATGATCTGCGACCACATCAATTTCAGAGATAAAAATATTTGGGAAGATAACAGAAATATTATCGCGAGCATGGGAAAAAAGATGTTCATCTCCGCTCCCATCTTTTATTCGAAGATTGAGAAACAGCGCCCGCGGAATGGCATTTAGAGTAAATATCCGGCTAAAAACAAAATCACCTGCAAGAATATCCCCATTCGCACCATCATCGAATAAATCAATCGTGTGTACGAGCGAATCTCCGTAGGTGAACAAATCCGCCTGTACCGACTGAACGCCCATATCGGTTTCGATTTTCGTCCGAACGTCCATCTCCATTTCCGGTTGGGAAAGCGTTCGCATCTCGACATCTGTCCAGGCCTTCATCTGAAATTCATTGCGAAAAACATCTCGGATAAAATTTGTATTGCGTCTCAAATCCAATATACTCTCCAAATGCGTTTCTCCATGGCCGACGATGAGAGCGTAAACCACGCGCTGCCTATCCATGGGCGCGAGTGAAAACGCGCCGCTGCCCTGCAAGAAATTTAACTCGCAAGGCTTTATATAGAGGTCCTGTAACCAGCCTGTATTGAAAACAGGATTTCCGCTGTTCATAAACGGAGAATTCTCTCCCGTAGACAAATCAACTGTCGGATCGCCTAAAAAATCCAATCCTTCAAAATTACCATACAATTGAGTCGCACCGCGACTCGAATATTCAGGGTCCCTGAATCTATCATGCGCTCAGTAATAGGCGTTAGTTGAGGTCATGCCCAAGTTCCGCGCATTTGGGATTGGAGCATGCAAAAATTGAGGGGCGGTTTCGCCGCTGGAAGGTACTACCGGGCCTTGCAGCAAACAGACTCCAACAGCAGGGACATCCGTCCCATACACAAAATCGCGATCATACCCGTTATAAGCATACGTTAAATCCAGCGTGGTATCGCAGGCAAGGGCGTCATCGTTGGCGTCGCCCACATCGGCGTCAGACCAAATCCCGATAAAGGCATCTTCAATGGAATACTGGCTCTTATTGATCAGCGTATACTGCATAAAAACGGTTTTGCCCAGGGCTGTGGAATCATCGTCGAACGCCCAGATAAGCAACTGCAATTCAAGATTGAACGGTTCTGTGTCGTAGCAGTTAGCGTGAAGGCTTTCATCCGCATCATTGAAAACGAGCCACAACGTCTGGTCGCCGATGATGAGCGGATTTCCAAACGCGTCCACCGGCGCGCCATCTTCAATCGGCCACTCCGCGTAATCGATGTTGTAATTCGGACTCCCCGGGTCCCCCGAATCGCCCGGCTTGATTTTGTAAATCCGATATTTCTCCAAATTTGGATCGTCGGCCGCCCCGCTTGCTAAAATTTTTCCTGGCTGAAATTCCATATTATAATTTGCGGCTGCTGTGCGAATCTCCCCGTTCACTTTTCCGGCGATTTCAATTCCCGCCGCATACAATAACTTTTTATCCGTGCCCTTTGGATAAAAAAAAGCAGCGTCCCCTGTCATCGGATCGCGCGCAAACGTTCCATTGTTCATCACGATCATCGAAATTTGATTGGCGTTGATCAACGCTGAATCCCGTTTTGTCAGCGTGGATGATACTTTTGTTTTCGCCTGTTTATCAAATCCCTGGCTTCCCAATGGAAAGAGCAGCCAGGCGGTCAGTAAAACAAAAATGGTTTTATTGAACATTTTTCTCCTCCATACATAATTTTGTGGCATTCTATTCGATCAAATTGAAAATGCATTATATAGATGCAAAAAAGGTTGATATTCCATAAATTAATTTTTAAATCTTGCATCAAAATGAAATTTTTATTATACTGAATTCAGGTGCAAATCAAAATTGGAGTATCATCAGTGCAATTCTATTCCAAAAAATTCAGCACGAAAAAAACCGATCTTGAACTGGTTCAGGAATACCAGAATTCAGGCGACGTGGCGGCGTTCGAAGAACTGTTTCAGCGCTATTGTCATCTCGTCTATGGCGCCTGCCTGAAATATTTCAGCAATGAAGAAGACAGCAAAGACGCGGTACTTGAAATCTTCGAAAAAGTAATGTCCAAGCTGAAAACTCAAGACGTGACCAATTTTAATAGCTGGCTGTATTCAATCACAAAAAATTTTTGCCTCTATAAACTAAGAAGAAATAAACAGAAGGAAGAAGTCACTCCGGATAAAAATGAATTTATTCAAAAAAAATTTATGGAATTTGAAGATTTTGATACTCTATATAGCAGCGAAAAAATCTGGGAAGAGAAATTACGCGCAGCAATAAATCAGTTGAACGAAGCGCAGCGCCGATGCATTCAATTATTTTATTTCGAAAAAAAGTCTTATGAAGATATTTCAAAAGAGACAGGCTTTGACAGAAAAAAAGTCAAAAGTCACATTCAAAACGGCAAGCGCAATTTAAAGAATCTCTTAATTGAAAAAGAGGTTTTCAGAGATGAAGAATAAATCAAAATATTTATCGATAACCAGCCCAACTTCGGAACGGCCATGCCTGGATTTGGATGAAATAATTTCATATTCCGGGGACGAACATAGCCCAAACGAAAATTCCGAAATTGAATCGCATCTTCGACATTGTGAATTGTGCAGCGAAGCGATCGCCGGATTTCGAGGCAGCGCCGGCGCGCCACAATTTCGCCAGTCCGTTGATGATCTTCACCGGGCCATGCACCAAAAGCTGGCTCAGAAATCGATTGCAAAACGAAACCGGCGCGTTTATTATGCAATCGCAGCGATGTTTGTCCTCGCACTCGTTTCAGCTTTTTACCTGCTGCAAGAGAAACCACTTCACGAGCGAGCCTATGCCCAGTATTTCAAAATTTACCCAAACACATTGCCGCTTGTTCGGGGTGAATCTACAACGAATCTGTTCCGGCAGGCAATGATGGAATATGAACTGGAAAACTATTCGAACAGCCTGCATATTTTGAAACAACTGCTTTCCCGGGAGTCTGGAAACGAAACCGCCCATTTTTATGCCGGTGTGTGCCAATTGATTGCAGGACAACCGGAGCAGGCAGCAAGACATTTCGAGTTCATTCTTCAAAATCCCAACTCGAAATTCAGCGACCCGGCTCGCTGGTACTTCGGACTTACCCTGCTCAAACAGGGAAAAATCGAATCGGCGCAAGATGAATTTCAATCCATTCCGGAAAACAGCAGATTTAAAAACCAGAGTGAAGGCATTCTGAGTTTTCTTTCAAGCCACGAATAACGCGCATACAAGGCCCGGAAACATTCCGCTTCAGCCCTGCGTATAACTTTCAGTTTCCTCACAACAACCGTGTGATTCTGTTAAATGCGGTTGCCGAATTTTTCCAATAATCGATTATTTTTTGCTACCTTTAGGAACCGTCGATGATCTTCTCTCCATTTCTTTTTTCGTTGCTTTCTATTTCGCTCTTTTTTTGTGGGTTTTCCTTTGCTCAACAAATATCTTCTTCCCCGACAAATCAAACCGATTCAATCCAGGAGACTCTCATCGATTTAAACTGGACAAAAACAGAGGTCACTGAAATTAGCAACATCCTCCCGGGGAAAATCTTTTTGGGAGAGAACGCCAGCGAAGAAAATTTCAAAAAATACGCTCCCAACGCCGCCATCATTCACCTCGCCACGCACACTGTCATCAACGAAGATGAACCCATGTATTCAAAACTGATTTTCTCTTCAAAAGACACTACCAGCGAGGATGGCTTGCTGCACACGTACGAACTGTACAATCTGTACCTCAACGCGAATCTGGCGGTGCTGAGCGCCTGCAACACAGGTACCGGCAAACTCATTCACGGTGAAGGAATTATGAGCCTGGCGCGCGGATTCATGTACGCAGGGTGTCCCGGCATTGTGATGAGCCTGTGGCCGGTGGACGATAAATCCACATCCGGCATTATGAGCGAGTTTTATTCCGGCATCTCTGAGGGTTTGAATAAAGAGACAGCGCTGCGGACAGCCAAACTGAACTATTTGAAAAACGCAGGTGATATAAAATCAGCTCCTTACTATTGGGCCGGTTTCGTTCTCATCGGAGACACAAGCCCTGTGAAACTAAAAAAGAGCCGACTATTATTCTATTGGCTCATCCCCTTGTTTTTTCTGACCGGCGTGGCTTTTGTTATCTTGAAAAAGAGGTTTCTCGCTAAATAAATAATGCCGTAACTCTAAACTATCTCAATAATACGTTCATGAAAAAATACAGTTTCTGCAAAATTATTGTACTTATATTCATTGCTTTTCCGGCCATTGTGAATTTTCATTGCGAAAATAGAATTGCTTCTAATAAAAGACCGAAATCAACCGACAATCTGAACTCTCCCTGCCTTTATTTTGAAAAAGCATCTTCTTATTTTGTCAATGAAAAAAAATGGGAAGATGCTATTGAATGCCTTTGCAGCATGAGCGATAATTTTGTAAAAATGGGACTGTACGAGAAAGCGATGACTCATGTGCAGCACGCAAAAGAAATTGCAGATACCGCCCTTTCGACTACGCATCCTGCGATGGCGAATATTTTTAATTCCCGAGGAAATATTAATCGAAAAAAAGGTGAATTGCAACTGGCTGAAAATGATTTCAATCATGCAATTTCTGTTTTAGCTGACTCTGACCTCAATCAATCTATGGAAATTGCTGAAAGTTATCACGGGCTGGGTGTTATCAACTATTTTTACGGCAAGTTTGAGACATCGCTTGAATTCCATCAAAAGGCTTTATCTATTCGGCTGAAAATAGTTGGGGAACAGCATCCATCGGTGGCGGATAGCTACGTCAACCTGGGTATCATTTCTCTGAAATGGGGGGATTTCGACAAAACGCTGGAATTTTACCAAAAAGCGCTGGACATTCGGCTGCACACAATGGGCGAAAATCACCCGGATGTTTCCAACAGCCATCTCAACCTGGGCGTATTACATTTCACAAAAGGGGATTATGACAGAGCCATCGAGAGCTACGAGAAATCTGTTTCCATCATTTTAGCGACGTCGGGAGCGAATCATCCGTCGCTTGCTGGAAATTATCTCAATTTGGGCAATATCTGGCTCCGAAAAGGCAACCTGGAAAAAGCAATGGAATATTTTCAAAAATCGCTCTCTCTCACACTGACTGTCATTGGAGAGAACCACCCGCTGGTGGCGTTGAATTACAATAATCTTGGCGTGATTCACAAAAATTGGTCAGACTACGATGCTGCGCTTGAGTATTATGACAAAGCCCTCAACGCTTATCTTCGTATTTCCAGGGCGGGCAATCCGGACATCGCTCGTTGCTATCTCAATATCGCCAATATTTTTTCGCTGAAAAAAGATTTCGACAGGGCGATTGTGCATTATAACAAAGCTCTTACCATTGCACGCCAATTAAAACAGGGTGAAGAGACGCTCGTCGGGATCATTTACAACAATATCGGCATCGCTTATGCTGACCAGAATAATTTTGATCGCGCGCTTCATTACTTTTTCGAATCGATGGAGGTGAGCCGCCGCGTTTTGGGAGCAAAGCATCCGCTCATTGCCGAGACCTGCCAGCAAATCGCTGACGCGCACATCAAACAGAAAAAATTTGAAACCGCTATAACCTATTTGCAGAAGGCTATTGTCGCGCTCGTCCCTGAATTCAACAATGAAAACCAGTATTCGAATCCAGATTTGAAAAATATTAACGAAGAAAGCAGACTGCAACAAGTTTTAGTGACAAAAGCAAACACGCTCAAAGAACTATATCTTGCTGACACATCGAATATCCAAAATCTGGAAGCTGCCGTTTCAACGTTCGAAGTTGCGTCTCATCTCATCGATGCCATACGAACCGGTTATAAATGGGAAAGTGTAAAACTGACCTTTGGCGAAGATGTCCACGAAGTATACAATCAAGCCATTCAAACAAGTTTCCTGTTGTACCAGGTCACCCATCGGGACTCGCTCAAGGAGAAAGCATTTACTTATGTCGAAAAAATGAAATTCAGCACGCTCCATGAATCCATCATCGAATCGAAAGCGAAAAAATTTGCTGGGATTCCGGACAGTCTTCTCGATTATGAGCGTCAATTGAAAATCGAGCTTTCATTTCTGAACAAAATATTATTCGAAGAATTTGAAAAGGGTGAAAGGGCAGACAGCACCAAAATTTCGCTATGGCAAAATAATTTGTTTCGGTTGAAACGCGATTATGAATCGCTCATCCATCGTTTCGAACAAAACTTTCAGGCCTATTTCAATTTGAAATATCGGACAGGCAGTCCGTCTGTGAGCGAAATCCAGGAGAAAATTTTAACGTCGGATTCCGCAATCCTGGAATATTTCACCAGCGATAGTTGCCTGTTCATTTTTTTGATAACAAAAAATCAGTTTGAAATTACTTCAGTCCCAATAAACGAGACATTTAACGATTTGTTAGAACAGATGCGCAGCGGGCTGATGAACAGAATTTACCCGGATTACACATCCGCTGCATATCAATTATACCGCCTTTTAATCGAGCCTGTGGAATTTCTCATCCGTGGGTACCGCCTCATCATTATTCCTCACGGGCATATGGGCTACATTCCCTTTGAAACGCTGTTGTCCCGGCCAGCCGAGAACAATTTCGAAGATTACAGCAAACTCGCTTACATGATTCATTCATATCACATTTCGTACAGTTATTCAGCCGCATTATTGCTTGAAAACTTAACCGCCAAAAATGAAAACACCTCAGGCCAGTACGTCGGCTTTGCGCCAATATTCTTTCAGAAGCAATAGTACTACTTAGTCAAATTATAAGTTGTTTTGAAAGAAAGGACTATTTTCACTCTTTATTTGTCATTCCCGCATGCTCTTAGCGGGAATCTCCCAATTGAATGGATTGAGATTCCTGCAAAAAAAAGTGCAGGAATGACAAGCAATGGGTAATCTGACTAAGTAGTGATAGTCACTTCAATTTAGTTCTTGCTTTTTGTAAAATATTTTAATATTTTTTTGTTACGATTTCATCATAAATTCGCTTCATCAAAATTTATGCAGACTTTATCGTCTTATTTAAGGAGTGGAATTATGGCACTTATCCGTCGTGAATGGACGCCCAAACAAGCGGATGAATGGCGCAAGGAAGACTGGATCGCCATTGTCCTTTCCGCGCTTGCTTACATTTTCCTCACCATTGGCAGCGCGCTCGCGTTTCTTCTGCTAACCAGCGGCTTCATCATTCTTGGTTTTGGCATTATTCTTTCTGCACTCATGTATTGGGTTATCGACCCAAAGCTGAAAATGATTTCTCAGGAATATGAGAAAAAACAAAAAGAATACCTGAAGCAAATCGAAGATATTCAAAAATGGGAGGTGACCAAATGAGCAAAGGTTTTGCCGTTGTAATTGGGATGACAATTGCCTATGCGGCATCCCTGATGGGCATGATTTTCGCCTATATCTATTATAAAAAAAATAAAGCACACACGCAAACCAAACCGGAAGAGGAGAAATCATGATTGGTTTTTTGCTGATGGCTACGCGTATTGGATCGCCCATTCTGGGTATTATCATTCCGGCGATTATTTTCGGATTTTCTTTTTTTGTAACCTACATGCTCATCCGTCATTTCATGAAAAACAATTGAAATCCACACGTCCAATCATATTTGACCGCATTTAGTCGGAGGATTTGATGATCTCTTTTGCTTTATTAGATTGGCTTTGGTTATTCCTTTTTATTATACTTATGATTGTCTGCGGTGCGATTTTTTACCGCCTGGGCAAGCGCTCTCAATCTGATTTTTTCCTCGCCGGCAGGGGACTCCCCTGGTGGCTGCCAGCTTCTTCGGTATATGCTACACATACGGCAACAGATACGCCCATCTGGGTGGCCGGTGTTGTTTACAAATATGGATTTGCCGGTTTGTGGTATGCGTTCTTTGCCGGCTGGTGCGCAATCAGCGCATTTGTGTCCACGCGAATTTTCCGTCGCTCGCTGGCCTACAGTCAGGCGGAGTGGCAGAGTCTGAGATTCGGTGGCCTCGGTTCGGAAATGCTTCGCGGCTGGGTTGCCGGCTGGCAGGTGTTTATGAATATGTTCATTTTGGGCTGGGTCGGCATTGCCATGGGAAAATTATGCAATTACCTGTTCGGCTGGGATTTGTGGCTTGGGCTGGTCATTTTCACGACCATCGGTGCGGTTTATGTACTGCTCTCAGGCTATTGGGGCGTGGTCATGGCCGATTTCCAGCAGGGCGTTATCGCATTGCTGGTGATTTTCATCGTGTCCATCTGGGGTGTCATTGCTGCCGGAGGGCCTGATGCGATTATATCCAAATTGAAGAAATATAACAGCACCTGCGTCTGGAAAGTGCCTGATTCACCAACCGATGTATCCTGGGGCCTGGTGCGATTGACCGATTCCGAAACAGGCGAAATTCTGGTAAAAAGCGCTGAACCATTTTATATTGTCGATCGTTTTGTTGAAGAAAAATTTAAGCTCACTGAAAATAAAATTGAAAAACTGGTGAAGAATAATGCGCCGGGGAGCGAATTGACGGTTCTATTCCCGGGGTCGGGTGATACACTTGTCAGCCAAAAAGAATACAACATTGTCTGGACGGCCGGCAAAACCAGGAAGTTGGTGAATGTGGAATACTCCATCAATAACGGCGCAGACTGGAACATGATCGATGAAAATCATTTGGATGGCCAGGCCTGGCGAATTAATCCGTTTAGCTTTACCGGCACGTTTAAAGGCCAATTTCCATTGGCGTGGTTCATCACAATGATGATCATAGCACTCATCGGCGGATTTGGCATGGGCACCAATATCGACTGGTACACAGAAGCCCAGCGAATTCAGTCCGCCAAAACCGTTCGCGACGCCTCGTACAGCATCTGGGCCGGCACCGCGCTTGTGCTCATTCGAAACTCCATCTGGGCAGCGGCCATTATGGGATTTTTCGTGCTCTTCCCGCACTTAGCTTCCGGCAAGGAATATGAAATGGCCTGGTACCGCGTCGGTTTCGAATATCTTCCCATCGGCATGGTGGGATTCCTGTTTGCAGGAATTTTGGCCATTCATCTTTCCACAGTTTCAACGCAACTGAACCTGGGAGCAATGTACGCAACGCGCGATTTTTACAATCATTACGTGAATCCCAAAGCCAGCGAAGAAAAGCTGGTGGTTGTAGGCCGAATTTCCACGTTCATTATTTTAATCGGATCGTTCATTTTCGGAACGATTATCGGAGAAGAAATTACACAGTGGCTCATTTTCGCGCTGTGGATTATGGCCGCCGGCGTTTGGCTGCCCAACATACTGCAAGTCATCTGGTGGCGATTCAATTCCTGGGGCTACTTAAGCGCCTGGATCGCCAATCTCGGGCTGAGCTGGCTTGTGGTGTGGATCCTTCCACGATTTGGCGTAATTCCCGATTTGCCGGATTATCTGCAGTTCTGGATTTTGATCGTCCTGAACGCAATGATTTATTTGCCGGTTACTTTTCTCACCAAAAAAGAAGACATGGATCATTTGGTGCGCTACTACGTCATGTCCCGTCCCATCGGTTTCTGGGGACCGGTGAAAAAAGAAGCCCTCAAAAGAGGTTTGCTGTAAATAACACTTCGTCTAAAAGTGATTTTGATTCGGCCATTGCTGAAAAGCAGTGGCCATTTTTTTCTTGACATTATTGCAATATTTCAATATATTGACCTTCGGTTTTCATTAAGTTAAACGTTTCGATAACTTTTTTTCTTGTATGAAATACATCATTTCTGTTTTTTTGTACCTGATTGGGTCAATCAGCTTTCTTATCCTGGGAACATCGGTCATTGCCTGTTCCTTTCTTTTTAAGCCGCGGCAATATGACAAGTTTGCCAAACTTTTGTGCCGTATCCTTTTGAAAGTATTTTTCATTCGGGTAGAAGTTATCGGCTCGGAAAATGTCGATCCGAATAAAACATACATATTCATGTCCAACCATGTCAATATTTTTGACGTGTTCGTGCTTTACGGGTACATTCCCAATTTCGCGCGTGGAGTTGAATTAGACGAACATTTCGAATGGCCGATTTGGGGACCGGTCATCCGAAGGTTCGGCAATATTCCCATCAGTCAAACCAATACAAAAAGCGCGATCAAAAGCCTGGAACGCGCTGAGGAAGCAATTCGAAACGGCACCTCCATCATCATTTTACCGGAAGGGCATCGGACCAAAAACGATCAGCTTCTTCCATTCATGAAAGGGCCGTTTATTCTGGCTCAAAAAACGAAGGCAGACATCATCCCCACGGCCATGGTGGGCGCTTTTCAAATTAAGCGAGTGACGAGCTGGCTGATTCGCCCGCGAAAAATGAAATTTGTTTTCGGAGAAGTCATTCCCTATGATTCCTTCAAAAATATGACTGCCAATGAACTTCGAAAAAATATAAAAAATACCACACAGAATTTAATTGACAGCCACCGTTTTTCATCATTTTTGGAAAATTCTAATGAGCAAAATAAAAAAATTATACCTCAGAAAAATTAAATATCTCGATGGGCAGAGGCTGAAAAACGCGATTCTGGCCAGTTCGAAAATCGTCGCAAAAAATCAGGACCATTTGAACGAGATAAATGTTTTTCCCGTGCCGGATGGCGATACTGGCACGAACATGGCGCATACTATGAATCACATTTCATCGGAACTGTCCGTAATATCAGAGAAATCGATTGACTCGGTGAGCTCCAAATTAGCCGAGTCCGCGCTCATGGGCGCCCAGGGAAATTCAGGTGCCATTCTCGCCCAGTTCTTTTATGGTTTCGCAGCCAGCGTAAAGGGCAAATGGCGGCTCTCCACAGCCGCATTTGCTGAAGCCGTGAAAAATGCACGAAAGGCTGCCCACGAAGCCCTGTCCGAACCGCGCGAAGGAACAATTTTGACCGTGATCAATGATTGGTCCAATTACATTGAAAAAGCCTCTCAAAAAACAGAAGATTTTGTCGAATTACTCAAGAACGGTCTTCACACGGCCAGGCAGTCATTAGCTGACACGCCCAAAAAACTGGAAGTCTTACGAAAGGCCGGCGTTGTGGATGCCGGAGCTGAAGGATTCGTCAATATCCTGGAAGGCATTGTTCTTTTCATTGACAAAGGAAGAATAAAAAAAATTCTGCACCACAACGATGTACCGGAAAGAAATATTCCTCAGTACACGGGTGCAAACTTAGTGAATGAGATGAAATTTCAGTTTTGTACCGAATGCATGATTAACGGTGATGGGATTGATCATATATCACTCAGGGAAAAGCTGACACCATTGGGTGATTCGCTCATCGTTGCAGGTTCTCAAGAGCGCGTGAGAGTGCATATTCATACAAATTCCCCGGATACGATTTTTGATATTGCTGCAACGTTCGGTAACATTTCCCATCAAAAAATCGATGATATGATTGAGCAACACCAGCATATTATCGAAAATACAGCGCTGGAAGAAATCGGCATTGTAACGGATTCGTCGTGCGATCTTCCGTATCAGTTCATCAAAGATAATCATATCCATATCATTCCTTTGAAAATTACGTTTGGCCCCAAAACGTATCTTGACAAAGTGAATATCACTCCCATGGAATTTTACGATAAACTGGTTCACTCCGAATATCATCCAACCACATCACAACCGGCAGCGGCCGATATACAGCGAGTGTTTCAGGAAGCGCTTTCCAGGTACAAATCCCTGCTATCCATTCATCTGCCGCGAGGATCAAGTGGAACCTTGCAGGTGATTGAACGCGTTGCCTCGACTATCAAAAATAAAAAAATCGTTTGCGTCGATAGTAAAAACATTTCCGCAGCGCTGGGGCTTATCGTTATGGAAGCTGCTGAAGCCATCAGGGAAAATCTGTCTATGGACAAAGTTGTGGAGCGCGTCAACAAAGCGGTTGATAATCTTCATATTCTTATCACGTTGTCATCACTTAAATTTGTTGTAAGAGGGGGGCGGCTCAGCAAAAAGAAAGGATTCATCGGGAGCTTGCTCTGTTTAAAACCAATCATTTCGCTGAATACAGAGGGGAAAGTATATTTGGCGTTCAAAGCCATCGGGCACAAAAACGCCATGAAAAAAACCCTGAATCAGATTTCAAAAGAAGCCAGGAAATACAAACGGGTGAAATTCATGATAGCGCACGCCAATGCATTGAAAAAGGCTGAATGGTACGCCGACCAATTGAGAAAACGTTTCAACCTGAAGGAAATAATCCCGATCGTAGACGCCGCGCCGGCGTTGGGCGTGCACGCGGGGCCTGGCACAGCAGGAATCGCCTTTGTTGGTTACAATGATTAATTGAACTTCCGTACAATCAAGTAAAGGAATATCACAATGATTTCAATATTGGCAATCATAATTCTTAGCTTCCTTGCCGGGTCTATACCAACCAGCATAATCGTTTCCAAGTTGTTCTGCGGATTCGACATTCGGGAACGCGGCAGCAAAAACGCAGGGGCAACCAATGCCATTCGCGTCATGGGCTGGAAGTTAGGCTCCATAGTCATGATCGTCGATGTGGGCAAAGGTGTGCTGGCAACGCTGCTCATTTCTCAACTTCGAATAGACGATGTTCAAATGAGCCATCATTTGGTTCAAATCATCGCCGGATTATCTGCCATTTTCGGTCACATCTGGACGATTTTTGCAGGCTTCAAAGGAGGAAAAGGGGTTGGCACAGCAGCGGGAATGCTCTTCGCGCTCTATCCGCTTGCAGGCCTCATTTGCCTGGGGATATTTCTTATCACGTTGGTTTCAGTGCGAATGGTTTCGGTCAGTTCTATGTCCGCCGCAATCTCACTGCCGATTGTTTTGCTCATTCTGCAAAAATGGTTCAATTATATGACATCGCCGGAGTTGTTGTACTTTGCAATTTTTATTGCGCTGCTCATTGTTTTCACGCATCGCAGTAATATTCAGAGAATTTTGAAGGGGGAAGAGAACAAAATCAATTTGAAGAAAAAGAAATCGAACTAAAATTTAGCGAGAATAGCTTAAGAAAAAATAGCTAACGGATGACGAGGATTTTGATATTTTATTGGATATTCAAAAGTAGATATATAAAAAACTTGCTACCGGACACTTTTTACAAAACGAAATTTTTTATAGAATTGTCATGCCCGAATGCCATGTCCAGCTTCCATTAAATTTATAAAGGATGACAGACTGGGCTTCTATCGGGCATCCATTTGACAAAATTTTATGAGATTCCCGCCAAAAACCTGCGGGAATGACAGCTCTACTGAACATAATTTGAAAAGTGTCCGGTAGTGAAATAAAAAATTAAAACCTTTGGTTGCCCTTAAATAAAATTGAATTTTAAGATTGATAATTATTCACCAAAAATCGAATAATTATTATCTCTCAAAACAAGTATCTTTGATTTAAAAGACGATAGATCTACGTGATTCAAAGCGAATAAAAATTTCTCCATAATACTACTTCTATTTGGTTTTCGAATAACTATCACTACAATCCCATAATGAGTTTCATATAAACTCGGGATAGTATGAAAAAAATCTTTATCTGTCGTAAGAAAAATGGCTTTCTTATCCTGGGCCATTTGAAAGATTAAATTATCATCGGAGCCTTCAAATTCAGTTGATCTTATATCGAATACTTCATGCCCCATTTCTTCCAATATTGAAGCCACTGTTTTTGGAAAATTTTCATCAAGGAAAAATTTCATAACACTTTAGTTTCATACGAATAAGTTTCAAAGTTGCATAATTGACTGCCAAATTCAAGAGCTGCAAAAACATCGTCACGTGATATATTTGGATAGTCTTCAAGTACCTGATCTATAGTCTCTCCTGAAGATAGCGCTCCTAATATATTGCTAATTAGAACTCTTGTCCCTTTTATCACTGGCTTTCCATGGCATATATCAGGAGATATTGATATTCTTTTATTCATTCTGAATATTCTCCTTCGATTATTACAATTGTACATTAATAAAATTCTTTAAGAAAACTATTTCTTGATTACACTCTATTTTAAACAAAATATTTGTACTTATCAAGATTTTTTTTCGCTGATTCATCCATTTTTCACCCTCTATAAACTCAATCAATCCGATACGGATCGTTCCAGAAAAATTTCGTTAATCCCATATCCGTGCCGAACCAGACATAATCGCCATCAAGGATGATGCAATTCACGTGATTGCTGATCAGACCATCCCGGGTGGTAAATTCGATCCACCTTTTTCGTTCTCTGTCAAATCTCAAAACACCTGAATTCGTCGCAGCCCACACAGAGAACTCATCTGCTTCGAGGAAATTAATCTCGCGCGACTCGTAAAATCTTTTTTCCGGCGCGCCCAACCATTCCTGCTTCTCCATGTCAAACACTTCAATGCCATCCTGCAGACCCACCCACACTTCTTTGTCCTGATAACATTCAACAGCAGCTATCACTTTATTCTGAGGTCCATTTGGTTCGTTTTCAAAACCCCCATCTTCTTCGAGCATATCATACACGTACAATCCAAATTCCGTGCCGATCCATAACAAATTATTCATTAGCTGAACATCATATACCGCCATGCTGCGGATATCCTGGGGAACAACATCCGTAATTCTGAAATCTTTTTCCCGCATATCTTTCTTCACCAATTTCGACAAGCCGCGTTCCGTTCCAATCCAGACATTTTCTCCGTCGGTTTCAACGTCATAAACAAAATTATCTCTGAGCCCCGACCCGGTATCGAATGTTCGCCACTCATATTTATCACGATTGAAATACGCCACACCAAATTCAGTCCCAAACCAGACATAGGGCTCATCAATTACGATTGACGAAATCTGGTCGCTTTTCAGATCATTCAAAAATCGAGCCTGAAAATATTTCCATTCATTATTTTCACTGTCCCAGAACGTAATGCCGCTTTCCTCACCATGATAACCGAATCCCCCCATCCAGATATTGTACTCATTATCCATTTTTGCGGCAGTCACATTTTCCTTAAAAAGCCCAAAAGGGATCAGTTCCAATATTTCAATTCGGGCATCCGCCTTGCCAATGCCGGCCCCCCACGATCCAACCCAAATTGTACTCCATCTGTCCCGCATATAACAGGTGACATCGTAATTATTCAGGCGATGGTCTCTGATATATCCATCCGTGTCAAAAAAGTAGCCATCATTCATCATCAAATGAGGCAAGTTGCCCAGGTTGCTCACACGTCGGCCGAACCATTTTATTTTATTGACAGGTACATCCGAAGAGGGTACTTTTTCAAAAACAGCTTGTTGATTGCTGCCTTTCAGGAATCTGCCGTTGTTGGTTTCCAACCACACATAAAAATCGTCAAATCCGATGGATAAAACTTCTTCATCCCGGGATAGCCCAAGTTCCTTTTTGAAATAATTTTCCCATCGCCGAAAAGTTGTTCGATACAGGCTCACACCGGCGTGAGTCGAACACCAAAAATAATCCGTGTTCATATCGTATGCAACAGTGATGACGTAATTATCAGCCATGCCATCGCTCATGGTAAATGGTTCATCCCACCGGTTCGAAAAATAATTATACCGAGTGACACCGCCCGTCGTTGCAAAATAAACAAATTCTCTGCCCATAGCCAACGATCGCACGAATCGAGTCATTGAATAGCTCACCCAGTCGCCTGGCTCGTAATGAATATTCGTTCCTTTAATTTGATCTTCTTCCTGTGCATTGAGCATCCCAAACATCAAGAGAGAAAGAGCCCATGTCAGGAAATAACATATTATTTTTTTCATAATTGCTCTTTTATTTTAGTAAATCAGAGAGATAAATTCCATTTAAATTTATTAAAATAATAATCAGTCTTTGATCTGGTATTTTTTCAATTTCCTGTGAAGATTGGGGCGGTCTGTTTTTAAATTAGCTGCCATGCGCGAAACATTCCCGTTTGCTCTTTGATATTCATGGCTCAACAGTTGTCTCTCGAAGTTCTCCAGTTGTTCTTTTAATGAAGCTGTATCATGGTGATTGATTAATTCTGTCACTCTGACAGCTTTCGCTGCATCAGAATCAGGAAAAATGGCTACGACCTCATCATATTCTATTTTTTCGTCATCGGACATAATTACCAGGCGCTCGATATAATTTCTCAATTCACGAACATTTCCAGGCCAGGAATAATTCATCATGGGCACCAGGGCCTGATCAGAAATTTCAATTTGTTTTTTGCCATTCCTCAAACAGTAATTCAGGAGAAAATGACGCGTCAAAATGGGAACATCCATTTTTCGTTCGCGTAGCGCCGGTACAGTAATGGGAATAACATTCAGTCTAAAAAACAGGTCTTCCCGGAAATTTCCTTGGTTAATTTCCGTTTGTAGATCTTTATTGGTGGCTGAAATAATTCGAATATCGAACTTAATCGGTGTGGTTCCGCCGACTCTCATGAATTCATTTTCCTGAAGCACCCGTAAAAGCTTTGCCTGGGATTCCAGAGATAAATCACCGACTTCATCCAAAAGAAGCGTGCCGCCGTTCGCTTCTTCAAACATGCCATGTTTTTTTTTGACAGCGCCGGTGAATGCGCCTTTTTCATGCCCAAATAGCTCGCTCTCGATCAACTCTTTTGGAATGGCTGCACAATTCACTTTCACAAATACTTCATTTTTACGATTGCTTTGTTCGTGAATTGCTCTTGCGACCAACTCTTTGCCGGTTCCGTTTTCTCCGAAGATCAGAATACGCCCCTCCGATGGCGCGGCTTTTTCAATTTGCTGTCTCAGATTTTCCATTGCTGCGGAAGTGCCCACCATCTTATATTCCATGTCCACCATTTTTTTCAAATGAGACACTTCCCGGGCCATGATTTTATGCTTTTCCACATTTTTAACTTCTAACAACACTTTGTCCGGATTCAGGGGTTTTTCCAGAAAATTATACGCCCCAAGCTTTGTCGCTTTGACAGCCGTTTCCAAATCTGCGTGACCGCTAATCATAATTACGGTTTGCTCCGGCCTGGATTTTTTGAGACTATCCAGCACCTGCATTCCATCTTTTCCTGGCATTTTTACATCCAGAAAAATCAGATCAAAATATTCTTCAACGGCTTTTTTCAACCCGGATATGCCATCATTGCATATACTTACCTGATGCTGATAGTCCTCAAGAAAACCGCACAATGCATTTCCGATATTTTTTTCGTCATCAATAATTAATATTTTCAGGGGCATGGTATTGAAGTGTTAAAGTAATTTACTGTATCATGAATTATTAACTGGGTTCATTTGCCGATGATTTTCATTGTGAGATGACATGCTCCTCGTCAACGACACCGTTTTCAACAAGGTTTTGATATTTACTTTTCAGATAGGTAGGAAACTGAATTTCAAGATCGATAAAGCCGTCATTGAATTCACAATTTAATACTCTGGCCCAGCTATAAATCGATCCGATCTCGGCTTGCCCCGATTGAGTCAATCTGAATTTTACATGAATGCTTTTGGCACTGGCGCGTCGAATAATTTCTTTTTTCAACTCTTCAATGAATATGCCGCGCTTTGCAGAAATGAGGTAACTATTCTCAAATTCCGAACGAAGTTCTTTCAGCATATTTTTATCTTCCACGAGATCGATTTTATTGAACACATGAATGACCGGCTGGTGATCAATTTTTAGTTCTTTGATGACACTGTTGATGACCGTCATTTGATCGCGAAAATGCTTGTGGCTTGCGTCAACCACATGAATGAGCAAATCGGCTTCCACTGTTTCTTCCAGCGTGCTTTTAAATGATGCCACCAAATGATGGGGCAATTTCCGCACGAATCCGACAGTGTCAATCAGAAGAATTTTGTTTGAACCGGTATGCTCCAGAATTCTCACAGTTGGATCCAGTGTGGCGAACAGCCGGTTTTCAACCAAAACATCTGCGGTTGTCAGTGTATTCATCAATGTGCTTTTGCCAACATTGGTGTAACCGAACAGGGCGACGTTGAACAGATCCTTGCGCTTCCGCCGACGATTGGTTCTCTGTTTGCTGATATTTTCCAGTTCACGGGAAAGCACGGTAATTCTTTTGCGAACGAGACGCCGGTCCACCTCGAGCTGGGTCTCGCCGGGACCTCTCAAACCAATGCCTGCGCCGCCGGTTTGACGGGACAAATGGGTCCATCTTCTTGTGAGGCGCGGCAGCAAATATTTCAACTGGGCCAGCTCTACCTGAGTTTTGGCCTCACGCGTTTTCGCGCGTCTCGAAAAAATATCCAGGATAATCCCGCTGCGATCGAGAATTTTTTTGTCGCATATTTCCTCAAGATTTTTCACCTGGGCCGGTGATAGGTCATCATCAAAAATGATGAGATCTGATTTATAATTTTTAGCCAGTTCTCCCAACTGCGCGGCTTTTCCCTTGCCAATAAACGTTGCAGGGTCGATTGAATACCTTTCCTGAACGATTCGGGCAAGAATATCAGCCCCGGCAGTATCTGCCAATAATGCCAATTCATCCATGTACTCATCGACTAAATCTCTGTCCTGTTTGCCATGAACAACACCGACAAGTATGGCGCATTCTCTGTTATTTTCTTGCAAATCTATCAGTACTCACCTCTGTTTCAGGTTCATTTCCCTCTCGGGCGATTAACATTTCAATGAATAATAACAATAACACCAGGCCGATGACAAATTTCCATAATTCGCGCCCGAATCGTGATGCAGTAATGAGTCCTGCCAGCGACTCGTTCCTGTCCACGGTAATTATTTCTTTGTTTCCCGCAATTCTTTTCAATTCATCTGAACTAATATATTCAAGATCCGACTCAACTGGATTGGGATTCACAGCCAACTCGGTTATCACTTCTTCGCCAGACAGTAAACTGTAAATACCTGCCATATCCGTGTCATCGAACATAATTTTGTAATATCCATTTCCGATTTTCGGTATTACTTTCACTTCCGTGTCATCCGGTTTTCTAATTTTGAATCGCGATATATTATCAACCACATCCACATCCATTGATATCTGATCATCGACCAAAAAATTCTGTTCGGCTTTGGTGGTGTGACCTGCCAGGTAGGCGACGCAGCGATTTAACACAGGCACAAACATTCCCTTGAGATAAAGATCAGACCATTCAGGGTCAACCGATGTTGTGAACAGCATTACGCGGCCCTGACCAGCGCTCGTTTCGACCAAAAATGGTTCGCCATTGGAAAACTCGATAATCCGATTGTGATTTGGGCTTGTTTTCGCTTTCGCCAAAAAATAAAATGATGGGGAATCAATTTCCTTTTGTGACGTCTCGAATACGCCGGTAAAAATTGGATGACTGAAATCAACTTTGCCCAACGTAAGATAATCACGACTTTTTCCAAGCTCTCCAACTGTCTCTACAAACGGGGGTATTTCCAACTCAGCACAGATGTTTTCATTATAATTTTTCAAGTCTACATCATCGCCCAGGAAAATAATTAATCCCCCGCCGTTATTCACATAACTTTTCACGGAAGCCAACATGGCGCCATCGATTCGCGGAACATTGGAAAGAAAAAGCACCTGGTATTTATTCAATGTTCCGAACTCTATTTGCCCGGGCGTGATCTGATCGATTTTCACCGATGATATTCCTTCCTGATCAGGTTTCAGCGCCAGCCTCATATAAATGGCATCCTGTTCCCGGCGACTTACCAGAAGCACATTATGTTGTTCCGGAACATAAAACGTGAAATGTCGGCGATTATCCAGGTACAAATCATCATCTTCGATTAAAACAGAACCGGTTTTCAAACCTGAACTTTGGGGTATCACTCGAAATTTGATCGTTCTGCTTTCACCCGGATTCACGGTCACTGTCGCCTGGCCCGATCGTTTGCCTTCGATAAAAATTTGAACGAGTCTGTTCCGCCGCGGATTATCTCCCATATTTCGAATGTGCGCTTCCAGTTCGAAAACCTTGCCTTTCTCAATAATTTGGTTGACTGGTTGGACTTTTTCCACCACCAAATTACTCACCTGTTGCGCTCTTACCGGAAGAATGAACAGCTTGAAATTATCTTCATTAAAAATAGATGTTGTTGGCGCCTGACCGCTGTCAAAACCTGATCTCTGCAAATCGCTAATGAGATAGATTTCTTTGTTGACATTTATTGCATTCTCAAGAATCTCCCGGGCCCGGATCAGCGCACTTAAAATGTCCGTTTGTTTTGTGGACAATTTCACTTTGCCAACCAACCTGGACACTGTTTCAAAATTATAGCGCGGGCCATCGAAAATCGATGGGGCTCCGCTTACGGGAAACAAACCGAATATTTCATCACCTGGTTTGAAAGAGTCACCCAATTCGATGACTTTTTGCTTAGCGGCTTCTAACAAGGGTTGACCGTTTGACTCAACTCCCATGCTGAGACTGTTATCGAGAATAATAACTGCGCTGGTCTTTGCTGAAGATGTGTGTGATGGCGATAAATTTCCCTGGAGCGTGGGTCGTGCGAACGCCAGCACAAGAAGCAGCAAAATTAATGTGCGCAAAATCAGCAATAAAATTTGTCGCAATTTCAACCTTTTGATTTGCTGATTCTTGAGTTCGATTAAAAACTTCAAGCTGCTGAACAATATCTTTTTCGCCTTCTGGCGGGTGATTAAATGGATAATGATTGGAATGGCCCCGGCAATCAGACCAAAAAGAATGGCGCTATTGAGAAATGTCATAAACGTTTGCAGAGTTGAGTGATTTTTTTCTTTTTGATATTATACCATAGATTAAATATGGAAGTTTCCTATTCGACAAAGCATTTATTTAATTTACAAATAAATTTCGTAACTATCAATACTGATTTGTTTTTTCTCCGGCTCAAATTGAAAAAGACTCAACTGAATGTAGTTGAGTCTTTTTTTGAACGAAAAGCAAGCGTTTTTGAACCTTGATTTTTTTCTATTTTATCACCGCGGCCTTGGTCATCGATGTTTCCCCATTGCCGGCTTTAAAATAAATGACATAAACGCTGTTCAATATTTTATGGCCACGGTCATTGGTGGCATCCCAGATAACATCTCCGTCGTGCATGCCCTGGCGCGCCTCAGGTTCTCCTACTTTGAACGAGCGAGACCAGACCAGTTCTCCGATCAACGTGTAAATTTTTATATCGACATCGGCGTCTTCTTTCAAATAATACGTGATTGTTGTCGTGGGCTTATCCGGGCTGCCAAACGGATTTGGATAATTTGCAAATGATTCTTCCACATTATCTCCCATGACCACCTTAAAATCAGATTCCAGTTTGAGGTCGATTCCAGTTTTTCCGGTTAAATCTGTCAGTTGTGGTTTGTTGAATGTTTTATCCTCAAGAATGAAGATGGAAGAATCGGCTTCCAGACAAAGCATAATATCATTTACGGTAGCGTTCTCGGCAATGTCAATAATCAGGTCGATGGAATCCGCCTCTGCCGGGTAAATTGTATCCGGCTGCGCCAGATTGATGGGAATTACCCCGGCATTGTCAAATTCTGTGACGGCGCCGTAAACCAGATCGTGATTATTGTAATTGGTGACAGCTATTCTCGAAATGGCCTGACCGGGTTGTTCAATAAGTTGCCCGGTCCTGTCCTTGACACTCACCTCAAATCCGGTCAACACAATTTTATTTGAATATTCATCCTCTCGTCGATTGAAAATCCGCAGTCCAAGCATGGAGATGCCCCTCTGGCCTTTAGCGATGGTATTCGGCGTTTTATTGGGCAACTTGGAAACGACCACTGATTTTTTATTGGTGATGATAGAAATGAAATCACTGCGCTTTTCCTGCCAGAAGTGAATTTCTTCACCTGAATTGATATCTTTTGGTCCCTGGTTCGGCGGTACGCGCACTTCAATTGTTTTGGCAAGCTGGGCTATTTCCGGCGCTTTCACTTTCCATTGAACAAGCTCTGCCGGAGAAACCGATTTCAATGTTGTGTCAGATGTGGTGTAACCCTCCGGCAATGCCAGCTCGAACTTGAAATTTCCTACAGCGTCTGCCTGTCCAATATTTTGAAGCACCGCCTGAACAAAAAATTCCTGGTTCACCGAAACTGCATTATCTGTTGCCTCGGGCGGAGAAGCGATTTGCGCATCAATCACCGCCTCAAATCGTCTCACAACATTGAATGTCAGGCTCGCGGGATCGCTGTCAATTCTGATAGTTTCATCATTTTGATCCTCGCCCCAGCAGGTTACTCTTAACTCGGCTGAAGACATGGAATCCGGCGAGGCGACCACCCGCCATTGTATTGTTTCACCCTCTCCCACGGATTGAGTGGGCTTCACATCGGTTGCGAATGAAAATGACGTCGGAAGCTGCATATTTGCCTTGATGTTCTTAACACCATCAGATGTAACTGACGCACCGATGATAAATTCCTGATGCGTCGAAATAACGCTGTCTTTCGCGCCATCAGGTCCCTGAATGAAAATTGCCAGTTCAAGATTCCCGGCTTCGACCGTTTCTACCTCAATGAGTGAAACATCTTTTTCGTTCGTCCAGGCATCCAGCCCGGTATTTTCATCATTTGGCTTTGTTTCATAAATGACACTGATATAAGAAGGAGACGTACTTTTTTCCGGCGCTTTCACGTTCCACACAACTGCTGTATCAACAGAAAATGGTTTTACAAACGTATCGGTGGTATCGACGAAAGAATATCCGCCGGAACCGAGATTAATTTTCAACGATCCCTCTCCTTCTACAGCAGCGTCTCCCAAATTGTCAACAATTGCCTTAATTTCAAACTCCTGTCCAATGGTCAAACGTCCGTTGCGCGCGCCTTCAGGAGATGTTATTTCAGCATTCAAATTGAGCCGCGCCCGATTCACCGCTTTTACCCTCACCGAATCCTGAAAATTTAACCGAACCGGATTACCTTTCTCTGTTGCGGCAATGGTTATGTCGAATGTTCGAAATCCCTCATCGCGCGACTCCGGTGCAACAATATCCCATATTACCGGCTGATGAGAAACAATATCCGTCACAGTATCCATTGTTCCGGTCTGGAATTGAAATTTATATTGAGGCTGGCCGATTTCATCGGGCAATTTCAGAATTGCTTGTACATCGGTCAAATTTCCGGAAAATCGAATCGATGATTGAATCCTGAATAATTGATGCGTGGAAACGATGTTATCCACTGCGCCCTCCGGAGCAATCACAGATGTAGTATATAAAATATTCGATGCTTCGGTTCTCACAAATACGCTGTCGTCTACCTGTACTGCCTGAGCTTTTTGATTGATATTTTTATCTCTCGGAATATTTAACATGGATACTTTCATTGTATCTGGACCGGAGGCCACCTCAGGAGTTAATACAGAGAATTGCTGAATTTGATCTGGCGCAAAGGAGATGACATGATTATTCTCCAGGGTATCAGGTCCCACAATAATTCTGTAACTTTCGGGTACGAACAGCCCAATCAAGCCTGAGTCGTCCACGCCCGCAGGCGAATCGCCAAGATTATTGACCCGCACTTTCAAATTGAACTGCTGATTGATGGTATACACCGAATCCCTTGTCTCGGTCCATGCCTCAAGCTGAAGTTTCGCAGAATCCTGGATGGCAATTCTTGCCTTGCTGTCGCCGCTGTTATCAATTACAGCCGGGAAACCGGTATCATGTTCAATCGCTGAAAGAACTTCGGAAGTGAACACCTCATTGAGATTCACCATAGCTGGATTCGCAGTGATCTGAAAATCCGCATATTTGGTTTCATTATATTCAATGGAAGTAATTGTTAGCTGATCGTTTGCTATGATAGAATTCCCGCTCGTGGTCAATTTGACCATAACATCTCGTACTGACTTGCGCCCAAGATTTTGCACTGACACACGCACAGGAAAAGTTTGTCCCCGATTTACCAGTCCTTTTTCGCCATCATAATTGAAGCAAATCGGCTCTGTTTTGAAAAGCTGCACAGCAGCAGACGAACGAATGGTGAAATCGCGTCGGCCAGGTGCAATGAGCAATTGCTGATTGTTCTTATCATTGGCCTGCAAAACTGCTTCAACAGATGCGCTCCCCGCTTCATTGCCGGTGATGGAAACCACATATATCAGCGTGTCGATGGCGCCGCCTGCCAATTCGAGCCCCCCGCCGGACAGCGCTTCCGGTGGTTCGATGAAGTAATCTTTTTGTGTGACGTCGTTCACTTTGATGACAATATCATCCGCGGCCGGCGGTTCTATAACGGCAGTCGCCTGACCTGCATTAGACACCACAAGTTTAATCTGCCATTGCTCCACCTGGGACGCCAAAATTGTATCCGGCACCACGATATTTGAAATCTGAAATGTTGCCGAATTCTGAATAGTGACCGTGTCTAACGAGTCCGCTGCCGGTTCATACGTTACTCCGGCCGGTTCGATTGTATTCTGCGCGAATGCCTGAGTGATTTCAGCAGAAAAGACTTCCGGCACCAAAGCCAGACTATCTGCTTTAATGCTGAGCACCAGTTCTTTTTTTCCACCATTTCCGTCAATATTTTCAAACAGCAGATTCAATGAATCAACAATTGAATTGCCGGATGATGTCATTTTCACGGTTGCGCTGGCGATTTCATCTTCACCGTTGTTCTCAAGAGTGACATGGATTGGAAATACCTGGGCCCGGTTCACGTACGGTGGGTTTGGCGATTTATTGACGACTGATAGAATTCGCACCCTGGCTGGTTCTTCAATAGCAACTGGAATATTTCTTGTGAATGTGGCAATCGTTGTGTCGCCACTGGTCGTTTGCAATCCCCACACCTGGGAAGAGATTATTGCATTCCCAGTTGCCATTCCGGTGCCATTGATGGTAAATGTAAGCGTATCAATGGTGCCGGCCCGTAACGCTAACCCGCCTTTGCTCAGGGAGTCAGGTTGGTTTATGACAAAATCATTGCCTGTGCTGAAATTAATGAAGGTATTCGCTACATTTGTATCAATTTCAATATCGGTTCCACCTTCGTTCAGAAGAACAACCTTTACATTCCAATCCTGACCCTGGTTTCGGGTAACGCTGGTCTGAGATGGAAGAATATTGATGATACTCAACTGTGCCGGTTCCTGGACAAGTACACCGCTGTATGTTTCATCGATAATAGGATTACCTGTCCCGATATCCAAAAGATGGAGCATCCCTCGAATGGTTAATTGGCCCACGCTTCCCCCTGTTTCATCGATGACGTACGTGAGCGTGTCCACCATGCCGCCGGCCAGAATATTCGTGCCGGAACCGGAAAAGATAACAGGGTTGGTCACAGTATATTCTGAGGTGACATCACTTCCCCCAAGGAAAAATGACGCGCGAGCGCTGTCCAACCTGACCGGTGTGCCGCCGTTATTTTCCACGATCATTGTCAGATTCCAGGGCACTTTCTGATCCTTTGTCACCTGCAACTGAGATGGATAAAAACCCTTTATCCCAACGATAGGCGCGTTTTGCACCAGCCAGACATGGGTTGTATCTGCGGTGTTATCAATTTTCAGCGTCCCGGCATTTGCATCCGTTCCCCGGATCTCTCCATTTATGATCACCTGGCCCAGCGTTGCTGCCGAACCGACGTTCACTGTAAAATCGAATTGTTCTGTTGCGCTGTCGCCCTGAATTATCTGTGAATTGGTTATGGAGGGAATGATGTCGTATTCACTGGTGACATCTCTTGACATATTCACCGACCAGAAACTCAGGGTATCCAAAACGACATTCGCCGCTGCCTGGCCATTGTTTGTGACGGTCATGGAAATATTGACGCCGGTTCTTCCCTGAGTCACCTCACTGAGCAAGGATGAAATTTTAGTAATTTTCAAATCCGGCGGAGACTGCACTGCCCATTTCCAGGTTGAGACAGCAAAAGTATCGGTGACAGCAACGCCACTGATCTGGCCGGAAATCCATCCATCAATTATGACGCTATCAGTATTTGCATTTGCACCCACCGTAACAAGAAAGCTCAGCGTTCGAATTCCGCCACTCGGTATGAATGTGACGCCATCGGTGCGAATGACGCTCGGAAAATCGGCATTCCTGTTTTCGAACTGCGGCGCAGGGCCTTTAAAAATCAGACCTGATGCCAAACTTGTCACAGTGCTGGCGCCGAGATTCTCAACAACCAGGTCAACTGGAACATTGGTCTGCCCCTGGGACACCGCAAAAGATGTGCTGGTCACTGAAACAATGCTCAGGCTGCTCAACATGACCGAAGTATTGCCGGTTGCGCTTCCATTCACACTGCTGACGCTGATGTATGCGGTTCCGCCTGTTGTTGAGGATTGCAATGTGAATTGTATTTTCCCGGAATCATCCGCCGCCACCTGAATATTTGGTAAAATTGGATTTACATCTGTCGTAGTGATTGTGCCCAGGGTTGTGCTTACAGTAAAATGCGTGTTTTTTGAAACAATATTTGAATCGGCATCGCGTATGACATCTGACGCGATAATTGAACTGGTGCTGCCATCCGCAGGTATAACGGACGGCGTCGGCGTCAGCGAAATATTTCCGACCGGCGCGCCGGGATTGACGGTAATTGTTCCGGTGGAATCGTTATTTGCTGTGGCATGCACCGCATAAATTTTTCCTGAAGCAGGCGCTGTTTGCGGCTGAAAGTTTATCACCGCGCCGGTATCATTGATTGCAGGGAACAATGTTCCCGATGAATTCCACTGCACACTGACATCGCCGATGTAATTGTTCCCGGCATCATAGCCGGCGCAATATAATGGAAGATTCTCATCCGCTGTGATCGACGTATTTCCCAGTTCAATGCCGGCGCCACCGGGCGCTGTTCTTATTTTTACGTAGGCTATGCTGCCAACGTTGATGGTGCCGGTTGAATCCGGGTTCAGTCCGGTGCTATCTGCAAAAATTTTTCCGGCAGTGCCAGGGTTCACCGGATCAAAAATCGTGTAGGCGCCCTGTATTGGATTCGGGGCGTCCAGCGTTCCGCTGACGGACCAGTTCGCGAAAACATCACGACTGTAATTCCCAAAATCATCGAATCCAGCCGCGTACATCGTTATCTTGTCGTCCAGCGTTATTGTTCTGTCTCCAATTTCCACCCCTCTGCCACCAGCAGCATCCATGACCTTAAGCGTGGCTAAATTTCCGGCATTTACATTGAACAGATTTGAATTTCCGCTTTGACTGAGACGCGAGGCGGTGATAAATACATCATTTTGTTTTTTGGTGATATTCACAAGATCCGACCACTGGCCGTTTGTGAAATTTGTGGTTGCTACAGGAGTAATCGTCCCGGTATTGTCGCTTAAATTTACAGTATTATTAAAATTTGTCACCGTGTTTTCCATTGAATCTTTGGCAATGATGGTAATTGCAAAGTTCTGCCCTGCCCGTTGCGGACTGGGAATATTTTGAAAAACAAAATGATCAAGACTGCCGGCAACAACGTCAAACGCATTCGATTCTCCTGATTTTCCAAGGCCTGAAGCAGTTAATTTATTCCCGGAATACGATTTTGTTATTTTTACATCACCGGACCAAATACCCGCACTGAAAGCGCCCGTTGCTTTGGGAGTCATGGTGCCGGTTAAGTCATTCAGCGACAATGAACCAGTGAACGTATCAACAACGTTATCGTCCTCATCTCTCGCAGTAATGGTAATTGTAAACGGCTGGCCGGCAGTTTTGGGGCTGGTAATCGAATTAAACGTGAATTTGCTCACCGAACTGGAGACAACATCGAAATAGGTTGAATATCCGCTTTCTGAGCCACCTGTGCGAACAACGGTGATTCTGTCATTTGTTCTCACCAACGTGATTGTCACGTTACCTGTCCATTTTCCCGCTAAAAAATTACCGCTTTTTTGAGGAGAAATTGTCCCGGTTAAATCCGATATGTCTACGGTTCCGGAGAAAGATGTAACCAGGTTGTCGTAACTGTCTTCAGCTCGAACTGTCAGCGGGAATGGTTCACCGGCTGCCTGCGTTGTTATCGAATCTATCGTAAAATGGTGAAGCGTTGCAGAGTTCACGTTGAATTTATTGGACTGATTCGTTTTCCCGCTGCCAGATGCTGTTATTTCCACATCTGCCTGACTCTTTGTGATTATCACATCACCACTCCACACGCCAGAATTGAAGTTGCCGGATACTGTCGGAGAAATGGAATTCGTATTATCAGAAAGTGTTACCGGCGTTGTGTGGTTATAAACGACATTATCGTATAAATCCTTGGCTGTAATTTGAATCGTGAAAGGGACGCCGGCCGTTTGCGGACTGGCAATGGTGTCGAATTCGTAATGATCCAGATCATTATACAGCACTGTAAAATTATTGGATACCCCGGCTTTCCCACTGCTCGTCACGGTAATATTATTACTGTTCCAATATTTTGTTAATGTGATGTCGCCTGTCCATTCTCCGTCGGTAAAACTGGTGGTCGTTACTGGCGAGATGGTGCCGGATTGGTCGGCAAGGGAAGCAGTACCATTGAAACTTGTGACAACGTTATTATCCGCATCCACAGCAGTAATGGTTACAGAAAACGGCACACCCGCAACCAGTGGGCTTGGTATATTACTGATGAGAAACTGATCGACTGAGCTGGAAATCACATCAAAGTCATTCGACTGTCCGCTTTGCGATCCACCTGAACTCACTACAGTTATGCTATTATTTGTCAAAACCTGACTGATGGTCACATTACCTGACCATTTTCCATCATCAAAATTGTTACTCACTGTCGGCGAAATGGTGCCGGTAAGATCAGAAATACTGACCGTCCCTGAAAATTGAGTGGCCACATTGGAATTTGCATCGAGCGCAGTCATGGTGATAAAAAAAGGTTCTCCGGCGGCCTGGGTACTGATATTTCCAATCTCGAAACGGGTCAGCGCCCCGGGGATCACATTGAAAATATTTGACACCCCTGTTTTGCCATTGCGCGAAACCGATATTTTTACATCGGTTTGACTTTTTGTAATGGTCACCGCACCCGACCATCGTCCGCTGGAAAAATTGGGAGTAACCGTTGGGCTGAGTGTCCCGGTGTCGTCGGAAAGGTTCGCGTACGTATTAAATGATGTCACCCTGTTTTCGAAATTATCCATGGCATAGGCAGTAATTTGAAATTCCGTTCCTGCGACCTGAGGACTGGGAATGGATTCAATCGTGAAATGATGAAGTTCGGCGTGAGTTACATCAAATGAATTGGAATTACCGGCCTTGCCGCTGCTGTTGACTGTGATCTGATTCCCGGTTCGGCTTTTTGTCACGGTCACGCTGCCGCTCCATTCGCCACTGGTAAAATTCGCGGTCGTCGTTGGGCTGATTGTTCCGGTCAAATCAGAAAGTGATGCGGTGCCTGTAAAATTTGTAACGACATTCCCGGCGCCATCGACGGCCTGAATTGAAATGGTAAACGCCTCACCTGCCACCTGTTGACTGATGGTATCAATAACAAACCGATCGACTGAGCTGGAAATCACGTCAAAATAATTTGAACTGCCGGTTTGGCTGCCTCCCTGGTTTACCACCGTGATGGCATTGTTCGCAAAAGCTTGTGAAACCACAACATTTCCGCTCCAGCGACCATCCTCAAAATTACCGCTTTCAGTGGGGCTCACAGTGCCGGTTTCATCAGAGATCGTTACTTTGCCGGAATACTGAGTTGCAGTATTGTCGTATGCATCTTGCGCGGTCACTTTAATCGTAAACGGTTCGCCGGCAGCCTGGGTGGTTATTGTCTCCAGGGCAAACTTATTCAGCGATCCGGCGTTCACATTGAAACCATTGGAAGACCCGGTTTTTCCGGAACCACTTGCCGTAATCGAAACATCGGTTCCGCTTGCTGTGATCGTCACATAATCCTGCCATTCACCATTCGAAAAATTTCCGCTAAGTGACGGTGTCAGGGTGCCTGTGTCATCCGATAAATTCACTGTTCCGGTAAAAGACGTCACCTGATTGTCATAGGCATCTTCCGCCACTATTTTTATTTGAAAAGACTGTCCCGCGATTTGCGGACTGCCGATCGGGGTAAACCAGAAATGATCCAGATCGGAGTGCGTCACTTCAAAGCTGTTCGAAGTCCCGGCCTTTCCGCCGCTGGTAACCGTGATCTGATTGGCGGTCATGCTCTGCGTGATCCTCACATTTCCTGACCAGCGCCCGCCGCTGAAATTGCCTGTGGTGGAGGGACTAATGCTCCCGGTTAAATCTGACAGAGAAGCGGTGCCTGTGAAATTTGTAACCACATTTCCGGCATTATCCTGCGCTTCAATACTGAGCGTAAAATATTCGCCGGCCTCCTGCGTACCCAGCGAACCGATGACAAACCTGTCAACATTGCTCGAAATTACATCAAAACTATTGGATGTACCGGATTCACTGCCGCCCTGGTTCACCACGGAAATTACATTATTTTCGTACGCCTGAGAAACAACAACATTTCCGCTCCATCTACCATCATCAAAGCTACCACTTTCCAAGGGACTGATCGTTCCTGTCTGATCCGAAATGTCAACCTTACCGGAAAACTGGGTCGCTGTATTACCATAATTATCCTGCGCTGTGATGTGAATTGTAAATGGTTCGCTGGCTGCCTGAGTTGTGATTGTCTCGAGGACGAATCGATTCAATGCAGCAGCATTTACATTAAAGCCGTTTGAATATCCGACCTTCCCGGCTCCATTTGCTGAAATTACCACGTCTGTTCCGCTGGAAGTGATTGTGACATTTCCCTGCCACTGTCCGCCTGAAAAATTTCCGCTCACCGCCGGCGTTAATGTGCCGGTATCATCTGTCAAATTCACAGTGCTGGAAAAATCTGTCACTCTGTTATTATACGCATCTTCAGCTGAAATCGTCACCTGAAATGACTGCCCGGCAACCTGGGGGCTGCTGACCAGATCAAAGGTAAAATGATCAATATCAGTATGGGTCACATCAAAACTGTTTGAATTGCCGGCTTTCCCGCTGCTCGTAACTGTGATCTGATTCGCTGTAATGCTTTGTGTGATTTCAACATTGCCGGACCAAATCCCGCCACTAAAATTTCCGGTCGTCTTGGGCATCAGCGTACCGGTTAAATCAGATAATGAAGCTGTGCCACTAAAACTGGTCACTAGGTTACCGGCCTCGTCATGGGCCTCAATTGAAAGCGTAAATTCCTGTCCCGCTTCCTGCGTTCCCAACGAACCGATTACAAATCTATCAACAGAACTGGAAATCACATCAAAATTATTCGACGTGCCTGTTTCACTTCCAGCCTGGTTTACCACGTTAATCGAATTATCCTCATACGCCTGGGGAATAACCACATTTCCGCTCCAGCGACCATCGTCAAAATTGCCGCTTTCTGTTGGACTTATTGTGCCTGTTTCGTCAGAGATATCTACCTTTCCGGTAAATTGTTTTGCCACATTTCCAAAACCGTCCAACGCTGTCATTCGAATTGAAAACGACTCATTCGCCTGCTGTGTGCTGATATTATCTATAGAAAACGATTGAAGTGAAGCCGCCTGAACGTTAAAAATATTCGATTTTCCATTGACCGAATTGTAGGTCGCTGTAATATCAATATCATTTTGCGCCTGTGTAATCGTGACGCTCCCGGTCCATTGGCCGTCTGAAAAATTCGTTGTGGATGTCGGGCTTATTGTTCCTGTGTCATCACTTAATCCAACTGAACTGGAGAAAGACGTCACTAAATTTTCATAGACATCTCTTGCGTTGATTGAAATTGAAAAACCGATGCCGGCTGTTTTTGGGCTGGTGATATTATCAAATGTAAAATGATCCAGTGTATTTGCCCACACATCAAATTCATTTGAATTTCCGGACTTACCGGCGCCGGAAACAGTGATTTTATTATTTGCATAACTTTTTGTTATACTCAATTCGCCATTCCACTCGCCATTTTCAAAACTGGTCGTTACCTTGGGTGAAAGTGTCCCGGTCAAATCATTTAAATTCGCCGTGCCGGTGTAATCGGTCACTGTCGCGCCATTAGCGTCTTTCGCAGTGATGATCACGGAAAACGAATTCCCCGCTGTCTGCGGACTTGATATTGTCGTTATATCAAAGTGATCAATGTTGCCGGCAACAATGTCGAAATAGTTCGAATTCCCGGTTTCGCTGCCAGCCGCGTTCGTTACCGTGATCCTGTCATTGGAAGTCACCTGAGTAATGGTAACATCGCCGCTCCACTGGCCCATATCGAAAGCGTTGCTACTTGTTGGAGATATGGAACCGGAAATATCTGCGATGGTTACTGTTCCCGTGAAATCCATAACACGATTATTATAGGTATCCTCCGCTGTGACTGTAATTGTAAATGGCACCCCGGCAGCTTTGGTGCCTATTGTAGCAATAGAGAAGTGATCGAGACTCGCGGGATTGATATTGAAAGAATTGGATTCATTTTCTATCCCAGCCCGACTTGCGGTAATAGTAATGTCACTCTGGCTTTCCGTGATCGATACCATGCCGGTCCACTGCCCGGAACTGAAATTTCCACTGGTCGCCGGAGAGATTGTGCCTGTGGGATCGCTGAGGTCGACCGAATTATTGAAACTGGTCACTCGGTTATTGTAAACATCTTCGGCAGTAATTGTAATATTGAATTGTTCGCCGGCAATTTGCGGGCTGGTAATGGTTTCGAATCGGTAGTGATGAACCACCTCCGGGTTCACATTAAATGTATTTGATGAACCGGTTTTGCTACCACTGGTCGCGGATATTTTATCTGCTGTCTGGCTCTGGGTGATCGTTACATTGCCAGACCACTCTCCGCTGCTAAAATTCCCGGAAATAGCGGGGCTGATGGTCCCGGTTAAATCACTTAGACTCGTCGTTCCAGTGAAACTCGTGACAATATTGTCGTAAGCATCTCTCGCTGAAATGGAAATATTTATGGACTTGCCAACTGTCTGGGATGTCGGTATTGAATCAAACATAAAATGATCCAGGCTGTTATGAACCACATTGAATCCATTGGACGATCCATTTTCTGTACCAGTCGTTGTTCTTTCGACAGAGATAATATTATTCGTCATGACAGATGTTACATTTACATTGCCTGCCCAATAACCTCCTGAAAAGTTATCGCTGATGTTTGGCGAAATCGTTCCTGTTAAATCAGAAATGTCCACAGTTTCATTAAATTGATCAACCTGATTGTTGTATTCGTCACGTGCAATAATTTCAATCTGAAACGGTGTTCCTGCATTTTGCTGGGCAATGGATTGAATGAGGAAATGATTCACTTCAGCGGCTTGTACATTAAATTGATTCGACTGATCTGAAGCGCCATTGTAAGAAGCCGTAATGACCACGTCGTTCTGTCTTTCAAAAATTATCACATCACCCGTCCACTGACCGGAAGAAAAAGCACCGGTGCTTGTCGGTGAAATTGTGTTGGTATTATCGGATAGGGTGACTATATCAGTGAAGCCCGTGACAATATTACCGTAACCATCTTTTGCATAAATTTGAATTGTCATTGGTGTTCCGGCAGTTTGGGGACTATTTATTGTTTCAAAAACAAAATGGTCCAATGCACCGGGATTCACAACAAACTGATTTGAAATACCAGCTTTATTATCAGATGTTACGGTTATGGTATTTTCGTTATGCACTTTTGTTATTTGAACCGTTCCGCTCCACTCTCCGGAAAGAAAACCTGCCGTAGCTGTCGGAGAAAGAGTGCCTGTTAAATCGGAAAGCAGGGCCGTATTTGTGAACGAATTCACTCGATTCCCAAATTCGTCCTGGGCTGTAATTATAATTGTAAAACCTGTGCCGGCTACCTGGTCTGAAATTGGGTCAATGCTGAAAGAAGCGAGAGCGCCGTGTAATATCGTAAACGATGAAGAAACGCCCGTATCAATTGAAGTTTCATCATTTCGCTGGGTTTCTAAATTCACTGTATAATTTGAAGCTGTTGTATGATTGCCAATCACGCCTACCTTTACGCCCACCTCGGTGTCGCCTGAAATTGCAGGGCCGGTGCCATCTCTCACAAGCGTGATTTCATTACCGCTGCCGGAAATAGTGGAAAAGTCGCCAAGTCCGCTGCTGGTAAACTGTGCCAGTTCAACTTCCGATAGATCAAAACCGGCAGGGAAAGTAATAACAATTCTTCCATCGACAGGGATTCCTACATCCGCTCCATTACCAGTCAGCGAAGTTGTAAACGTAAAAGTGTAAATGCATGATTCGCCGGCTTCATTGTCCGCCGGGCTGACTGTAAATGGTGAAATATCCCCCCCATAAGCAATATTGAATGCAAGCCCTAAAATAATCAGGGGCAAAACACGTTTCATTGACATCATTATGAGTCACCTCTCCCAAAACTAAATAATTGCAAAATAAAATCTGGTAAAATTAAGACAGGTCCGATGCAGATTCTAAATTCTGTAGCAGTGCAGTATTGATCAAGATTTCTATTAAGAAATTGGCTTGAATCAAGTCCAATTGATAGATTAAACAAATAACATAAGTTAAAACAATCTGTAACAAAAACTATGCCGGTGATTTAAGTGCTAACTCTCAATAAAATAGGCACAGAACATCACAATTTTTTTCTCAGTCCCATTTTTGAGTATAACAGAAATGCACACTGTACCCGATTGAAACAGATTTTTTTATCAGCTTGTAAGATACTAAGTTTTTTTTGCTTTTACAACACTTTTTTAATATCATTTTTCATTCTCACAAAGTTTAATATTTTATTAAGTTAAACAAGCTTAACCAAGACAAAATAACAAAAAATGCTACCCTTATAATTATTACAAAATAACGATTTTAATCTCTTATAATTTATTTAGTTAAACTATTTTTATGGAAAAGAGTTTCTGCTTGACATTATTATATTATTTTTCTATATTACCAAAAATTTAACAAAATTTATTGATTTAAATTCATTATGAGGAAATAATGATTTCTCTCAAACACATTCTGAATATTCTGTTGATAGTTCTGCTCATTTCACTGATTAGCTTCCCGGGTCTCAATTGCTCTGGTAACGATGAACAAATTTCGGACAATCCGTTTTATGTTTCACCATCATCTTATGACTTTTCCAAAAACCCAGCATTACTTGAACGCGTGCTTGCCGACCCTCATGGGTATTTCAGGCTCATCAACATTGTTTTCAGCAATGAAGTATGCCACAAATTCAGCCATACTTTATTAGGCGCGCCTTCGCTGAATTTACACGGTGATGCTCATATCGAGCAATACGCTGTGACTGACCTCGGAAGAGGTCTGACCGATTTTGACGATTCCTCAACAGGGCCTTCCATAATTGACTGGATGCGTTTTGGAGTCTCTTCCAACCTTGCCTGTCGTGCGCATAAATGGGATAAACGCAAAAATGAGCTTTTCGGCCAATTCATCAAGGGATACCGGGATGCACTGAATAATCCACAAATAGCCGCGCCGGAGCCTGCCATTGTTCAAAGAATTAAATCCACGTTTAAAACAGACAGAAAAAAATATTTTGCCTGGGTCGACACACAAATGGAGCCCATGCCAGCCCGGGAGCGCGATTCATTAATCACTGCCATCCGCCCCTACGTTGAAACCATGGTTGCTGAAAATAATGAATTAAAGCGAAGCTACTTCAAAATCGTGAACATGGGTTATCTCCACATGGGCATTGGAAGTGCGCTGGATCTGAAATATCTTGTTCGCGTGCAAGGCAATACCGGCGATCCGCTGGATGATGTCGTCCTTGAAATAAAAGAAGTCCGCGACCTGAGCGGAATCGATTGCATCAACACCGGCCAAAAAAATGATCCATTTCGGATTCTCCTGGGACAGGCTCGAATTGCCTACCAGCCATTTCATCATCTGGGTTATTTTCAATTTCGGGGACAAAATTTCTGGGTTCATTCCTGGGTGGACAATTACAAGGAAGTCGAAATTGGAGAGACCTTTCAATCGTTCGGGGAACTCGCAGAGGTGGCTTACGATATTGGTGTGCAGCTTGGCAAAGGCCACGTAAAACACATTGCTGCACCGCTCGATTTTCAGGTACAAAGAAAACAACTGGATATACTCGATCAATATGAACCAGAATTCACAAAAGCCTGCAACGAATTTGCGGATGCCATCATAGAAGCTTGGGAAAATTTTTTTCCTTCTACGAAAACAACTAAATAAAAAATGACCCTCGTGAAGAGAACGCTTTTATTCTGACAACTTTTTCGGGTTGAAATTTTATCTATACTATTGTTTTCTCAAATAATAAAACGTAATTTTAACGTAACTATTATTGCGGTCATTCAGCTTTCTGCAAGATATCGATATATTTAAATATACTCAAAGCGAGGGTTTAGCGCTGATTGCGGCTATCTCTGAAGAAATCACAGTTGAAAATGGCAATATTCTATTCAGGGAAGGCGATATCTCGGACTCCATGTACATGGTCATCGATGGAAAAGTAAGACTGGATAGAGAGGGCAAAATTGTTATGATTGCAAGTCACAAAGACGTTTTTGGCACCTGGGCCCTTTTTGATGATGAACCGCGCGTTGCAACAGCAACTACTATAGAAGATAGCCGAATATTGAAGATTGACAAAGAAGATTTTATTGATTTATTAGCTGACAATGTTCAACTGACGCAGGGAATCCTTAAAACTATGGTGAAAAGACTCCGCGGATTAATGCAGCCGCTTGGGCTTTGAAAGAAACAGGTCTGTATCTCGACAGAGAATGTTTATAATTCCAATTTGGTTTCTCTTATGTTTCTGCCTGTATTATATTTTTAAACATAGCATGAGTTTACTGTGTCGCATTAAAATATGGGACCAGCCAGTGGATTCTGCTACTGACTGACCTGTTCCATTTTCGAATCTGAGATAGTGACTGATTTTTCACACAAAAATAGTTATGAATTGTAACTTATTTGATACAAACAAATAAAAACTGATATGAGGAGAATAATATTTCAGACGGAAATGACAACCAAACTATAGTAATTGTTGACCACGAAGAGATGGTATTAAAAAGTGTAGGTTCTTTTCTTGCATTGGAGACCGAATACGATGTGAAAACATTCACTTCGGTCAACAAAGCCCTTAAATTTGTAACCGAAAATGATGTTGATCTGGTCGTATCCGATTATTTGATGCCTGAAATGGGTGGCATTTCCTTTTTGGCACAGGTAAAAAAAATTAAACCTCATATTCCCCCGTATCATTTTAACCGGATATGCGGATAATGAGAATGCAATAAAAGCGATAAATGACGTTGACCTGTTTCAATACATCGAAAAAACCCTGGGAGAATGATGACCTGCTTATAATTATCAGGAACGGTTTGGAAAAACAAAAATTGATGAAAAAATTGCAGGAAAAAATGAACGAAATAAATATTGCTTATGACGAACTTCAATCATTGCAACGGGAAATTGTAAAAACCTTTGTATAATGATAATATTAAACAACCTTAATCCACACTTTACGCTGCCGGGGACCGTCGAACTCACAGAAAAATACCGACTGCCATGTTCCAAGTTTGGCGCGTCCCGATTCCACAATCAAAGAAATAGAGCATCCCACCAGACTCGATTTAATGTGCGCCGCAGAATTTCCTTCCATATGAAAATAGTTATCCTGAAAAGGAATTACTTTATTGAGTTCTTTGAGCATATCCTTGACCACACTGGGATCGGCGCCTTCATTCACTGTAACTGCGGCTGTCGTATGTGGTACAACAATATGGCATACGCCCTCATCTATCTCACTTTCGTCAATTGCTCGCTGGATAAGATTATCGATCTTTACGAATTCCGTATTTGAATTTGTTTTCACTGAATATTCAAGTGTTTTTGCCATTATGTTTTCCTCTTCTTTTTCTTCGCTGCCGGAAATAAAATATTATTTAAAATAAGTCGATACCCGGGAGAATTTTTGTGCAAAGAAAGTTGAGTTTGCGGATCTCCAACGAAATGTTGGTAATCCTCAGGATCGTGTCCTCCAAAAAACGTAAACGTACCCCGTCCGGCATTTCCATGCAAATATTTAACCTGATCTGTCCCCTCAGATTCTGCCATGATTACAACCGATTTTTTGATGAGCTGCTTTTTGAATCCTGTTGTTTGCCCCATAAATCCCTTTACAACCGATACATGGTTCTGGGTGAGCATCGTCGGAACAGGGTCGTATTTTGCAGAGAACTCAAAAAGTGTAAAATAATCAGAACTTTGTCGCCTTAAAATTGGATTATTGCTGGGAGGAATATCAATATTGGAAAACTCATATACCAGCGGGTCTTTAATGAGATTAAAATTTGTAAACGCGAATGTTTTTGAATAATCAAGTTTTTTCTGGCAATTCTGATCAATGGGATCGCCATCGAACATCACTTCACAAATATCCGTTTTCTGGGCTGCCAACGCGATATCGAAGGTATCCGTGCCGGAACACATGGCAAATAAGAATCCACCTTTAACAACATATTCCTTGATAACTTTTGCAACAGCGAGTTTGAGCGAGGATACTTTTTTAAAACCCATCTGGTTTGCCATAGCCTCATTAATTCTCACCATTTCCGCATACCATGGCGCATTCCGAAAGCTCCTGTAAAATTTTCCGTATTGTCCGGTAAAATCCTCATGATGAAGATGGAGCCAATCATATTTATCCAATTCTCCTGAAAGCACTTCTTCGTCCCATAACTTTGTATGGGGAATTTCAGCATAATCCAGTGCAAGGGATACAGCATCATCCCATTTTGTTTCGCGCGGCGATTGGTAGACTGCGATGGCAGGCGCTTTTTCCAGTAATACAACTTCCATGTTATTTTCTTCAATTTCAGCATAGATCTTGGCAGCTTCCGAGCCCGAAATGATCGAATAATTCACTCCCCGAATTCTTAGTTCGCGTTCGAGCGAAGAGGTGAAGTCAATTAAAAAAGAACCGCCTCGATAATTCAGCAGCCACTCGACATTAATGCCCTGTTCCAGAGTCCAATAGGCAACACCATACGCCTTCAAGTGATCTGTCTGCTTCAAATCCATATTGATAAATATTTTTTGAGAAAATACTGGTGATGCAATTAGAATAGCAGAAATAATTATCAAAAATATCTTGGTTTGAAAACGCATTATTCTTCTCTTCAGTTATTTATAAATGAAAAATCATTAATTTTTTGTATTGGATCCCATATCGAGCAGCCTTATCCGTTCCCGAATTTCTTCCAAATAAATACTGTCAGGATAGCTCGCCAAAACAATTTCATAGGCCTGCTGCGCTTTTAAAGGTTCTCTCAATCCAATTTCATACACTTCGCCAATCTTTTTTTGAACCAAATCACAGTAATAGCTTTCCGGAAATTCTTCAATTACTTTCTGGTATGAAACCAAAGCATTTTCATAATCTTTCGATTCAAAATATAGATCTCCTAATTTTAACAGAGCATCATCCCGGAGATTTATTGCATCTACCATTTCGGACAGCTTTTTGAAAATTTCCCGGGCTCCCTGCAAATCTTTTTGCTCATAGCTGAGTTCAGCCTTTGCATACATTTTCAGATATTGTGTATTTTCTTTATTCTCATTGATAAACATCGTGTATTCCAGTGCATCATTAACATAACTGTCTGATGAGCTGGATGTTGGCAATGCCGGGCTGTTTTGAATTTTAGAAAACTCTTCCAGCGCCGAATCGAAATTACCGCTCCAGAATTCGACCTGGCCCTTCTTGAAAATCGCTGTTTGTCTGGCCTGTATTTGCAAACGAAACTTTTCCAGGATTTCCTGATTCCAGGCCCTGGCTTTTTCAATATCCCCCTGCTGAATATAGCAATCACTGATTCTGAACAATGCCTTATTCGTGTAAGGTTTCAGTGGTGGATTTTGGATGACCTCTCTGAATGATTTTTCTGCCTCGACAGGATTTAAGTAATGATTTAACTGAATTTCTCCAATCCTGAAATAGCTTTGTTTCGCGTAGGGAGTTCTTTCATATTGCTGAATAATTTCCTGGTATCCCTGCATGGCCTGTGTATAATCCGCTGTCATTTCATAGGCATTAGCGACACCAAATTTTGCCTGTGCTACATACGGCGAATTTGGGTAACGCGTCAACAGCACCTTATACGCCTTTATTGCGTGCTTGTATGCGCCATCATTAAATGCATTTCGGGCAAATTGATAGAGTTCGCCGCCCACTTTCTTTTTGTCCTTCTTGGATCTGGAAGACACATACTCGTCGATGAGTGAGAATTCTTCGAGGGCGGCCGTATAATTGGATGTTCTCATATAAAATGCAGCAAGCAAATTTCGAAGATCCACATTTTCTTCATCCTTTTGAATCTGTTCCAGCAGAACCTTCTCTATTTCCCCGGCAATTTCTTCGTCACTGGCAAAGCTGGTAATATTATATTCTACATAGGAATATTGCGCAGGATTGTTTTTCAAGAATTCAAGATAAAGCAGCACAGCCTCTTTATGTTCCATTTTTGCTCTGTGCAAATTTGCAATTTCAAGCAAAAACAAATTCTTATCATCGATCTTCTGTCTGGCTTCTTTGTACAATTCAATTGCTTCATCATACATTCTGTTGCTGATATATTTTCCGGCAACAATCTGGTACACTGTACGGTTTTGCGGTGATTTGCTGATGATATTTCTCCAGATTATCAATGCCTTTTCTTTTTCACCCCTCTTGAAATGCACTTCCCCCAGGTCTGCTTCAACTCTGTAACTTGGTTCAATCAGAAGCATTTTATTGATGGTCTCCAGCGCCTGCTTGTAATTGCTCAGCTTCAACAAATTCGTTTTTACGCCGGTATAATAGGTCAAATTTGTTGGTTCTTCGTCCCATAATCGTTCGTACAATTCCAGAGCTCTTCCAAACTGTGATGTTCTTTCATAATTCCTGGCGACCTGCAAAAGCCGGGCTTGTCTTTCTTTATTAGTTTTCTTTTGCTGTCCGTAAAGCAGCGTCATTGAAACCAATACCATTATGAGAATTATATTACCTGATCTTTTCATCATTCAATGACTCTTTCATAAGTGCTTCAAAATATTTTCTTATGAGTTCCTGGTAATCCTTTGAATAACCTTCTTTGAGCGCTTTTAATAAATCACGTTGCAACTGAATATTTTTTTCTCCGAGATTTGAATTCAATTTTCCAGGACTCCGAACCGAATAATGTTTGCCGGTTTCAGCTTTTCTTTTTCGGCTATAGTCCTGTTTTCGAACCGATCGCTGTGCATCGAGAAGACGTTGCAGAATTCTTTGCTGCCGATTGATGGTTTTTTGGCTCACTTTCCTACCCTGTAAATCTTTGACAACATCTCCCATTTCTTTTCCCATTTGATCCAGTCTACCCAGAACATCCGATCTTTCCCCCATCTCGGATTGAAGCTGTTCGAGTGATTTTTGAAGCGCGGCCTGTTCCGCCGCCAGACGAGCCATGGAAGCCTGCTGTGAAAGCGTTAATTGCTGGCCCATTCCCAATTGCATGGTTTGATTATTGATTCCCTGCTGTTTTCCCGCCATTTGTGATAATTGCTCCATCATTTCCTCAAAACCGGTGGAGGAGCTCGAACTCGATAAATTGTTCATTGAATTCATAATTTCCTTCACAGCCTCATCCAAATACATCATCGATTGCTGCTGCGCTCGTGACGCCCTCGGGAAATTACGTTGTTCCATTTCTGCCAGGGCTTGATCCATCTCGCGAAGTGACTGCCCAACCGCGCGACCCATTTTTTTCGTGACAAAGAACGTCTGTTTGGATAGGCCTGCCATTTTGTCCGCTGTTCTCGAAAGGGCGCTCAATAAATTCTGCTGATTTTCAGCGGCGTCAGTTATTTGCGAACTATTACGATTCAATTTTTTGGATTGCTGAAGTACATTCTCCTGTCTTTTGGAAAGTGATAGCATGTTATGCGACAACCGTTTTAATTCAGCCATAATCTGTTGTTTTTGAGCTTCGATTACATCATTTTTTGCAGATTTGAGCAGATCAGAAAGTTCGGCTAATGAATTCTGCGCCATTTTACCATTTCTGCGCGCGCGTTGCATGTTACCCGAGCGCAACTGAGACAACACCTCATCCATTTTTTTTATCACCTCTTGCTGATCCATCTGCTGTAACGCAGCATCTAATTTATCGGATGGCATATCTGCAAATTCATTCATATTTTCATTCAGTTGATCGGTATCGCTGAGTAACTGTTCTGTATCATTTTTAATTTCCTGCTGATTTTTTCCCAATTCATTCTGCTGCTCCCCGGCGGCATTATCTTGCATTTCTTCATTCACATTCGTTTGTTTATTCAGTAAATCTTCGGCAGTTTTCACCAGCTCATCCAATTTTTGTTCTATCTGCAACCGCTTCAGAATATTCAATGTTTTTTCGATGTTTTTTAAAAAATCTTCCTGGGTGAAATTTAATTGTTCGATGGCCTGCAATAATTCTTCAGGATTTACCTTTTTAGCGGAATCCTGTAACTTTTTTATTGCTTCTTTCAGCTCTTCAGAAAAAAGATCATTCATTAATTCCTGAAGTTCATGATATTTTTCCAGAGTCTCTACTCCCAAAAGATCATTTCTTTCCATGCGTTCAATCATCTGGTCCAGCTTTTCCTGGACTTCTTCGAGCGACTCCGCCATTTGCTTTTGCTTCTGAACAATATCTTCTACATGCTTTTTTTCTTCCCATTTCAATTCCGGGTTTTGCTTGACTTCCTCCACCAGTTTATCAATATTGTCTTTCAGGTCCTTGCTCTTTTCATACAGTCCTTCAAAACTTTCGTATGTCTCCGCCTGTTCTGAATTCACTTCAGTAAAGATTTCTTCCAATGTCGGAAAGCGCGCTGAATACACTGCGCTTTTTGCTTGCTTTGGGCCGGAAATTTTATCGTTATCGAACACCTCCACAAAATACCTGATAATGTCGCCGGCAAATAAGTTGATAGGCGCCAGATCCCATTCGAAATTTTTAATTAATTTTTCTTCCTGTCGGGAGTTAATGGGAATTGGCACGTATTGCATGGACGTATCACGAAAGGCGATATCCTGCTTTATCAGTTGATAAGCCAGGTTCATCGAAGTAAAACCGAAATCATCTTCTGCCTCGATGGTTAATGGCAGCAGCATTTCTTCCGTAATATCGACATCCTGCCCGGGTATGGTAATAGCCACTGTGGGATAAATATCCTCAATCACAGAAATTCGGTACTGAATGGGATCCCTGTTTTTCATCTTGACTTTATCCACAAGCTGTATGGTATAATTCCCATTTTCGTACACAGAAAACTGGCCATTTGCCCGAGTCGAACTCACGTTGAGATCCACTCTTTTTTCATTTTCAAACTCAAGCCAGGCATTTTCAAGTGATTTATTGGAGTGAAGATTTAAATCTACAACCGATCCTTTCAAGCAACTGATGTCTCCGACATTTTCCTCCAACAATTTTTCTGATAATCTTGAATATCTCGGAGGGTCAATTTTTATTTGCAAGTGTCGAACCAATGGCAATTCCACGACAGAAATCATATATTTCGAAGAAACAACATCTCCTGCCTGAAAATAATACTCCGTCGAGTCCTGCATGTGTTCAACATGAAAGGTAAATTCGTTTTCCGAGGCCGGGGTTATCTCATAATTCATTAAATTTTTGGCATGAACATCTTTCAAAAAGAGGGTCATTTTTTCCGGGGCTTTTCCTTTTACTAGGGCTCGAATTTCAACCGGCTCATTTTTTATCACCTGAATATTACCCGTCTTTACAAAAATTTCTAAATCTGGTGTTTTTTTGAATTCAACAGAAGGATTTAAGAGCCGAACACTAGCATGATAAAAATCATGAGAGAAAATAATCGCTAATAACGAAAAAGATGCTACTGTTAAAATCAAAATCCTGGCTGCTTTTTTTATGGGTGCAGTATTGATACTGTTATTGAAGTTTACAGATTTTATATCCTTGTCAATATCCATGACCGATTGATCGATCAAATCTTCGGACAGGCAATGATTCGCTGTGGTTCTTAATTTAAAAACCTGAATAGCGTTAACCAGACGATCCCCGACAGTCTCAACGGATTCACCAATTTTTCTCGCCAGAACAACATCCGATGGTGTATTTTTTTTGTAGAATAAAGAAAAAACGGGAATCCCAACAATGATGAGCCAAACAGCGGCGATTAATATTAAAATGATGAGATCAAATATTGTTCGATAGCTCGGAGAAAAATGAAAATAATTTTCAATCAGGATGGCGAATAATATTATTGTCAAACTAATTGCTACAGAAATTAGCGCCCCCTTGGCCATCGCCACCAATTTCAGCTTTTTTCTCGCCGAGTTAATTCTTTCCAGAATTGAAAAATATTTTTGTTCGACTTTGGTATTCATATATCCTAAATTATCAGTTAAGCCATAAAAAATCATTTGAAAAGTCATTCTAATTCATT
>CAZSBG010000001.1:0-172601 GCA_964605145.1 uncultured Cytophagia bacterium | reverse complement strand
GGAGATTCCCGTCCTCCAAAAAGATGGCAGATCTGCGACGAAAAGCAAAGTCTGCATTCATTTAAAAATATAATGCAACTTTGCAGGCATGTGACCGAAGGGAATGCCTGTGGTACGGGAATGACAATGATATGGGAATATTGCCTTGTTTCTCGATACGTTTTTCAATCTGACTAAGTAGTACTAATCACTTCATTAATTAGACGATTTCTTTGGGCATTTAGTTTGATTATGTTAAAAAAAGGAAGATGGAGATGGAAATGCAAACAATCAGTTATTCTCGATACTCACCGGAGATGCCAATATCTGAGTGAGTTTCAGTTTGGTGTCTTCATCATCAGGATTGATTTTGTTGGCAATGATATATTCGCGGATCGCTTTATCTTCAAAGCCCTGAATTTCGAATATCCAGCCCAAAAAATAGTGGGCGACAAAATTGTCAGGTTCATGTTCCAGAATTGCTTCATATTCACGAATTGCTTTATCCCAATATCCAAGCCTGGTATATATTTCAGCCAATCCCAGGTGTTCTTCCTTTTGATTGCTTCCATACTTCACTGCATTGGAAAAAGCTTCAATAGCTAATTGATATTCAATTTTACTTTTATAGACGATTCCCAGAAGGAAGTAAATGCTCCCTTCCTGCGGATAAACATCCAGAACGCGTTTGAAACAACCCTCCGCCCGATCGAACATGCCCATTTGATAATACACCTTTCCCAAATGAATTCTCAGCGGCGCTGTATCGTATCCTTTTTTAATCGCTTTTTCCATGGCTTTTCTTGCATGGGAATATTCACGTTTTATAAAATGGATGAGTCCCAGCTCATAACACAACGATGGAGAATTGGATTTCAACTGTTGCGCTTTCCGGAAATTATCCTGCGCTTCATCGATTTTGTTCAGATTCCGGAGGTTTCTGCCAATGATTTCATAAAGCTCCGGCAGCAGCCTTTTGTTTTTGATCTTGCGGTGGCACAAATGAATAACCTGGCTGTACTTTTTTTGTGATTCCAACAGGTCGACCTTTTTTTTCCAGGAAAAGGGCGATAACAGTATAATTTTCACACGATACCATTTTTTGCTTTGCTTACACTTCAACTCAAGCAATAAAAATATCTTTTTCAAATACAGGTGCATATTCCATAATTTCAGGTAGAAAAGCACCCATTTTTTATTTTTGTATTCTGTTTTCATCAATTTGAATTTTGCTGTTCCAGTAAAAAATAAATTATATCACTTGATGAGTCTGAAGCTTACCGAGATGGGATTTGTTTCAATATTTCTTTCATTAGACGAAGAAACTTATCTTTAATGAGATCAGCGGTTTCGGTGACTTCTGCATGGCTGAGCTTTTTATCGCTGATTCCGGTCGCTAAATTGGTAATGCATGACATGCCAAATACCCGCATTTTCAATTGCCGGGCGGCGATCACTTCGGGCACGGTGGACATGGTCACAGCGTCGCCACCGGCAATTGCAGCCATTTTTATTTCCGCAGCCGTTTCATACGTCGGCCCTTTGGAGGTGACCAGTACGCCGGATGTTACATCGATATCCAGTTTATGTGCAATTTCTCTGGCCAATTGAATGAATTTTGGATCATAGGGTTTGAACATATCAACAAATCGTTCGTCCGCGGATATTGAATTATCGCCAATGAGAGGATTGTCGTACAACAGATTGATATGGTCGGTGATGATCATCAGGTCGCCTGGATTGAAATTTTTATTCACGCCGCCGGCTGCATTCGTGACCACCAGATTTTCAATCCCTAATTTGGAAAGCAGCCGGATGGGATAGGTTGCCTGATAAGCAGAATACCCCTCGTAGGTGTGTACGCGGCCTTTTAGCGCGATGATTGGCATGTCTTCGAGATTCCCGATAACCCATACACCGGCGTGCCCTACAACTTTGGGTTTGGGATAATTGGGGATGTCTTCGCAATTGATGGTGGTTTTCCCTGTTAATTCATCCGCCAACGACCCAAGGCCTGATCCAAGAATAATGGCAGTCCTGGGATTGGTTTGTATTAGCGGTTGCAATAATGTGAGTGACTGTTTCAGTTTATCTTCAGACATATTTTCCCTGCCCTGTTTATAAATTTTTAAAGAAGCAATCCGGCAATTGTGGCTGTAAGCCAGGACGCCAGCGCGCCGCCAAACATCGCTTTCAGGCCAATTTTCGCCAGGTCGCCGCGACGTTCCGGCGCGATAGAACCGATTCCACCGATTTGAATGGCAATAGAGCTGAAATTGGCAAAACCGCATAGCGCGTAAGTGCCGATGGTGAACGATCGTTCGGAAATGACGCCTTTTAAATTGGTCAATTCTACGTAGGCGACAAGTTCGTTAATGGACACTTTTGTACCGAGCAAATTTCCGAACTGAAAAATATCTTTTGGATCCACGCCCATAAAAAATGCAATTGGGGAGAACAGCACCCCAAAAACGGATTTCAAGCTCAGGTTCCAGTCGAAACTGGTTTTATGAAATGTAATGAAATTAATGACCGTATCCAGATTTTGCATGCCAAAATTAACCATTTCAATGAGTGCGATAAATGCCATCAGCATGGCGCCGACATTGACCGCCAGCCGCAGCCCATCGGAGGCGCCCCCGGCAGCAGCATCGATGATGTTGGCTGTTTTTTTCTCGACCTGGAGTTTGACCACTCCCCTGGTTTTGGACTCTTCGGTTTCCGGATACATGATTTTTGCGACCACCAGCGCTGCCGGAGCAGACATGACGCTGGCAGCCATCAAATGGCCGGCATCAACCCCGAATCGTACATAGGCCGCCATGACCCCGCCGGCAATGGTCGCAAATCCGCCAACCATAATCGCCATCAATTCAGACTTGGTCATTTCTGATACATAGGGCTTGATGAGCAGGGGCGATTCTGTTTGTCCGACAAAAATATTCCCTGCTGCTGAAAGCGACTCAGCGCCGCTCGTGCCCATTGTTTTCGTCATAATCCAGGCCATGAACTGAACGATTCTTTGCATGATGCCAAAGTGGTAAAGAATTCCCATCAGTGACGCGAAAAAGATGATGGTGGGTAAAATATGGAATGCAAAAATAATTCCAATATCAACAAATTTCTGGGCTCCGCTATCCCAAAGTTGCAGCGGTAGTCCTTTTCCCAATTCTTTGACAATTCCCGGGTCGCCCAGGTATAAATTACCAAAAAGAAATGAAGCGCCGGCGTCAGTAAAGCTCAACAACTTGGTGATAAACGCCCGGGCGTACAGGAACACAGCCTGTCCCGGACCTGTTTTTAAAATAAGAATGGCAAATATAAGTTGCAGCAGCAACCCCCAGATAACGATGCGGAAGTTGATTTTTTTCTTGTTGTTCGATAGCAGCCAGGCCAGACCCAGCAGAATAAAGATACCGAAAAAACCCGTAATTTTTTGGAGCACGATGGTATTTCTCCTTTTGGCGAGATAATTGGAAAATTATATATTTTTAAAAGTGTGAATGTATCTGACTTTAAGTCAAAAAGAATTAAAAATCAACTCGGCGGCTGAAAGCAATCCCAGCACACCGGCGCGTACAATTCTTTTCTCAGTTCAATTTTGGGATCATCCTTTGTGATTGGATGCAGGTGCGCATTATCCCGATACCGCTGGGAAAAAAGCGCGGTCTGTAGTTTGCATTTTTCGCATACGCCCAATAACACCGTTACTTTTTCAGCGCGACCCATCAAATCAACAATCGCCCCGAATGGTTCTGCAAAACTATTCAATTGCAGTCCTGCGATGATAATGTGTATGGCAGAACGATGCTTGTTGCAAAAATTCATGAGGTCCTGTTTGTCGAAAAGCTGGGCATCATCAATGGCTAAAGTGGCAACATCGTCATGAAGAGAGGATTCAATTTCAGCGACGGTGGGAACAGTGACCGCTTCACTTTTGAAACCAATGCGGGATACGATTTCTTCGTTGTGGACCGGGTAGGCAAAAACCTGCACTTTTTTTCCCATAAGTTTGGCATCGCTGATTCGTTTGTATAGCAGCCAGGTTTTCCCCCCTTCCATGGCGCCTGTGATAACTTCTAACATAAATAATCCTTTTCGCTGTTCAGCAATATTAGGAGTTCGATGAAGTGTAAATGTAACTGAATGTGAGCAATAGATTCGAACGTCTTCAAAATGGTCTGGCAATAGGGCAAATTTTTGTCAATCGCTGGAAGTTCGAAATTGACCGGAAAATATCCCAAGCCGATAAACCGGAAATTACAAAAATCAATAAACAAATACCAAGCAAATTACACAACCAAACTCCAAAAAATCAAACTCGAACCGGACCGGTTGGGTGTACATTTTAGAATAAAGTCTGAAAATTGAACTTTTGTATTTGGAATTTCAATTTTGTTTTTTGTGATTTTCTGCCAAAATTGTTCAGAATTTTATTCTTAAGGTAATCAATCCATAGGTCATTCCGGTTAGCGCCTTTATCCCCCTGCAATAATCAGGCATTAATTTCAAAATTTACGGATCGTGGAAATTTAATGTCCCTGTTCTTTGAGCAATGATTTGATTTTTGTTTTCAGCAAGTCGATGGCGACTAAATTGTATCCGCCTTCCGGAATGATAATATCCGCATACCGCTTCGAAGGCTCGATAAATTGCAGGTGCATCGGGCGCACACTATTTTCGTATTGGTCGAGAATGGATTCCAGAGACCGGCCGCGCTCTTTCACGTCGCGTCGAATTCTTCGGATAAGTCGAATGTCATCGGCGGTATCCACATAGACCTTTATGTCCATGAGTTCGCGCAATTCCGGACTGTGCAGAATAAGAATGCCTTCCAAAACAATAATAATATGGCCACCAATTCGTTTGGTTTCAGGTCTGCGGGAATGCGATTTAAAATCATAGATCGGAATTTCAATGGTTTTTCCTGCAAGCAGTGCTTTCAGGTGTTGAATGAGCAGGGGGGTATCGAACGAATCCGGGTGGTCGAAATTTTGTTTTTTTCGTTCTTCAAAGGTGAGGTGGCTGAGTTCTTTGTAATACGAGTCCTGCTGAATAACAGTGACTTGTTCAGACCCGAGCTCGCTGAAAACCCGATGCGTCACCAGGGTTTTTCCCGAGCCGGACCCGCCGGCGATTCCTATTAAAATGACATTGTTCATAAACGAGTTAATTTCCCGGTAAGTAGGTTCTATCAAAAACAAGCGGAAGCAGAGTGCTCAGGCGGTCTTTCCTAAATTGGCCGTGCCGGTTAATCATCACAACCTCGATATCACCGGCCAAATCCCACAGCACCTGGCGACACGCTCCGCATGGCGATGTTATTTTCTCAGAGTCGGACGCAATATAAATAGCTTTGAATTCTCTTTCGCCTTCGGATACCGCTTTAAAAATGGCAACTCGTTCGGCGCAAAGTGTCAGGCCATACGAACTAATTTCGATGTTGCACCCATGAAAGAGGCGATTATCAGTTGTGACCAGAACAGCGCCAACCCGAAAATTCGAATATATCGCGTGTGCTTTTTCTCTGTTCTTCAGCGCAATCTGGATGAGCTCTTCTGCATTCATCGTCAATTCAATTTGATTATTGTGTTGAGTAATAATATAAAAAATTATTTGATAAAGGCAACTATTTTGAAAAAAAAATCCGAGAAATAAGATTCTCGGATTAAAGATGAAATGTGATAGTGGCACTATTTAAAACGGAAGATCGTCCTCTGTGCCTTCAGGGGCTTCCTGTGAAAAGTCTTCCTCAGGTGGAGGAGCGTCTTCAGGTTCAGAGGGTCGTTCCGATTTGGAACCCAGCATTTGGAAATTGTCGACAATGACTTCTGTTGTATAGCGAACGATATCATTTTTATCTGTCCAGCTTCGGGTTTCCAGCCGGCCCTCGATATAAATCTGGCTGCCTTTTTTTAAATATTTACATGCAGTTTCGGCCTGTTTCCTCCAAAGTACAAGCCTGTGCCAATCAGTTTTTTCCTGCAGATTCCCGTCCTGGTCTTTCCACACCCGGTTGGTAGCCAAGCTAAAATTCGTGACAGCGGATCCGCTGGGCGTGTATTTAAGTTCCGGATCCTGACCCAATCGACCCAAGAGAATAACTTTGTTTACAGTACCTTTGCCCATTGCCATAGGTAACCTCCTAAGCTAAATTTTCTTTGATTAAAATTTAACTAATTTTAACAAAAAATTACCTAATTGTCAAGATATTTTTTTGATTTTTTTCCCGTTACTTCAAATATTTTAACTTCAAATTTTTGCTTGAATTTTATGATTTATTATATTACTTTCTAAGAAACAAATGTAAACAGCTAACATCCGTGAATTTACCAGCGTATGCAGTCCCACTAAATATTTAACACCGGAAATTTGAAATGAAAAAAACAACGATCGGAATAGCACTCCTTTTAATGTGCATCAATTATTCTGCGGCTCAGAACTATGAATCAGTCCCTTTGATTCAAGCGCGGTGGGGACAAGGCAATGGCGAGTTCGGTCTCCGCCTGGAAGCTGAAGGGCATTGTCCGCAATCTATTTCTGTTGACGAACGGGGTAATATCGCGATTCTTGATGCGGTGAATTCCCGCGTACAACTTTTTTCGGCTCTTGGCAACTGGTTGAAAAATATTACCGTTTCAGTTCAGGGATTTGATGTGCAGTATGTTGAAAACAAAATTTTTGTGTTGGCGCCGTTTGACTATTGTGTGGAAGAACTGGACTTTTTTGGAAAGACTAAAAATCGAATTGAAATCGATAAAAGAATTGATTTAATCGATGGTCTTCGAGTGAATAATGACCAGGTGTGGGTTCAGACGTACGAACAAAAACAGTACCGTCTTGATGAAAGCATTCCGATGGATCGACAAATGCAAACCGAAAGAACTGGAATGTCCGGGGCAACTCCGCATGTGAGTTTTCAGACACGGTGGCACAATGAGCGACAGGGCGCACTTCTGATTAAAAATGATCGGACCAACAAAACGCAATCCATCACCATTAACACGACTGACAAACTCGGGTCCATTATTTTTCTGGATACTGACAATAACGGATCCATCTATCTTCGCCTGGAAATCTTGGGAGAAAATGGGGAATCTTATTTCGAGGTTCAAAAATTGACTCCAGAAGGGGATTTGATTTTGAATATCCAAATACCGAACGACAATATTGTTATGCCATATCGACCTTTAACTGTGGATTCGGAAGGCAATATCTATTTCATGCAAATTCAACACGATGGCTTTACCGTCCGGAAATGGCGGATTACGAATTAAGGACAGAAAAATGAGACGCGCACAACTGCTTTTCTTTCTAATAATCCTGTGGTCATGGAACTTGAGCGCACAAGTTATGCGGGAGCAAATGATCACCACTGCGAAAACATACGTCGATGTGGAATGGTATTGCGCTCCGGCCAATATCAATCATTCCGAATACATGGATTATGGCGGCAGACCGTGCGATTTTTCTGTGGGACGGCACACCGGGGAAGCGTATTCATACGGCGGTAACGATAATGTGGCGACCTTTCTCAGCAGAATTGCAAACGGCGATGGCGCCGGTTCTCACCTGGTGCATTATCAGGCCGCCGGGGGCACACCCTGGTGGGCTTCAGGGATAGATTGCTCGGCTTTTGTGTCCAGATGCTGGGAAATTGCCCGACAGAGCACGCGCACCCTTCCGAATTATTCTACGGAAATTCCGCGCACCGAGATGCTGCCCGGCGATATTTTGAACATTCCGGCCAATCATGTGCGATTGTTCGATAAGCGCGCCGCGGATGGCCGACCCATTGTTTACGAAGCTTCCGGCAGCGCCAACAAATGCGTGTATCGCGTTGTGGATTGGAGCTCGTATTCACCGAGGCGCAAAAATGAACTGATGATTTCGGCTCCAAAATTCACCGTAAGAAATGTGGGAGAATATACTCTCGAAGTAACGTGGTCAGCAGTTCCCAATGCGAACCTGTACCACCTTTTCTTTAGCACCGATGGTATCACATTCAATGATATGGGTGGTTCCGGGGAATTATCACGCACGTTTTCGGACCTGAGCCCGGGGCAGGAATATTACTTCAGAGTACAGGCGAAGAATAGCTCAAGTGAAAATGGAATTATGAGTGAAGTGCTGGGATGTCGCGTGGGAAATTCACCCTCAAATATTTTGGTTGTGAATGGATTCGACAGAATGTCCACCGGCGACAACAGTCAGAATTATATCGTACAGCACGGAAATGCGCTCTCGAAAATTGGCTACTGCTTTGACTCGTGCAGCAATGAAACCATTGAGCAGGGACAAATTCAACTGAATGATTATGCTGCTGTGATATGGATTCTGGGTGAAGAATCGAAAGATGATTATACGTTTTCAGCCCTGGAACAGGATCGCGTTGAGGACTTTCTTGAAGCCGGCGGTAATTTATTTGTGTCCGGGGCAGAGATTGCCTGGGACCTCGTCGAATACAGTAATGGGACGAGTTTCTATAATAATTATCTGAAAGCCGGATATGTCGCCGATGATGCAAACGTGTACCAGGTGAGCGGTGTCCCCGGTTCCATTTTTGAAGGACTCACTGGCATTCAGTTTGATGACGGGTCCCATGGCACCTACGATGTGAACTGGCCGGATTGCATTGAACCGTATGGCGGTTCTTCCGTGTGTCTGAATTATGATGGCACCTCCTGGCATGCAGCAATTCAATATGAGGGTACATTCGGCGCCGGTTCACAGGCAGGAAAGCTTGTTTATCTTGGATTCCCTTTTGAAACAATTTATCCTGCATCTACCCGCGAAGTTGTCATGTCCCGCATCATCGATTTTTTTGGAATAGAAACTTACATAAAAAATTCACGTGCCAATGAAAAATCAATCATTTCAGAATTTAGACTTCATCAGAATTATCCCAATCCGTTCAATGGGTCTACCATCATTCAGTTTGGAATTCCTTACCATGTGAACGAAAATTTTGTGACATTGACCATTTATAATTTATTGGGCGAACAGGTGAAAACGCTTGTTTCCGAAAAAAAATCAGGCGGCTTCTTTCAGGTCGCCTGGGATGGAACGGATGATAATTTTCAAAAAGTGGCCACCGGCGCGTATGTCTATAAGTTAAGTATGGGCAAATTAAATGAAACCAAGCGCATGATTTTTTTAGAATAATAATTAAACAATTCACGAGGAGGATGGAAACATGAAAAAAATTGTTACTGCAATTTTGTTGGTCCTGATTTCTTCAGCTTTTGCCTTTAGCCAGGTCACAGATACACTTTATGTGGATGATGTGGATGAAGGCTACACCGAAGGCGGAGGAACATGGCTGAATTCAGCCGCTGCCTATGGCTCCCGCAGCCGGGTATGCATTGTTGGTCTGGACTATGGCCAGTGGGCCAAGTGGAATCTCACAGTGCCGGCTGCCGGCTATTACGCTACCTATTTCATTTTGCCTGCCACGCAAAATGGACGCATCGGAGCTAAATACACGATCAGTCCATTTGGCTCCATCGAAGATGTGCAGTATCTCGATCAAAATGAAAACAGCGGCAACTGGCGGCTGCTTGGCATTTACTATTTTTCAGACAGCGGCGATAATTTTGTGGAAGTAAGGAACGACAGCAACAGCGTTTCCGGCTACTCATTGCGCGCCGATGCAATTCGGCTCATTGCATCGACGAATGAACAAAACATTGATTGCGATTATCGTAATTCGCTCTATGACTTTGGAGAGGTCGCTATGGGGCGCACCAAGGACTGGGTGTTGAAAATTCACAATATCGGTGGTTCGGAATTGACAATCAATGATATTCTGACCTCTTCCGGCATTTATTCCGTTGCTGAACCATCGTTGCCTGCCACGGTTGAGCCCCGTTCTTCACTGGACATCACCCTTCGGTTCAATCCAAATTTTGAGAAGACATTCGATGATTCGCTGATCATTCAAAGCGATGATGAGGATGAACCTGAAATGGTTGTATACTTAACCGGACTCGGCACCACAGAAACCGTGATCGTCAATAATAATGACGGTACTCCTGCCTACATGGAGCACATCGGTGAATGGGGTTCCAGTTCCGCTCATTTTCAAATGGAGAATTATTACAACCCGGACAGCCGCTACGTCATTCGAAGCACCAATCCCGGCGCCCGATGCGAGTTTGTCCCGGATATCCCCATTTCCGGCCTATACAATATTTATTACGGAGGCCCACCCACTCAGAACAGTTCCACTCATGCACTGATTGAAGTGCATCCGTTTGGTTCGGCAGTAGATTCATTTTATGTAAATCAGAACGGCGCCGGCAGCGAATGGAAATTGGTGGGAACCTATTATCTGTTTGCAGGAACACTCAATTCGGTTTTTATCGTGAATGATGGGACCGGTTCCGGTTATGCCATGCGCTCTGATCTGATTAAATTCACGCATGTACCCTCCATCGCAGATATTGCGCTGCAAAGCGGCTCGCACGAATTTGAGGATGTTCCGGTCAATACCACTCAAAATTTCAATTTGAAGATCAGCAATATTGGAAACGCAGATTTGTCAATTACCGGTATGGAATTGAAAACGGACAATTTTGCCATCGAAAGTCCCACCACGTTTCCGGTGGTCGTGCCAAACCTGGACAGCCTGTCCGCCACGATTTCGTTCACGCCTCCCGGGGTGAATAATTATCGGGACACGCTGACCATTTACAGCGATGATGTGGATGAACCGGAGACCAATTTCATTTTAATCGGCAATGGGATTGGCGAAACCCTGACAATTGACGACCTGGATACATTGGCCGGCTTCAGCTATGGGCCATCAGATACGAGCTGGGTGATGTCGTCTTCCATGTATGCCGTGAACAGTGAGGCGCGGTACACCTCGAAATACACAAATCCGTTTGCGTGGGCGAGATGGGACTTTACAGTATCCACAACGATGGATTATGAGGTCTACGCATCGTCCGTACCCAATAGCAGCAATTCAACAAATTATGCGCCGTATGTAATTCATGCACCGGGCGGATTACCGGATACGGTAGTCATCGAACAGAGCGGCATCAGTTCGGCAAACATCTGGCAGTTTCTCGGAACGTACCATTTCATCGCCGGTATTCCCTCACACATCGAAGTGGTGAATGACACGACGATTACGTTTCAGGACACACTGCCAATTCTACGATGCGATGCCATTAAACTCACACAACCGACCCAGGTGAAACTGGCTTCATTTTTTGTGGATTATGTCAAGGATGGAACCGTGCTTCACTGGGAAACGACATCAGAAGTCGACCATCTTGGCTTCAATGTGTATCGGGGCATACGAGACGTTTTTGATCGCAGTCAAATGGTCAAACTGAACAGCGAACTCATTCAGGGCGGTTCACCGTATAAATTTGTTGACAGAAATGCGGATCGTAAAACTACCTATTATTACTGGCTTGAAGACGTGTCCATTCGCGGAGTGCGCTCACTGCACGGCCCTGTTTCCGGCAACCTGGCCAATGGCATGCCGTATGTTTATGAACTGGAGCAGAACTATCCCAACCCGTTCAATCCAACAACGAATATCAACTTTTCCATCCCGGACCCGGCCCGCGTTGAATTGATCATTTACAACGTGCTGGGCCAGCGGGTGAAAACACTGGTCGATAAAAAAATGACCCCGGGATTCCATCATGTTATCTGGAACGGATTGAATGACCAGGGTGTCAGCGTCTCGACCGGCGTGTATATTGTGAAAATCAAATGCAAGGATTTCGTGCAAACACGAAAGATGATAATGATGAATTAATTATTGACAGGATAACAGGATGAAATATACAGGATAAAATCTAAAAGACCAACATATTGATTTTTTTAACCTGAAAGAGGTTAAAAGAAAAGTCAGAATTCTTCCTCATTAAATCTTCACCGGCTTTAAATTGTGTTAATCCTGTTATCCTGTCTAATATTTTGGTGTAGAATCGGAGGTTTCATGGATTGTAAAAATTTTCAGAAAAATATGACGCGATGTAATTGTACGTATGAACCGTGCAGCAGAAAAGGATATTGCTGCGAATGTATCGAATATCACCGGCGCGCCGGGGAATTGCCGGCATGCTATTTTCCGGATGATGTGGAACGAACCTATGACCGATCCATCCGGCGCTTCATTGCGATTCATAAATAAGTTGTAATTTTTAAAAAATGCATAAAACTATTCTGCCGCGAAGTCTCAAAGGCACGAAGAATTAGTGAAGAAAAAAAACGTGATCTAAGCAAGCAAAGTATGAAGTGTTGTTTCTCGTTTTGAGCGAAATGCAATTCATTCCTTAGTGAAATGCAACTTCATCTTAAATCAATGTGTTATAACTTAGCGTTTTGGCGCCTTTGCGGCATAAATAATTATTGATGAAAAAGGAGTTATTCAATTATATGAGAAGTCGAAAATCAGGTTTTAGTATTTGGGGAGTTTTAGTTTTTGTTGTGCTTGTTTCATTTTCCTGCAATCAAAATAATGGAGCGCTCCCAAAAGATGTTGCCGCCATTTTGGAGCAGGTCGAAGAAAAATATTGCCCGGACAAACGCGTTTTTGTTTTTGATGTGAAGGCTGAAAAAAAGGGCAGCAGCATTGTTTTACGAGGAGAGGTGCTTTCCTCGGATGCCAAAAATGAATTGGCGGAGCGAATAACCTCTGAGACGAAATATCAGGTCGTTGACAGTGTTCTCGTGCTGCCTGATGAGTCGCTCAATGGCGAAATCTACGGCGTCATTGAAGTGAGTGTGGCCCAGCTCAGGCGAAACAGTGATGTTAATTATGAAACAATCAGCCAGGCGACCATGGGCACGGAGGTGAAAGTCCTGAAAAAACGAGGCAGCTTTTGGAAATACTGTCAACTGGAAGATGGTTATTTGGGCTGGCTCATGGGAAGCGCCCTTGAAATTGGCGATGAAAATTTCATTCAAAACTGGCGACAACAGAAGAAAGTGATTGTCACGGCGACTCACGATCAAATCTGGGAAAAGCCCATTGCATCCGGAAAAACGGTGTCCGATGCGGTTTGGGGGAACATGTTGATCGACCGCGGCAGAAATGGCAACTGGCACAAAGTGGAGCTGGCCGATGGTCGAAGCGGTTTCATCCCGGCTGGTTCGGTTTTGGATTTGAAAAAGATGGACGAAGTAAAACAGGATCCGGAGAAAATGGTGGAACTGGCCCAGCGGTTTATCGGTATCCCTTATCTCTGGGGCGGGCGCTCGACCAAAGGATTCGACTGCTCCGGCTTCACGCAGACGCTGTACAAATCCATCGGAATAATGCTGCCGAGAGACGCCAATATGCAGGTGAAAACCGGGAAAGAAGTTGTCATGGATGATGAACTGAATAATTTAAAAACCGGGGATTTGCTGTTCTTTGGAAAAAGCATCGACCGAATCACGCATGTGGGCATGTACATCGGTGATAAAAAAGTCATTCATTCAGACGGCCGTGTCCGCATCAACAGCTTCAATCCTGAAGATGAAGAGTACAGCGAGTACCGGCGAAACGGCCTGCAGGCGGTTCGGCGGATTTTGGATAAATAGTGATGAATTATGACTTTTGGAATGTACCTAATAACTTCATCCTTACAGCAATGCCTCATAAAAACGAAATAGCAATGTATAAAACCCAAAAAACAAATAAATCACAATATCAAAATCCAAAAATCAAACTCAGACAGGGCCAATTGGTTCGGTGTTTTCGAGTGAAGTTTGAAAATTGAACTTTTAAATTTGGAATTATTTCCCAAAAAAGTTTAGAATTTGACTTTTTGTTATGAAAAAAGTGGAGTGGCTAAAAATGGACATAACCCGAAAACAATTCTTAAAAACAAGTGGAAAAGCGATTGCCGGCCTGAGCGCGATTCACGCCGGCGTGTTGCCTTTAACTCAACTCACTGGATGCAGTGAAAACACAGGAGGAACGATGTTGGAATACAAGATCAAAGATTTGAATTTGAGACACACATGGACAATTGCCCGAAATTCATCGAATGTAAAGCACAATGTGTTTGTGAAATTTTCAAAGAATGGCGTTTTTGGAATTGGCGAAGCAGCGCCAAATATTCGTTACGATGAAACGCCGGAGAGCACTATCGCGATCATCGAAGAAGCAAAAGCGGTGGTTGAAAAATACGATCCCTGGCATTTTGTCGATATGGGCCATGAAATTCAGAAACTGCACGAGGCACAGACTGCCGGTAAATGCGCCGTGGATATTGCCATCATGGACTGGGTTGGCAAAAGCCTGGGCGTGCCCCTTTATAAATATTTGGGACTCGACAAATCCAAAACGCCGGCAACGTCGTTCAGCATTGGAATCGATACGCCGGAAGTGATGCAGTCGAAGATAAAAGAAGCGGAAGAATACCCGATCCTCAAAATCAAGGTCGGCAAGAACAACGACGAAGAAATCATGAAAGCAGTCCGCGACGTGACCGATAAAACGCTGCGAGTGGACGCCAATGAAGGCTGGAAAAACAAGGAAGAGGCGCTGGAGAAGATTTTGTGGCTGGAAAAGATGGGCGTCGAGTTCATCGAGCAGCCCATGCCTTCACGCATGCTGGAAGAGACCCGCTGGCTGCGCGATCGCGTGAATATTCCCATCATTGCCGACGAAGCGGTGAAAAGCGCGTCGGACATCCCCAAATTGGCGACTGCCTACGACGGCATCAATATCAAATTGATGAAAAGCGCCGGTATTCAGGAAGCGCTGCGCATGATCTGGATGGCGCGTTCCCTGGGCATGAAGGTGATGCTGGGCTGCATGATCGAGAGCAGTTGCGCCATAGCCGCGGCTGCACATATCAGTCCGTTGGTGGATTATGCCGATCTGGATGGCAATCTGCTCGTGGCCAACGATCCGTTCAGTTCTGTCAAAGTGGAAAAAGGCCGCATGATTTTGAACGATAAACCAGGGCTGGGATTGGAAGGAGAATTTTAGTTTCTCCCGTTTTATTCCCGTTTTGGGTTTTATTGAAATTCACTACCGGACACTTTTCAAATTATGTTCAGTAGAGCTGTCATTCCCGTACCACAGGCATTCCCTTCGGTCACATGTTTTTGGCGGGAATCTCATAAAATTTTGTCAAATGGATGCCCGATAGAAGCCCAGTCTGTCATCCTTTATAAATTTAATGGAAGCTGGACATGGCATTCGGGCATGACAATTCTATAAAAAATATCGTTTTGTAAAAAGTGTCCGGTAGCAAGTATTGAAAAAAACAATATCCAAATCTCAAATTATAAATAAATTCCAGGAATCAAAATTCAAAACGATAAAAGAATGGATTTGAAATTCAGAATAATTTGGTTATTGAAAATTGTTTGAGTTTTATTATTACTACTTAGTCAAATTAAAAAATATCTCAAAATGTAAGGCAATATTTCCCTATTGTTGTCATTCCCGCATGCTTTTAGTGGGAATCTCCTCGTGATTTAGAATGAGATTCCTGTAAAAAACATACAGGAATGACAGAAAAAGGGTAACCTGACTAAGTAGTATTATTTGCTAATTGAGATTTCTAAACTTACAAAATAGATAGTTTATAATTTTAAGGAAGTTTGTTGGCAAATACAATTTACGGAAAAAATCCTGTGAAAGAAGCGCTGGAAGCCGGCCTGCCCATTCAAAAAATATTTATGGCAGCCGGCGGAAAGCAGAAACGGGATCAGAAAATCGAGCAACTTGCCCGGCAGCGCGGCATCCCGGTTCGATTTGTCGATCGGAAGAAATTGATCGAATTGGCCGGCCACGAGGGGACTCAGGGCATTGTCGCCGTAACCATTGAATATGAATATAGCGATGCAGAGAAAGTTTTTCAAAATGCAGAGAGAAAAAATGAACCGCCGCTTATCGCTATTTTGGATGAAATACAGGATCCGCACAATCTGGGCGCCATCATTCGATCTGCCGAGGCGTTCGGCTTTCACGGCATCTTCATCCCCAAAGACCGCTCGGCCGGCCTGTCCGATGTGGTTGCAAAAACCTCAGCCGGCGCCATCGCGTACATGCCTGTTGTGCGAGTCACCAATCTGGCGCGGGAATTGGATGAATTAAAGGAAAAAGGAATCTGGATTGCAGGGGCGGATCAGGACGCAGAAGAAAGCTATTATCAGTCAAATTTAAAAGGGCCGCTGGGCGTAGTCATAGGCAGCGAAGGCAATGGCCTGCGCCGGCTCATCCGCGAAAAATGCGATTTTTTGGTGCGAATACCCATGGTCGGTAAAATGAATTCGTTGAATGCTTCCGTGGCTGCTGCGCTTATTTTTGCGGAGGTGAGGAGGCAGAGGGGGCGTGAGGCGTAGAGCGAAGGATAATGTAAAAATTATATGAAGTTTTATACAATTTTATTTCGCCTTACGCTTTACGCTACTCGCTCTACGCCTTACGCCCCACGCTCTTCGAATCTACGGCAACAAAATCATCTTCTTTGTTTGAGTAAAAGACCCGGCTTCCAGCCGATAAAAATAAATTCCACTGGCCACCGGCTGACCTGCATTATCCTTTCCGTTCCATTTGATATGGTGAATCCCTGAAGTCTGCTTCCTCTCTACCAGTGTCTGAATTGTTTGTCCCATCACATTAATTACGCGAACCGTGACACGGGACGGTGAATTCAAATAATAAGAAATAACCGTGGACGGGTTGAACGGATTGGGATAATTTTGATACAAAAGTGTTGACCTGGGCAGAGTCGGTTTTGAATCTTCCTGGCTGACGGGTAAATTTAACATGGCAGCTAAGGCATCAATTTTTCCGTAGCCCCAGGTATCATTGGGAACTGTGCCGGTATAACTGTCGTTTCGGGCTGTCTCTGTCAATGAGCTTCGCACCTGAATGGCATCGCGATTTGGGTACTGCTCGAACATGAGCGCAACAAGGCCTGCCACATGCGGCGCAGCCATACTCGTTCCCTGTGTGATGGCGTGCTTGTTATCTTCGCAGATATAGGCATTGGGATAGTCATTGCTGCCGGAATTGAAAATGGAATACGACCCGCTCGGCGGCGCTGTAACTGAATAGCTGGATGCGATTTTTTCTCCCGGCGCACAAATATCAGGCTTGGTGCGTCCATCCCGTGTGGGTCCCGGACTGGAAAATGATGAAATCTCATTCACATTCAATCCGGGGACATACAAGGAATTTCCGTCCAGATCAGTCCAGCGCGATTTTGTCACGTAAGATCCCACTGTAATGGCGTTAAAGGCCGTTCCCGGGGTGCCGGCAATCATGGTATAATCGACATTTGTTGTGAAGGCCACTGTCATACTTGCTCCTCCTAACCACAAATCAAACCGCCCGGCTGAACCAAAAACCTTAATTTTCCATTCACCGTTTTTCGGTGGTTTACTGGAATAGTAGTCGTAAATTTGGATGAGTATGTATTTATCTCCATTTAAACTGCTGGGGCCTCCTTTTGCATTGGATATGTAGATGACCCCATCATCCGTATCAAAGCCTGAATCGTGACCGCTTGAGACTGGCCCGTAGGTATCCCCGTCTGGAGTAATTACCTGGACTGAATAATTAAATAATGATTTGTACCATCCATCGAACTGGATATAATCATCAACATTGCTGGGATTCGGTGTGTAGGATGACACATCAAATTTTGTTTCGATATTGGTTGTTCCACCGCTGAATGTGCCGCTGGTGTGAATGGCCTTTCCACCTTCGTTGCCGGCAGAAACCACGACCGCTTTTCCCAAAATGCCGGGCCCGACCAGATTATCAATGGCCTGTTCCCCAAGACCTTTGCCATCATGCGGTCCACTGCTGCCGCCAAGACTCAGATTGATCACGTATGGTTTTCCCATGGCAGTGGCCACACTGTCAATAAATGCCATCCCATTTATGTAGTCCCATTCATTGAAAGAATTGCTACCGTTAACACGAGTCCCTTTTACAATAATGAGTTCTGCCTCCGGGGCAACGCCGACATAGGTTCCTGAAGGAATGCCATTTCCTGTTGCCTGTCCATTTCCCGCAGCGCAGCCAGCCACGTGCGTGCCATGCCCCACAACGTCGGATTCGTTCACCGTGCCGGTGCCGTTCAGCGCATCGTTTATTTCCTGCTCCGTATACAGCGTTCCACCGTACTGATCCGGACCATCCAGAAAACCATCGCCGTTGGAATCGCCGGGATCACTGAAATCGAGCATGACTTTTATCCGTGTGGAACCATCTGCGTTTCGAAAGTCCATGTGGCGCCAGTCGATGCCGGTATCCACAACACCGATAATGACACCTTCACCTGACACATTGTATTGCTGACGAGTCTGAATAGCATTAATTTCGGTCAAACTTTCATCGGTTTGTGCAGTAACTTCCTGCGGCATTTGAATGAAAAAGATATGATCGTTTTTCACCAAAGTTCCGATGGAGTTGATCGGGACTTTGACGGTAAAGATGTCGCCAACCTGAGTATAGACCAAAACGCCGAATTTATTCAGATCCGATTTTGACAGGGATGATTTCAGGATAAGGGGTAAATATTGAGAATCATCGGAGGAGAATTTTTCGTTTAAATGTTTGGTGAGCGATAGGCGTAATTCGGGCTTATCCAAAAATAGCGCCAATTTTGGATCAAGTTTTTGATAATCCGCATTCGACAACTGCCCGGCAAATATGGAACAGGCGAACAGGATAATAAAAAATGATGTTAAGAGTTTCGATTTCAGATTCATGATGCAGTCTCCCTAAAATTTTTTAATAGTATTCAATGAATCCGCTGGTGTGGTTTTCAGGGTTCGTGAGCTTTGTATTGTTTCAATAAATTTCATCTTAGATAAATCGTATATCGCGCGCGCCGGAACAGAAGCTGTGTAAATGGGTCCGATATGCGCGGCGATTTTGATTTGTTTCTCTTTCAAAAAAGCGTTATGAGCTTCGGTTAATGGTTCTGTGACTTTAAATACAACGGCGATATTTTCATCCAGCCGGGATGATTCTTTTAAATGCTTAAGCTGCAATTTTAATGCTGGATCGACCTTCTTTTCAAAGTCTTCATCTTTGCATGAAAGAAAAACCATCGTTATGAAAACTGTTAACATTATTATTTTTAAGATGATATTCGACACAATGAGTCACCCTCCTCAATTCGTTTCAGCGATAAAAATGAATCAATCCGATTTCGTAATCGGGATGTAATTTGTGCGATCTTTAATATAACTATTAATCGGTTAGAATCAAAGAGAAATTTAACCTGAATTATTCACAAATTTCAAACAATAGATATTTAACTTCATGTTATGAATAAAATTAATCAGATATATGAAATTTAACAAAGTTAGATATACTGAATTCGGAATTAAGCACCATTCAGGCTATCTGGATTCCTTAATGCATTACAATGAATAATCCAGGTTAAAATGCTACGATAATATAAATGTGTCAAAAGTCACATGGAATGGTTTTTTATGAAAATGAAATGAAGTGGACAAATATAGCTTTGGAGCAATGGAAGTGTGCCCTTGCAGCGAGGCGGCAGGAGCGGAATTTCTCATGAAATTCGAAATTGAAATTAAATCGCTTTTGGGTTGAATAAAATTCCTATCTTGCGAACCAGTTAACATCCCCTCAGCTTTCATTGTGAAGATGAATGTGAGGGGATGTTGGTTGTATAATTCAATAAATTCACGCTTGAATTTCTATTTTGAAGACGAGATAGTTTTTTCGTACAGGCGATAGGTTTTGTAGACACGAGCGCCAATATTTCGGAGCGCAGCATTCATGGGTTCATTGTTCTCGAGAATCCATGAAAATTCTCCCCAGGTGTATCCTTTTGCAATTCCGTTTTTGTACGTGTCAACGTAAAACACAGCGTCGAGTCCTTTATTTCGATATTCTTTGATGATGCCCATAATGATGACGCGGAGTCGATTGATTTTACGACTGTAATACAGTAGTTTGAAAATACCAAAGGGGAACAACCGACCATTCAATTTTTTCAGCGCCTGATTGATGTCCGGGCAGGCAAGGGAAAATCCCACCGGCTTTCCATCCAGTTCAGCGAAGAAAACAATGTCCTCATCAATAATCTGGACGAGATTTTTAGCGATATGCTCCAGCTCGTGTTCAGTGAGCGGAACAAAACCATAGTTTTTCTCCCAGGCATTATTATATACGAATTTTATTTTTTCCAGTTCATTGTCAAAATCTTTTTTATTGATTTTCCGAAATGTAAATTTGCTCCGCTTTTTTCGTTTTTCAACCAGGCTTATTACTCGCTCAGGCATGTCTGTATCTTTATCCATTTCGTATGCCCATAAATCCATGGCTTTTGTGAATCCATATCGCTCGATCAATTCCTGATAATAAGGCGGATTGTGGGGCATGAGAATGGCCGGAGACGTATTAAAGCCATCCACAAGCAGGCCACAGGTATCGTTTTGGGAATAATTTTCCGGTCCGCGGATTTTATCGAGTTTCTTTTCTCTGCACCATTCAATTGCTGCATCAAACAGTTTTTCAGCGACATGATAATCTTTGATGGTTTCGAAAAAGCCGAAAAATCCGATATTTTCATTGTGAATCATGTTATGCCGGTTATTTACTATGGCGACGATAGTTCCCACGGTTTCACTGCCGCGCCGCGCGATGTAGAATTCAGCTTCGGAATGTTCGAAAAATGGATTTGTTTTTATATCGAAAATATCTTTTTGCTGTACGATGAGCGGGGGAACCCAGGCCGGGTCGTTTTTATAGATTTTCCAGGGGAATTTAATGAAATCGTTCCAGTCTTTTTTCGAGTCGACAACAGAAACGTGAATCTTTTCAGTGTTCATTTATCTCTCCACGGTTTGTTTCAAAAAAACCTGGTTATCCTGAAGACGCGCTTCATAAAGATAAACAGGTTAGAGTTTTAAGATATATTTTTTTCAAATATTGTGGAGTCACGCTTGAATTAATCCTGACTGTTTGCCAATTTTGTGAAAAATTTCCAGCACGTGGTCAAGTTCATCGTCGGTGTGGGTTGCCATATAACTTGTTCGAATCAACGCGTGCCCTGGCTCGACCGCAGGGCTGATGACAGGATTGGTGAAGATATTGTTTTCGAATAAAAGCTTCCAAAAGTAGAATGTCTTTAAGTCTTCTCCAATGATGATGGGAATAATGGGGGTTTCTGTTTTACCGGTATCGAATCCCATGTCGCGAAATCCTTTTCTCATTTTTTCAGCGTTTTTCCATAAATTTTCCAGTCGTTCCGGCTCGGATTTCAGAATATCCAGCGCTTTGTTGACTGTGGCCACGGCTGAAGGGGGCATGCTGGCTGAAAAGATGAGCGATCGGGCGTGATGCTTGATGTAGTTTATCACTTTTTTCTCGCCGGCAAGAAATCCACCCAGTGAGGCAAATGATTTGCTGAAAGTGCCCATGATAAGGTCAACGCGGTCGGTCAAGTCATAATGCTCGCCGGTACCCCGGCCATTTCTACCGAGCACACCGCACGAATGCGCATCATCAATCATGACACGGGCGCCGTATTTTTCAGCCAATTGAACCATTTCCGGCAACTTGACAATATCTCCTTCCATACTGAATACGCCATCGGAAACAATGAGTTTGCCGGCTGAATCGCTGTTGTTAGTTTCCAGGACACGCTCCAAATCTTGCATATCATTATGTTTGAATTTGTAGGTGCGGCCAAAGGACAGTCGGCACCCGTCAATGATGCTTGCGTGATTTGCGCGGTCGCTGAAAATTATGTCATTTTTTCCAATGATAGTAGAAATCGCGCCCTGGTTTGTCTGAAAACCTGTTGAAAAAACAAGCGCTGTTTCTTTCTGAAGAAAGTCAGCAAGTTTTTCTTCAAGCTCTTCGTGGAGAGAAAGTGTTCCATTTAGAAATCTCGAACCTGTACATCCCGAGCCAAAGGTTTCAAGCGCGTCAATGGCAGCTTTTTTAATTCGAGGATCCTGTGTTAATCCAAGATAATTGTTCGAACCAATCATGATGAATTTACGGCCGTCAATCATAACGGTTGATCCGGCACCGGATTGAATCGCTTTGAAATAAGGATAATACCCCTGAGCCAGCGCTTCGTCCGCACGCGTGTAGTTGTAAGCTTTTTCAAATAGGTCCAATTTCAATCTCCTTTGAACTGTTGATTTTATCAACTAAAATATTTGAAATATAAAAATAGTTTTAAACATTGTCAAGGTTAAAAGTTTAGAAAATGTAAAATTTATAAAACTAACGTTGATTATAATTATTAAAGTTTGTATTTTTGGATCTCACTACCGGACACTTTTTCCAAAATTACATTTTAGATCAAAATGTCATGCCCGAATGCCATGTCCAGCTTCCATTACATTTATAAAGGATGACAGACTGGGCTTCTATCGGGCATCCATTTGACAAAATTTTATGAGATTCCCGCCAAAAACATGTGACCGAAGGGAATGCCTGTGGTACGGGAATGACAGCTCTACTGAACATAATTTGAAAAGTGTCCGGTAGTGAATTTTGGATAAAGAAGGGCACAAAAAATAATAAGAAAATGAAGGGAGCCTTGATGCGCGTTCTCATCACCGGGAGCAATGGATTTATTGGGAGTCATCTGGTTGAAAGACTTCTGAACAAAGATTGTGAAGTTTTTTGTTTGGTTCGAAAGACAAGTAATTTGAGATGGATTCAGCATTTGCCTGTAAATTTTATATACGGTGATGTTGTTGATTATCCATCCCTGATTCCTGCTGTTGAGCGTATGGATTATATATACCACACCGGCGGAATAGTTCGGGCACACTCTGAAAATGAGTTTAACAGGGTGAATTGCGAGGGGACGAAAAATCTGCTAAAAGCCTGCAGGCAATTCAATCCGAATATCAAGAGATTTACGTTTATATCCAGTCAGGCAGCCGCAGGCCCCAGCTTTGATGGCTCTCCCCTGAAGGAAAGTGAAATGCCGCGTCCAATCTCTGCCTATGGTAGAAGCAAATTGAATGCAGAAGCAGAGGTGATGAAATATGCGGATATTTTTCCAGTTACAATTATTCGCCCTCCATCAGTTTATGGCCGGCGCGACACGGATGTGTTCGTCATTTTCAAGACGTTGAAATTCGGAATAAAACCGGTGGTTGGATTTGGAGAACGAAAAATCAGCATGATTCATATCGATGATCTGGTCTGGGGCATTTGTCTGGCGACTGAGCATGACAAAGCACAGAATCAGATTTTTTTCATGGCAGATCCTGTGAATTATGTGTGGCTGGACGTGCTGAATTTGATGAGTCATATAATGGATAAAAAGGCGATGGTGATTCGAGTCCCGCCATTATTATTAAGCGCATTGGCATGGATTAACGAAAATAGCGCCGGGATTTTTAAGTACGAAGCTGTGTTGAACACGGACAAAGCCCGAGAGATGCGACACCGCAACTGGTTGATAAGCAATGAAAAAGCTGAAGAATTATTGAGTTTTAAACCGGAGGTTGAATTGGAAGATGGTCTCAAAGAAACTGTTGCCTGGTATAAAAATCATGGGTGGCTGTAAATCGGAAGTGAATGAACTATTTCATCCTTCGCCAGTTTTATAATAAAAGGACAAAGGGTCAGGAAAGGCTGATGGAATTTATCGTTGATGTTATGTTGGGTAAGCTTGCCAAATGGCTCAGAATACTGGGGTATGACACACTTTACGATAACAGTTTTACGGATGATGACCTGTTTTTTACAGCGCATAAGGAAAAACGGATTTTGCTCACCCGGGACAAAGAACTGGCAGAACGAATGAATCCAAAATATTCATTTTTTATTTCAGAATTTTCAGTTCAGGGTCAAATCAGGCAGGTGGTGGCTAATTTCAAATTAAATATCCGTGACTTTGTTTTTACGCGTTGTATTTTGTGTAACTCTCCTGTCAGGAAATTGCCAAAAGAAAAAGCTTCTGGCAACGTCCCGGATTATGTTTTTCAAACGACGGAACAGTTCTATGACTGCCCGACCTGCGATAAAATTTACTGGCCGGGAACCCACATAAAAAATGTAAGGCAGGCGCTGAAATCGTTATCTGAGGAAAATACACATGAAAAATGAACGCGCACTTGAGGAAGAACAAAGAAAAATGCGAATGCTCAGAATCCTCATTGATCTGACAACTGCCACACTTTATCAGGGTAATCTGATAATGAATGAAGCGATTCATTTGGTCAGCAATACGAGAAAAGCCGTCCTGAATTTATTCCCCGGGAAAGAAGAGACGTACGATCTCATTTATAAACCCCGATTCGAAAGAATTCTCAAGGAAAGAATGAATCGAAATTAAATTCTAAATATCAGGCAAGAGATCGCAAAACTTCCAGCAATATATCCACAGCTTTTTCCATGTCAGCCACTGCAATTTTTTCGTCGGTCGAGTGTTCATTCTGGGCGCCGATACCCAACACTGCCGTCTGAATGCCTTTGTTGTTGTAAATGGAAGCATCAGTGAACCCGGTGATAAAGATTGATTTGGGCTCCAGCCCGGCCGCAGATATCGCCTTTTTTGAGATTTCAACAACGGGCGAATCTTCCGGAATGCTCACCGCTTCACAGAGAACATTTATTTTGATGTCTGCTTTAGCCCCGAACTGGCTCACTTCAGAAATGATAATTGACTTCATGCCTTCAGCCAAATCGAGCGCTTTTTGATGATTCAGGCTGCGGCATTCTGCAGCAAATGATGTTTTTTCCGGCACGCCGTTTCGCACAATCCCGCCGCTTATTGTTCCAATGTTGGCAGTTGTATCATTGTCCAATCGTCCCAGTCGAAGCCGGGTAATCGCGCGCGCCCCCGCCTGAATGGCAGAAATCCCTTTTTCCGGTTCCATGCCGGCATGGGCTCCTTTGCCCGTTATTTCAACATCGATGGCAATGTAGGTAGGTCCGCCGACGACAATGCTGTCGAGCACGTCGCCGTCCATAAGAAATCCAATTTTGGATTTCAACAGGGAGTAATCCAGATTTTTCACACCGGTCAGTCCGACTTCTTCCTGGCGACTGACAACAAATTCAATGGGCGGGTATTTTTCCGCGCGATGCAACGCCTCAATTACCTCGGCGATCCCTGCTTTGTCGTCAGCCCCGAGAATGGTATCTCCCTTGGATGATATCACCCCATCAATCATTTGCGGCTCAATGCCAACGCCGGGCTTCACTGTATCTGCATGGCAGCTTAGCATTATTGGTTCCTTCTGTTCCGAATTTTTTGCCGGTAGTTTGGCAATGAAGTTGCCGTAAGAATCTCGTAACACTTCGGCTTCAAATTTACTGGAGAAATAGCTCTGCAAGAACTGCATCATTGATTCTTCATTTCCTGATTCGCTGTCGATTTTAACCATCTCATGAAACAGATTTGTCATTTGCTCGGACATGGGTGTCTCCTTCGTTTGAATTTTATTATGGTGTCAAACAGATTCTGTGTCGTTTGAAATAAGTATTTGGTATATAAATTTTGTTTGCAACTATTCAGCTTGACTTCAATAAAATTAGACATAATGTAATAATTCTTTCCCTCATTCCCATCCCTTCTCCCGGTGGGAGAAGGGAGTTCAATAGAACCTGAAGCAAGGTGAAGTGAGTTATCGAATTTGCAATTCCTGAAGACAGAATAAAAGTAATAAATTAAACTTCGAGTTTTTGAGTCCTGGAGGCTGAATAGTGTCAGAGATTCTGTGGATCATAGAATCTAATTTATTTTGAAAAACTTAATTTCGTCATGGTAGATACTGGTTAACAATTTAACATCTTTACAATCAATGGATTCCCGTCCACTATAAAAAAGGCGGATCTACCAACGTATAACGTGCGGGAATGACATTGGAGGAAAAATCAAGTTTCTTGAAAGTTACCTTTATTTTTATAATTCTGTACTAAAAATGTATTGAACTTGAGTCGTCTACTGCTAAAGCTGCCTCGCCAAAACAACGGTTTTTTTCATCGTTTCGACATTCCCTTGTTCATGATGAAGCGCTTCGATAAAAACGATATAAATTCCCATTCGGCAAAAATGTCCTTCGTCATTTCGGCCATCCCAAATGATAGATGATTGAATTCCGGCTGTTTGGTTGTTGGCAAGAAATCGCACCAGCCGGCCCCGAATATCAAATATTTTTACATGGATTTGCGAGAGATTGAATGGCAATTGAAGGTTGATAATGGTTACATCATCGTGTCCGTCTCCATCCGGCGAAAATGGATTTGGTTCGATTGTGATTACGGATTTCGATGGCGGTACATCGACAAATATGCTGTTGGTGAAACCGGGCGTGCTTCCATTATCAGCAACGCTGGAGCTCCAGTTCGCAGCATCGAGTGATGAATGAAGCGGATTGATGCGCTCCAGTGAAGTGCCTGCCCCACCTCCCCAATCGTCCGAATACATGACATGGTCGATGATATTGCTATTTGCATCGAAAAGATAGATACTCTCATTATCATTGTTGAGCCCCGGCCAGTCCGTGCAAATTATTATCCCGGCGTCGGATAAACTGTAATCCTGAAAAACGGATGAATCTTCCGCAATTATCAAAAATGATGATGGCCCAATGATAAAATTCAATGGGGTAATGATTGTCCGATTACTGGTGTCGCTGTCAGAAAACATCCATTGTTGAATGTTAACCGCATCGGAATGGGGATTGAAAAATTCAATCCATTCAGTAGAATTGGGGAAAGGCGAATACATGATTTCATTGATAACAAGTGATTGCCCTGAATATCCTACACTCAGAATGGCCGACAAAGAATCATTGGCCGGATTTTGATCGACTTCAGAAAATATTTCAGCATGTATTGGAAAACGTCCAGGTTGAACCGGGGTGAAAAATATTGTCCAAATCAAAGAGTCTCCCGGGTCAATTGTCTGGGAAATTGGGATTGTATTTCCAATTTTTTCGTCATCCTGCAATATGCTATCCAAATTGACATCAATATAGCATAGCAACTCAGAATGTGAAATGGCGGATTTCCCGGCATTGAAAATTGTGATCTGTATATCGACTTTTTCTCCTGCATTCGGATATTGAGGATGGAATGAAATATCTGAAATTTTCAGGTCAGATTCAAAAGGGCTGATGCTGTTTCGCATACCGGGAGTGGCGCCCGAAATATCCAATGATAGTCCCCAATTGCTGCTGTCTGTTGAATAATTTTCAAAATCAAATCGTTCCAGAGAAACTCCCTGCTTCTTTTCCCAAATGGATAAATAAGCCATGCTGTCAATTGTGCTTCCGCTATCATCGTAGAGAACCACCTCATCTGATGTATTGTTCAACGACGGCCAGGAGCGAGGAATAACTATCGGACATGTCAGCGAGGGATATTTTTGCAGCAGTTCATTGGATTTAGCAATAACTGCAAAACTTCCGGGTTGGACGAATGTATCTTCGGCGCTCACCAAATGCTTCTGATCCAGATTGGCGTCGCTGAATTGAAGACCGTTCAAATTTATCGCGTCCGTATTTGGATTGTAAATTTCAATCCACTCCGGCTCTCCGGAATTTGGATAAAACATTATTTCATTCAAAATAATCTGATGCTTTTGAATTGGAATCATGTATTGAAGCGTGCATGTATTATTGGCTATATTTCCATCGTTTTCAAAAATTAGTTGGGAGAAAAACTGCACGAGACCTCGGTCGGAAAATTGCATCGAATAGTGAAAAAATGCAGAATCTCCGGAGTATAGTGGCTGCTCTTCTGAAAAGAACGAAGTCAATAACTCATTTGGTTGCCCAGTGGAATCGAAATTAGAATCGTGGTAAAGTTGGCAATGAAACTGACTGGCCGGTTGCAGTCCAACATTTTTAACTATAGTGGTGATGAGAAGGGAATCATTTTTATAAGCTTCAATGCTCAGGCCGAGCGACAGATCGTATTCCAGTGGAGAAATGCTGTTTTTCGCTCCAGGTGTGCCTCCGTTTTCGTGCAGACTGAGTGACCAGTTGAGCGGATCGTTGGAGCCAACATCGCTTCGGACTCGCTCGATCGAAACACCAAGTTCGCTTCCCCATGATGATAAATAATCAACATCATCGATGACATTGTCGATCAGATCCCGAATGATAATCCGATCCCCGCTGTTGTTGAGCGCCGGGAAACCGTGATCAGGAATAATGACAGGGGATGAAATATCCGGAAACAGACTGTAAATTGAACTGTCTTCGGCAAGAACGATGTAGTGTTCCGGTTCAATGAATATATCTTTTTTTGTGATTTCGACAGGATTTTCGATGTGTGAATCAGAAAATTGCCACAATTGGAGATTAATCGCTGAGGTCCCAGGATTGAATAGTTCGATCCATTCTGCACTTCCGGCAGAAGGACGATACATTATTTCGTTGATTAAAAGGGCTTGACCCGGAAAACCGACCCGACCCTCAGCCCAAATAGAATTATTGGTATTATTTTCGTCTTGTTCATAAATCACACGAGCAAAGAAAATGTGTAAACCACCTGACATCGATGCCATTTCTCTGCTAAAGCTGACGCTGTCCCCCGGCATCAATGTCCCGTCGAAATATAATGGATCTTCTATTTGCTCATTCTGCGTCAAAATGGAATCCCTGTTCATATCTTCATACATGACGGTATGAAATCCTGTGGCGCTTGAGAGACCGATATTATGAACCGCGATATTAACGGTGAGTAATTGATTCGGAGCGACACCGGTAACCACAGTCTCAAATTTTATTGCGAGATCGTGGTCTAATTGTCTGACCGTGTTTGGCGCGCCGGGAGACCCATGCTCAGTTTTGCTGTTGGCCCAGTTATCCGGGGTGTCAGGACCGTAAAGGTTTATTTTTTCGTCTGAGAAACCGGGCAGATTGTCTATGCTGTATCGGTATGTGGCAACGGTATCGCCAGAACTGTCGATAAGGATAATCATTTCCGGTGTGGAATTGGATAAACCCTGTGAACCAAATGCAGCATCATTGATAGTCAGGATTAATGCGGAGTCAGGAATTATTGCATCATAAATTTCTGAATTGTCAAAATAACCGGCGTCGAGAATCAGGCCATAACTGAGCGGTGGCAAGATCAAATTTTGCGCTATCGGCACCAATTGATCGGCTTCAGAGCTATCGCTGATGAACCATCCGGTCATATCGGTGGTGTCGGTGGAACTGCTGTTGTAAATTTCAATAAATTCAGTGTAATATTCGCTACCGGAGGGATTGAACATAATTTCAGAAAGCACAATTTGTCCCTGAATTGCGGAGGGAAAAAATATCAGAAGAAAAGAAATGAAAATACCGGCATGTTTTAAATTGAATTGCATCGATCTGTATTTCTTTTTTCGTTGAGTCAGGATGAGGGTATTTGAAAATGATAAAAGTAAACCGAAAATGATACGATGTGGTTGGGTGAACGAGAATTCTCCTGGTTCGAAATATCGTATTTTTTCAAAATACGATTTGAAGTCTTTCTTCAATTAATATGTGACTTATTATGTTAAAATTAGTTAAAAAAAAATCAAAAATCAACATTTATTTTTAATTCGACAAAAGTTATCAAAAAAATTTGACACTCTAATGAGAAAATGAGCCATTAAGATTTTCGAAAACCCGTCGATAAAATATTGTACGTGGCATTCAATTCCGGCCCAAGAAATATTTTTCTGTTAATGAACACGGCTGAGGTGAACATGAAAAAAATAGCGATATTAATGGTTTTTCTCATGCTAATTTCCGGGTGCAGCAGCATGAAAGCTCTCTTTAAATCCCCGACAGTGGACAATCCTGTGATATATGGCTCTGAAGAATTGAGCTGGTGCAATGAATACAATGACGCAATGACCCATAAAAAGATTGTCGGTGGAATGAACTGTGAAATGGTACAAAATGTTATGGGCTCTCCCATGGTGAAAAAACAGCAATCACCTGATATTGTCGTGTGGGAATACCCGAACAAAAGATTGGTTTTTCTCCAGGATCTTCTCATTTCCTGGAAAGAAAAATGAGTGATTTATAAATTGGATTGAATCAGCTTAATTGCCATGTTAAAATAAGGTGATTGGGCAAATTCTGCATAATATACCTCCTCCTAAAGATACGGATTGATTTGAAGGACCAATTGGAAAAATATCGATCAAATCAGTCCGTATTTATTTTTCCCCAAATTTTCAAATCTAATGAAACCGAAGTATTGGCCTCTCGCCTGAAAAATAAATTTTTATTGACTTTTAGTTGAAAAGAGTTTGCAAGAGGTTTAAGCTATTGTAAATATTAGCTCAAAATGTTGGCGGGTAACAAGAGAGTAACAAAAGAAGTGATTTTTCGTGTTTTTAGCTTTCGCTAATATAATACTTTTCAAGGTAATTTGCAATAATTATTTCGGCTATAAAAATTCCTTTAAGGTTTAAGCAATTTACCTTTCTTTTACAGATACAGATTTACTCTTGCTCGTGGTTATTTTACCATCATTAACTGTACATGTGATTGAACATTCGCCTGGGGTTGAAGGGGATTGCCACATAGCAGGATTTGTAGTTTGAGTGTAGTCAGATTCATTTGTTAAAATTCTACCTGCTGAACAGGCCCAACTATAAGTAACATCATCCCCATCTGGGTCAGTTACGACAGCATTTACCCAAACGTTTTGATGAGTTACTATATCTTGAGTATCTAAATTAATACTCTCAATAACTGGAGCCTCATTAGAATCAAAAATATCACAACTCATCAAACATACTATAAAAAAACAGAATAAGATTAAAGCTCTCAAAAGAAAATTACCTTTCAATTAATTAACCGGTTTAAACCAATACCTCGGGTGGTGGTAGTTGACTTTATCTATTTAGCTAATATAATATTGCTATCTATATTCAATTTTGTCGCTCTTTTTGATTAATTCTTTATTATCATACAATTTAAATTTTAGCGCTACCTTATTATCTTTGATTTTTAGAACAGTAGCAATCCCAATATCTTTAAAGTTTGGAGAATAAATATCTTGACCAATTTGTCTCACAATTGGAAATTCATCACCGACATTCATATTTATATCTGTCGTTTTATAAATTAGCATATATTGCTTTACAATATTCTTTATTTCGATATATAGTGGTTCCTTTTCACCAAAAAGTTTTGATAAATCATTCGTATTTATTTCATCCTCTTTTTGTGATATATAAGGTTTTTCACTTTTAGCTTTTTCAACATTTATGTTGGCATCGCTAATTGTAGTAGCTTCAAAAATGCTTCCTGCCTGTAAGGTTGCATTTTCACCTTTTATGAAAAGCCCGAAAATACATAAAAGTAGTGTTACAATCAAAGCTTCTGTTTGTTTGCTCTCTCCTGTTAATACCTTTGACGCGGATATTGGAATAACTGCACCATCTACTGCGGTAACCGATTTTAATTGAATGCCAATTGTCCCCGGTTTACCTAACGCACCATTTTTATCAACTGTAATTACTTCACCTGTAGCTATAGAACCTCCCCTTATAAGCACAAATCCACTTCTCCTTATTTCGTTAAGAACCTTGAAAGATACCTTCTGACCAACTACAGCATTTTCACTTGAGATGGTCTCGCCCAATTCCAATTGTAATATTGTTCCAACAGGTAAATTAATTGAGGAAGCAAAAACTGGTGAACTTAATTCTATTATGAATAGAAATAATAATAGCTTTGCACTAATCAAGATTACTTTACCTTTGAACATTTTATTCTCCTTAAAAATGAAATTTATCTGTGAATTTCCTTTTATTGTTGTTATTATATTGATATACTGATTGCAATGTACCATATATAGAGCCCAAATAGAAACTTGTAGTTATGAGCCCTAAGGTAAGACCAGCACCATCATTTCCATTTTTAAAGGAATTATAAGTAGCATATCCGAATAATAAATGTACGAATATAGCGGAAATCCCTGTCTGATAGTGTTTGGAATATATATAACCTGCTCCTGGTATAAGAATATTTAGTATTGTTCCCTTTGTTTTGCTTTTTAGTGAAAGAGGTAATTCTTCATTAATTATCTTTTCATACAAATCAGCTTGTAGCATCAATATTTTATCAGTCTGAATTAAACTGAATTTTTCTTTTGCATTTTCATATTCTGAAAGATAGATATGATTAATAGCAGATAAATAATTTAGGGTATCTTTTTTTGATGGATTAAAAGTGTTAATATATTTATACATAAATGTATTAGATTCATTGTAATATGATAAATTATGATAATTTTTTGCTATATTCAATACAGAGCTCCAATTATCTTTATTGATTGATAGAATCTTGTAATAAAATTTATTTGATTCAATCAAGTGATCAGAAAGTGAATAGCAAAGAGCAATTTTTTTATAATTATTTATGAAATAAGGATTCTCAGGAAAATAAGAATTAATTCTTAAATATTCGGTAATAGCTCTATAATATTCTTCACTTTCAAATAGTTCATTTGCAAATTTTATCTCTTTTGCAATATCTTGGGAAAATACTGAACTATCAAATAATAGTACAGTTAAGTTCAATAAAATGAAAATATACCTCATTCTCTCTTTTCCTTAACTGAATCCAAATATTTAATATTTTCATTCACAATTATTTTTTTATAAAATCTTAAGTCGTGACCACATCTGTGAAGTCTGTCAGTTGTCATTAACAATCCCTTCAACTTATATTTTTTTACTGCCTCTATTCCATAATAAGAACAAGAGGGATACATTGGACAATTTTCACCTTTAATAGGACCTAATAAAATCTGGTATGATTTGAATGTAATTAATAATGGGAATGTAATATAACTGATTTTTTTTTCACTTTTATGTATACTTATTTGGTTAATTTTGAATTCTTCAGGTGATTTTAAGCTTTGAGCAAATAAATTATTAACAAAATAGAAAAAGAAAATTATGAGAAGTTTTCTCAATTTAAATTCCTCTGATTTTGCTCTAAATTAATATCTAATCATGCTAAAGACTATACTCAGCAGCTTAAAACACGGAAAGATTCGACTGAAGCGAGTGATTCCAGTAACCGCTCAAACCTGAAAAGAAGTCGCTGTTTTAATTCCGCTGTAGCATTTTGTCATTCCAAATCATCTAATTTCTTTATGAACCTTTGTTTATATATCGATTCATACAATAATTCAATGTTTATTCTATCTAATGCTTTTTTAAATTCATCTGCTATTTCTTTTGATATATTGTCATTTATTGTCAACAAAGGTAGTCTTTCGCCAGCTGAAATGGAAACATCATCGCCACAGGTAAACATTTGAACATACGGGTAATTAATATTCAATGTCTGAACTGCTTCAGGCCATATTTTTTTTTGTTGTGTTTTTATTTCTATATTATCTATGAAAATCCTCATGCTTTTAATTATAGCAGGGCCAATACCTTTATTACATAAATAAATTCCAAATCCTAAATCAGTCTTATCATAAAAAATTTCATATGATAGAATTGGCATTACTGATAATCTATTATGCTTATGCATTGATTTTATTTGCCATAACGTGATAAAAAATGCTGCGACTGCAATTAAAATAGTAGCAATAGCAGTAATTTGTTCAAGCATATCAGGATTCGTCATTAAATTCATTATAAAAACCTTTTACTGCTAACGAGTGATTATACAACAAATTTCTACTTTTACAGCATTTCATAATCAAAAAAAAACCAATAAAAAGCAGCACCTCCATGGCAGAGCAATTTTGGCTTTTAGGATTCAGAAAATTCTAAAGTCGTTCAGGATGTCACAGTTAGGTGAGCTTAATATATATCTATTAATAAAATAATTTTCACGAAAAATGCAAGAAAATATTTTGTCATATTATTGGCTATAACTCTTTTAATTAAATAATAAAAGCCCAATTTGTAATCGGTTATCCTTAAACGATTTACAAAAAGGGCTTTGAATTATTTTCATAAGTTGCATGATTATTAATGTTTATCTTTAAGTAATTCGTAAGTTAATCTTGTATTTTTTTCAATTGATACAAAACAAGATATTACTTGTCCTGTTACAACCATAATGATTCCCATAATAATTAAAATTAAACCTCCACCAGCAATAGCAAATCCAATCTCTTCGCCACTACCTATTCCCCCAACAATACAAATTATACCTAAAAAAACAATAAACCAACCTGTTGCAGATATTAATTTGCCATATCCAAGTAGCGTTTTAAAATGATACAAACCTTTATCATCTTTAGAAATATTGGAAGTTTTTTCTTGATTATCGTCAATATCCTCTATGTCCTCAATTCCCTCAATGTCTTCAACTTTATCAACTTGCTTATTTGGATCATTTTTGAAAAATTTACCATTACATTTTGCGACAAATTTTTTTTTATAACTTCGTACATTTTCATTAATTTGGCTACAAACTCCTGTTAGCGGATCGTAATGGTAACAATGAAAACAATAATTTTCAATCGTATTAATTTTCTTTGTATCCATAGTTTTCTCCAAAGTTATTAAAAATTCAAAGTTAAATTGTTATAATTTTTTATATAATTAATTAATTATGGCTTATTGAATATTTTTAGAGAGCGAATATATAAATCAATAAAATAATTTTTACGAAAGATGCAAGAAAAAAGTTGACTTAAATCTTATCTGAAAATATTATAAACTGATCACCATTTTTAACCACTCTCGAAAAATAAATTTTTATTGACTTTTAGTTGAAAAAAAACTATATTGCTATTTGTTTTAAAAATGTAAGAGTTCGCGTCTATTCATTGATAGAAAATCGATGTATAATTTCTCTTTATGTATCGAATAGTTAGACTTGTTCAAGCTCGGTTGAATTTGAATATTTTATTATAACTCAATAACTGTTTTAGTTTGGGAGGTAAGTACCAGATGAGTCGAAATATGATGTACCGTTTGATATTAATTGTTGCCCTGATTTTACTTGCATTATGGCAGCTTTATCCAACATTCAATCTTTCACAGTTGAATGTGCAACTGGATAAGTATTATGCACGAGCGCAGGAAATTTCCGAAATAAATGTTGAAAATATTAAAAATGCATTGGTTGAAGAAAACCTTGAAAATGCCTTGTTGAAATCGCTAAAAGATTCGACGAGCGCACCGGAAGCCCGGGAACTGGCAAGTGAAATTGTCGAATTGGATGAGAAAATTGTAAAGGCAGAAAGATCTGCTATAAAAAGAGGGTTGGATTTACAGGGCGGAACGTATCTGGTTTATGAGGTTGATTTCCCTCATTTCCTGAAAAATGTTGCCAAAAATCCGGATGCCAGATTTGAACAACTCATGGAAGCAATAGATCATGATGCAAAAATCCAGGATATGGATTTCTTTGATGTGATGCAGGAACGGTTTACCCGGGAAAACCTTCAATTGAACGAATATTTTGGGAAACGAGGCGATTCCGATCGAAAGATTATTTCCGACCTGCGGCAAGAAACCGAAGATGCAATTGACCGAAGTCTTGAAGTGCTGAGAAATCGAATCGATCAGTTTGGTGTGTCGGAACCATCCATCACCAAACAGGGTCATCGGCGAATCGTTGTGGAGTTGGCCGGTATTCAGGATGTTAATCGTGCGAAATCAGTCATTGGCCGAACTGCGCAGTTGGAATTCAAACTGATGAGAGATGCAGATTACACCCGATCCCTGCTGATGAGAATTGATGAAATCGTTAAAAAAAGACGCCTTGGCGCACTGGATTCCACGGCTATGGCTGATGTCTTGACCTCCACCGATACAACCGCTATCGATTCTGCAGCCGTGGAAGAGAAAATTCGGAAAGAAAAAGAAGTTAACCTGAACGAATTATTCGGTGACGTTGGTGATGGTGAAAGTGATACCTCTCTGTCAGTAGATACCGATATGTTTGGAGAGAATCCGTTTCTTGCGCTGCTTGGAAACGTGGGAAACATGATCGCCGCGCCAAAGCAGAATATGAAAGCAGTGGATATCATTCTCAATTATCCTGAAGTAAAGCAGATTATCCCGGATGAATCGCAGTTCTTGTGGCACAACAAACCCCGAAAAATTGGTGATAAAGAGTGGTACTATCTGCACTTGTTGAAGAAGGCGCCGGAACTTACCGGTGAATATATTGACGATGCTCAGGTTACAGTGGCAGGTGAAGCCAGTGGAGGTAGCATGACAGGAGCCGGCCAGGCCAAAGTGCTTCTCTCGTTAAATAATAATGGGGTGAAACGCTTTTCCCGCGTAACAGGCGCCAATATTGGTAAAATTCTCACCATCGTTTTGGATGATAAAGTTGCTTCTGCTCCAACGATACAGGATAAAATTACGGATGGTCGCGCTGAAATTACAGGCATGGCAGACATAGAAGAGGCCAAAGATCTGGTCGTGGTTCTGCGGGCTGGTGCTCTGCCGGCGCGTCTGGAAAGTATTGAAGAAAGAACTGTCGGACCATCACTGGGCCAGGATTCAATTCGGAAAGGTCAGTGGTCGGTCATCGCCGGTATGATCGTAGTTGTGATTTTTATGATCATCTATTATCGACTGTCCGGGTTTGTCGCTGATTTTGCCCTGCTGTTAAACATTCTTTTTGTGATGGCTGTGCTTGCCGCGGCCCACGCAAACCTGACACTGCCCGGTGTGGCGGGAATTATTTTGACAATCGGTATGGCTGTGGACGCGAATGTATTGATTTTTGAGAGAATCCGTGAAGAGTTGAAAACCGGAAAAACCATCCGCGCAGCCATTGACGCAGGCTACGGCCGCGCGTTTACAACAATTTTGGATGCAAACATCACGACATTTTTAACCGCGCTGGTTCTTTACCAATTTGGAACCGGTCCCATTCAGGGATTTGCTGTTACATTATCCATTGGTATTATAGCCAGTATGTTCACGGCAATTGTTGTGACGCGGTTCATTTTTGATTATATTACGATGAAGTGGGAAATAAAAAGCTTAAGTATCTGATATTAAATTCAAAGTATTTCATTGTAGAATACATATAACTAAAACATTTCCTGGCCGAATAATGGAGTCGGTGTAGAAAAAGCATAACTAAGAGGAAATTAAAGATGCAATTTATTAAAGAAACTCATATTGATTTTATTGGAAAACGAAGAATAGCACTTATTATCTCTGCAATTTTGATTGTTGTGGGAATCGGTTCATTGATTATTCATGGTGGGCCGAATTATAGCATTGATTTTACAGGCGGAACATCAATTCAAATACGATTTGAAAAACCGGTTCAGGTGGGTGAAATCAGAAATATTTTATCTAGCCTCGGACTTGCCAACGCTGAAATAAAAGAATTTGCAACCGATAACGAATTGCTCATCAGGCTTCAGCAACTAGAAAATATGGAAGATCCATCTGAACAGGTCATTGCTGAGCTTCAGGCACAATTGCCAGATAATCCGCTGGAAATTCGCCAGAAAGAAACCGTTGGTCCAAGAATTGGTAGTGAACTTCGGCGAGCTGCTATTTGGGCTGTGCTCATTTCGCTTGCATTAATTCTTGCTTACATCAGTTATCGATTTGAATTTAAATTTGCTGTGGGCGCTGTGGCAGCATTGTTTCATGATGTTATGATTACGCTGGGAATATTTTCACTGCTGGATTTAGAAATTTCGCTATCCGTTGTCGCAGCCTTTTTGACAATTATAGGATATTCACTTAATGATACCATCGTCGTGTTTGATCGTATTCGTGAGAATTTAAAAACACTGCGAAAAGAAGACATTATTACGATATTTAATACAAGTATCAATCAAACCATAAGCAGAACTATTCTCACATCTTTAACAACGTTTGTCGTTGTTATTATTTTGTTTTTCTTTGGCGGTGAGGTAATTCATAACTTTTCGTTTGCCCTGGTTATTGGCGTGATCGTTGGTACCTATTCCTCAATTTTTATCGCCAGTCCTGTAGTGGTGGAGTGGTATTTAAAAACTGAGGGCAAAAAAACCAAATTATCGCGCAGATAAACGATTAAAAGAGTCAATAATAAAAAAGAATATATAATCCTCTAAACAAAAAAAAGATATGGAGGGAACCATTATGAATTTAAAAGAAAAAGAAATAGATGGTATTGTCGTTTTGGAACTATCCGGAAAAGTCATGGGCGGCCCGGATGCAAATTTGCTCAGTGAAAAACTGCATGAACTGGTTGATGAGAAAAAAACAAAGGTAATCGCCGATTTGACTAAAGTGAATTGGATGAACAGCTCCGGACTTGGCATATTAATTGGCGGCTTAACGACCATGAGAAACAACGAAGGCGATCTGAAATTGGTCAACGTCACCGAAAGAATCAAAAGTCTGCTCATCATCACCAAGTTGATCACGATTTTTGAGACCTTCGATTCCGTGGATGAAGCGCTGGCAAGTTTCAAATAATTCCTTGCGTGTTTTACCGAATAAGGAATGTTAGGGTAAATTAATTCGCTTTTATTTTATGGGCGGAATAACGGTAGATTTTCCAAAATACATAATTGAAAACTCCGAACGGTTTAGCGTTTCGGAGTTTTTTATGAAATTTCAGAGGTCGATATGTCTGTAGATATAATTGTTGGCTCACAATGGGGTGACGAAGGTAAAGGTAAAATTGTAGATATGCTGAGTAAAACCGCCGATGTTGTTGCCAGATATCAGGGAGGCGCCAATGCCGGACATTCCATTGTGATTAACGATCAAAAGTTTGTGCTTCATCTGGTGCCCAGCGGAATTTTACATTCTCAGACGACCTGTCTCATTGGCAATGGGGTTGTCATTGATCCCGTGGTTTTTTTGGAAGAAGTAGAACTTTTGAAATCGCAAAACATTCAGTGCGATGGGCGCATCCTTATCAGTCCACAAGCCCACATCATTCTTCCCTATCATAAATTGTTGGATAAAATTCAGGAAGAATGCTGTGACGACCGAAAAATTGGAACGACCGGCCGGGGAATTGGTCCTGCTTACGTAGACAAATTCAATCGTATCGGAATCCGAGCTGCCGACCTTCTCAATGAAAAGATCCTTTCCGATAAAGTTTTCAACAGCCTTGAACAAAAAAGGCCATTCTTTTCCGATGTCTCTGGTGAAAGTGCTATCGATAAAGATCGCATTGTAAGTGAATATTTGGAGGTCGGAGAGAAAATCAGAGATTATTTAGCAGATGTATCGGTATTTTTGGATAATGCTATTCGTGATGACAAAAAAATATTAATTGAAGGGGCTCAGGGGACACTGCTGGATGTGGATTTTGGTACGTATCCATACGTAACATCGTCCAATCCCATTAGCGGCGGCGCGTGCACCGGACTTGGTCTGGGTCCCACGAAAATTGACCGCGTCATTGGAATAATAAAGACCTATACAACCCGGGTTGGATATGGGCCTTTTCCCACTGAATTTTCATCCGATCTGGCCGAGGAGATGCGGAGATTAGGCCAGGAATACGGCGCGACAACCGGCAGACCACGGCGCTGTGGATGGTTCGATGCGGTTATTGCGAATTATTCTGTGCGATTAAATGGACTCGATTGTTTTGCTGTCACCAAGCTCGATGTTCTGGACACACTGGATGAAATTAAAATATGCGTGGCCTATACCTGTCAAAATCAGAGAATAACCGATTTTCCACCTGACCAGGCAATATTGAGTAAGTGCGTGCCGGAGTATATCACATTGCCCGGCTGGAATGAACCCACGACAGACATCAAAACATTTGACGCATTGCCGGTGAATGCTAAGAAGTATTTAAACAAAATTGAAGAATTGACAAATATACCCATAGAAATCATTTCTGTGGGACAGGATCGCAATCAAACCATTCTCAATGAGAATTTTCGATTTTAGATTTTTTGTGCATAATACGAAAAAATTAAAGGTCGATCCGGTAGCGGGTTGATCTTTCTTTTTTATGGCACTCAATAATATTTGAGATTTTTGATTTTTCTAATTTTCAAGCTTAAGATGTTTAAAATCAATGATTAATTTGTAACAAAAAATACAATTATATCATATAATTACTTAATAATAAATTAATTGATAATATTTAGCGTATATGAATTATATAGTATATTAAAATTAATAAAACAAAAATAATAGTTGTTAAATAGGTTATAGCTGAATTGCAAAATTAAAAATATTTGTTATATTTACACGACAAATTTAGCACTCTTTAAAGAGGAGTGCTAATAATCTAAGCTATGTAAATAAATAACTAATAGTATAATCATTAAATCATTGAAAGGAGGAGCGTCAATGAACATTAGACCTCTAGCCGATCGTGTAGTTGTAAAACCAACGGAACCAGAAGAAAAAAAAGTTGGTGGTATTATCATCCCTGATACAGCGAAAGAAAAACCCCAGCAGGGTAAAATTGTCGCTGTTGGACCGGGAAGAATTTCTGATAGTGGCCAAAAAGTCGAGATGGAAGTGAAGAATAATGACATCGTTCTTTATGGAAAATACTCAGGCACAGAAGTGACAATCGATGATGAAGATTATCTGATCATGCGTGAAAGTGATATTCTGGCAGTTTTATAGTTAGCAAAAAAATGAAAAATCCTAAATTATGGAGGATATAAAGATATGGCTAAATTAATTAATTATGATACAGATGCAAGGGCCCAATTGAAAAAAGGCCTGGACGCATTGGCAGATACAGTAAAAGTGACGCTTGGCCCCAAAGGTCGCAATGTTGTATTGGACAAAAAATTCGGTGCCCCAACTGTCACCAAAGATGGCGTTACTGTTGCAAAAGAAGTTGAATTGGAAGAACCAGTTGAAAATATGGGTGCACAAATGGTGAAGGAAGTCGCCTCAAGAACAAGTGACGTTGCCGGCGATGGAACTACCACAGCCACAGTTTTGGCCCAGGCAATTTTCAGAGAAGGCTTGAAAAATGTAACAGCCGGCGCCAATCCAACACATCTGAAACGCGGTATTGAAGAAGCTGTGAAAGCGGTTGTCGATGAAATCAAGAAAATTAGCAAAGATCTCCCTGGTAAAAATGAAATTGCCCAGGTCGGAAGCATTTCCGCGAATAACGATCGCACCATCGGTGATTTAATTGCCAATGCAATGGAAAAAGTTGGCAAAGATGGAGTTATCACTGTGGAAGAAGCCAAAACAACAGAAACTACCCTGGATGTTGTAGAAGGTATGCAGTTCGATCGTGGATATTTGTCGCCTTATTTTGTGACAGATGTCGATACAATGGAAAGTGTTCTCGAAGATCCTTATATTTTGATTCATGACAAAAAGATTTCAGTCATGAAAGACATTCTGCCGATTCTGGAGAAAACAGCTCAGATGGGCAAACCCTTCATGATTATTGCAGAAGATGTTGAAGGCGAAGCCTTGGCCACATTGGTTGTCAATAAAATTCGCGGCACGCTCAAAGTTGCAGCGGTGAAAGCCCCGGGTTTTGGTGATCGTCGTAAAGCTATGCTGGAAGACATCGCTATTTTGACCGGTGGCCGGGTAATTTCCGAAGAAACAGGCTTCAAACTGGAAAATGTGACTGTTTCTGACCTCGGAACCGCCAAACGAATCACCATCGATAAAGATAACACGACCATCGTGGAAGGCGCTGGCAAGACAGATGATATTAAAGGAAGAATTTCCCAAATCAAAAAACAGATTGAAGCAACCACTTCAGATTACGACCGCGAAAAATTGCAGGAACGTCTGGCTAAATTGGCCGGCGGTGTTGCTGTACTGAAAGTCGGTTCTGCCACCGAAGTTGAAATGAAAGAGAAAAAAGCACGTGTTGAAGATGCTTTACATGCGACTCGCGCAGCCGTTGAGGAAGGAATTGTTCCCGGCGGTGGTGTTGTATATATTCGTACTTTGAAAGCCCTTGATAAATTAGAACTGGAAGGCGATCAAAAGATCGGCGTCAATATTGTTCGACGTGCCTTGGAAGAGCCCATTCGTCAGATTGCGCATAACGCAGGATGTGAAGGTTCTATTGTTGTGCAGAAGGTGAAAGAAGGCGAAGGTTCATTTGGCTTCAACGCTGAATCTGAAACCTTCGAAGATTTGTTTGCGGCTGGCGTTATCGATCCGACAAAAGTGTCACGCATTGCATTGGAAAATGCGGCCAGTATTGCCGGATTGCTCCTGATGACCGAAGCAACTATTGCAGAGAAACCTGAAGATGAACCACCGGCACCGGCAATGCCTCCTGGAGGCGGAATGGGCGGAATGTACTAAAAACGCTTGTGAAAAGCCCCGATTTAAACATCGGGGCTTTTTTTTTAGCTTGACAAAATTGAATTCTTTTAATATATTAGTAAAATATAATAATGTGGAATTTGCATGCAAGATATCCTCAGAATTAATAATATGGTTTTCCATGCGTTTATCGGGCAGGAAAATTATGAACACGAAGTCGGCCACCGCTATGAGGTGGACGTAAAATTATATCTGGACCTCGCGACCGCGGGTCAAACCGATAATATCGAGGATACTATAGATGTCAGGAAAGTCTATCGCGTTATTGAAGAGATTATGATGGAGGGAGATGTTCATTTAGTTGAGTCAATCACTGAACAGATCGCGAACGCGCTGATTGAAAAACTTGGGATTGCTGAAGTTATGGTGCGCGTCAGAAAACCAAATGCTCCAATCGGTGGAATTTGCGATGGATTTGAAGTAGAAATGACACGTACTGCCTGAGAAATGCCATGGCCGGTATTTATTTGAGTCTCGGAACAAATTTGAATGATCGAATCGAAAACCTGAGACGTTGTCTGAAATTGATCGCTTACCAAAATGATATTCAGATAGAAGATATTTCATCGGTGTACAAGTCAGAACCGATTGGTTTCACTAATCAGCCCTGGTTTTTAAATCTGATAATAAAAATTTCAACAAACCTGGCTCCCTTAGATCTTTTAAAAATAAGTCAGAAACTGGAAACTCTGACAGGAAGAAAGAAAACGTTTCGTTGGGGACCACGGATTATTGATATCGATATCATTGACTACAACAATACACTATTTGATCATCAGAAACTTAGGTTACCGCATCAGCAACTACACATGAGGCGTTTTGTCCTGATTCCACTCAGAGAAGTTGCAGAAAATTATTTCCATCCTGAAATAAAAAAAAACATTGACCAGCTTTTAGCTGAATGTCCTGATAAATCTCAAATAAAATGGTATAAGCATGGGAAACAACTACTGGCAAACGAAACGTAATGGATATAAATAATAATTTAGAGTACATCGCGATCGATGGTGTCATTGGAGTCGGTAAAACAACTCTTACTCAAATGCTGGCGGATGAATTCAGCGGAAGAACAGTTTTTGAAATCGTGGAAGAAAATCCTTTCTTGGCGGATTTTTATCAGGATCCCAAGCGATTTGCATTTCAAACGCAAATGTTTTTTCTGTTGAGCCGCTATCGCCAGCAGCAAGAAATTCCACAGCGGGAATTATTTCAGGGACTTATTGTTGCGGATTATATTTTTGCAAAGGATAAGATTTTTGCTTATTTGAATTTAGAAGATCGAGAACTGCTGCTTTACGAGAAAATTGTAACGCTGTTGGAGCGAGATATCCCGAAACCGGATATGGTGATCTACCTGAAATCAACCCCGGAACGATTGATGAAAAATATTAAACTGAGAGGCAGAACATTTGAACGGAACATGTCGTTCGAATATATCAAGTCGCTAAACGCAGCGTATAATAATTTTTTTAATCATTATAATGATACCCCATTGCTGACAATCAATTCAACAGAAATGGATTTTGTGAATAACGACTGTGATTTCAAAAAAATTGCTGAATTGATTCAAATGGATATTAAAGGTACATACGTGTATGATAACTAAATGTGTGAATAAAATATGTTACTGAGATTTTTATTATTCATTGCCTTCGTTTATTTGGCTTCAAAACTCGTCCAAAATTTACTCAAAGGGCCAGAGCAAAGAAGCGAGATACGAGGCAATCCCAGGAAAAATGACCCATTAGACTTATCCAATGAAGATGTTGAGGATGCAGATTTTGAGGAAGTCGAAGAGGAGTAAATTGATCCATCATATATAGATTCAGTACCAGGATGGTTTTTCCCAACGTGAGGGATCGGAAAAAAGTCGATGTTACTGAAAAGGGGGAACTTCTGGAGTGAAAAAATGAGTGTGAACCAAAAATGGGAGATCTGGGACAAAAATCAAGTTGTTAATAAGTTAAAAATTTATCAGGAAGAACATCAACGGCTTACCGTATTATTCAACATCACCAGGAACATTTCTACTGAATTGAAGCTTGATAAACTTCTCCTGCTTATAATGGATGAAGTGAGAAAAGCGCTGAAAGCCGACAGATGCACTGTATTTCTGCTTGATGAGGAAAAAAAAGAGCTTTGGTCTAAAGTAGCTCACGGAGAGAGGGAAATTCGGTTTCCGAGCAATTTGGGTATTGCCGGCTATGTTGCAACAACAGGACGGGTGCTCAATATTCCGGATGCGTACGCTGATCCGCGTTTTAACCGGGAAATCGACAAGAAGACAGGTTATCATACACAGAATATGCTGACCTTTCCCATGCGGAACAAATTGTCGGAGATTATCGGCGTATTTCAGGTGCTGAATAAGATTAACGGCCCTTTCACCCGTGAAGATGAACAAATGTTGGATGCTATTTCGGCCATTGCCGCTACTCAGCTTGAAAACGCCCAGCTTTATGAAGAACAAAAGAAAACATTCGAGAGTTTTGTGGAAACGCTGGCCAGCACCATCGATGCGCGAGATCCGCTAACGGCAGGGCACAGCAATCGCATCGCCTTGTATTCGGATGAACTGGCACAAAAATTAATTTTACCTCAAAAAAAACGAGAGATGCTTCGATACGCTGCCTTGCTTCATGATTACGGGAAAATTGCCATTCGTGAAGCAGTGCTGTGCAAAAAAGGCAGCCTGACGATTGATGAGTATTGCCATATTCAGGAACATTCTTCGTTCACCAAAAATATTTTGGAGAAAATAAATTTCAGCAGAGATTTCAAAGAGGTTCCGAAAATTGCAGCGGCTCATCATGAGAAGATTGATGGCTCCGGCTACCCGGATGGTTTGAAAGGTGAAGAAATACCGCTTGAATCCAGAATCCTTGCCGTCGCCGATGTATTCGATGCATTGACGTCCAAACGTCATTATCGCGATCGTATGGAATTTGAAAGCGTCATGAATATTATTGAATCCGATGCCGGCACTCATTTCGATATCAAAGTGGTCAACGCGCTGAAAAGCATTCATCTCGACAGGTTATTGAAAATACTTGAAAAAGACACCGTGGCGCACCTGAAAGTCGCCGATTTGAAATATCTTGCCCATTTTAGTGTGGGTCATCTGCTGGTCGTTGTTCGACAGGGCCCTTTGAATGGTGAAGAAAATAAAATGATTCGATTGTTTTACAATTATTATGATCGGGAATATTTGAATAAGAAAGATGACATCGTGGAAAAAAGATTAAACATGGTAAGTTTGTAAATGAAGCGATTTGGAACTCATTTTTTGTTTCTCTTTTTTGTTTTAGGAGGGCTTAAAGTTTGTAAAGCTCAGGAAGTGGCAGAAGACAGTTCATCTGTAAATAAAATGTCAATTCAAAATACACAGGAGAAAAAAGAGGACACTGCGAAATCGCCAACCGGGGCAATGATTCGTTCGTTGATAATTCCCGGATGGGGACAGTGGTATAACAACAAAAAAGTGAAGGCAATTGTCGTTTTCGGGGCAGAAACAGGCGTTCTGATCAATTCAATTTATCTGAATCAAATGAAACAAAAAAGCACCACAGATTGGGAGCGGGAATATTATATTAACAATAGAAACCTTTCGAACTGGTGGTTGGTTGGAATTGTCCTGTTTAGCCTGGCCGATGCGTTTGTGGATGCGCATCTTTCAGATTTTGATGAGAGCCCTGATTTATCGTACATGAATATTCAACCAATGGTTTTCGCAGGTGAGCGTGGTGTTCACGTCTCTGTAAATATTGCATTTTAGATTAAAATATACATAAATTTTGTACGATTGATATTTCAAATCGAATGTGGTAATATCGATTTTTTTTATTTTAAAATTATTCATTTTTTCGATTTTTATGACCAATAAAATAAGGATGAGAATTTCGAATCCGGAAATGGAAATGATTAACTGAATCTTCACTAATTCAGGAGGTATCTGTGTCCAGTTTGGAATCTTCGCGCGGAAATTGGGGCTCGAAAATTGGATTTGTTGTTGCTGCTGCCGGTTCTGCGATTGGTTTGGGAAATATCTGGCGGTTCCCGTATGTGGCTGGTGAAAATGGCGGCGCTGCGTTTGTAGTCATTTACATATTTTTTATCGTTCTCATTGGATTGCCGGTCATGATCGCCGAGCTTTCCATCGGGAGAAACACAGAGAAGAACCCGGTTGGCGCTTTTAAGAAATTGTTCCCAAATAGTCTCTGGAAAATTATCGGGGGGATAGGCGTGGCGACCGGCGTCGGGATTCTTTCCTTTTATGGGGTGATTGCTGGTTATACAGTTGGGTATTTCATTAAAATAATCCTTGGGGATTTTGGCAATATCGTTACAGGAGAACAATCCGCCGAGATATTCAAAGCGTTCACCGCCAATCCGTATCTCTCGATCGGTTTACTGCTTTTTTTTATTGTGCTCACAGTATTGGTGGTAATGGGAGGTGTTTCTGCAGGTATTGAACGCTGGTCCAAAATTCTGATGCCAGTTCTCTTTCTCTTGCTCATTGTATTGGCGGTTCGGTCGGTTACTTTGGAGGGAGCCGGCGCGGGACTGAGCTTTTATTTAAAACCGGACCTTTCAAAGGTAACATGGACGACTCTTGCCCGGGCGCTGGGACAGGCATTGTTTTCGTTGAGCCTCGGAATGGGCACAATGATTACCTATGGGAGCTATATTTCCAAAAAAGATAATCTTGTCTCATCCGCAGGTTTTGTGGTATTTTTTGATTCCCTCATCGCAATACTTGCTGGCCTTGTTATGTTTCCCGCAATTTTTGCTATGGGAATGGATCCGGCAGGCGGGCCGGGACTTGTTTTCGTCGTTCTTCCTTCTATATTTGCCAAGATGCCGGGTGGTATGATTTTCGGAGCGGGGATATTTCTCTTGCTTTCTGTTGCTGCGTTGACTTCTACAATTTCACTGCTCGAGGTCCCTGTGGCCTATTTGGTGGATGAGCACAAGTGGCCGCGACGAAAAGCTGTTGTTATCATGGGAGCGCTTACGTTTATCATTGGAATCCCGTCCGCTCTGGCTCTGGGCGCAAATAGTTTCTTCACCTCATTTATTTCTGAAAAATTTGGATTTTTAGATTTTATGAATGCCCTGTTCGGCAACTATTCCCTTTCCATTGGGGCGTTTTTTATCGCAGTATTTGCCGGCTACAAATGGGGCGTCAGGGCCATTACAGATGAAGTCAAAAAGGATGGAAATATATTTTATTTTCAGCGAATATGGGCATTCCTGATTCGATTTATTTGTCCGATTGCGATTTTCGCGATACTGGCGTACATCGCCTGGACGAGGCAGTATTTTTAAAGTTTATGAGGTGATTTATGGATCGTGCGGATGCATATACTTTAGCTAAATCAAAATTTACTAACAAAAATTTGTTCAAGCATGTGCTGGCAGTGGAAGCGGTGATGAAAGAATTGGCAGCTCATTTTGAAGAAGATGTTGAAAAATGGGGATTGACCGGTTTGCTGCATGATTTGGATTACGAACAAACAGTGGATAATCCTGAGCAACATACGCTGATCACCGAAGAAATGCTGAAGGAGTATAATCTCGATCCTGAGATTATTGAAGCGATTAAATGTCATAATGACATGGCGCCACGAGAAAAACTGATGGGAAAAGCTATTTACGCGGCCGACCCGGTAACCGGCCTCATTGTGGCGGCTGCATTAATGCATCCTGATCGAAAGTTGAAATCGCTGGATGTGCCATTCATTTTGCGGCGCTATAAAGAAAAACGGTTCGCTGCCGGCGCCAACCGAGAGCAAATTCAAACCTGTTCAGACCTCGGCCTGACCCTAAAACAGTTCCTTGAAATTTCACTCAAAGCCATGCAGAAAATAGATAAGGGGCTAAGCCTTTGAAAAAGCAGAGCATACTTATCTTCGTGCTTCTATGCGTTCTTTTTTTGAATGCTTTGCCCGGAAGATCCCAGACAAAGGAATCGCTTTCCGCACGTTATGAGAAATTCGACGCCGCCAAAATCACTTTTACCCTAAATGATTCATGGTTTGGAAGAGATAAAGCCCATCATTTTTTGGCGAGTGCATTCATTGCTACATCAGCATATTATTTCAGCAGGGAGCAACAGGGATTTTCCAATTTAAAGTCTACGCAGATCGGCATTGGCTTTTCCATTTCTCTCGGCCTGATCAAAGAAATTCGCGATGGAAGAAAAAAAAATAATTCATTCAGTGTCAAAGACCTTGTCGCTGATATATTGGGTACAGCTTTCGGTGTACTTCTTGTTTCTGATTAGTAACTTACAAACAATTTTCTGACCATTTTGGGCAGAAAATTTTAAACAATATTGTTTTGAATTTCTTTTTTTGAAATTTGGATTTTATTTGTAATTTGGCTTTTGAGTATTGGAATTTCTGGTTTATCCAGGTTAGGTATTTAAAATATTTTTGAAATGATCGATATGAATAAGAATTGACAAAACGTAGTAATTTAGCCAAGATTGGATTGACTCATGCAATGGACAACAGATGATAAGCCAAAAGAAGAATGTGCTGTTATTGGAATATATAAACACCCTCATGCAGCGAACTTTGCATACCTGGGACTTTATGCGCTTCAGCACAGAGGCCAGGAGAGTTCCGGCATCGTAACAAATGACAATGGACTATTTTATAAACATATCGATTTGGGGCTGGTGGTTGACGTTTTCAGAAAAAGGGAAAACCTCGACAAATTAATCGGTGATAAAGCAATTGGTCATAATCGTTATTCCACCACCGGATCCACCCATCCTGTGAATGCCCAACCCCTCGTCGTAAGTTCGAAATACGGGCCAATGGCTATTTCTCATAATGGAAATTTTGTAGACTCGCACGTGCTAAGGCGCGAATTGGAAGATGATGGCGCCATTTTTCAGACAACGACCGATACTGAAATTGTCTTGCATCTCATCGCACGATCGAAAAAGACAACTATGGTGGATAAAATTCAAGATACATTCCACCGAATTAAAGGAGCCTATTCGATCGCGATATTAACCGGCAATGATCTCATCGGCATTCGTGATCCGCGGGGATTTCGCCCCCTATGTATTGGGAAGAAGGATGGAGCGTATGTCTTGGCGTCGGAGTCGTGCGCCCTTGATATTATGGATGCGGAACTCATTCGCGAGGTGAATCCGGGTGAAATAGTCGTGATTAATGAGAAAGGATTGTCGTCTTTCCAACTTGATGAAAAAACAGAAAGACGGGCGTGCATCTTTGAATTTATCTATTTTTCACGGCCGGATAGCTGGATTTTTGGAGAAAAGGTGGATAAAGCGCGACGAAAATTGGGCAAGTCACTTGCCCTCGAAGCTCCGGTTGAAGCAGATCGAATTATTTCTGTACCTGACTCAAGCAATACCGCTGCACTCGGCTATGCCCAGGAATCCGAGATAAAATTTGAGATTGGTTTGATCCGGAACCATTATGTCGGCAGAACGTTTATTCACCCGGTCCAGACCATGCGTGATTTTAATGTTCGGATCAAATTCAATCCTGTGAAAGGAGTTTTGAAAAACAAGCGGGTCATCATTGTCGAAGATTCTATAGTTCGGGGGACCACACTTCGTTTATTGGCAAAAATGGTGCGTCAGGCTGGCGCAAAAGAAATACATATTCGTGTGAGTTCGCCGCCGATTAAATTTCCATGTTTTTATGGAATGGATTTCCCGACAAAAGAAGAGTTGATCGCGTCACAAATGTCAATAGAGGAAATAAGGAAATATTTAGAAGTCGATACGCTGCACTATCTCTCCCTGGAAGGTTTATTGGATTCAGTGCCGCATGAGCGCGGCGGGTATTGCACTGCGTGTTTCAGTGGGAAATATCCCATTATTCCCGGTGATAAAATGAAAAAGTTTCAACTTGAAAACGGAATTGTTATTAATTAAATTGTGATGGTGAAAAACATCAGACTTTTGGACTTTTTTTTTATTTTGCGGCCGACTCTCTTTTTTCCACTATGGACGGTATTTTTGGCAGGATATCATGCCAACACGATTTTTGATCCGACAAAAATTGCTTCAAATGCAGATACGAGTTTCGATTCCAATGCATTCTTAATAATTTTATTATTAACGCTTTTAATGGGGGCTGCATATATCTTCAATCAAATTGTAGATATTCGAAGTGATCAAAAAAACGAAAAATTATTTTTTATTGCCAGGGAAATAATAAACAAAAGAACCGCTTTGATCGAAGGCGTTTTACTGACAATAATATCCATCGCCTTTGCATTTCTTCTCAACGTAAAAGTCGGGATGTTGTTTGTCATCATATTTTTGATCACCGGTATTTTTTACAGCTACAAACCATTTACCTGGAAAGACAGACCCTTCATGGGCGTTGTCGCCAATTTCGCAGGCGGATGGTCTGTCGCTGCTTGCGGCTGGATTACCGCAGGTACTGAAAGTTTTCATTTTATGTATCACGCATTGCCGTACGGTTTTGGGCTGGTAGCGGTTTACCTGTTAACGACGATACCAGACATCCCCGGAGACAGGGAATTCAATAAAATTACATTTGGTGTAAAGTATGGCAAAAAAATAGCGGTTTATTGGGCGTTATTTTTTGTGGTTCTTACGGTAGTTATTTCCTATGTTTTAAAAGATTATATGTTCTTTGTTCCAGCTTTATTGGCTATGCCGCTGTTTCTCATTGCTGCGGTAACTTTGGAGATGGAAGATATTTTGAGATCGATTAAGTTTACCATACTTTTCGCATCTCTGGCGGTTTGTGTGAAATACCCTCTTTATTTTGTGGTAATTGTATTCACGTTCTTTTTTTCGAAATGGTATTATAAAAAGCGGTTCAATTTGGAATATCCGAAATTTGCTGCTTGATTTTGAGTTTTAGAGGAATTGAGAATGATCGTTGTAAAAGATGACCTGTGTGATTTTTGTGGAACCTGCGTTGCTGTCTGTCCTGTCGATGCGATTACATTATTCGAGTCCAGGCTTGTGATTGACCATGAAACCTGTACCCTGTGTCTCAATTGTGTGAACATTTGTCCTGTTTCGACCCTGGAGGTGAAGAATGATAAGTAGTTATGATGTTGTTGTGGTTGGCGCAGGACCAGCCGGCTCCACCTCTGCCCGACTGGCCGCTGAAAACGGGGCCAATGTGTTGATGTTGGAAAAAGACAGGGAGGTCGGAATCCCGGTACGATGCGGCGAGGCCGTTGGAGGAAAGGGATTTGAAAAAGTGCTGGATTTGCGGGACGAATGGGTGTCAAATAAAATTGATGCCGTGAGGTTGGTTGCACCGGACGGAACAAAAATTCAGGTTTCCCACGACGATGTGGGCTATATTCTGGACCGGAAGCGATTTGATTACGATTTAGCCCGAATGGCCGCTGAAAAAGGTGTAAAGGTGGGCACGAAAGCGTTTGTGTACGATTTGCTCATGGAGGATGGTGTTGTCTCCGGGGTGAAGGTGAATTACATGGGCAAGCATTTTGATATAAAAGCCGGAATGGTGATTGCCGCGGATGGCGTGGAATCCCGCGTCGGTCGCTGGGCCGGTTTAAAAACGCATGTACGTCTCAAAGATATTGAACCATGCGTGCAAATGACCGTTTCAAATATAGAGATCGATGGGAGTATTTGCGATTTTTATGTTTCCAGAGAGCTGGCGCCCGGCGGATATTTATGGGTCTTTCCGAAAAGCGCGCATCATGCCAACATCGGGCTGGGAATTTCAGGGGAGTACGCGAGGGAAAAATCACCCCTGGAATATCTTCGGGAATTTATGGACAGAAATTTCCCGGACGCTGCCATTTTAACAACCGTGGCCGGAGGAGTTCCGTGCGCGCCGTATACGAGCGACATTACGGCTCCGGGATTACTGCTGGTTGGGGATGCGGCTCACCAGGTGAATCCGATTACCGGTGGCGGCATCATTCACAGTATTCTTGCCGGAGAAATTGCCGGCCGGGTTGCTGCCGCAGCGGTTCAAGATAGGGATGTATCTAAAAAACGTCTGAATGAATACATTCGGGAATGGGACAAGATCGGTGGTGTCAATCATCGTCATGCATACCGGCTGAAAGAAGCCGTTTATAAATTGACCGATGCGGACCTGAATAAAACCGCTGCGTCACTGAAAAAGAAGCCGCAGGAAAGTTATACTATTGTAAATATTTTTAAAACAGCGCTGTTCCAACATCCGAAATTAATACCGGATATTTTGAAGGTGTTTTTAGGATAAATTGATACTGGATATTGAAACCGAAATTGAAAAAAGAAAAGATTAGCTTCAGGTGTAGGAGAAGAGCAACAGATGATTGAAAAACTCAGGCAACGTTTGATAAAAACGCGAGAAGGCCTTGTTGGAAAAGTGAACGAGACGCTGAAATCGCATCAGGAGATAAATGAAGATTTATTTGATGAACTCGAAGAAATATTAATCGGCGGCGACATTGGGGTGGAAGTGTCGTTGAATTTGATTGAAGAAGTTCGGGAAAAAGTTGAATCACTGGGAATAAAAAAGCCGGATAATATCATTCGCTTTCTGAAATCAGCGATGCTCCGTTCATTCAATAAAGACGATCAACAGAAAAAAGCGGAAGATTTAGAAGATTTTTTCAAACCGGAAAAAAAGCCTCATGTGATAATGGTGGTTGGTGTGAACGGAACAGGGAAAACGACGACCATTGGCAAGCTGGCATCGCTATTCAAGCAGCAGGGGAACAAGGTGCTGATATCCGCGGCAGATACATTTCGGGCGGCAGCGTCGGAACAGTTGGAAATATGGTCGCAGCGCGCCGGCGTGGATATTATTCGAGATCAGCCGGGGGCGGATCCGGCGTCCGTTGCATTTGACTCGCTTCAAGCGGCCATCAGCAGGAAGCTTGATGTCTTGATCGTCGACACGGCAGGCAGGCTTCATACCAAATCGAATTTGATGGAAGAATTGAAAAAAATTTGCCGCGTGCTGGGCAAGCTCGATCCTGAAGCGCCTCATGAAACGCTTTTGGTGCTCGACGCTACCACCGGCCAGAATGGACTGAATCAGGCGAAGCAATTCACCCATGCGGTGGGTGTGAATGGCATCGTCCTGACCAAATTGGATGGGACCGCAAAAGGCGGCATTGTGCTTTCAATCAGCAAGGAACTGGGGCTGCCGGTGAAATTTATCGGCGTCGGTGAAAAAGTGGAAGACCTGGAACCATTTGACCAAACAGAGTTCGTTGAGGCGTTGTTTCAATGAAAATTTGTGCCGTAACGTTGGGCTGCCCAAAGAATGTGGTGGATTCTGAATATCTTTTGGCCGGGCTCAAAAATGAACATATTCAGATTGTGAATCGGCCTCATGAAGCCGATGTGGTCATTATCAATACATGCGCGTTTATTTTACCTGCTCGGGAAGAGGCAGTTAAATCCATCCTGGAAGCCGTGCAGTTGAAGCAAGATGGCAGAATTCAACGCGTTTATGTCACCGGGTGTTTCCCCCAGCGATATCTTGATGAGTTAAAAAGGGAGATTCCTGAAGTCGATGCTTTTTTCCCTGAACTGGATTTCAGGGATATTGCAAGACGAATTTCGCAAGAATTGAATTTGCCTGCGGAAGGCGTCAGGTCGATTCGGGAATTACAGATGCCGAACCATTACGCGTACCTTAAAATATCCGAAGGATGTGATAATCGGTGCCACTATTGCACCATTCCGCTCATCAAAGGAAATTTTCGAAGTTTTGATGAGCAGAATATTCTGAGCGAAGCAACAGAATTAATTGTTGGCGGCGTGAAAGAAATCATTGTGATTGCGCAGGATACAACCTATTACGGTTGGGACCGGGGCAACCGCTTTGCCTTGCCCCAATTAATTCGGCGATTAGCAGAAATTGAAAGTCTGGCGTGGATACGATTGTTATATGCCCATCCCGCTCATTTTACTGAAGAGTTGATTTCACTGTTCGGGGAAGTGGGTACGTTGTGTCGCTACATCGATTTGCCGATTCAACATATTTCTAATAAAATGTTGAAATCAATGGGACGCCGCGTGACTGAAAAACAAGTCAGGACATTGATCGAAACGCTGCGGTCGCGAGTTCCGGAAATTGCAATTCGAACGACACTTTTGGTTGGCTATCCCGGCGAAACAGAAAATGATTTTTTACTCCTGAAGGAATTTATTCGGGAGGCAAAGTTTGAGCGGCTTGGCGTTTTTAAATACTCCTCAGAAGAAGGGACGCCTGCATTCACCATGAGTAACCAAGTCGATGAACAAACCAAGGATGAAAGGCTCGACGAGTTAATGAAGATTCAGTATGATATTGCATGCGAACAGAATGAGAAACTAATTGGAAAAACAGTTCAGGTAATCATCGATGAAATTGGTGAAGATAACAACACCAGTTATGGCAGAACCCAATGGGACACGCCATTGATTGATAATATGGTGCATTTAAATGAGAGGATGGATGTCGGAAGTATTGTGCCCATCCGTATAACTCATGCTGATGCTTACGACGTGTGGGGCGAGCGAATCACATAATTAAATTTCTACGGCGATTGAGCGGGGATCGCTGTAAAAAAAATGAAATCTGCTGAATAGCAGATGGAGGTTTACAATGAAAAATACGACAATGTTAATCCCCTTAGGATTTTTCATTATACTATTATGTATAAGTCACGTGCCATCGACCGTGGCGCAAACCGAGTTTCATCCGGTCCGAACGATCGGCCCGGATTTTCATGTGGATTTAGTGAATGTCGCGTCTGCTGAGCCAGAGATGAGTCGGTTGAACTTATACATCAAAACAACCTTTGACGAGCTTCAATTTGTGTTGAAGGAAGGAATTTATACGGCGAGTTATGAAGTTTCAGTTGTTATATACGATGAAAATGATTATCAGATTGATGGAAAAATAGACCAGGAAGAAACAAAGGCCAGCAGTTATGAAGAAACAAATTCGAAGCGATCCTACAGTCTTGCTTACTTGAATTTCGATCTGGAACCTGACAAATATAAATTGGCGATTAGCATTACCGACCTGGAAACTAAGGTTAAACGGACTATCGAATCGGAATTTGAATTAGAAGATTTTGCGGACGAGAAATTTGCTATGAGTGACATTGCAATGGTTCGCAATGTAGAAATTGATTCCATTGGGATTAAGTCGTTTCATCCTGATGTTGCAGATTTTATTATTGATTTATCAAGCACACTTTTTGCATATTTTGAAATTTATAGCAGACAAGATAAAAGCGAAATATTCGAAATTTCTTTTGTCATCAAAGATTCTGAGAAAGATGAAATATTCGAAAGCAAATACAAACGGCGGAAAGATGGTCCGCGCACGATGGAAGTTTTTCAAATACCGACAAATAAATTATCCCAGGGGATGTATTCCATTGAATTGAAGGTGAAAGAAGGTCGAAGAAAAGCGGAAATGAAGAAAAACTTTGCTGTGCGATGGATAAATATGCCGTCCTCCATTTCTGATATTGATCTGGCTATCAAGCAGATGAAGTATATTGCCAGAAAGAAGGATTATGAAAAAATAAAAAATGCTGACCAGGATGAGAGGCTGGAGGCGTTTCAAAAATATTGGAAGAAATTTGACCCGACGCCCGGTACCATAGCAAATGAAGCCATGGATGAGTATTACAGCCGGGTTGAAATGGCGAATCAGCGATTTGCCGGTTTCCGCGATGGCTGGAAAACAGATATGGGCATGATTTACATCATTTTTGGGCCTCCGAATGATGTTGAGCGTCATCCATTTGACAGTGGATATAAGCCGTATGAAATTTGGTATTATCATACGATTAACAGGGAATTTACTTTTATGGATGAAGCAGGATTTGGAGAATATAGATTAATCACAACCGGATGGGAAAGTTGGCGGGAGTTGTTAAAATAATGAATGAATTACTTGACTTGGTCCATAGATTCGCGATTCAAAATCGGAAAACGGAAATAGCATGGAAAGGGAGAAAATGGTACAACGGAAAGTCGGAAACGGAATGAAACCCCTTTGCATCTATGATGAAGCAACAATCGGAATTGTCTCACCAGCAAGTCGTCCCCTGGACGACGAGAAACTTCAGCAGGGAGTGAACTATCTACAAACATTAGGATACAAAGTTATCCAGAGTGAGCATGCGCTGGACGAGCGTGGTTATCTTGCCGGAGAAGATCATGTTCGGGCAAATGAATTGAATGCCATGTTCAGCAATCCTGAGATTGATGCAATTATGTGCTCAAGGGGAGGGTATGGCACACCACGCATCATCGATCAATTAGATTTTGATGTAATTCGGAAAAATCCAAAAATATTTGTGGGCTACAGCGATGTGACAACCATTTCGCTTGCCATCTGGAAAAAAACCGGGCTGGTGACTTTTTCAGGCCCCATGGTTGCAGTGGAAATGGGCAATAATATTCATGAGTTTACGGCGCAAAATTTCTGGAATATGATTTCTTCCCCGGCCCCTGCCGGATTGCTCGAAAACCCGGCTGAAGCTCCCCTTAAAATTCTTAAGCCCGGAAAGGCCAGAGGACGATTGCTGGGTGGATGTCTGTCTTTGATCAATGTGTTGTTCGGCACGCCATATTGCCCGGATTTCGACGGGGCGATTCTGTTCATCGAGGATATCGATGAAGAGGTTTACCGTGTGGATCGATATTTAGCCCAAATGAAAATGGCCGGGATTTTAGATCGGGTGTCCGGAATTGTATTAGGCCAATTCATCGATTGTGAAGCTAAGGATAAATCAAAGCCCACCCTGCAAATGGAAGATATTTTTCACGACTATTTTGACCGACTGAATATCCCAATCATTCAGGATTTTGCCTATGGGCACGGGCCGATAAAACATACGATTCCGGTTGGCGCAGAAGCATATTTAAACACTGAAGAAGGTGGATTGTTCATCACCGAAAGTCCGGTTTCGGAAAAGCCAATTTAACGGGACATAAAAATGGAAAAACTGCAATTGGGAGTGCTGGCTTCGGGACGCGGTTCAAACTTCGAGGCAATGCTGAAAAATATTCAACAGAAAAAGCTGGATGCTTCCATTCAGGTCGTCATCAGCAACAAAGCCTCTGCCGGCGTGCTGGAAATCGCGCGCGAAAACAATATCCCGGCGGTTTATATTTCCAAAAAAAAATTCCCGGAACAGACAGCATTTGATGAACAGCTCTTGTCAGTTCTGAAGAATCATCAGGTGAATTTTGTCGTGCTGGCAGGCTATCTGAAAATGTTGAGTCCGATTGTTGTCCGGCATTTCAAAAATCGAATTTTGAATATCCACCCGGCCCTGTTGCCGTCTTTTGGCGGAAAAGGGATGTATGGCCGCCATGTTCACCAGGCGGTGCTGGATTATGGCTGCAAGGTCTCCGGCGTTACCGTGCATCTTGTGGATGAAGAATACGACACCGGTGCCCCGGTGCTGCAACGGTGTGTGCCAGTGATCGAAGGAGATGCTGCAGACGATTTGGCAGCGCGTATTTTGAAAGAGGAACATAAAATCTTTTCAGAAGCGCTTCAATTGTTTGCTGAAGGACGAATTGAAATTGAGGGACGTCGGGTGAAAATTAAGTAAAAAATTTTCAATGAACTGAGAAAGAGGTTGTCATGAAGAAAATATATCTGAAACTATGGTTCGTCGTATTGGTTGTGTCGATGGTTGCGGGCTCGTTATTTGCCCAGGAAACCAGCGATCTGGTCAATATCGCTGATATGGATTCGACGATTATTATCGATTTGAAATACGCAACCACGGATAATTTTTTTGGCGATACATTGTATTCAGCCAATATTTGCTTGCTTCGGAAGACTGTGGCAGAAAGGTTGGTCAGGGTGCAGCAGGATTTGCGAAAAAAAGGATATGGTTTGAAAGTGTGGGATGGTTACCGACCGCTTTCGGTTCAGAAGAAAATGTGGGAAAAGGTGCCGGACGCGAATTATGTGGCCAATCCCAAGACCGGCTCCAATCACAACCGCGCCGCCGCAGTGGATGTGACGCTGGTGGATTTGCAGGGCAATGAGTTGGAGATGCCCACCGGCTTCGATGATTTCTCCGACAAAGCCGCCAGCGCCAATCCGAATGTCACCGAAAAAGCATTGAAACATCGGACGATTTTGCAGCAGGCCATGCGCGGGCAGGGCTTTGAAACGATTCGATCGGAATGGTGGCATTTTAATGATCCTGACAGGAAAAAATATTCGGTATTGGATGTTCCGCTGAAGAAGTTGAAATCAAAATAAAAGTAATTTTCAGTTATTTAGTTCCAGAAAACTGGCATTTTGTTGTTTCTAAAAATAATGGATGTATAGGCGAGATGTTTTGGTAATTCCGTTTAAACGTAAGGTTGTTTTAGTAACAAGGAAAAAGATGATTTAAGCACGGATATGTGAGGAATAGATAAAGAAACTAAATATGAAAACACAGCGCGTTTATTTGGACACATCAGTTATTGGCGGATGCTTTGATGAAGATATGGTCAAATGCATTAATTGAGGATATTAACCGAGGTTTATTCATAGGCGTTACATCAGAAATTGTTGAGGCTGAAATTTCTGATGCTCCACATAAGGTTCAAGAAAAATATTTAGATTTTCTTAAAATGAAACCGGAAATATTGAAGCTGAATATGGAAGCAATATCGCTTGTTGATGTTCATTTACGACAGTAAATATTGTCAGAAAAATTTCGTAACGACATGCTTCATATTTCATTGGCGACAATCGCCGATGTTGATATTTTAGTGAGTTGGAATTTCAGACATATTGTGCGATTTGATAAAATTCGCCAATTCAATGCGATTAATTTACAGCAAGGTTATCATGTTTTGGATATTTATTCACCCAGAGAGGTGACAAGCTATGAAAAAGATTAAGGCTATTTTAATGGTTCGTAAAATTAGGGATAATCAAAGCAAAGAAATTGCAGGGAATTCTGCCCAGGAGATAATTCAATATTTCAAAAAGAAAGCGGATAAATTAGATAAAAAAATTGAAAGATTAGAATTGAATCTGCATTGATAATTGGATTAAATGCTGCTAAAGGATGAATACACAAATTTATAAGAAAGATCATTTCGAATATAAATGTACTCATTTTTTAAATTATAGTTACCAACTGAAGAAATGAATTATAAAGGAAACCCATGGAAAAAATAAAACGCGTGTTGATCAGTGTTTACGATAAGCAGGGCATTGTCGAGTTTGCCCGATTCTTAAAAGCGCAAGATATCGAAATCGTTTCCACCGGGGGTACTGCCAAACTATTATCGGGAAATGGTGTTGCGTGTCTTTCGGTTTCTGAAATTACAGGGGCTTCTGAAATGTTGGACGGCCGCGTGAAATCCCTGCATCCAAAAATTCATGGCGCAATTCTTGCTAAGCGGGATAATGAAAATCACATGGCCCAGTTAAAAGAAAACGGAATTGAGCCAATCGACATGGTGGTGATAAACTTGTACCCGTTCGAAGCGGTTGTCAGCAAACCGGATGTCTCGTTGGGCGAAGCCCTGGAAAATATTGATATCGGCGGCCCAACCATGGTTCGGGCAGCCGCGAAGAATTTCAAATCGGTGGCTGTGGTGACATCACCGAACCAGTATCAGCTCATCATGGACGAGTTGACAGAAAATGCAGGTCATTTAAACGAAAGCACAAAAAAGAACCTGGCCATCGAAGCGTTTCGTCTAACGCACCGATATGATGGCGCCATTACTACGTATTTACAAGATATGGAGGAAGAAACTGCGTACCCGAAAAATGTGGTTCTCGGTTTCGAGAAAATTCAGGATTTGCGATACGGTGAGAATCCACATCAATCTGCCGCGTTTTACAAAGAAATCGGCTCGACCAACAATGGCATCACAGATTTGGAACAGTTGCACGGTAAAGAGCTTTCATACAACAATATCATGGATCTGGATGCGGTCGTAAAAATGGTACACACGTTTGATGATCCCTGTTCGGTCATTGTAAAGCACAGTAATCCGTGCGGAGTGGCTGTGGGCGACGACGTATTTTCTGCTTTTGAAAAAGCATTTGCAACGGATTCGGTTTCAGCGTTCGGTGGAATTTATGGATTCAACCGTCCTGTTGATTTAAAAACCGCGGAGCAGTTACGGAAAATATTTATTGAGGTCATCGTCGCGCCGGCGTATGACCCCGACGCTTTACAATTGCTATCCAAAAAGAAGAATTTAAGATTATTGAAGTTAGACCTTGAGCGAGGATTGCCGGTAGAAAATAATTACCGAAAGGTTGCCGGCGGATTATTAATTCAAAGTGAAGATATTAAAGGGGTTGACGATATAGATTTTAGGATTGTATCCGAACGACAGCCCACTGCCGATGAATGGGCCGCGCTCAAATTTGGCTGGAAGGTCGTGAAATGGGTTAAATCCAATGCAGTAATTTATTGTAAAAGTGATCGGACCATTGGTATTGGAGCGGGTCAAATGTCACGGGTGGATTCATCCATGCTGGCAGTGGATAAGGCGAAGCGGGCCAATCTGGATTTGGCTGGCACGGCTGTGGCTTCAGACGCATTTTTTCCATTCCGAGACGGCGTGGATGCAGCAGCAGAAGCCGGAGCAACTGCTGTCATTCAACCTGGCGGATCGGTGCGGGATGAAGAGGTTATTCAGGCAGCGAATGAATTGAACCTGGCGATGGTCTTTACCGGGGTGCGACATTTCAGGCATTAATTTTAATATGAACGTTGAGGTTTCTTCAGAGGAGCGGTTATGGCATTATCTTTCTTTTCATCGTTTTTCGCAAGTGATATCGCGATAGATTTGGGGACCGCTAATACGCTCGTATATTTACGAGGGCGGGGAATTGTTGTTAATGAACCATCGGTGGTGGCTGTCAAAAAATCCAATCAGGATATTGTTGCCTATGGGATTGCTGCCAAGGAAATGGTGGGTCGCACGCCGGGCGAGATTGTCACGGTGCGCCCGCTAAAAGACGGTGTGATTGCCGATTTTGAGCTTGCCGAGAGAATGATTCGCTTTTTCATTCGAAAGGTGAGAGTGAACAGATTAATTCGTCCGCGAATTGCCATTGCCATTCCATCCGGGATTACCGATGTGGAAAAAAGAGCGGTCCGCGACGCTGCGGAACATGTCGGCGCCCGTGAAGTATATCTTGTTGATGAACCCATGGCAGCGGCTATTGGCGTTGGTTTGCCCATTAACGAGCCGGTCGGGAGTATGGTCATCGATATTGGCGGCGGAACCACGGAAATCGCTGTGATTGCTTTGTCCGGTATCGTAAACGATACGTCCATTCGTGTGGCCGGCGACGAGATGACTGATTCGATCGTTCAATATTTCAAACGAAAATATAATTTATTGATCGGAGAGAATACCGCAGAGCTCATCAAATGCACCATTGGCTCAGCCGCGCCCTACGATGAAAAAGCATCGTTAACTGTGAAGGGACGCGACCTGGTTGCGGGTATCCCCAAAACCGTGGAAATCAACGCGGAAGAAGTTCAGGAGGCCCTCACAGAACCGGTGAATACCATCGTTGAAGCCGTGAAGCTCTGCCTGGAACAAACGCCGCCTGAATTATCCGCGGATATCCTGGACAGGGGAATCATCATTACCGGCGGTGGCTCGCTGTTGAAAGGACTGGATGAACGCCTCCGCCGCGAAACGAACCTGCCCATTGTTCTGACAGATGATCCATTGACCTGCGTGGTCAGGGGAACCGGCAAAATACTCGATGATCTTGAAAATTTTCAGAAAGTATTGACTAAAACAAAACGTGAATATATCATGTAAATTCAGCCGGTCGAAATAAAGTTTTAACCTGGATTATTCATTGTAATGCATTAAGGAATCCAGGTAGCCTGAATGGTGCTTAATTCCGAATTCATTATCTCTAACTTTGTTACATTTCATATATCTGATTAATTTCATTAATAACATTAAGTTAAACATCTTTTATTTGAAATTTGTGAATAATTCAGGTTAAAGACAAAAGTAAAAGTGCTGGACACTTCATTGCGAAAAAAAAGTGATCCAGCATTTCATTATCATACATTAATATAAACGTTTCGATGAAGCTAAATCGAAGTTTTACTTCATTCAAAGACTACATCGCTCTGGCTCTTGCAATTTTCATTTCGCTGATTCTGATCTCTTCCAATCAGAACAAACAGATTGAGTATTTCAAAATGTGGATGGTTGGTTTATTGGGTTCAATACAGGAGATCTGGGCAGATTTTGAAAGCTATATCCATTTGCGGGATGAAATTGAAAACCTGCGCATGGAGAACACCAGCCTATCACTTGAAAACAGCGCCATGTACGAAATGCGGCTTGAAAACGAACGATTGCGCAAACTCATTGGATTTAAACAGGGCACTGAGAGCACCTTGTTGGCTGCCCGCGTTATTGGCAGGGAAACGCGGGGATTTATCAACGATATTATTCTTGACGTTGGTTTAAAAGACAGCGTGCGAAAAAACATGCCCCTTGTCGTCACGGATGGGCTTGTTGGCAAGGTATACCAGGTGGGAGAAAGAAAATCTATCGGCCATTTATTATTGGATCAGAATTTTCGGGTCAGCGCCAAAGTGCAGCGAAGTCGGGTCAGGGGGATTGTCAGTTGGCAGGGGGGGGAGTACTGTCAATTGAACAACGTGCCAAAGCGTTCGGATGTTACCATCGGGGACTGGATAATTACCTCAGGATACGGCGAAATATTCCCACCCGGGTTGAAGATCGGTCAGGTGATTAACATCAAAGAATCACCGCGGGGAATATTTTCGCATATTCTTTTGAAACCGTCAGTAAATTTTGGTAAGCTGGAAGAGGTTTTTGTGATTCTCAGCAAACCGGAAAAACTGGAAAATTAGTAATTTCATTCATTTGCTGTTCATTTAAAAATAACGTCAATGCAATTAGCAAAGTACATTATTATCTATTTCTTGTTACTCTTTGCAGAAAAAAATTTACTGCATCTGATTTCAATCCGGTACATTACACCTGATCTGATTCTGATTTTCATCATCATTCTAAGTCTGAGAGAAAACAGATTTGAGATGATTGTTTTCGCTTTTTTTGCAGGATTGATTCAGGATTCCTTTACCACAGGCTTTTTCGGATTATCTGCATTGACAAAAGCGATTGTTGCATTTTTAGGGATTTATTTTCAACAGCCGAAAAAAAAATACAACCTTTCATTTTATATTCTCACATTTACTGTGCTCGTCTCGATTCATGAAATTATTTATCAGTTTATCTACAATTTGGGCAGTCATCTGGGATTTTTTCATTTAATGTTCTATTATATGATTCCTCGGACGCTTTATACAATTATTTTTGCGGTATTGGCTTATTTACTTTTTAAATCTGTGCTTTGGAAATCAGAATATTCTCTTGAATAGTGATTATTTAGAAGCACTTAATTGATTTTATTTTACTAATTTTAATATGGACCGAAGCAATTCAATTCGGCGGAAAGAAATTCAGTACGCTGCTGTCATTATTTTATTTTTTGCAATTCTCGTTATTCGATTTTTTTATTTGCAGATTTATAAGCAGGCTCAGTATTTCAGAGCGTCTGAAAGAAACAGAATACGGGAAATTGTGCATGAACCGGCGCGTGGACTGATTTTGGATAAAAACGGGGAAGTGCTGGTAGATAACCATCCTTCCTATTCGGTGTATGCCATCCCTTTTGAGGTTAAAGAAGCGGACAGCGTTCTGAAGTTGACCGGCGACATTCTTGATATGAAACCGGCAGAAATCAAGCGTACCATTCAAATAAAGCGATCCGGCTTTTTCACCCCGGTGAAATTAAAACGTCAGGTTGATTTTCAAATTCTGTCCCGAATCGAAGAGCGAAGGCTTGAGCTGCCGGGCATACTTTATCAAACCGAGCCGAGAAGATATTATCCTTCCGGGGTGAAGGCGCCCCATCTATTTGGTTATTTAGGTGAAATTACACGGCGTGAACTGAATTTGGAAGAAAACAAGGGATTGCAGTTAGGGAGCATCATCGGCAAAAAGGGTCTTGAAAAGGTCTATGAAAAAGAGTTGCGGGGATACAGGGGGTATGAGTACGTTGAAGTCGACGCGCTGGGTCGGGAGATCAAGAAATTAAAAGATAAGCCTGAAATTCAGTCATTGCCGGGCAAAAATCTGCATCTCACATTGGATGCAATCATGCAGCGTGCTCTGGAAGCACGGATGGACACGCTTCGAGGTGGCGCTGTGGTTGTGGATTGCAGCAACGGAGGTGTACTGGCGCTTGTCAGCAAGCCTGATTATGATCCTGAAATTTTCACCAAACCAATATCGACCGAAATTTGGAATAATCTCGTAAACAACCCGGCGAAGCCCCTCTATGACAGAATGGTGCAAAGTCTGTATCCGCCCGGGTCCACGTATAAGCCTGTGTTGGCTGCCGCTGCACTTGAAAATGAAATTATCGAACCGGACTGGAGGGCGTATTGCAGCGGATATTTGAGACTGGGTCGCCGAAATTATGATTGCTGGAAACTTGAAGGCCATGGCGAACTGGATTTATACGGCGCGATTGAACAATCGTGCAATGTGTATTTCTATAAATTGGGATTAAAGGTCGGTCTGGATCACTGGGCTGATTATTCCCGAAAGTTTCTTTTTGGCCAACCGACAGGCATTGATTTGATGGCAGAAAAGGCGGGTCTGGTTCCTGATAAGGAATATCTTGATCAGGTATTTGGTAAAGATAAATGGTCAAAAGGATTGATTTTAAATTTATCCATCGGGCAGGGTGATTTGCTGGTGACGCCGCTTCAAATGGCGCGCTTCGCAATGATTTTAGCCAACAGCGGTGTGGCTTATCGACTTCATCTTGTGGATTATCTGGAAGATCCCATTGATGGCACCCGAAAATATACGCCGATCGATTCTGTGAAAATAAACGGTGTTTCAAAAGAAACGTTTGATGTTATTCGGGAGGGAATGTTTCGTGTTGTTCATGGCGAACATGGAACCGCCAAAATAGCCGGGTATCGTGATATAAAAGTAGCAGGAAAAACCGGTACAGCACAAAATCCACACGGTGAATCACACGCGTGGTTCATTGGGTATGCGCCGGTAAATAATCCAGAAATTGCTTTGTGCATTTTGGTGGAAAACGGTGGCTCCGGCGGAAGAGTGGCTGCTCCCATTGCACGTGAGGTCATTAAAAACTATTTTTATCAAACAGAAAATTAATGCTTAGATTCAGTCAAATAAAAATGTCTGGCGCAGACTATGGTCTCATCCTGGTCGTTTTTCTTCTGGTCGCTTTTGGACTGGTTGCCATTTACAGCGCTTCCTACCAGGTTGAATCGCCGTCACTGCGCGCAAATTTCGCGAAGCAAATTTTGTGGTTTTTTGTGGCAGCAGTTTTTATGTTCATCGCCATTGTCGTGCCAACGCGCGGATATTTCGTTTCAGCGTACTGGCTGTACGGAATATCCATCATATTGCTTCTGTTTACGCTGATGCTTGGGCAGGGAAATGCTGTGATGCGCTGGATTTCAATTGGCCCGCTTCGATTTCAACCTTCAGAATTTGCCAAGGTTAGCATCATTTTAGCGCTTGCGAGATACTTATCGCACGAAAAACGAAATCTGAATAATTTGAAAGATATCAGCATTGCGGCCGGACTTGTATTCATTCCTTTCGCCTTAATTACCCGGCAGCCCGATTTAGGAACAGCGCTCGTTTTTGTCGCCATCACGCTCCCGGTGATGTACTGGGCCGGATTGCCGGCGTTTTACCTGTTCACCATCATCGCGCCATTTATAGTGATGATCGCTTCATTCAATTTTTATACATTCTCTATCGCCATGATTTTTATCGCAATCATGCTGATATTATTCAAGCGGGGATTGTTCGTCATTATCTTTAATATGATTTTGAATATTGGCGTTGGTATTATCACACCAATTTTGTGGAATGAACTCCGTGACTATCAAAAGCACCGAATCCTTACATTCCTCGGTCTGGAGATGGATCCTCACGGGCTGAGCTATCAGGTCATTCAGTCTAAGGTGGCAATTGGATCCGGCGGACTTTTGGGCAAGGGGTTGACGAATGGCACACAAACCCAGCTACGGTTTTTGCCTGCGCAGCACACTGATTTTGTTTTTTCAGTGATTGGAGAAGAAATAGGATTCATTGGCAGCCTGTTCGTAATGATGCTTTTCCTCATTTTGTTGCTCAGGGGGATTTTCATTGCATCAAAAGTTCGGAATCCGTTTTCTGCGTTAATGGTGGTCGGAGCTGTGACAATTTTGGGTTTTCATATCATCATCAATATTGGAATGACAGTTGGAATGATGCCGGTCACCGGTCTGCCCTTGCCTTTTTTGAGTTACGGCGGTTCATTTCTCATTGTCAGCATGACATTGATTGGAATAATAATTAATGCCTCTGTGAGGAGGTTTCGGTATTAACTAAATTTGTAGGAAATTTAAAGTGCATTCAAAATTATTTGAAATTGGTCCTTTGGAAATTCATAGTTATGGTCTGGCGTTGGCTCTATCATTTCTTCTTGGAATTTATTTTTCCATGTATCGGGCAAAGAAGCAGGGAATCGATCCCAATAATGTAGTCGATTTGTCAGTAGGAATCGTGATCAGCGCTATTTTGGGCGCGCGTTTTTTATATGTGATTTTTCATCTCGAAGAATTCAAGGGCCACTGGCTGGACACCATCAATCCGTTCCAAAGCTCGGGACAGGTTGGCATTGCCGGCTTAACCATGCTGGGCGGATTCATTGCCGCACTGCTATTTAGTATCATATTTATGAAAATAAAAAAAATGCCAGTGCTGAAAATATCGGATATTATGGTGCCGGCGCTGGGTCTGGGCATTTTCGTCACGCGAATTGGTTGCTTCCTGAATGGCTGCTGCTATGGGGTTCCCACGGAAACGCCCTGGGGCATGGTTTTTCCACAGGATAGCCCTGCAGGCTACTGCTTCCCCGGTGAAGCGATTCATCCGGCGCAACTTTATTCTTCATTTTATGGTTTGATAATTTTGGGCGTCACACTCTTGCTCGAGCGTTTTAAAAAATTTGATGGATTTCTACTTTTTATCTTTTTCATTTTGTACGGAATTTCAAGATTCACTGTAGATATCTTCAGGTATTATGAAAACAGTATGGTTTTGCTACAGATGGGAAATTTTTCGGTATCTGTGAACCAGGGGATCAGCATACTGCTTATCGTATTTGGCGTGGCATTTATCATCATCAAATTAAAAAATCACGATAAAATTAATTTAAATGAAAAATTACCAGGAAAAAAATGATCTGGATTTTGTTCAGTAATTTAAAGCGGATTTTTTATGGTACTGACAAAATTGGAATGATTGTGAATAAATAAAAGATATGGTTAATATTTTTAGATAATAGGTAAATCTTGTTACATAATTGTTAAAAACAAAAAAATCGCTTGACTTTTTAGTTAAAGTTTAATACATTTTTATTACTAAGTTCCTCAAACTCTTTTAGTTATGCAAAAGGAGAATTAGATTGATAAGAAAAACAACTTATTTGAATATATTAATAATTGTTCTTTTTTCATCGACGGCTGTTTTGGGTGGCGGAGATCAGTCAAATTTTGGTATTGGTTTGAGGGCAGGAATAAATCGGCTGGAAGGAGACCTCAAAAATCCATCGTTTAAGCCATTCATTTATGGCCATTTGAACTACAATTTATTTGATTATCTGGCGATTGGCTTTGAAGGCGGATACTCGGTTGTCGGTGATGAAGATGCACCGGATTTCCAAACGATTATTACTCCCTATGAAGGGCATCTCATTTTTTCGTTCTTCCCTCTGGCAAAAGTGAATCCTTACGTGGTGCTCGGCGCCGGTGGTTTCTACTGGAATTATACTGAAGACGGGGAAACGGTTCGGTATTCATCCGGGAAACTGGCAAAAGGGCACGAATCTTTTGTCAAGAGCGGCGCAGGACTGGAAATTCAATTGAATCGTTCGCGAACGTTTTATTTGAACGTGGGAGCCACATTTCGATATTCCATGTCAGATATGCTTGACAATAGATATTCCGGCGATGAAAATGATGGCGTTATCGATGTTTACGGGGGATTCACCTATTATTTCCGAGGCAGTACGCGCGGTGACCGGGATAATGATGGCATTCCGGACGAACTGGATTTGAAACCGGAAATCCGCGAAGACCCGGATGGGTATATGGATCACGATGGAGCGCCTGATGGAATCCCACCGGTGACAATCGCTTTGAGCGTAGCAGATCAGATTAGCACCGATGTTGATAAAGAGCCGCCAGTCGTTATTCACTCTCCTGTCAGAAGGGTCGAAGAAGGACAGACCGTTAAAATTCAAGCTGATATTTATGAAAATAAGCAGTTGAAAGTTGCCTCAGTTATTTACAGACCACTGGGATTTGATCGTTGGAAAGTGGGGAAATTGCGTTGTATCGGCGGCACGCTATATGAAGGATTTATTCCCGGGAATGCGGTTAAAAAACAAGGTTTGGAATATTGTGTGATTGCCGTTGATGAAGCAGTGAGCGGCGTTGGTTACAGCGGATTGCCAAAATTGCCGGTCAGAGTAGAAGTCCTGGGTAATTCGAAATTATGGAGAATACTTAGCGGAACTGCAGCCTTGGCAGGATGGGGCGGTGCGAGTTACCTAATTTTAAGAAAACAACAATAAAGATTGAGAGGGGAGTTTTATGAAAACATTAAAATTTAGTCGTACCATTATTGTTATATTCATAAGCCTTCTTTTCGTTTGGGGGTGCAGTTCGAATCAACCTGATATTAATACTGAAGGAACCATGGGGGCAGATGGAGAACAATCTGAAATCGATCAGTTGTTCGGAATCACCGATGAGGGCGAAGATCAAAGTCAGAATCCTGAAGAAGATGAAGTTCTTCAACTTTTGGGTATTCAGAAAGAACAACGGGAACAACCAACAAGCACTGAAACTACAGCAAGCGAAGATGAACTCACAACAGAAATTACAGAATTGGAGCAAAAACTCACACAGAAAGATAGTGAGATATCCAATCTAAAAACAGAAATTGCCATGAAAGATGAAAAGATTTCCAAATTGGAAACTCAGGATTATACCAGACCTGCAACTGCGGAAAGAAGCTCTTACGCTGCAACAGGTAATTTTAAATTGGATTACCAGAATGCATTGTCCGAATATAACAATCGAAACTATAAAGTCGCGATTCAGATGTTCGATGAATTATTAGCACGAGATGCAACCAATTCGTTATCCGATAATTGTCGTTACTGGATCGGTGAATGCTACTATGGATTAAGTGATTATAATCAGGCCATTATAGAATTTACAAAAGTTTTTTCTTTCACCGATGCAAATAAAGCGGATGCAGCACAATTGAAGTTGGGGCTATGCTATTGGCGGTTGGGAGATCGTGGTCGCGCTCGGCAGGAATTTGAGCAACTCATCAGCGACTATCCTGAAAGTGAATTTATTCCAAAAGCCCAAGAGTTTATTGCAAAACTTTAACTTTAGCTTCATTCTTGGCACTGAAATCAGAGGTCGGAGGGGTTTTTCCCTTCGGCCTTTATTTTTATATTGATTTTAATGAAAAAATGCTTATATTAAAGTTTATATTTTCAAGTCGATAACTATTGGAATAGGAATAATCTTAAGATGACGGATGATATGCGTGAGCCCCCTCAACTTCGAAAGGATCCTGTAATTGGGCGATGGGTAATAATTTCAACCGACCGGGGAAAGAGACCTTCTGACTGGGCCGTGGAAAGTGAAGTCAAACGGGGAGGCTTTTGTCCTTTTTGCCCGGGCAATGAAGATAAAACACCACCTGAGATAAGCGCAAAACGAATGAACGGGACCGGTAAGGATACTCCCGGCTGGGATATTCGCGTTGTGCCGAATAAATTCCCTGCGCTTCAAATTGAAGGAGAACTCAATCGTCGGGGTGAAGGCATTTTTGATATGATGAATGGAATCGGCGCGCACGAAGTTGTCATCGAAAGCCCGGACCATTTAGTGGAATTGCCGGACCTTTCGGTGGATCAAATTAGAGATATTTTTTGGATTTTTCGCGAAAGAATTTTAGATTTAAAGAATGATATCCGATTTAAATATATCCTTGTTTTCAAAAATCAGGGAAAGGCGGCTGGCGCATCCCTGGAGCATTCTCATTCGCAAATAATCGCCATGCCCATCATTCCGAAACGCGTCACTGAAGAATTGGATGGCGCACGGAGATATTACAACTACAAAGAACGTTGCATTTACTGCGATATAATCAGGCAGGAGATTCAGTGGAAATCACGCCTGGTCATTAATAATCCCAATTTTGTGGTCTTTGAACCATTTGCAGCGCGATTTCCATTTGAAACCTGGCTTTTGCCCACACAGCACAGGTTTAGCTTTGAAAGCATTTCATTTGAGGAAACGTACGATCTTGCAGCGACAGTTAAGGAAATATTGCAAAGAATTAACAAAACTCTCGATAATCCACCATATAATTTTATTATCCACACATCGCCCTTACAAGATCTCGAATATTTGGAGTATCACTGGCATATTGAAATAATTCCGAAATTGACGAAGGTGGCCGGGTTTGAATGGGGATCGGGATTTTATATTAATCAGACACCGCCTGAAGATGCTGCGATGGCTCTTCGTGAAATACAACTATAGATGATTCTTAAAAGATAACGAGTTTATCACCGGAATAATATTTTAGATCGTTAAATATTCTATTCCAAAAAAAAGAGGCAGTTATGCAAAACAAACTCAAGATAATGTACATTTCCTCAGAAATTGCCCCATTTGCAAAAACGGGTGGACTGGCTGACGTTTCAGGAGCATTACCAAAAATCTTGAAGGAAAAAGAACATGATGTTCGGTTGTTCATGCCCAAATATGCCTCAATAAACGAAAGAAAGTATACGCTCAGAGAAGTAATCCGGTTGAAAAATATTAAAGTTCCGATGGGCACAAAAACCGAGGCCGCCAATGTTAAATCAGCTTTTTTACCTGATTCCAAAGTACAGGTCTATTTTGTTGAAAATAAAGAATATTTCAATCGATCCGAATTATATAATGATCCGGAAACAAATAAGGATTGGCCGGACAATGCCGAGCGGTTTATATTTTTTAGTCGAGCCGCGCTGGAAATTCTAAAAATTCTTCACTGGCAGCCGGATATCATTCATTGTAACGATTGGCAAACAGCGCTCATCCCGCTATTCCTGAAAACCGTTCTGAAAGATGATCCGTTTTTTTCCGATACGCATAGTTTGCTTTCGATTCATAATATCGCCTATCAGGGAATTTTCAAGGATGAAATTTTGCCAATTATGGGTATTCCCGAAGATTTATATTATAAAGAAAGTCCGATTGAATTTTGGGGAAATATAAATTTTCTTAAAGGTGGTATTGTTTATGCCGATGTCATTAATACGGTGAGTAAAAATTATGCAAAAGAAATTCAAAAATCTGATGAATTTGGACGTGGTCTGCAATTTGTATTGAGAAAACGAAAAAAAGATTTGTATGGCATTGTCAATGGCATCGATTATTCTGTTTGGGATCCTGAAACGGATAAACTTATCCCGAACAATTATTCTCGCCGCGATTTTTCCGGAAAACTTGAGAACAAAAAAGCGCTTGTTGAATCGTTAGGTCTACCGTTTGATGAAAACACCGCAGTCATAGGAACGGTTTCGCGATTGACCGATCAAAAAGGGTTTGATTTGATTGAAGAAGCGCTCGAAAAAATGTTCAAAATGAACATTCAATATATCTTACTCGGCACGGGCGATCAAAAATATCATCAGTTGTTTGAGAAGCTGGTCAAAAAATATCCAAATAAATTATCCGTGAATCTTAAATTTGACAATAAATTGGCCCATCTAATTGAGGCGGGATGCGATATGTTCTTGATGCCCTCGCAATTTGAACCCTGCGGACTGAACCAGCTTTACAGTCTAAAATACGGCACAATTCCAATTGTTCGCGCGACTGGCGGGTTTATCGACACGGTGAAAAATATTTCGCCGGATCTGAAAAAAGGATGCGGATTCGTTTTTATGGAATACAACGCCTCTGCCATGCTCCAGGAAATTCGTCGCGCAGTCGACGCGTTCCAGCATAAGGACGAATGGCGAAAGTTAATGATTCGGGCGATGAAACAGGATTTTTCGTGGCAAGTATCTGCTGAAAAATATGAGCAGTTATATGAAAAAATTGTAAACTGATGCAATAAGGTAGAATTGCCCCTGAGTTTCGTAAAAATTTACAATATATAAATTAACTAAATTGTTAAAAAATCATCTCTTACTTTGTTCCAAGATGTAACAATGTTTCGCATCAGTACATGAATCTTGGCACAATTCTCAAAATATAACATTCTGGAATGAATGTAAATTAAATAATAAGCAAAACATTGTGCCTAAAAAAAAATGGCATTGTCTTTGCAACAATTCGAGTGCATTGGAATTCTGATCGCATTTTACATTCGGGCAAATGTTTTGCTGGTTGAATATTTCTCACTGAACATGGATGAATATTGTCAATGCAGGGAATTGAATTAGCCCTTAACAATATCGGCGCAAGGGGGGATATTGTTCTTGTAAAATTAAAGGGATATATTGACACAACGACTTCGAGTGAAGTTTCCGCAAAACTCAATAATATTATAAATGATGGAATTTATCAACTGATAATTGACATGGGGGGCGTCAATTATGTAAGCAGTGCAGGGTGGGGGGTTTTTGTTGGAGAGATTCGGAACATTCGTGAACATGGTGGCGATTTAAAAATAGTCCAGATGACGCCTGATGTAAATGAAGTATTTGAAATGTTAGAATTTAATCGGATACTGGACTATTATGAAACTATCGAAGAAGCTGTTAATGATTTTGATATTTGTATCGGATTGGATATTACGAAGAGTGTCCAACGAAAAAAGGCACCAGCTAACGCCGATGCAGTAGCAGTCTCAATTCCATCGCCCAAGGCAATGGCTCAAAAAACGTCGCCAAAAAGTGAGCGAAGACCCAAGTCCAGGCATTCTTTCTCAAAACCAAAGATCAACGAAGCTACATTACCACTGGTCGAGAAGATTAAATTAATCGTTGTTGAAAATCCGAACGATGGTTCTAAACAAATAAGGAAAAAGCTGAACTCGCAACGGTTTGGTTTTGAAAAGGTCGGATTCTTCAAAATAAGAGATATCTTGAAAAAATATAATTTAGAAACGCGGGAAAAAAGATATCGCTTTTATCGGTCTCGATAGTTTTATTGTCTAAAAAATGGTGAAGTGGCTGTGGGATGAGGATTGTAAAATTGTTTAAAGCCCCTGCTAATATGTTTGCAATATTTCAGGGGTTTTTTTTCTTTGTTTCATTAAATTAAGGGATGGGTGTTATGATGAAAAATGCTTCAAAGCTATTGAAAAGAATTTCTTTTCTATTTCTGGTCGTATTGCTCATTGAGATTATTTGTGTATCAACAGGGATTGCACAAAACAGCACACGGGTTCGAAATGAATTTTATCCCGGCGATGCGGTTCGAATTTATTTCGTCGATGTTGCAAGAACTTCTGATAAAGAATCTTTTGATATCAGCGATGATTATACGATAAACAGCCGAGGCTATATCATGTTACCACTTATTGGAGAGATAAAAGTCGTAGGCCACGACAGGTTCAGTCTCGCCAAATATTTGATGGATAAATTTAGTCCGCATTTCAAAGAACCCTATATTATCGCTACACCGTTGATCCGTATTACATTAATGGGCGCATTCCAAAAGCCGGGTGCCTACAGAATCAGTGCAGAGAGTTCTTTATGGGAACTTATTGAATTAGCAGAAGGTCCGAATGAAGATTGTGATTTACGCTCGCTTCGCGTGGAGCGAGGCGGAGAAGTTGTTATGAGCAATTTGTTGGAACAATTCGAGAAAGGTTATTCTCTCGCGGATATCAATATAAAAACCGGTGACCAGATTATTGCCCGTCCAAAGAGAAGAATTAGTGCACGTGATATAGTAAACTATGGTTATTTCTTAATTTCATCGGTCAATTTAATTTTATATGTTAGCGACAGGTAGCAATTTAAGCTTTAGGAGTCAAATCAATGGTTGCACCAAATGAAATGTTTTTTGAAGAAGATTCGTTAGAAGAAGAAAGTATAGATTTTAAAAAATATTACAGGATCGTCTTAAAACGCAAATGGCTGATAGCGGCAATTGTACTTACAATTTCAATTCCCTGGCTTATTTATATGAAAAGCCTTCCGCCAACCTATGAAGCGTTTTGCCTGATTCGATTTCAGAATCTGGAACGGGATATAGAGAATATCATTAATGAAAGTCGAATTACAGAACTGAAAAGCCGCTCGTTTGCAGAAAAAGTTGTGGCCCAGTTAGGACTTACGCTGAATGTGAAAGATGATGAAGGAGATTTGACCCGTCAGGCGTTGTTTGAAGAATTTTTTACGGTGACAAACATTAAGTCAGGGCACTATGTTTTTCGCTGGACCGATGATGGAAATTACACAATTCATCAGGTCATCGAAGAAAAAGAAATATTGATCGATAGTGGTCCCTGGCAGCAGGCCTTGCAAAATACGCATAAGACAAGCGCGAATTTTTCTTTTAAATTGAAACCGGAATTCACCCAGCTTCCGAAAGAAATAAAATTTCGTGTTAAAAATTTTAAACGAACTGTGGAGTCGTTCAGGGAAAGAACAAGTGTCAATGTTATGGGGGGCGGAAAACTCTTGAGGGTCACCATGACCGATCATAATCCCGAATTGGTCGCCCAAATGGTAAATCGATTGGCCGGTATTTATATCAATGAAAGTCGTTCATTAAAGAAAAAGAGCGTGGAAGACCGAAAAGGAATTATTGAAAGCCAGTTGAAAATTGCCAAAGCTGAACTGGATAAAGCCAGAGATGAATTGAAAACATTCAGCAGCACTCATTTCGTCAGTCTCAACACACAAACAGAGAAACAGGTGTCGGATAAGTTGAAGGCCGAAAATGAACTGGAAATGAAAGAAAAACAAAAAGAGGCTCTGGTTGAGGTATTGAACAAAATCGATAATATTGGAACATCTGATGAAGAGTTACAAAAACTGAAATATATTTACCGGCAACTGGCTGATTTAAGCACGTTCGAGACCAATCCCAAAATGGGAATTTTGAGAAACCAACTCACCGATCTTGAGCAAAAATATGATGAGCGTGTGAAGAATTTCTCGGAAAGCAATGAAAAGGCCATTGAATTGGGCCGCCAAATTGCCGAAACCCAGTTGAATATCAAAGCTGAAGCCAGGCAACATCTTCGAGATTTGACCAGTGAAATTGCTGCTCATCAAAAAGAAATTAATCAACTGGATTATTTGTTGAGTTCCAAGCTTCCGGGCGAACAATTGAAGCAAGCCGAATTGGATGAGAATTTCAAACGAAAGGAAGAGCTTTACAATAATCTCCAAACCCAGCTTCAAAATATTCAAATCACTGAGGGCGTGGAAACCGAGGACATTGACATTCTCGATCGCGCCATTGTTCCCGAGTATCCTGTGAATCGCGATAAAAAGAAAAAAGCAGCCATGGGGGTCATCTTCAGCGCCTTCGTTGGAATGGTTGTTGCATTCGGGATTGAATTTTTGGACAAATCCATAAAAACGGTGGACGATGTTAAAAAATTTCTCAAGCTCGAAGTGATTGGCACCATCCCCAATATTGATTTCAGCGACATCAGCGATTACCAGGATTCAGAAAAAATAAAGCAAATTGATCAGCAGCTTGTGACGTACGACTATTCTCCCACACCCATCGGGGAAGCTTATCGGTCGTTGCGCACCAATCTGGTCTTTTCAAAGTCGACCGGTAGGGTGCAAACGTTTGTCATTACAAGCACAGCGCCCGGGGATGGAAAATCGTTCACTGCCGCGAATGTGGCCATTTCAATGGCGCAACATAAAAGTAATACATTATTGATAGATGCCGATTTAAGAAGAGGCGTGCTTCATAATACGTTTGGCGTTTCCAAAGAGCCAGGATTTACAAACTATTTGACCGGCATGGTGAAGTTTCAGCATCTGATTAATGAAACACTGATTCCGAATTTGTCCATGATTAGCTGCGGTTCATTGTTGCCCAATCCTTCCGAGTTATTGGGTTCGCATCAGATGAACCGGTTTTTGGATGAAGCCAAACGCAAATTTGATATCATAATATTTGATAGCCCGCCACTCAATGCTGCAACAGATGCAATTGTCATCGGAACCCAGGTAGACGCTGTGGTTCTTGTGATTCGATCCGGGGTAACGGATCGGGATATGGCGCGGCAAAAAATGGAGATGTTCAAAAATGTGCCTGCCCAGGTGCTGGGGGTTGTTTTAAATGGTACTTCGGCTGAATTTGGTCATGAAGGGTATAGTTATTATCACTATTAATCAGGGATGAAATATGCATCATTTTGTAACCGGAGGCGCCGGGTTTATCGGTTCCCATTTGATTGAACGACTTTTAGATGAAGGTCATCAAATTACATGCCTGGATAATTTTAATGATTATTACGATCCGGCAATTAAAAGAAAGAATATTGAAAAAGCTACCCGGAATCCACATTATCAATTGATCGAAGCGAATATTCTGGATGAAAAAAGGCTCGATGATATTTTTGACCAGAATAAATTTGATACCGTAGTTCACCTTGCAGCCAGGGCCGGTGTACGGCCGTCGGTCGAGAATCCGCAATTATACCAGGAAGTTAATATTCGCGGGACCATGAATTTGCTGGAACTGGCCAAAGAAAAAGGGATCGAAAAGTTTGTTATGGCGTCGTCGTCATCAGTGTATGGTAACAATAAAAAAGTCCCATTTTCAGAAGCAGACCCTGTGGATAACCCGATTTCACCGTATGCCGCAACAAAAAAAGCCTGCGAGTTGATTGGCTACACGTATTCCGCTCTGTACAATATTTCGGTGACCTGTCTTCGATTCTTTACAGTGTACGGCCCCAGACAGCGACCTGATATGGCGATTCATAAATTCACCAATCTCATTGCGCACGACCGTGAAATTCCTGTATTTGGCGATGGCACAGCACAGCGCGATTTTACCTATTATACAGATATCATCGATGGGCTTGTTGCTTCCATCGAGCGATGCAATGGCTACAATGTCTACAACCTGGGGGAGTCCCGGGTGGTTCAGCTTATGGAGTTGGTGGCGCTCATTGAAAAAAATCTCGGTAAAAAGGCCAAAATCAACTGGCTGCCGGCTCAACCCGGAGATGTGAAGATTACTTACGCAGATATTTCAAAGGCCAAAAACGAGTTGGATTACAATCCGCAGGTGGCCATTGAATATGGGGTGAGCCAGTTTGTTAAATGGTATAAAGAAAACAATAACGTATAATGTTTTTCGATGTGAAGGGTGGATGTTTTATTTAGTCCGAACGAGACGGTTTTATCATGTGATTGGGGTAGTTAATGGTTAAGGAAAAGGAAGCTTTAATCGTAAATATCATAAAAACGATTGACGCGATTGTAATTATCATCTCGTTTATTCTGGCATATTTTATTGATGATTTTTTTCGCTCAACTTATGATTTCCATGGAATGGCGTATGCAATTTCTCCCACGTTCGAAGGATTGTTTTATTTCTCGAAAAAAAATCTGATGTTGACAATTTCATTTGTCCCTACATGGATTATCCTTTTGAGCCTTACCGGCGCATATCATGATTTCAGAACCCGGTCTTTCAGGAAAGAAGTCTTCATAATTCTCAAAGCCGCTTTGCTTTCAATTGTGGTATTTGGAAGCATATTTTTCATTTTTCAGATGAAATTCACCAGTCGGCTTTACATGGGGATTTTTACCGTCACAACAGCCTTGGGACTGATCACCGGAAAACGCCTGATTTCCGCATTGTTGGATAAAATTCACAAGCACGGTTTCAATCAGATAAATTTGCTCATCGTGGGCACCGGTCGGCGCGCCCAGGATTTTATTCGTGTGGTCAAAGAACATTCAAATTGGGGACTCCGAATTGTCGGATTGATAGATGATGAACACGGCATGTATGGCAAACAAGTTGAAGGACACCGGGTGTTGGGTCGTTTGCAGGATATTCCCTTCATCCTTCATCGGAAAGTGATCGACAGGGTGATTTTTGTGGTGCCGCGTTTATGGCTGCATCGGCTGGACGATGTCATTCTGGCCTGCGAACGGGAAGGCATTGCCACGTCCATCTCCATGGACCTGTATGATTTGAGAATCGCCCGAATGCGGCAAACAAATTTCAACGGATTTCCTTTGCTGGAATTCGAAACGTTCCACGCCAAGGAATGGCAATTGTTTTTAAAACGCACGGTTGATATTATACTCTCAATCTTGCTGTTGATCATTTTTTCGCCCATTTTTTTGATAACAATTATTGCAATAAAATTAAACTCCAAAGGCCCCATTTTTTTCAGCCAGGTTCGATGCGGCGTGAACGGCAGAAAATTTACCCTGTATAAATTTCGTTCTATGATCGTTGGCGCTGAAATGAAGAAAAAATTGCTGGAAAAATTGAATGAAATGGACGGGCCGGTATTCAAAATAAAGCAAGATCCGAGAATTACCAGGGTCGGAAGAATTATCCGAAAATTGAGCATTGACGAACTCCCCCAGTTATTCAATGTACTGAAAGGAGATATGAGCATTGTGGGCCCCCGTCCTCCGTTGCCGGTCGAGGTGGATATGTATCAGCTATGGCAGCGCAGGCGGTTGAGTTTGAAACCAGGAATTACATGTATCTGGCAGGTAAGCGGCCGGAACAATGTGAACTTCGACCGCTGGATGGAGATGGATCTGGAATATATCGATAACTGGTCCCTGTGGATGGATTTTAAAATATTATTCAAAACATTTTTTGTGGTATTGTTGGGATATGGCGCGAGTTAACTGTGGACTGTTTTTAATATTTGAATTCGACGTTTTTGCTCCATAAAAATATCTCATTTGATTCCTGTCGAATTTACGCCATTTGATTAAGTGAAAATAAAAAAAGCCGAAAAAATGGTATGAGGATGTCGTGAAAATGATGTGAGGGAAACATTCCTTCCCAGATTACTATTTTCCCATTCCTGAAAATATATCGATCGTTTTTAATTCAATAAAAATTTAATGCACTGCAATTTAAGGTAAACAACTATGAAAGTTTTAATGATTGCCCCGCAGCCGTTTTTTCAACCCCGAGGCACACCCATTAGTGTATTGCATCGTATCAATACGCTCTCGAAACTGGGACATGAGGTTGATCTGGTGACATATCATCTGGGACAAACAATTCCGTTCAAAAATGTAAACTATCATCGAATTCCCAATCTGCCGTTTGTGAAAAAAATCAGTATCGGCCCTTCAAAAATCAAGATACTGCTGGACTTTTTTGTTGTTCTGAAAACACTGAAGCTTCTGCTGTTAAATGATTACGATGTGATTCACTCCCATGAAGAAGCCGGATTTTTCGGATACTGGTTCGCGAAAAGATTTGGCGCGTTGCATTTGTATGATATGCATTCTTCCCTGCCTCAGCAATTGACGAATTTCAAATTCACCAAGGCAAAATTGCTGATTGATATGTTCGAAAAACTGGAGGCTAAAACGATTCGGGGCTCCGACGCACTGATTACGATTTGTCCTGAATTGTACAATTACGTGGATAAATTATTCCCTGAAAAGAAACAAGTGCTCATCGAAAATGTGGCGGAAAACAGCACCGTATTTGGAGAGCCGGATTTGGGCGATCTGGATATTAAAAAGAAATATAATCTGAACTCAAATACAATTATCCTTTACGCCGGCACATTTGAGCCGTACCAGGGACTGGATCTATTGATTGAATCGAGCAAATCGGTTGTATCAAAAGTTAGAGATGTTACCTTCCTGCTCGTAGGCGGGCACGGCGATCAGGTGTCCAAATACAAACAGCAGGTTGCCGATGGCAAATTAGATGACTACTTCGTATTTACAGGACAGGTAAAACCTGAAATGGTTCCGAAATTTGTCGAAAGCGCAGATATTTTGGTGACGCCGCGAATCGAGGGAAACAATACTCCCTTGAAAATTTATTCCTATTTGCGATCCGGCAAACCGATCGTTGCCACCAAACACATCACTCACACCCAGGTGTTGGACGAAAATGTGGCTGTGCTAACCGAGTGCGATGCAGCGTCGTTTGGCGAAGGCTTGGTGCAAATTCTCAATAATGAAGATCTTCAGAAAAAAGTATCAGCAAATGCAAAAGCATTAGCAGAAGAAAAATATAGTTATGAGGTATACCTGAAAAAAACGCGCGGCATTTACAATTACCTCGAACAAAAAATGCGTTTAGCAAAGGAGATATAGCTGATGTGTGGCATCTGTGGGATTATCAATTCTGATAAAGAACATCACGTCGATCCGCAATTGTTAAAACGGATGACAGATACCATAGTACATCGCGGGCCGGATGATGAAGGGATCTATGTTGATAAAAATGTTGGAATAGGGATGCGCCGGCTGAGTATTATCGATTTGAGCACAGGCAAGCAGCCCATTCACAATGAAGATAAGAGCGTGTGGATCGTTTTCAATGGTGAAATTTATAACCATAAAGAAATTCGAAACGAATTGGAAAAAGCCGGACACCGATTCCAGACCCAGTCCGATACTGAAGCGATTGTCCATGCCTATGAGGAATATGGTGACAAATGCGTTCAAAAGTTGAATGGCATGTTCGCTTTTGCAATTTGGGATAAGCGAAAAAATATCGTATTTCTGGCCCGTGACAGGATTGGTATTAAACCCCTCTATTATTTTTTTGACAAAAGCCGGTTGATTTTCGGTTCCGAGTTGAAGACAATACTGAAGGCAAAAGATATTCCGCGCAGAATCGACCTTCAGGCGCTCGACAATTTTTTGACGTTCGAATATATTCCGGCGCCGTTGAGTATTTTTCAAGATATCAGAAAATTGCCGCCCGGGCATACGCTTACCTTGCGGGATAATGAAATCTGGGTTCGCAACTACTGGGATGTCGATGTTAAATCAAATGGCAAAACGTACGATGAATACGTCCACAATTTGAGAGAGCTTCTTCAGGACGCCGTAAAAATTCGCCTCATGAGTGATGTGCCGTTAGGCGCGTTTTTGAGCGGAGGCATCGATTCCAGCATCATTGTTGCGCTCATGGCCCAGGTGATGGATCAGCCGGTCAAAACATTTTCCATTGGCTTCGAAGATTCTTCCTATAATGAATTGAAATACGCCCGACTGGTTGCTGAAAAATTCAATACAGAACATCACGAGTTCATCATCAAGCCGGATGCGGTGGATTTGGCGGATAATCTCCTCAAGTTTTTGGATGAGCCTTTCGGTGATTTTTCCATTTTTCCGACCTATCTGGTATCGAAAATGGCGCGAGATTTCGTTACAGTGACGCTCTCCGGAGATGGCGGCGACGAATTGTTCGGCGGTTACGATACTTACATTGCCGATGCAATGGCAAAATATTACAACCGGCTGCCTCGCGCATTACGGAACGGATTTTTGACTAAGGTACTGGATATGGTCCCGCCGGCTTCAAAGAAAAAGGGATTGATAAATCGCGCAAAAAGATTTGTCGAAGGTATGAAATTACCGGAAGATCTTCGCCATACGCGCTGGATGATTTTCCTGCAGGATTTTGAGAAAAGCCAGCTTTACGCTCAGGATATGAAAAGCGGATTTCTGGAAAAGGATCCATACAAATTTATCCGAAGGTACTTTGCCAATGTCGCCTATAATCAGGATGATGAAATAAACCAACAGATGTACGTGGATGTAAAAACATACCTGGTCGATAACATCCTGGTCAAGGTCGACCGTATGAGCATGGCAACATCGTTGGAAGCGCGCGTGCCGTTTCTGGATCATCGCTTTGTTGAATTTGCCGGAAGCGTGCCCGGTAAATACAAGCTTCAGGGCAGGAAGACGAAAATGATTCTCAAACAATCTATGGAAGAATTGCTTCCAAAAGAAATTTTGTACCGGGGTAAAGAGGGATTCAGTATTCCCATCAAAAACTGGCTGAAAAATGAATTGAAACCCATGATGATGGATACGTTGTCACCTGAAAAAATTAAGCGCGAGGGCTTTTTCAATCCGGATTATGTGGAAATTTTGAAGAATGAACATTTGAGCGGCAGGGAAAATCACAGTCATCGGTTATGGGCGTTGATGATTTTCGGTCGCTGGTACGATATTTACATGCAGTAGGTGATTTAAAACTGAGCGGACGTCTTTTGTTTATCATGAAAACAGAATGGATATACCGATTCTGGATAAACGTTGACGTCCGAGGTGTTTTTAATGGATGTTACAAAGATTTAACATAAAAATATAAGACACTTAATTATAAAAAATTATGGTTAATTAAAATTGGACTTCAAATTTTGAGATACAATTAATTAACATGGCAAAAAGTGAAGTGATAACCAGTTGTAGGATTAATGAACAGGTGATATGATGAAAAGAGATTTGAATAAAATGGCAGACACGGAATACGATGTCGCAGTTATTGGAGCCGGGATTTATGGTGTAGCTGCTGCGTGGGATGCTTCGCTTCGGGGGCTCAAAGTCGCTCTGATTGAAAAAGATGATTTTGGCAGTGCAACATCTTCGAATAGTTTGAAAATTATTCATGGCGGTCTCCGCTATTTACAGCAGTTGGATTTTAGGAGAATGCGAGAATCCATTCATGAGCGGATGGTATTAATGCGGATTGCACCCCATTTGGTCTATCCCATGCAGGTTGCTATGCCAACATACAGTTACAAACTGAAGAGTCGACCGGCAATGATGGCAGCGCTTATCGCAAATGACATCGTTGGATTTGATCGTAACGGATTGGATGATCCCCATAAACGCATGCCCCGCGGATTTACCATCTCAAAGAGTAAGGTGCAGGATTTTATTCCCGGCTATACAAAATATAATTTAAATGGCGGCGCTGTCTGGTACGATTGTCAGTGTTACAATACAGAAAGGTTATTACTCTCGTTTGTCATTTCGGCTGTGGAGAACGGGGCGGATGTAGCAAATTACGTCCAGGCCGATGGATTCCTCAAAAAAGATAAAAAAGTTACCGGTGTTAAAGTCAGAGATCGGGTCTCAGGAGAAAATTTTGATATACGCGCGAAAGTGGTGATAAACTATGCCGGGCCCTGGGTCGACCAGGTGCTGAGCCAATTGAATGGTAAGCTGCCCGAAACCAAATTTCAGCTTTCATCGGCGATGAATCTCGTAGTGAAACGGCAGTTGCTGAAAAATAATGCCGCTGGATTGTCAGGCCCCTATAAATATGTCCATGATGACGGATCCGTTTATCAGGCCCACCGAATGTTATTTTTCGCTCCCTGGCGTGAATATACCATTATCGGAACGAACCATCTTGCTTATCCCAAGGATAATCCGGAAGGATATAAAGTGACGGAGAAAGAAATTCAGGACTTTTTGGCTGATGTGAATCAGGCGTATCCTGGTGCGAATATTCAACGAGAAGAAGTCACCTATGCATACGGTGGATTTTTGCCAATGGCAAAGCAAAATCCTGAAACCGGAGAAGTAAATTTGGAGAAGCATTACAAAATTTACGATCATAAGAATACGGAGAATGTTGACGGCCTGATTACGGTTGTTGGTGTGAAATACACCACAGCGCGTGATGTAGCCCGCAAATCAATCGATCTCGTTTTTTCGAAGCTGAATCGAAAATCACCCGAGTGTCTCACGGAAGAAACCAGGCTCTATGGCGGAAACATAGAGAGATTCCAGGATTTTCTGGAAGGAAATATTTCCGGCAAACCACATGGTCTGGACGAAGCTGTGATGCGTCACCTCAGCTACAATTATGGATCGAGTTTGACCAAAATTCTGGATTATGGAAAAGACACCGAAGAAAACCTGGAAAAAATACCGGATTCAAGAGAAGTGTTGAAAGCGGAAGTTTTGCATGGTGTCAGGGATGAGATGGCGCTGAAATTGTCAGATGTTGTTCTCCGCAGGACAGATTTGGGGAGCGGTGAAAATCCCGGTCCTGAAGCGTTGAAGGCCTGCGCTGAAATAATGGCGAAAGAACTGGGTTGGGATAAAACAAGGATTGAAAACGAAATCGACGAAACAAACAGGGCGTATGTTCCCGCATAAATTATTTTTCGGGAATACCTTACTCTAAATTCCAGTTAGAATTTTTTGTTGTAATTGAGTACATTTTATTGAAGTTGTACCGATAGTAAAATAGGTATTAAAATAAAGGAATTATTAATGAATGAAAAAGTTCTCGTTACCGGGGCAACAGGTTTTACCGGTGGATATTTATGCGACTCTCTTGTTGAAAAAGGTTACCAGGTGAGGGCGCTTTCCCTTGAATCCCAGGACTATTCGCGACTGGAAAAAATGGGAGTCGATGTGGTGATTGGCGATTTGACCAAAAAGGAAACACTGGCGCCAGCTGTGAAAGACATTGAAATTGTATTTCACATCGCAGCGATTTTCCGTGAGCAGGATGTGCCCAATCAATATTTTTTTGATGTGAACGTGGGCGGCACCAAAAATCTGCTGGAGGCTTCAGTCGAAGCCGGGGTGAAGCGGTTTGTGCATTGCAGCACTGTAGGCGTGCAGGGTGAAATCGAGAATCCCCCGGCAACGGAGGAGGCGCCATACAATCCCGGGGATGTCTACCAGCGCTCCAAAGTGGAAGGCGAAAAACTGGCCCTGAAATTCTTCGAAGAAAATGATATTGAAGGCGTAGTGTTTCGACCATTGGGAATATATGGTCCGGGCGACATGCGATTCCTCAAAATTTTCAAATTCGTCAATAGCGGAAAATTCCGAATGATTGGAAACGGCGAAGTGTTGTATCATCTCACGTATGTGACAGATTTGGCTGAAGGTATTATTCTCTGCGGTGAAAAGAAAGAAGCCGTGGGCGAAATTTTCACGTTGGGCGGCAATGAATACGTGACGCTAAATGAATATGTCAAATTATTGGCAGAAGTGCTGGGGGTGCCGGCGCCCAAAAGCAAAATTCCGGCGTGGCCGGTGTGGTTCGCAGGACTTCTGTGCGAAATGGTCTGCTATCCGTTTCGAATTCAGCCACCAATTTTCCGGCGCCGCGTGGATTTTTTCATAAAAGATCGCGCATTTGATATTTCAAAGGCAAAGAAATTGTTGGGCTACAGTCCCAAAGTGGACCTGAAAACCGGTCTCAAACGAACCGCGGACTGGTACCGCGAGCAGCAATTATTGTAGTCAGGAAAATTTAATGCTTGTATCGTAAGTGAACATCAAAACAAGTTTTTCCTTTCACATTTGGCTTTTCACGTCTCACAAAAATGAAGCGCCGTGAAAACGAAAAACATAAATTATTAGTACTACTTAGTCAAATTAAAAAATATCTCAAAATGTATGGCAATATTTCCCTATTGTTGTCATTCCCGTACCACAGGCACTTCTTTCAGTCGCATGCTTCTGGCGGAATCTCCTCATGATTTAGAATGAGATTCCTGTCCTCCAAAAAGATGGCGGATCTACGACAAAAGACGTGCAGGCGACCGAAGGCGACCAACGGAAGTACCCCGGGTAAAGTCCAGAGGAAATGACAGAAAATAGGTAATCTATGTAGTATTAGTTGATCTAAAAAAACAGGAAATTCCATGAAAGAAGAAACAGTTGAAATTCAAAAAGAATTGTTCGATGCAAAAAAATCAGCACTGAAAAAATACCAGGAGCTGATCATCGGCCAGACAGGGCTGTGGAAGCTAATTCGATATGAATTCATTATGATGTTTTGCAGTTGGGTGCCCGGCGCGTTTGGCCTTGTGCTTCGGATGAAACTATTTCCGAAGCTTTTGGGCAAGGTCGGCCGAAATGTGACCTTTGGCCAGAACGTGGTTTTGCGACATCCGCATAAAATCGAAATTGGCGATAATGTGGTGATTGACGACAATGTGGTGCTGGACGCCAAGGGGCAGGATAATGAAGGCATAAAACTTGGCGATGATGTCTTCATTGGCCGAAATACGATTTTGAATTGTAAAAATGGTGATATCATACTGGGAGACAGAGCTAATATTGGTTTCAACAGTCAGTTTTTTTCTGCCAACAAGGTTTCTCTGGGCAAAAACGCATTGGTTGCTGCGTATTGCTATTTTGTTGGCGGCACCCATAAGTTCGACCGGTTAGATGTATCTCCGCTGGAGCAAGCCCGTCAGGCCGAGGGCATTTCCATTGGTGACAATAACTGGTTTGGTGCAGGCGTAAAAGTGCTCGATGGCGTTACCATCGGCAGAGACTGTGTCATTGGGACTTCTGCTGTGGTCAATTCTGATATTTCCGATTATTCCATCGCTGTGGGGATTCCCGCAAAAATAATTCGCGATCGCAGAGAACCTGTCCCGCAAGTCGAAACTGTGCAGATGGAAAAATAGCTGACGGACAAAAAAAAGGAATAGCATGAAAAAACGAATGTTGTATATCAGTGTCTACGATCCGCACGTGCCATATACCGGCGCCGGCGTGAGAGGGGGCGAATTTGTGACCAATCTCGCAAAGAGATTCTCTATCGATTTAATCTATTTGGAAGGCTCGGGCCATCCGGGTGATCCGGTTCTTGAAGATAAATTTGAGTGGCGCGTATCCGGTGTGGACAGGAAAATTAAAATTCCGTTCTCCATGCGGAATTATTTTTTATTCAGCAAAAAAATTCTTTTAGAGGCAGAGGCGCTCATTGGTCAAAAAAAATATGATGTAGTGTTAACGGACTATGGGTTGAGCGCGATTTACGGCATAAAAATCAAAAAGAAATATGACATCCCGTTTGTATACTGCTCCCACAACGTGGAATTCCGGCAATATTTGGGTAAAGCAAAAACCGATAAACGTCGTTACCTTTTTGTGCCCTATGTCTATAAGATCGAAAAAAAGGGAGTGAAGAATTGTGATCTGTTAGTACCCATTTCCGGGCAGGATGCCGATTATTACTCGAAATGGGTGAGCCGCGATAAAATGTTTCCGGTGCCACAGTGCTTTAACGAAGAAATTTTCAATCCAAATTATGAATCACCGAAGAACGATCCGAAAATTGTGCTGTTCTTTGGGAACTATAATATTTCCACCAATCGTGATGCGGTTTACGCGGCCCGTGATAAAGTTGTGGATCAGGTGGTGGCAAAATTTCCCAATGTCAAATTTCAGTTCATTGGCGCCAATCCGCCTTCTGACATCAATCATCCCAATATGGAATTCATCGGATTTGTCGAACATCTCGAAGATTATCTGAAAAAATGTGATGTGATGATTTCTCCAATCTTGATGGGCTGGGGCATGCCGACGAAAATCATTGAATCGCTGGCCTGCGGAAAACCCATTGTAGCCACCGAACCGGCGGCAAGGGCGGTACCCAAAAAGTATCGCACGCTGAACGTGGTTGATATCGACAATTTCGCCGATGCGGTGGTGGACGCGTTAAAGAAAAGCAAACCTGTGGATCCGAGCGATTTCGAGATGCTCAAAAAAGAATACACCTGGGCCGGGGCGTTGAAAAATCTGGCGGACAGAATTGAACAAACCATCGGATAATTTCTACTAACGGAATCACTATGTACAGGATTTGAAAAGAATACTGTGAAAAAGAAAGAATATAACATTGTAAAAAATATTAGCTATTCAACTCTGTCAACGTTGACGACGTTTTTTCTGTTCATTTTGCTGACGTTCGTCGGGCGACTGCTGGGCAAGGAAGAATACGGCATTTTCACAACCGGCCTGGCCATTGCCACCATTTTCGAGATGTTCACAGATTTTGGACTGCGGGATTTGACAGTACGAAATGTTGCGCGGCAGAAGGAGTTGACAGAAAAGTATATTGGCAATATTTTTGTCTGGAAGTCAGTATTATGTTTGGGCGTGTATCTCGTTATGCTGGCCATCATCAATGTGATGGGCTATGACGCGCAGACAAAGATCGTCATTTATATTCTTACATTTTCTGCGTTGCTGAAGAATATGAAATATACGTTCCGTTTGTTTTTCCAGGCGCACGATTATTTTGGATGGGATACAGTTCTCGTCTTCATTGAACGTACAGCGCTGCTCGCGATTGGACTTGCGGCGTTATTTCAATGGAACGCATTGCTACCATTTACGATCAGCTTCGCCTCTGTGCGGTTAATTGATTTTATCATTACTATGGTGGTTTTGAGAATAAAAATAGCCCCCATAAAATTGAAATTCGATTTTAATTTTATGAAGAACTTGCAGCTTGAAGCACTACCTCTGGGGCTGTTTTTTGTTATTCTGACAGTCTTTTCATACATCGATACGGTAATGCTTTCATTGATGCGGGAATTTGGTGAAGTTGGGCTCTATAATGCAGCGTTTAAATTGTATGAGGGCATTACTATTCTCCCGACAATTTTCTGGCTGGTCATTTTGCCGAGACTGTCCGAACTGTATACCACAAATCAGGGACATCACAAGCGGTTGTCGGTGAAATCGGTGAAGTATATGTTTGTCGCCGGTATTCCGACACTGACGTACGGCATTCTGTTTTCTGAATTTTTGATTACGTTCTTTTTCAAAGGCGAATTCGTTCCAGCCATTCTCACGCTGCAAATACTGTTTTTCGGCATTGCGTTTCAATATCCCAACTGGATGATAAATGCGACGCTAATTTCCATGAATAAGCAGCGGGTAATTATGTATCTTGGACTGGGAGGATTGATTTTCAAAATCATTGCTAATTTAATTTTAATTCCAACCTATGGTTACAACGGGTCGGCAGTTACCACGGTAATCGCTGAATTTTTAATTTTTGCCGGGGCGACAATATATTTGTACAAACATAAACTTAAATTGCCCGTGCTGAGTTTGTCGATCAAACCAATAATTGCATCGGTTCTCATTTTTGTCGCATTTAAGTATCTAAGCGCAATACCGATAATTCCGCTGATTCTATTAACCGGTGTCATATATGTTGTTGCAATTCTAATAATGAAAACATTTGATCGCGATGAGATTAATGTTATAGTTGAAAATTTTCAAATAATGTTTAAAAAGTAAGGTAAAGGAGTGTTCATGATTTGGGGCATTATTAAAAAAAGTACTGAAAATATGGTTTCACCGGACAAGTTGCATAAAATGGCTGAATACACGGATAGCAAAGCCGGTGCAACCAATGTTTATATTGATAAAGAAGTGGGTTTTGGCTGCCTGGCGCTTCCCTGTATGCCGAATGAATTTTCAATGCCGGTGAGTGATAAGGAGAAAACAATTTCAGTTGTTTTTCAGGGTCAGTTATACAATACAACTGAGCTGCAAAAGTTTTCAGAAAACGGAAGCCCAAAACCTGGCGCTCAGGTTTTATATCTGTACAAAAAATTTGGTGATAATTTTGTACAAAAGCTGAACGGCAAATTCGCTTTTGCCATTTACGACCGGGCGCGGCACCGAATCATTTTGGGGCGCGACAGGGTCGGCATTGAGCCGTTGTTCTATTTCAGGGATTCCGATCAGGTCATCTTCAGCACAAGCCTTGCTTCCATCGTTAATTTACCTGAGGTTGGCAAAGAACTGGATTATCGTGCCGTGTATCAATTCCTGTTATTCTGCTATAATCCTGCGCTTTATACATTTTTCAAAAATGTGAACAAGCTGCGTCCAGGGCATTTGCTGGTAATTGAAAATGGTAAAACTGATTTGCAGCGTTACTGGAATTTATCATTTGCTGATCAGAGTAATCGCGATGAAACGGAAGTCAGCGACAGATTACTCGAGTTGATGAAAGATGCCGTACAGATTCGGTTCGACAAGACTCAAAAACGGGGCGTCTTTCTCAGCGGTGGTATGGATTCCAGCACCATGGTCGCGCTTATGAGCGAACATGCCGAAAACAGTCTGAGTACATTTTCATTCAGGTGCCGCGGCGAGTCATTTGACGAATCGCACTACGCGAAAATTATGGCAGATCACTATCACACGCAGCACCATCTGGTCGAATATTCGCCGGACCACGTGGAGCTGATTCAGGAGATAGCAAGCCTCATGGATGAACCATTCGGAGATTTGGGTATAAACATCGCCTCATATTTATTGGGAAGAGAAGCGCAGAATGAAGTTACCAATATTTTCACCGGCGATGGCGGCGATGAATTGTACGGCGGGCATCCTGTTTATGAAGCGGATAAAATGGCCGAACGCATCGAAAAAATCCCGGGATTTTTATTGAAGCCGATTCTGGCTGTGGCTGCTCAATTGCCTGACTCTGAGAAAAAGAAAAATTTAATCGTCAAGGCGAAACGGTTCGCCATCAGTGTGAATTTTCCGAGAGAACTGTTCTCGCATCGCTGGCGAATTTATTACACCCCGGCGGAAATGAAGCAGCTTGTCAACGCCGATGTCTGGGCTGAGATCAGCGATTACAATCCGTACGAAGAAATTTACCAGTTCAACCGGGAGGCCGATGGCAACGATATTCTGAGTCGCTCTCTGTACAGCGATTATCAAACCGTGGTTGGATTTTACCTGCGGCGTATGGGACTGTTGAAGCATTTTGGCATTGATACGAGGTTTCCGTTGCTGGATCATCGATTGATTGAATACACATCGACCATCCCGTCGGATTTGAAAATTAAGGGCATGTCCGATACTAAATATATTTTCAAAAAAAGTATGGAGAAGGTGCTGCCTCACGAAATTGTGTATCGCAAAGACAAACTGGGGCATAGCATTCCCATGAAAAACTGGATGCGCGACAATCCAAAAGTCAAAGGATTCATTCAGGATGTCCTGTCGGAATCCCGCATCAAAAACAGGGGTATATTCAATTATCAATTCATCCAGGACTTGATGAACCAGCATCAAAGCAAAAAAGCGAATTTTTCGCATCGGCTTTGGGCACTGGCGGTTCTGGAGTTGTGGTTTTCAAACAAAATGAATAGTTAGGTTCTGCCATGCTGCCGTTAAGTGGAGTAAATCCGTTCAAGGAACTGGTTATATTTGCCAGTGATTTGTACAAAAAGGAATATCCCTCATTTTTGTATCGGAAAAATGAACTCAGGGAAATTCCTGTATTTTGCTATCATCACGTGACGCACGAGGAATTTGAGAGTCATTTAGTTCATTTGGAAATGAATGAATACAACACACTGTCCGGCGATGAATATTATGAAGCCCTGAAAACCGGAGAACAAAATTCAGGCAGGTCAGTGTTGCTCACATTTGATGACGGCATGAGCGATGTGTACGATGTTGTTTTCCCACTGCTTAAAAAATATTTCATGAAAATTGTCGTTTTCCTCATTCCTGCCTGGGTTGGTAAGGAAGGCATGTTAACCTGGGAACAGGTCCGGGAAATGCACGAGAGCGGGCTGGTCGATTTCCAATCGCACTCCCTGCATCATCCGGCAATTTTTGTCTCACCGGAAGTGGTGGATTATTACCGACCGAGCATGACTAATTTAAAAGATTGGAATGTGCCGGCAATATCAGAGGATGGAAAAATAAAATATTGTGAAAAACCATCGGCCGGGCAACCGATTTACGGATTTCATTCACGGTTTTCTGATTTACCACGATTCGTGCCGGATGAAAAATTGCAAACCCAATGTCAGGTTTATGTGGAAGCGAATGGAGGCGTATCATTTTTTGGACAAAAAATGTGGCGGGAAAACCTAAATAAAAATCTGGATGAATGGCGCGGAAAAAATAACTTATCCGAGAGGTTCGAGAGCATTGGCGAACAGGTAAACAGTATTCGAATGGAATTAGAGAAATCCAAAAAATTAATTGAAGAAAAATTGCCCGGGAAAAATGTCCAATATTTTGCCTGCCCATGGAATGTATCCAGCGCGTTAACGCATCAGTTACTTCGCGAGGCAGGCTACAGAATATCTTTCGTGGGTATCAAACTCCACCCTGATTGGGAGAGCGAAAGTCCTGATTTCTATTGCGTGAAAAGAATCAGCGGTGATTTTGTGAAATGTTTGCCCGGCCGGGGAAGGCAGTCGCTTTTCAGTGTCATTTATTCAAAAATGAAGCGACGAGTTTTATCTGGTGTGAATTACTAAATTCTGCAACAGGGAGAATCAAGATGGAACATGCTGCAAAGGTGTCATTGGTCATATTAAATTGGAATCGAAAGGAGATGCTGCTGGATTGCCTCGAAAAAGTTCAGGAACTGGATTACCCGCTGTATGAGACAATTGTCGTGGATAATGCGTCAACGGACGGTTCAGTCGAGGCGGTTCGGGCGAAATTCACTGATGTTGCCATCATTGAAAATCACAAGAATTATGGCGCGATTGGCGGTAAAAATATCGGATTGCGACGCGCCATTGAGTCGCCTGTTGAATACATTTATATGCTGGACAACGATATTGTGGGCGCGCCGGACTCATTGACGCAACTGGTGAATGTCGCCGAAGCGGATTCCAATGTGGGTATGGTGGGAGCCATGATGTATGATCACAGCAAACCGGATACGATTCTCTCCGCCGGGGGGACAATCGATTTCACGCAAAATGTCTCGCGCGGCCGGGGTGATAATCAGATTGACCGGGGCCAGTTCAAAAAAGTGGAGCCAGTCGATTACCTGTGGGGCGGTGCTCTTCTTGCCCGAAAAAGAGTGCTGCAGGAAGTTGGGTTGTTTGACGAAGAATATATTGGGTATTGGTTCGAGGACACTGATTTGAGCGTTCGGGTGCGCAAGGCCGGCTACAAGGTTTTGTTCTGCCCCGATGCCAAAGTGTGGCATAAACCGCATGCCACCGCTGAGCAGTTTTCGTTTCGGAAAAAATATTTGGCTGCGAGGAATGCCATTCGGTTCATGCAAAAACATGCAACTCCCCTGCAATGGGTGAAATACCTGATTTTTGCGGCAGGAAGTCTGCCGTTTATGTACCTGCGGGATGTGGCGCTGAAGAAGAACACCAATGGCACCCTGGGCAAAGCAAAAGGCATCTGGGATGGTATTCGCGGAAATGATGAAGCTGTGGATGATGTGTTGAAAAGTAATTTCAAAAAAGAAGCAGTGGCAAACTAATAAATTGAATTTGAAATATTATGCCAACACCCATCGGACATTCACTGATTTCCACGGCAATTTTCGCGGGCGCCAAAAAGAAAGACGCTCGTCTTTCTATCATCGATTATTTTGTTTTTTTGTTCATTGGAATGGCACCGGATCTGGATTTTATTCCGGGATACCTTATGGGCGAACCATCGCGGTATCATCATGGGCTCTCGCATAGTTTGTTTATGTCAATCTTCATTGGCATCATCGCTGGATTTGTTTATTATCTAATGAAGCAAAGGAATTTCGTTCAATTTAGCGTTATATTTTCAGGTGTATATTTTGCTCATGTAGCCGCTGATTTTTTTGCAGTGGATACCTCGTTTCCGTTTGGTGAGCAATTATTCTGGCCGGTGTGGAATGCTTATCTGTTATCGCCGGTTACATTTTTCCTGGATGTTCACCGTTCGGCGTCAAGTCATGATTTTTTTATGAGTATGTTTAACAGCCATAATCTGAAAACTGTGACGATGGAAATATTGATCTGCCTGCCAATTATTTTGGGAGTGTATTTCTTCACTAAATTCAAAGAAAAAAAACAGGCAAGTTTGGTTGATTTTTCAAAAATGTGAATTTAATTATCAAAGTCAGAATTGAGACATGGAAAGAAAATTGGATATATCAGTGGTTGTTCCACTTTACAATGAAGAAGAAAATGTAAAAATTCTTCATTCCTCTATACGCAAAGTCATGGATGGTCTGGGAAAACCGCACGAAATTATTTTTGTAGATGATGGAAGCAGCGACAAAACCTATGCGTTGCTCAGAGAAATCCACGACGAAAATCCTGCGGTGAAGATCGTCAAATTCAGGGGAAACTTTGGCCAGTCCGCAGCTATGGCCGCCGGATTTGAGGCAGCGAGCGGAGAGGTCGTCTTTGCAATGGATGGTGATCTTCAAAACGATCCGACCGATATTCCTGTGTTGCTGAAAAAACTTGATGACGGCTACGATGTTGTCGCTGGCTGGCGCAAGAATCGCAAGGACAAACTGATCATCCGGAAAGTCCCGTCGAAAATCGCCAACAAGTTAATTTGCTCGGTCACCGGGGTACAGCTTCACGACACCGGCTGTTCGCTGAAGGCGTTTCGGTCTGAAATCATCAAACGGATCAATCTGTACGGCGAACTGCACAGGTTCATCCCGGCGCTTTCGAAAATTGAAGGTGCGCGGATCACTGAAATTGCTGTGAAACATCATCCGCGTAAATTTGGGGAATCAAAATATAACATCACCCGAACCTTCCGCGTGATCGTAGATTTGATGGCCATGAATCTGTTCATTCGATATTTGAAAACACCCCTGAGATTTTTTGGGAAAATCGGCGCGCTCTTTATTACGTTTGGAATATTGTCCACGCTATGGATTTTTTACCGGGTGTATTTTTTCAATAAACCATTGACCGACATCAATATTTTATTGACGTCCGTGTTTTTGTTCGTGGCGACAGGAGTGCAATTTTTTGTCTGGGGGCTGCTGGCCGATTTGATCGTCAAAACCGGAAAACGAAAAAGTATTTATTTAGCGGACACACCTTCCAATGGGAGATTTTTTAAAAAGAGTTCAAGTTAGGTTCAATATATAATGCTAACCTGCAGCAATTTTAAGAATAAAGGTAAATGAAAATGTCTGAACAAAACGTAATTGTCAATTCATCTGAAAACGTGAAGGTCGAGGCCAACGCTGTAGAATCCTGCATTCAGGTTTCAGTGATTGTGGCTTTTTACAATCTGGAAGCAGATGTCGATGACTATTTTGAAAAGTTAAAATTAACTTTTGACAATCTGGGCAAGGTCTATGAGATCATTTTCGTGGATGATAACAGCGAAGATGCAACGTACTCCAGACTTTATCGAATCGCTCAGGAAAATCAAAATGTGAAACTCATCAAAATGAGATCCAGATTTGGAGAAGCTTCAGCATTTGAAGCCGGATTCAAATTATCAACCGGAGAGCAGGTGATTTTCTACACGGCCAGAGTTCGTCCCAATGCAGAAGACCTTCCAAAATTGCTGGCCAAACTGGACGAGGGTAACGATCTTGTCGTTGGATGGCGTTATCCCCGAAAAGACTGGTTTCTGAATAAATTCATATCTCATGTATTCAATTACATCACTAATAAAATATCGAACCTGAAACTGAAAGATATCAATAGCGGAATTCTGGTGATGAATCGCGAAGTGGTGGAAGATATCCAGATTTACGGAGGTCTCAATCAGTTTATTCCGCTGCTGGCGAAGAAACAGGGCTATAAAGTTACCGAAGAGAAAATTGAACAATTGCCAGGCAAATTCAGAAAATCGAAATCGTTCAGTGAATATTTACAGCGAAGCCTGGATATTTTAACGGTTGTTTTTCTGACAAAATATTCGAAAAAGCCCATTCACTTTCTGGGTTTCGTTGGCGGTGTTTTTACGCTGTTCGGCGGATTGATTGAAATCTATTTATTTCTGTACCGAATACTGGGCTATGGTCCAATTGCTGGACGGCCGCTGCTTCTTTTGGGTTCGTTGCTGCTGGTGATTGGCATTCAAATGGTGGCCATGGGATTGATTGGTGAAATGATCATTTTTACCCATGCCGGGGATATCAAGGAATACAATATTGAAGAAATATTGGAATAGGATTTAGCTTGAATTATTCACAAATTTCAAACAATAGATATTTAACTTAATGTTATTCATAAAATTAATCAGATATATGAAATTTAACAAAGTTAGATATAATGAATTCGGAATTAAGCACCATTCAGGCTATCTGGATTCCTTAATGCATTATAATGAATAATCCAGGTTAGGAGAGCTTAATGAAATTAGCCGTCATTATTCCTGCTTACAACGAAGAAGTGACCATCGCTGAAGTTGTGAAAGAATATCGCGAGGCATTGCCCGAAGCTTCTATTTACGTTGGGGATAACAACAGCCGGGATCGCACTGCGGAATTCGCTGAAAAAGCCGGCGCGGTTGTCATCCCGTGCGAGCAGCAGGGAAAGGGGAACGCGGTTCGAAAAATGCTGGAGAATGTGGACGCCGATATTTACATCATGATCGATGCGGACTTAACCTACAGCGCTGATAACGTTTGGGAATTGATTGAGCCGGTGAAAAACAGGCAGGTCGATATGGTGGTCGGTTCCCGAAAACAAATTTCGGAGAAGGCGTTTTCGTTTTCGCATAAAATTGGCAACTTCGTTCTCACAACTATTTTAAATCGAATATTCAAAGTAAAATTGAAGGACATTCTCTCCGGCTACCGGGTGATGAGCCGCAGGCTGGTAGAAAAACTTATTCTCCTGGCGGAGGGATTTGAAATAGAAGCCGAGCTGACCATTCGCACGTTGCAGGAAAGCTTCAAAATAATCGAAGTGCCAATCGATTACCGGCATCGACCCGAAGGCTCAGATTCAAAGTTGAGCACATGGGGCGATGGCTTTTTAATTCTGTACACTATCATCACGCTTTTCCGGGATTACAATCCCATGATATTTTTCGTGCTGGTTTCTATGTTCTTTTTGCTGGTCGGCGTAACAACCGGTACGTATATCTTTATCATTTACTTGCAGACCGGTATGATGTATCACATCGGTTTGGCCATTATCACAGCCTTGAGTATTATGCTGTCAGCAATTGTCTTTATGCTGGGATTGCTGCTGGACTCATTCAACAATAGCTGGCGGTTGACCCAGGAAAGCATGCGACGTAATCGGATGTTATTGAGTAAAATCAATTCCATGAATTCATTGAATAAACGGTAAAGGGATCCATTCGATTGAAGCTAATATTTTATTGCAGCAAATTTCCACCGCAGCCCGGGGGCGCCGGCATCGACGCGTATCACCTTGGGCTGGATTTGAGCAATGAAGGGCATACGGTTTTTGTGGTTTGCGAGCATGCACCCGGGTTGAAAAAATTTGAGCAGCTTAACGAAAATTATTTCGTCTACAGGGCGGGCGTACCGTTTATTAAAAACAGAGGCTCCGGCATTTATTTTATCGGCTTGTGTCTGCGTATCGCGATGAAAGGTATTCGCGTCATTATAAAAGAAAAACCGGATTTACTCCATTGTCACGATACGGCCACCGGGATTGCCGGGTTAATTACAAAATTGCTGACGCGGAAAAAAACGGTTTTCAAATTTGGCGGTAGCATGACGTATGAATATTTGTGCAATTCGAATAAAAACGGGTGGGATCCTGCGGTGGGCGAAAGCTGGATTTGGGAGAATAAACTGGGAACGGCGAGCGCTCTGCGTTTTGTTGAAAAACAGTTTTATCTCAAATTTGACAGAATTTATCCCATTGCCCAGTATCTCGTAGATATTTTGAAAAAATATCTTCATTTGAGTGATGAAAAATTGAAGCTGATCCACAATGGTATCAATACCGATGAAATTGTGAGAGGCCGATTTAAAACCGTTGAAGATAAAACAAGATTTCCGAAATTAATTTACACCGGTGTGCGATTTGTCAAATACAAGGGCGTTCATGTTTTAATCGAAGCGTGCAAGCCCATTCTGGAAAAGCTGGACGCCCATTTGGTCATTGCTGGCAGCGGACCGGAAGAGAAAAAGCTGAGGGCACTGGCCCAGAACCATCCTCGCATAATTTTTAAGGGCAGCCTGGATTGGCAAGAAAATTTGCGGTACGTTCGTTCAGCCGATGTGTTCGTGCTGCCAACCCTTGTGGATAAAACACCCAGTTGCCTCATGGAAGCGCTATCGCTGGAAACGCCGTGCATTGCTTCGGATATCAATGGGGTCAATGAATTGATCACACCCGGTGGCGGATTGTTAGTTGAATCCAATAATCCGGCGGCACTGGGACAATCAATTTCATGGATGCTGACCCATCCCGAAGAAGCGGAAACGATGGGAAAAAAGGGCCGGGAATTTATGGTGGCCCAATTTCAATGGAAGATGACGCGAGAAAATATTAAAGCGCTTTATTCGGATTTGTTGAATCGTAATTAGTGATTTTCAGAACAATTGTTCTGTCACACCGAGTGGGAGTCGAGGTGTGATTAAAATTCGGTCACATATCACCCTTCGACTCCGCTCAGGGTGACAGCGTTTTGAAGTAAAGGCCGATAAAATATTAAATAAACTGTAGAACTATGAACGTTGCAACAATTGTTGAATTATACAAACTGAATCCCCACGGGGGCATTGCAATTTGGACGAAACGTCTGGCTGAATATTTATCCAGGAATGGAAGCGCGGTCGATATTCTTTCATACGGGGATGGGATTCAGACGTCAATGCCGAATTCGATAATCACCTATCCCAATTTTCGGGAGATATTCATCTACCCGGCGCTGGGCAAAAAAGTGCTGCCGGAAATTGAACAAAACTATGATATTTTGCAGCTCATGTCGCCGCACACACTTGCGTGGAGCGAGCCGAAAATTCCGACGGTCGTTTCTATTCACTATTTAATTTCAAGGCAGGCGTTGATGTTGGGCAAATATTTGCCGTTGAAATACAAAATATTTTTTAATTTTTTCAGCTACTCGCTTTTTCTGCATTATGAGAGAAGGGGACTGCAAAATGCGGATTGCATCACGGTGTCGCGCCAGGCCTATAAAGAATACCTGATGGAGCGAATGAAGATTCCTGCCGAGAAAATTGAAATTGTCAAATATGGCATCGATAACGAATTTTTCAAGCCGGCGGAAAAATTCAAAGAAAAGGAAAAAATCGCCATTTATGTGGGAAGAGGTTCTCTGCCCAAGGGATTCGATACGCTGGTTCATGCGGCGAAGCACATCAAAGGCAAGGTGATCGCAGTCGCGTCCCAAATTCCCAACGATTTGCAGGAAATCATAGATGGACTGGATAATTTTCAAGTCACCACTGGAATTTCCCAGGAAGAATTGCTGGAACTATACCGGAATGCGCTGGTTTTTGTTATGCCTTCGCTGACAGAAGGCTCGCCCATTTCCACGCTGGAAGCCATGGCGTGCGGATTACCCGTGGTGTGCACCCCTGAAGGCAGCGGCGAATACATCGAAGATGGTGTGAATGGCTATATTTTTCCGTTCAAAGATTCTTTGAAATTAGCTGAGCAGGTCAATTATTTATTCGATAATCCGGAAGCCGCTCATGATTTTGGTAGATTGAATCGACAGAAAGTGGAGACAGAGTTGACGCTGCCTGTGATCGCGTCACAGATGAAAGAAATTTACAAGCGATTTGTGAACTGAAATTTCAAAACAAAATAAGGAAAATTAGATGGATTGGACAGGGAAAAAAGTCCTGGTAACAGGTGCAGGGGGATTCATTGGAAGTCATTTAACCGAGCACATGGTAGTGCGTGGGGCAAAAGTTCGGGCGCTGGTTCATTATAATTCGAGAAACGATTGGGGATTACTGGAAAAATTGCCGAAGACCATCAAGAAGGAAATCGAAGTAGTGACGGGTGACATTCGCGATCCATTTGCTATGCAAAAGGCGGTTGCCGGCCGAAATGTGGTTTTTCATCTTGCGGCGCTAATCGCTATTCCCTATTCGTATCAGGCGCCCATGTCGTACGTGGAGACCAATGTCCGCGGGACACTAAACGTGATGCAGGCCTGTCTCGATGAGGGGGTGGAAAAGGTCGTTCACACATCCACCAGTGAAACGTACGGCACAGCTATTTACACGCCGATCGATGAAAAACACCCACTGCAGGGGCAATCGCCCTATTCCGCCAGCAAAATCGGCGCGGACAAAATTGCGGAGAGTTATTATCTGTCGTTCGAATTGCCGGTCGCGACTATCCGTCCGTTTAATACCTACGGTCCGCGGCAATCGGCGCGCGCAGTAATTCCGACCATCATCTCCCAGGCGCTCATCAAAGATGAAATTTTTCTGGGTTCGCTGAGTCCGATCCGGGACTTGAATTTTGTCAAAGATACAGTGGCAGGTTTCGTGAAAATTGCGGAGTACGAAAATACGAATGGCAAAGTGACCAATGTCGGATTTGGCCAGGGAATTACCATTGGCGATCTGGCTCAAAAAATTTTCAAACTGCTGAAAAAAGAAGTGAAAATACAAACGGATGAACAGCGAATTCGTCCTGAAAAAAGCGAAGTGCTGACCCTGATCTGTGATAATTCGCAGGCCAAAGAACTGGTGAATTGGGCGCCGGCCCACACCCTGGACCAGGGATTGATGGAGACCATAAATTTTATCAAAGAAAATTCGGATATGTACAAGACTGAACAATATAATGTTTAACTGAGTGAGGATGACGATGCAGGCAATTATTTTAGCTGGCGGAAAGGGAACACGTTTAAAACCGTACACGACAATTCTACCGAAACCACTGATGCCAATTCTGGATATGCCCATTTTGGAAGTGGTCATCCGCCAATTGAAAAAGAATGGGTTCAATGAAATCGTGCTGGCGGTCGGACATCTGGCTGAATTAATCGAAGCGTATTTCGGGGATGGCAGCAAATGGGGAATCAACATCAAGTATTCGCGCGAGGATAAACCTCTGGGCACAGCAGGACCACTCACACTCATTGAAAATCTGGATGATACATTTTTGATGATGAATGGCGATATTCTTACGGACTTGAAATATGCCGATCTTGTCGCGTTTCACAAAATGCATGAAGGACAGATTACTATTGCCACCTACAACAAAGAAGTGAAAATTGATCTTGGGATATTGAAGACGAATTCCGATTATCGAATTACTGAATATATCGAGAAACCTACACTGGTGCACCAGGTGAGTATGGGAATTTATATTCTCGAAAAAAGCATGCTGGAGTTGATTCCAAAGGGCGAGTTTTTCGACTTGCCGGACTTGATTAAGCTGTCCATCAAGGAAAACAGAAAAGTGCTCAGCTATCCGTTCAAAGAATACTGGCGGGATATTGGACGAAAAGATGATTATGAATTAGCGATGGAAGAATATGATAAATTAAAAGTAGAATTACTTTGATGTCGAGTGCAATTTATGGAAGAACAACAAGAGCAAAAAAAATCCACGTTCAGCAAGCTGATAAATTGGGTGTTCGTGGTTCTTATTCTAGGCGGCCTGATTTGGGTTATTTACAACAATCGCGAAAATCTCGATGAATATAAAGAAACGCTACTCAATGTAAATTTCTTTACATTGTTTATTGTGCTGTTATTTACCATGAGCGCGAATTTTTTCCGCGGCTGGCGCTGGTATTATCTGGTTTTGGCGATTAAAGATAGAATTTCGCTGATGAATATTTTCAGAGTGACAATCAACGCGCTGGCAGCGAATTTCACCATGCCGGGAAAGCTGGGCGTGCCGGTAAAAGCGGTACTTCTGAAAAAAATGGAAGGCATTGAAGTGGGAAAATCCCTGCCATCCATTTTGGGGGAAATTTTCATCGAACATTCGTCGGAAATTTCCATTGCGCTATTCAGCGTCATCATTGGCGGGCATCTGTCAAAGTTGACTGCCACGGCTGCAAAGATCGCCGGGAATCAGGGAGTAGTCACCAATATTTTCATTGGCGTTGGCATTGTGCTCTTTTTGGTGATTGCCGGTTTTCTCTTTAAACGAAAACTCAAATCTGTGGATTTCTTCCACAAATTTGTCGAAGCGATCCGGCTCACCTCAAGGCGGAAAGATTATTTGGCATACAGTTATATAATATCCATTGTCAATTTAATCATCAGCTATTATGTTTTCTGGATGGTCGTTACCACACTGGGACACCCTGAAGTGGATTTAACATTTGTCATTTTTGCCGGGACAGTCACCAATTTTATCGGATTGATTTCACCCTTCCCCGGCGGCGTGGGTGTTCGGGAAATCACAATTTATGGATTGTATGATTTCTATTACGGCCTGGGCGGAATTGCATTTTTGGCCATCCTGATTATGAGGTTGGTCACCTATTTATCGTTGTTTCTCTGTTTTCTCCTGGAGCGATTCTATTCGGAAAAAGTCGTTGCAAAAAAAAAGAGTGAGATTGTTGTGTCACCATAATTCTAATTGAAAAATCATCTGTTTCACAGGATATCAAAGCATTGAAGAGAAAGTTCAATCATAAAAATTCCAACCGGAATTCTCAAATCTCAACGGGGCATGATCCCGCTTATTTTTATTTCATGCTGGCGGCCGTTGGAATTTATTCAGTCGTATTCAGCTATCTTTCGATTATTCGCTATGAAAGTTTTTCGGCGTCAGTGTATGACCTGGGCATTATGATCCAAACGGTTTGGAACACGAGTCAGGGCTGGATTCTCCAGGAAAGTGTGAATATGGGCAAACCCATGATGCGTTTCTGGATGGCGCACTGGGAATTTATTTACCTGCCCATTGCGGTGGTTTACCGGGTGTTTTCACATCCATACACGCTGTTGATTCTGCAAACAATGATTGTATCATTGGGAGCCATTCCTGTCTTCCGATTAGCTCAGGATAAGCTGAAAAACAGTTTCGCCGCGTTGGTGTTTTCGCTCAGCTACCTGCTATACCCTGCAATTCAGAATGCCAATCTTTTTGATGTGCATGGCGTGACGTTTGCGGCCCCGTTTTTACTGTTCGCGTTTTATTACCTGCAGAAAAGAAAAATCGGATTGTTTGCCCTGTTTGCAGTGATCGCTATCTCCTGCAGGGAGGATTCGGCGCTGCTCATATTTATGATGGGAATTTACGCATTCTTTATTTTGAAAGAAAAGAAGCTCGGTGTAATCGTCGCGATTGTCGGTTTCTCCTGGTTTTTTATCTGGTTTGAGCGCATGGCGATTCGTTCCATGCTGGGTTTGCCGGAATTTATCATCATGGAAGGCGCGGAATCTCACTGGGATCATCTGGCGAATATCAAAGATGATCCATTATACCTGGTGAAATTTCTGGCCAAAAAGTATAACATTCGATATTTCATTTTTCTGTTTGGTCCTGTGCTGTTTTTCAGTTGGTTTAGTCCAACCACGTTGCTCATAGCAGCGCCCATATTCGCTATTAATTTGATCAGCAGTTATTATTACACGCACGACGTGGAACACTATTACAGCGCGACCATCGCGCCATTTATCTTTATTTCAGCGATTTATGGGTTAAAAAATGTTAAGTATTATTTTCGATTGAAATACCCAAAAAGCGGGACGTGGTTGAAAGCGGCACCTGTTTTCATCCTGCTGAGCTCAGGTGTTTTCTTCTTCATCAAATCCAATGCATTTGATGCGGGGAAATGGAAAATCACTGACCATCATCGGGTGATAAAGAAGATCATCGAACAGATCCCGCAGGAAGCATCGCTGTCCGCAGATTCGAGATTGGCGGTTCACGCTGCTGAGCGGCACGAATTATACGCATTCAACGATCATGCCTATGATGCGGATTATGTGCTTTACGATTTTTATGCACCTAAAGTAACGCTGATATCACGGACAACGTTCCACCTGCCATTTTTCTGGGCAGATAACGATTCCATCCGAAAAGTATTGTCGAACAAAGAATATGGCATTATGCAATACGAAGATGGCGTGGCTCTTTTCAAAAAAAATGCGGATTATAAAAATGGACTTGAAAAGCTTGCTTATTCCGATGGAAATGATATAAATAACCGGTTGAGCGCGGATGTCTCGGCAAGCCTTGATTGCGTTGGATTCAATACATTCGAGCAACTTCGGTATTATGTTGAATTGGAAAAATTCGGGGATATTGAATGGCAGCGAGGGATTCATTTTACATGTTTCTGGGAAGTGAGCCAAAGAGTTGAAACAGATTTCCAGTTTATTTATAAAATTGAAAATCAGCAGAACGGACAGAAATTTTTGATCGAGCATGGACCGGTTTTCGGGGCTTTCCCAACCTCGAACTGGGAATCGGACCGAATAGTTCGGGATGAAATTTTCAGTGATATTCCGGCGGAAATAAAACCAGGGACATACGAAGTAAAGGTAAAAATAAAATCGGATTCAGCAGAAAATCAGTTCACACATTTGTTTGACATCACTATTGAATGAACGGAGCAGCAATGAGTCAATGGAAAATACCGCTGTTTGACAGCGACATCGGACAAGAGGAAATTCAGGAAGTTACCAAAGTGTTGGCCTCGAAATGGCTGACCATGGGTGAGGTGACACGAAAATTCGAACAGAAATTTTGTGATCTGGTAGGGAGCAAACACGCTTTTGCGGTTTCCAACGGCACCACTGCGCTGCATCTGGCAAATGTCGCCGCAGGAATCGGTCCCGGCGACGAAGTGATTTTGCCTTCGCTGACTTTTGTCGCCACGGCAAATTCAGTGCTGTACACCGGCGCGACCCCTGTATTTGCGGACATCACAAGCGAGACCGATTTAAATGTTTCTCCGGCCGATATCGAGAAAAAGATAACGCCGAAAACAAAAGCCATTCTGGTCGTTCATTATGCCGGCTATCCCTGCGACATGGCCAGGATTCTGAGTGTCGCGCAGCGGCATAATTTAATCGTGCTGGAAGATGTGGCCCACGCGCCCGGCGCCGGCATCGGGAAAAAGATGTGCGGCACGTTCGGTACATGCGGGAGCTTCAGTTTCTTTTCCAATAAAAATCTCGCCACCGGCGAAGGCGGCATGCTGACCACGGACGAAGACGAAATTGCAAAAAAGCTTCGGCTCATTCGCTCGCACGGGATGACAACGCTGACCCTGGATCGTTTCAAAGGACACGCCTACACATACGATGTGGTCGATTTAGGCTTTAACTACCGTACATCGGAAATTGCGGCGGCCATTGGTCTTGTTCAATTGAAAAAGCTGGGGGAAAAAAATAAGAAGCGAGAAGCGCTGGTTCGAAAATATCATGAATTGCTTCGGGATGTTGATGGCGTGACAAGGCCGTTCGATGGTCATTTTGGGACGTCGTCGTATCACATCTATCCGATTTTAGTCGATAGAAAAATGGATAGGCAAAAATTTATGGAGTTTTTAAAAGGAGGAGGAATTCAAACCAGCATTCATTATCCTCCAATTCACCAGTTTTCATATCATCAGAAATTATGGAATGGAAAGAATAGTCTGGAGAAAACAGAGGATATTGCCTCACGAGAGGTGACCCTGCCACTTTACCCGGCAATGACAGAGGAGGATGTGGCAACGGTTGTAAATCAGATCAAACAATTTGTATCTTTAAATTAAACAGCGGGAATTATGAAAATAGCGATTATGGGAATTCGTGGCATTCCGGCCAATTACGGGGGGTTCGAAACATTCGCCGAAGAACTGTCCACGAGACTGGTTGAAAAAGGACATGAGGTCACAGTTTACGGACGATCGAACATCATTGATTACACAGATAAAGTATACAAAGGAGTGAAGCTGGTCATTCTCCCCACAATCAGCCACAAGTATTTTGACACGGTTGCGCATACAGCCGTGTGCGTTGGGCACGCGACATTCCGGAAATTCGATGTGGTGCTGATCTGCAACAGCGCCAACAGCGTTTTTTCTTTTGTTCCGCGACTGACCGGGAAAAAGGTCGCGCTGAATGTGGACGGCCTGGAATGGCAGCGGGGCAAGTGGAATGTGTTGGGACAATGGTTCTATCGGATGTCGGAATGCCTGGCCACGTTTCTTCCGAACCAGGTGGTCACGGATTCGATTTTCATTGAAAAATACTATTTACAAAAATTTAAAAAGGTTTCGACATTCATCCCTTATGGCGCGCCAACCGAGAAGGAAAAAACAATTGATGTGTTGGAAAAATTTAATGTGCAGCCGCAAAAATATATTTTGTACGTCAGCCGGCTGGAGCCGGAAAACAACGCGCATCTCGTGGTCAAAGCATTCGAAAATGTGAAAACCGATTTGAATCTCGTGGTCGTAGGCGACGCGCCTTACAACACGAAATATATTCAGGATTTGAAGAAAACAAAAGATCCGAGGATCATATTCACCGGGTATGTGTTTGGCAAGGGATACCGCGAATTTCAATCCAATGCCTATTTTTACACACAGGCAACGGAAGTCGGAGGGACGCATCCTGCGCTGCTGGAAGCCATGGGATTCGGGAATTGCGTACTGGCCAATCATGTTCCGGAACACACCGAGGTGCTGCGGGATGCCGGGCTGTATTTCAACACGAGCGATGTGGAGGATTTGCAGAAGCAAATGCAATACCTTGTCGATAATCCCGATGTGGTGGATGAATATAAACACAAAGCTGTGAAACGAATAGAAGAAGCATACACCTGGGACCGGATCACCGATAGTTATGAAGACCTGTTTTTTAAAATGAATGGAAATCACAGTCAATAAACTGCTTCTGGAGCGAACTAAATGCCGGAAAAATGGCGACATAAATTGAACGAGAATATGACAGGCCGGGATTATATATGGCTGACAGTCATCATAATCGGGGCAATTGGCTTCCGTCTCCTTCTCATGACAAAAGCATACGCTGTGGGATTCGATGAGGTGAATTATCTCAAGCTGGCAGCAAGCGGTCACATCAACGGATTGAATCATGTGCTTCACACCTACTGGTCGCCATTTTATCCGTTGGCTGTTGCTTTGTTTTCATACATTGTTCCGAATTTTGAACTGGCCGGCAAATTGCTTTCAGTGCTTAGTGCAAGTTTTATAATAGTGCCTGTTTTCTTTTTTGTAAAAGAAGAATTTGATAAGCGAACTGCTTACGGCGCTTCTTTGCTGATCGCTTTTTTTACCTTTTCGGCTACCTTCAGCATTTATGCGTTGACCGAGGCGCTGTACAGCTTTGTGGCAATCTCTGGCATCATTGCCGGATGGTACGCGATTCAAAACAAAAATGTTGTTCTTGCGGCGATTACCGGGATTTTTTTCGGAATGGCGTACTTAACAAGACCGGAAGGTTTGGGATTCATCCTCACATTTGCCGGAATCATCGTTGTCGTTTTGCTGGGGCAAGTTTTTCAAAAAACACGAATTACTTCGTATATTCTTATTTTATTGATTTCTACGGTCGGCTTTTTGGCAATGTCAGTTCCCTATCTTTTTTATTTGAAAGGAGAAACCGGCCAATGGACAATCAGTACTAAAGGTGCTGCCAACCAGCAGGGCGCGATCTATGCGAAAAACCAGGATCAGTTCAGCGAAGATCCGCACCACTCATTATCAAGCGACAATAAGAGAGTTTTACAGGATGATATTTATCACCTGGGCACATTTTTAAATGCAATAAAAGAAGACAGCGACGCGGAAATTGAAATAGCAAAATCAGCATTCCTTGAAAAAGTTTTCGAAAATTACTATAAAATTTTTACCGAGGACCTCACCAAAGTTCTGACCGTACCGTTGCTTCTTTTGTTAGGGATCGGACTATTTGTGACCCCCTGGTCAAAAAAGCGCACGATGGTCAATCTGTACCTGTTAAGTTTCATCGGATTCTTCTGGTTTGTATTGATCCCTGCTTTTCACATTACGCTGCGGTATTTTGTGCCGCTTATCCCCATAAGTTTAATCTGGGTGGCACTTGGAACGAATAAGGTAATTGAGTGGCTGAGCGAAACACTAAAAATAAATTTAGGGGGAAAAAGTAAAACGTTTCAAATTAGTACGATCAGCTCTGTTCTGGTTATTTTGTGCATTGTCGGCGCCTCGATTTTACCCGAATTTGGGAAGCACATGAGAAAATATCTGGATTCAGTCGACGAGTGGGCTCCCTGTATTGAACAAAAAAAAGCAGGATTGTGGCTGAAAGACCATGGAGTTGACAGCCCGGTCATAATGGCGAAAAATCATGCAGTTTCATTTTATGCAGGGAATTATGAGATCAAGGAGTCCGTAACAATCCCGCACAATTCAATCGAGCGTGTGCTGGAATACGCTCGATATCGCCATGTGGATTACATTGTGCTGAACGATCGGTATCGGGAAGATTATCCAACGCTGGGTTATTTACTGGATCGAAAAAGAATTCCGCTACAATTGAAGTTAATATATTTCGACAAAGAAAAAAATGGTTTGGGCACTGTCATCTATCAAATTTTGACGCATGAATCTGAATAAAAGAATAAATTACATATTGAAAGATAAAGAGCTTCTTTTTCTGAGATGCTATTTATTTTTTCTGCCTTTCAATCTCGGTATCGGGCGATTCGTGGCTATTCGACTTGTTTTTGCCAGTGATATATTTTTGTATATGTTATTTTTTTCATGGTTTTTAAAAACGCGCGGATTTCAACGTGGGAGAATTTACACCGGCCCAACCATGGTTCCTGCCACATTGATGGTAATTTGGGGAATCATTAGTGTGGCGTTCGCAATTTCTCAGGTCATGGGTGGATTGGCAGTGTACTTACTAATCAAGTCCGTGCTCATTTATTTTTATATGATTAACAGAATCGACACCAGAGTGAAACTCAAAATCGTTGTTGATTACCTCATGTTGGGGATAGCTATTCAGGGATTGCTTGGCATTGCACAGCGAGCCACCGGCGGGCCGCTCGGATTAGACAAGTTCGGAGAGTCCATGGGACGAATGTTGTCCAATATTGGCCGGGTGGTCGGTACATATTACGGTCCGAATCGTTATGCAGCGCATCTTATTTTATTGATACCACTGGCGCTTGGGTTGTTTATGTTTCTGCGGAAGCGAAACGAAAGATTTATTTATGGTTCTGTAACCTTATTGTCATTAGGGGGATTATTTTTCTCCCTTTCGCGATCTTCCTGGGCAGGATTCGTTGTAAGCATGTTTTTTATGGTGCTTGTGCTTGGCAGGCGCGGCCGTATTTCACCGCGATTGATGAAGGCTATCGTCATTGTACTCATTGCAGTCATTGTCATTGGTGCGGTGTTTTGGAATACCATCGAGCGACGTTTCGAGCGTGGCGCTGATGGAACTCATCGCGTTACCATGCTCAACGTGGCATTCAGGTTGCTTCAGGATCACTTTTTGTTTGGAGTGGGATTGTACAATTACCAGTTTCATTCGTTTCGTTATTTCGCATTTTGGCACCCGGTTCATAATACATATTTGAGATTGGCGGTCGAGACTGGAGTCCCCGGCCTGCTGTTTTTTCTGTGGTTCATTTTTTATGCGGTCCGGGCTTCTTACCGTGGTACCAAACTAAAAGATGCATTCCTGAGCAGTGTCTCTCTGGGGTGTCTGGGTGGACAAATTGCGTTCCTTGCAGCAGTGAATTTCGGACCGATGTATCAACATTATCGAATGAAAGTTTTTTTCTGGATTATTGCAGCATTGGCTATTGCTGTCAGGCAGATTAGAAAAAATGAACTCATTATGAAATATAAAATGAAAATGAAGATAAAGGAAAATAATGAACAGAAACAAGACAGACCAGGTATCCAAAAAAAATATATCACCAATCGTCAAGCATGACACCTGTACACAGTGTGGCACCTGCGTTGGTATGTGCCCGACAGATGCCATCACAATGAAACAGCATCCCAAAAAGGGATTGTTGCCGGTTGTGGATGATGAAAAATGTATCGATTGCGGAATCTGTTTAAAGGTCTGCCCCGGCGAAGAACTGGATTTGAATCAATTGAATCTCGATTTATTCGGCAAAATACCGGACGAGGAGCTGTATGGCAATTATCTGAACGTTTACACCGCGTATGCCAAGGACGATGACATTCGCTATAACGGCGCTTCCGGCGGTGTGGCAACAGCGATTCTCGATGCCATGCTAAAGAGCGGCCAAATCACCGGCGCGATTGTTGTCCGAATGAGTCATGAACGTCCTTTGGAGCCGGATGTGTTTATTGCACGAAATACAGAAGACCTGGTGTCGGCCCAGCAGTCCAAATACCTGCCGGTTCCAATGAATGTAGCGATCAAAGATGTTCTGGCTGATAAAAACGGGAAATATGCGATAGTCGGCCTTCCCTGTCATTTTCACGGATTGCGGTTGGCTGAAAATGTCAAGAAAAAGCTGAAAGAACGAATCGTGGTTCGGATGGGACTTTTTTGTGGGTTTAATCCAACACTGTCTTCCACAAAATATTTGCTGCGACGCGCCGGGGTGAAAGAATTCTCACAAATTCACAATATTAAGTATCGCGATGGCGATTGGCCTTGTGGCTTTCGGGCAATAATGAAAGATGGAAGCGATAATTTTTTATATCCCATCGATGAATTTTTGTTCTCCCATTATGTTTTTGAGCGGAGGCGTTGTGCCATGTGTTGTGACCAGCTAAATGAACTGGCGGATTTGGGTTTGGGAGATGAATGGCGTTCCGATTTGAAAGATGATGCCGGCGGCTGGTCTCACATCATGACGCGGACGGAGATAGGAGAACAGATCGTTCATCAAATGGTTGAACAGGGTGTCATTCATATTCAGGATTCCAATGCCGAACATATTTTTAGCGGACAGCGTTACACCATGATTTTCAAAAAAAGAGGAAATTATGCTTTCGGCAGGATTCAAAAAATGCTGGGCAAGAAAATTCCCAATTATCTCGAAACGACAGACCATAAAATGAAATGGCAGTACTGGGTCGGTTCGTTTTTCGTTTACCTGATCCCGGCCATGTTCGAAAATGATGTGTTCAGCCGGATGTTTGTTGGCATGCCGACCAGGGTTTGGAATAAATATCGAAATATGATTTTGAAAATGTTCAGGGATTGACGTTTTGAAAAGGAAGGAATACCTTTTTTGTGGCATTGTCATTGGGCCTCAATTCTACTGATGCAATGAATGTAGTATAGGAATGTAAAGGGTGGTAAGAAATGAAAATTTTAATGATAAATAAATTTTATTATATCATGGGTGGATCGGAACGGTATTATTTTGAACTGACGAAAATTTTGAAAGAACATGGCCATGAAATTATTCCATTTGCGATGAAAGATCCGAAAAATTTTGAAACAGAATACGAAGAATATTTTGTTGATAATATCGAATTCAATCTAAATTCCAAATGGGAAAAGATCAAAAACAGCGGTAAAATAATTTCACGAATTCTTTATTCACTCCAGGCGCGGAAACGCATTGAGAAATTGATTGAATTGACCAGACCGGATATCGCTCATCTGCACATGATCGATCATCAAATTTCCCCCTCCATTTTACATTCGCTGAAAAAATACAATATTCCCGTGATTTTGACGGCGCATCAATCCAAAGTCATTTGCCCAAATTATCGAATGTTCAACTGGAACACCATGCAAAATTGTGAAAAATGCCTGGGCGGGCATTATTTTTACCCGATCATCGAAAAATGCCACAAAAATTCCCGCATGGCAGGGTTGCTGATTGCAGTGGAAACCTATCTTCACAAGATGATGAAAATTTATGAAAACAATGTCGATATATTTCATGTGCCAAGCCAATTCTTCCAGCAAAAGTTCACACAGGCGGGCATCGATCCTCGGAAAATTGAACAACTTTATTACACAGTACAAATCGATCAGTATGCACCTCATTATGAAAATGATGACTATTACGTTTACTTTGGCCGGCTCGAAGAGGCCAAAGGATTAATGACGCTACTTAAAGCGGTAGAAAAAGTTAAAAAATCAAATTTGTTTATTATCGGAAAAGGATATCATCGTGAAGCGCTTGAGAAATTTGTCCATGAAAAAAATATTGACAATGTAAAATTTTTGGGCGCGCGATATGGAGATGAGTTGAAGGAACTAATTTCCAAATCAAAATTTGTGATTGTTCCTTCGGAATGCTATGACAATTCACCGTTGGTCGTTTATGAAGCGTATGCCATGGGCAAGCCGGTGATTGGTTCCACAATGGGGGGAATCCCGGAGCTGATCGATGACAGGGAGACAGGCCTTCTTTTCAAGGCAGGTGACAGCAACGAACTGGCGGACAGAATCGATTTTTTATTAAGTTTCCCAAAATTCATCAAAGAATATGGGATGAACGCGCGGGCAAAAGCGGAAAGGGAATTCAGCCCTGATGTGCACTACCAAAAAATTGTAAGAAAGTATCGGAGATTGTTGGGGCTGGAAAATGAGGAAAATGAGCCGGTGGAGCAAGAGCTGTTGTCCGTTTCACATCAATAAACGAACTGTGCCTATTTGAATTTATATTAATTTTCTCCATCTAATACAAAGTATATGCGACAATTAGATTATATTCAAGCTGCAGAAAATATTTTTGACTGGCTGGAAAAATATCAGGTGTTACAAAAGCGTATTGCAGCGAAACGAATTAATAATACGCTATCTTTCAAACTGATTCACCCGGTAGAAGGTAATATTGATGTCACTGAAGTTTTTCCAAAGAGAAAATCTCTGCAGAGCCATAGCATTGGTATGGAAATGCTGGAAAACAGCAATACTGATATCGTATTGAATGTTTATGATGCCGGCGGTATTTACGATCCACTGGATAAAAACATCCCCGGGGACCATTATGCTGCAACCCATTTTGCATTATTGGGGGCGATTTTATTCAGCCATAATAAAGATGAATCAATATTGGAAAAAGTAAAACAGGCGGCGGCTTTCCATTTTCGAACATCAAAGGACGAGTATCGATTTGGAACCTGGTACTATCACTGGGATTTTCAGAATTATGCCATGCTTGAATGTTACAGGTTAATTGGGGAGACATTATCGAAATCCGAGCAAAATCAGTGGGAAGCTGATCTGAAAAAGAGCAAACAGAATACCGACAACCCGCTGACAAACTGGGTTGCCATGCGGGCCTATGCCTCCTTGCTTCGAAATGGAATGTTCGGAAGCAAAATTGAAAAATTAAAATATCAATGGCGAATGAAACGAATCGAAAAAGCCCGTCATGATGATGGCTGCTATGATGATGAATTCAATCAAAGTCGACCGATTCAATACCATGTGTTTACTCTGGCGCTTCTTCACCGAATATACTTGCTGGATAAAAATCCACAGATCAGAAAAAAATTTTTAGAAGGTATCAACTTTTTTTTGAAATTCATTGATCCTGATGGATGCTATAATTACCTGGGACGAGGCCAGGAGCAAATATTCGGATACGGAGCCGGGCTTTATGTTTTGGAAGCGGCAAAATTGCTGGATAAAAAGAACGCCGCCATTTATCAGTACAACCGTGATTTGATGTGGAATCATTTATTGAGTTTTCAAAATGATGAAGTGTTTCCGCTTGTTCTGAATTCGAGAAATGATGAGGAGAAGTTCGGGTGGTATGATTACCATCATAAAACAGTGTATCTCGCCTTTCTCGGCGTGTGGTTAGGTCTGGCGCATTTGCTGAACACTCCTAAAGCCGCTTATTTTAAAGAAAAGGCCAAAGAATCAAATCGGTATTTCCAGCATTTCAAACCGACGAAAAATGTAATCATATCCAGGGATGAATATTTTTTGTCGCTTAGCGCCGGCACGCCGGAGTACCTTTCCGAGCCGGGCCTCTCTCCAAATCATCTCTGGTTAAAAGATGTTGGGTATATATTTTCATGCCCGGGCGGGCCCTCACCCAAAACATTCGGTAAAGAGAATCAGATACAAAATGTGGAAATGAATTTTTTCGCGCCGATAGCCCGCAATTTACATTCGAAATGGATGGTGCCGGCGAACAGGGAAGGAAAGATTATAGCCGCTTTTGAGGAACGTTTGGAAGTTCATTTCGAATATCCGGATTTTTCAGTTACAAGAAAAATTGAACTGAATGAAAACGACATGATTTTTCTTGATAACTTTATTTTTTTTAAAAGTGAGATGCTGGCAGAAATTAGATATTTTAATTTTCCAGTGATAATTGACAAATTTGAGATTGCTTTCAATCAAACGAAGCTAATAGAATTGAAATCCGGCAAGGGTAATGTTAATCTGGAAATTTTAGAAACTGATTTTACGCAAAAGAAGTTTGAATCGCTGGAAAAAATAAAAACTGCTAAAGGGTTAGCGCAAACAATAGTTTTGAGGGAATTAAATTTTGAACCACAAGCGAATTTGCAAAAATATATCAGATTCTCATTGAAAAGAAAATAACGAATAATCGGGTCAAAAATTTGTGGCCGGGAAACAGAGTTTTTAATCTCGATTATTCACATTATATTGCTAAAGGTATCGAGATAACCTTGATGGTGCTTACTTCAGAATTCTTTATATCAAACACTGTTAAACTTCATATATCTGATTATTTTTATTAATAACATTAAGTTAAATATGTTTAGGTTGAAATTTGTGAATAATTCAGGTTAACATTGGAATTTTATGAAGGTTGCATACTTTAATTATCTTTATGATATGGAACATAGCTCTGTCGGGGCAGCGGTCCATGTGCGGGAATTGGGAGAAGGTCTCAAAACTATGGGACATGATGTATCATTTCATTATATGAATCGATTTACCAGTGTCGAGTCTTCGGTTGAATCTCCGATGAGAGGTTTTCTGAAAAAAAAATTATGGCGATATTTGAATCAGGTGAACGCGTTGATTTCCAACTTCAATTATTTCATTCGTGAATGGAAAATTCTATCAAAAGAGAATCCTGAAGTCATTTTGGAACGCTATAATTTTTTAAATGTGTCATTGGTGCTTGCAGCGAAAATCAAAAAAATCCCGCTTGTTTTGGAGGTCAATTCCCCAATGGCGTATGAGAACAAGAAATTTTCAAACCATGCGGTCAGGCTTCCATTTTTTCCGAAATATCTGGAAAAGATAAATCTGCAACTGGCCGATAAAGTATATGTAGTATCCTCTGAATTAAAAGAGTACTATAAAAATTGGGGAATTGAATCTGACAAAATCTGTGTTGTTCCCAACGGCGCAGATGAAATTCGGATTCATCCGAATTTAGACAGAAAAAAAATCGTCGAAAAATACAACCTGGCAAATAAGATTGTCATTGGATTTGTAGGTTCATTTCATTACTGGCATGGCGTCGACAATTTGCTGAAATTCATAAAAACGATTCTGTCGAAACATGACGATGTTAGTTTTTTATTGGTCGGTACCGGTCCGTTAAAGGAGAGCCTGGAAAAAGAGCTTGTGGATGAAATGGCTGCAGGAAGAGTTGTATTCCCCGGCTATATTGAGCACAAATATGTCCCAGCTTATCTGGTGGCAATGGATATTGTGCTGGCTCCATATCCCCGGCTGGAATTCTTTTATTATTCACCCCTGAAATTATTTGAGTACATGGCAGCCGGGAAAGCTGTTATTGCAAGCAAGGTTGGGCAGATCAGTGAGATTGTTGCAGAAAATGATAATGGCATACTGGTGGAACCTGATAATTTTGATCAAATGCTCGAAAAGTCATTGGAGCTCATTCGAGATGAAAAACTGAGAGTTCGACTTGGCGCGAACGCCCGAAAGACAATCGAAGAAAAATACACCTGGACGAAAACGGCAGAAACAATATCACAATTATTATATGAGGTGGTAAAATAAAAAAGTTTACTTCACAATTTATGAACATGTTCAAAGAAGGAGAGAATCTTTCCAGCAAAACGAAGCGCGGCAGCGTTTGGGTTTTTTTTACTAACATCGTGGGTAATGCGCTGAATGTTATGGTTTCAATTGTGCTCGCGAGATGGTTTTTAGGTCCGGAAGAATTTGGATTGATTGGCATTACAATTCTCGTTTCTGAAGTGATCCGTATGCTTTCATCACAGGGAATATGCGATGTAATAATCTATATGAAAGATGAGCGCCCGGTTGCCATCAATACACTTTTTCTGTTAGCAACCGCTTTGGGACTCATTCTGGCCGGGCTTACTATTGCTCTGATACCCGCGCTCGTGAGTTATTTCAAACATGAGGAACTGCTATCAATATTTCCCATTATCGCCATTTCGTATCCGTTTATTTCCGGCAGTTCAATAACACTGGCATTGCTCAGGAAAGAACTGAAGTTCAGGAATGAGTCTTATGTGTTATTGTTAGCGCAGATTATCAGCACGTCGACTACGCTGTTATTGGTATTTCTTGATTTTGGTGTGTATGCAGTCATCTATGGGATGTTGGCAAAAGCTGTGGCCACGTTTTTCATTTCATTTGGATTTGCTCACTATTTACCGAAATTTGAATTTGATTTTCAGGTGGTTAAAAATACAATTAATTATGTGAAATATGTGACCGGCGAATTGGGCGTTATGTTTGTGCTGGAGAGAACTGACCAAGCCGTCATTCCTCGTTTTCTGGGAACGGAAGCAATGGGATTTTATACCACAGCATTTAATTTCATTGAATATCCGCTGATGATGTCGCGAATGACTTTTCACAAAGTGTTGTTTTCCGGCTATTCCAAGCTCAATGAACGGCGGGAACGTTTGAAAGAAGTCTTTTTGGATGTGAGTCAGCATATTTCTACTTTTTTCATTCCATTGTTCATTGGTTTGGGCGCTGTGGCTGAGCCATTTATTCGTTTTGTCATTGGAACCAAGTGGCTGCCCTGTGTGCCGCTCGTGCAAATAATCAGTTTTTATGCACTGGTGAAAATCATTGGAATTACGTTCCCTCAAATTATGAAAGCTGTTGGAAAACCAAAATATTTATTTTATTATAATTTGGTTCGTGCGATCATTATGATTCCTGCACTCATTGTGGCTGCTCAATATAGCATCAACATGGTGGCATTGACAATGGTGAGTATCCTGTGGATTTTCAAGCCGGCGCAGATTTGGATGTTAAGACGGACGATTGGCATTACCGTGTCAGAATATATGAAGACATGCTATGTGCAATTGATTGCAGCGGCCGTGATGTGCATCAGTATCTGTCTGGTTCATAGAGCACTCCCGACTTTGGGCGACGGAAAAATGTTACTGCTTTTGATTGTTGTCGGTGCGGTAACGTATTCCGGCATCATGCTGCTAATTGATTTCAAGAAAAGCATGGAATTTAAAGAATTTGTCAAAGCATATTTGAAATAAATTTCTATTGGAAAATGGAGGCAAAATTAACCGGAGATTTTTAAATTATGAATAACAAAAAAATAAATGTGCTGCAACTGGTTGAAGGGCTCAGCTATGGCGGGGCGGAAGATAAACTTGTAGAATTAATCAATCATATGGATGAGTCCCGGTTCAATACCGTGATGTGCAGTCTGGGTCTTGGAGATGATATCCGGGAAAAAGTGGAAAAATCCGGGATCAATCTGGTGATGATGCCGAGAAAAAGTCGGCTCGACATAGGTTTGCTCAGAAGACTGGTAAAGTTGATGAAAGAAAAAGAGATCGATGTCGTTATGACCACGCTTTTTTACGCGGATGTCATTGGTGCTATCGCGGGCAGATTGGCTGGCGTGAAAGCTGTATTTTCGTGGGAAACCATTTCCGCACCGGAATGGCTCATCAAAAGAAGATTGTGGCCGTACCAGTTTGCCATGCGGTATTGTACAAAGGTTGTTTCCGTCTCTCAGGCAACAGCGAAATTTTTAGTTGAAAAACGTGGTGTGCCTGAAGATAAAGTGATGGTTATCCCCTACGGCGTGAATCACCGGGAATATATGCTGGGTGATGGCGCCGAGGTTCGGAAAAGTTTGGGGCTCAACGGTGATGATTTTGTCATCGGAATGGTGGCGCGACTGCATCCCCAAAAAGGGCATCAATATTTATTCGAAGCGGCAAAACCTATCGTGGACAAGTACCCTCATGTGAAATTTTTGTTGGTTGGTGAGGGTGAAATTCGTGCTGAATTGGAAGAAGTAGTCAAAAAAATGGGTTTGACATCGAATGTCACATTTTTGGGCCATAGAACTGATGTGAGTGAACTGCTCAAGGCGTTTGATGTCTTTACTTTGCCATCATTATTTGAAGGCTTGCCAAATGTTGTTCTGGAAGCCATGTCTGCCGGCAGGGCAGTGGTTGCTTCGTCAGTTGATGGAACGGTGGAAGCGGTAATGGATGAAGAAACCGGACTGCTCGTTCCTCCTGGTGATACGGAAAAACTGCGCGATGCCTATCTGAAATTAATTGAAAATCGGGACAGAACAAAGGAAATGGGATTAAAAGGTCGCAAGCGAATAGAGGATGTGTTTTCGCTTGATAAGCAGGTTGAAGCATTTCAAAGTTTGTATGAAGAGTTTTATCACAAAGCGTTATAAATTTTATATCGAGGACATATTTCATGAGTTATACATTTTATTCATTCCGAAACAGGACAGAACAAGATGAAGGCATGTGGGCCAATCAGACATTCGATGGATTGGTGGCCAGCGCAAAAAACAGAAAGCTTCACAGAATATTGGATAAACATCTCCCGGAACCGGGTAAGGTACTGGAAGCTGGCTGCGGCATGGGGACCTGGGTTCATATTATGAAATCGAAAGGCCACGATGTCATTGGCATTGATTACATGCAATCCACAGTGGATAAAGTAAAACAACACGATGCAACGCTCCCGGTTCAGCAGGGCGATGTTAATGATCTGGATTTTGAAGACAATACGTTCGATGCCTATGTTTCTCTCGGTGTTGTCGAACATTTTCAGGAAGGTCCGCAAAAAGCCCTGGCCGAAGCCTGTCGAGTATTGAAAAAGAATGGTGTTGCGTTTATTACCGTTCCCTATCTGAATGTGTTTCGAAGGCTGGTTACGCATCCCATGCGCGATGTCTATTTTGCACTAAGACGGCTTCAGGGGAGAAAAGACTATTTTTGGGAGTATCGATATACAAAAAAAGAATTGTCAGACTTCATTGAAGAAGCCGGCTTCAAAATCGTGGATGTAGATATTGATGATTATATTGAAGAAGATAATATACATCACATAGGCCTTTATGCCGATTTCTTTTTTCTTCGTTCAAAACGCGGTGAGCTATGGGAATTGAATGCGCCGGGCAAATTACTATTACGAATTGGAAAGTTTTTTTCCCCGTGGCTCTTCTGCTCTGGATTGCACATTGTTGCTGTGAAAGAATAATATTTCGTCATTCAAATGAACAGAAAAAAAGTTAAAAATATCATCAATTTTGCATTTGTAACTTCCGGAATGTCGGGATTGACAGCCGGTCTGATGCGTTCGAAAAATCAGGCCAGAATTTTGCTTTATCACCGCGTGAACGATTTACCCCAGGTGGAAGCATCCATTTCCGATCGGTTAACGGTTTCCGCGGAAAAATTCCATAAGCAGATAAAATATCTAACAAAGAATTTCAATGTTGTGGCACTGGATGAACTCATCCAATGTATCCGAGACCAAACACGACTGCCAGAAAACGCTGTGATAATAACGTTTGATGACGGGTATCTGGATAATTACAATTTTGCATTTCCAATTTTGAAAGAGTTTCAGGTTCCAGCCACAATTTACCTGGCGACCGATTTTATCAATAGCAATCGCTACCTATGGTGGGATATACTTGAAGAGATCGTTTCAAATCCTGAGGTTGAATTAAAAAAGCTTTTTTTGCCGGAATTCAAAGAACAGGGTATAAATTTTGCAGGGTTAGATAGAGTCAGTTTTTACTGGGAAATTTATGCGTATCTGAAATCGTTGGAGCCATTCAGAAGAAATCTGATTTTAGAAAAGATATTTCAATCTGTACAAAAATCTCAGGAAGAGATAGATTTATCCTCCAGAAAGATGTTGGACTGGGAACATGTGGTTGAAATGAGTAAATATAGGATTTCTTTTGGCGCCCATACTCAGAGTCATACAATTCTTTCGAAAATTTCATTGGCTCAGGCTAAGAATGAAATCGTCAATTCTAAAAATGAAATTGAATATCGGGCTCAGAAGCGTGTGACGAGTTTCGCATATCCCAATGGAGGGCCGGATACTTTTAATCAAGATATTATTGACATTTTAAAACAAAGCGGTTTCGAAAGTGCAGTAACCACAGTTAAAGGATTTGTCAGGCCACATGATGATGTGTTTCAGCTAAGGAGGTATAATATCGACGGGGAAGATAACCTGAGCACTTTTAAATGTAAAATTTCCGGCGTGTACGAATTGCCTGCAAATATGAAGAAATAAAAAGACACGAGACGCAACTATGGATCAACATCAGGAGAGTGGGACGATGATACTTGAAGCGAAGAGAGCCAGATATAGGGGGTATCTAAAGAAGATAGTTATCGTGATAGTACTTTCAAACATTTTATTGCCACTGAGGTCGTCACTGGCACAGTACAACCATCCTTATCCACGAACCAGTATTTTTAACTGGGGCGGAGCTCCGATTGAATGGTACGCCAAATTTGATTTGATAGACACGCCGTCCAATAATGAAAGTTTTGCGAACGGCATTAAAGCCATTAATCCGGATGCAATAGTGTTGCCAACGCGTGACTGGAATTACGCGGCAGGTATTAGTCCGGTCCCGGATGAATGGTATGTTCGCGATTCTCATGGAAACAAATTCCCGATTTATGGGGGCGGTTGGAATTTAGTTGATTTTTCCAATTTTTGTCCACGCAGTTCCTATTATGGCAATAAAAGATATAATGAATATTTGCCGGAATGGGTGGTGCAGTACAGCAATCTATCTGTCATGGATGGAGTCGCGTGCGATGGAATCTGGGAATATCCCTATCAACCGGCATCGGAAAGGGATGTTGACCTGGATCGAAATGGTGTAAACGATTGGGATGAGCACGGAAGAGACTGGATAACAGCCCGCTGGCTTGAAGGGGTTGAAGCAATTTTGGCACGGATTCATGAACTCATTGGAGAGAGGCCATTTCTGGTGAATTCCGGACGTTTCCATAGCTGGGGCTGGGAATCAACAACCGGCGTATTGCTGGAAAAAAGCTGGGCGCTTTACGACTGGGATTGGTGGAAACGCACAAACGATGAATGGCTCGGCAGGGCACCGCAGCCACATGCTCAACTTGTCGAAGGATGGGCCGGCTATCGCCACTCCAATCGCCCTGAAAAATCGAAAAATGATTTTGAAACCATGCGATTTTTGTTGACCTCCACATTGCTGGGCGATGGCTATTTCACATTCTGCGATATTGAAGCCGGAGAACATGCCTATAATAAATATTATGATGAACTCGACCTAAATGTTGGTTATCCAACAACCAATGGGCAGGAAATGAGCAATGGAGTCTGGGTTCGATTTTTTGATAAAGGGGTTTCGCTGGTCAATCCAACCGGCAGCGACCAGTATGTATCGGATGGAGATCTCGCAGCCATGTCAGGATACGCCGGCCCGTATTACCGATTTTACGGTGGTCAGGATCCTGACCATAATAATGGTGAAATGTTCACTGGCATAACACTTTTTGGCGCAATGGATGAATCGCAAATTGATGACAAGACGATCGGTGATGGTATTATTCTACTCAATGAACCATTATACGTTGTATCGGATATTCATTTAGATGACCACGACGCCGGCACGTCACCTTCGAATGATCCACCTGAATTCAACGGGAACTGGGACCATAGTTACGAACGCTATGCAATGGCGTATACATTAGCGGCAAAAGAACACATGGGATTGTATGCATACAGTGTGGCAAGCGCCGGTTCCGGTGAAGCAACCGCGACATACCGCATTAATGTTGGCGTTACCGGTAGATACACCGTGTATGAGTGGCATGGGCACCATGGAACTAGCCCGAGTGACTACCAGGAGGGCACAAATGTACCTTTGGAAATCAGGCATGCACAGGGAACAATGAATCTAACCATTGATCAGTCCCAAAATTATGGCGACTGGAATTTGATCGGTACTTTTGAATTTGCCAGAGATGCAGATCAGTATATCCAAATTTCCAATGATGCCAATGGATATGTTCTCGCTGATGCGTTCAAGCTGGTGTTTGAAGGCGCCGGCCCGCCGGATGAGACGCCGCCCAATGAACCTCGGGATTTTCGGTCTGATGTTCAAACAGACAGCAGCATTACGCTCACATGGTCGCCCCCGCTGGAAGCAGAGGACGGAGATATCGCCTCGGCTTATCAAATATATCGAGAGGGCACTTTGATTCGAACGCAGGGAAGCACTACTTACCTGGTTCCCAATTTGAATGAAAACACATCCTATTATTTCGAAGTGTATGCGGTGGATGACAGAGGAAACGTGAGCCTGCAACCTGCTTCCGGAAATTTCTCAACCCTGGCAGATATGGTGGCTCCAGTCCTGACAGCAGCAAGGCCGCTGGGTAAAGCGCTTGTTGAGGTTGTTTTCAGCGAACCGGTAACTGAGATGTCCGCAGAAAATTCCGGAAATTATACCATCAGCGGCGGTATCTCGGTGTTATCAGCAAGCTTGCAGGAAAATCTGAAAAACGTGCACCTTGTCACCAGCACGCACGATGTTGGAACGAATTATACCATTACCGTGAATAATGTGTATGACAGAGCGTCAAATCCCAACGTAATAAGCGCAGGTAACAGTGCGACGTATCAGGGAATCAGCGATCCAGTTTATGTTTCAGTTGCAGTCGATAATGAATGTGAGGTATTCATTAACGGAACATTTGTCGGCAATAACACGCACTGGGAAGAAGCAGCGAATTTTGTGGCGTCATCCCGGAGTGATAAAAATGTCATCGCTATTAAAGGCATCGATGCAGCAGAAAAAGCAGGACTCGTGGCAGTGGTTGATTTTGATGGAAAACGGTACGTTTCCAATGATAACTGGAAGATTACTACAACGGAAGAATCCGGCTGGCAGTCAGTCGATTTCAATGATACCAATTGGCAAAAAGCGACGTCCTATGGACTGCATGGGGAAGCAGAACCGTGGTCCAATTTCAGGAATGTAACCGGAATCCCAACTGACGAAAACGTCCATTGGATATGGACCGCAGACAATGAAAATGATAATGTCGTTTATGTTCGGTTCACACTCAGAACCAGCGGCGATACTGATGCGCCAAATCCGCCACAGAATGTCAAAGTAAATGACCCATAAAAATCAAATCGCTCTCGAGAAAACTCTGAAACGCCAGAAATACATTCAAATTGAACAAAAAATATCTGGCGTTTCTTTTTATTAATGAAAAATAGTATCCAGGGGGGGATGAATCAATATATGAGCAAGAAAAAATCTAAAATGAGCAGGATTAAAATCTCTTTAGTTCTAATTTTATTATTGATGACTGTGATTATTTTTTTCGCCTACTCCAATCGGAATTATGTGAAATCAATCGTGAAAAAAAATTCCGCTGTTTATAACATTCTCAAAAAAGGCAAAAGATTTATAGACCCCTTGCTTGGTGAAAAAAAGACATTCCTACATGACATTGAATACGCTGAGATTGTTGTGGATGCAGAAAATGTAATTGGAAAAATTGAACCGTTCTGGGGAGGTATCGGTTATGATTTCTTTTACAGCGTAGCGGCTCAGACGAAAAATCGGGCATTATTCGAGTTGGTCAAAAAAGTCAATCAGAAACGAGACGTGTTCACATATTACCGCGCGCACAATATTTTTTCGGATAAGGATGCGCCGTCCGGGGAAGCATCCGGCGGGCGGGTGTATTCGGAAGATTCATCCGGAAATCCTGTTTACAACTGGACGCGAGTGGACGCTGTTTTTGATGTGATCGTAGATGCGGGGATGAAACCAATTGTAGAATTGGGATTCATGCCGGACGCGCTCACATCGGATCCGAAGCGGATTGGGGACTGGCGAGCAGCCAATGTTGCGCCGCCAAAAGATTACATGAAATGGCGAAATCTTGTCTACGAAACCGTGAACCATCTGGAGTCGAGATATGGAGCTGCCGAAATTGAAACCTGGTTTTTTGAGGTCTGGAACGAACCTGATTTGTGGCGTCACTTCTGGGTTCACGATCCGGAGAATCCGGAACGATCAAACATACAAGAATATTTGAAGCTTTACGATTATACCGTCGATGGGGCGATTGCAGCCAATGAAAATATCAAAATTGGTGGCCCGGCAATTGCCGGCTGGGCCGATGTGTTTGAAATATTTCTCAATCACACAAAAAGTGGGGAAAATTATGTGACCGGTGCAAAGGGTTCGCGAATCGATTTTATCTCTTTTCATAAATATGGTTATATCGAAGAAAATATTATTCACGGAATAAAATATTTAATCGATATTGCTCTGGCAATTGATAAGGACAAATTTTCTTCAATTCCGTTTCTCTTGGATGAAATTGGCCCCTCAACCCGTTCCCGTGAAGCCTGGAAAAATTCACCATTCGTTGCGGCATGGATGTGCAAGTTTGTCGATGCCATGTTCGAGCTGGAGCAAAACAAAGGCCCTGCCTATCGGCCTGACGCAACAATTTTTTGGGCTGATGTCGGAGTAAATTTTCACGAAGGCTCCGGCGCGTTAGCTACCGTGCTTGGAATTGACCATAATGTTATAATCAAGGGGCCTGTTTTCAATAGTTTCGATTTGCTCAGCCGGGTAAGTGGCGACAGAATCGCGCTATCCGGAACAGATTTCGGAGATATGGTGCACGGATTCGCTGCTCGAAACGAAGACACTTCTGTCGATATTGTGATGTACAAAATGAACGAGAATAATCCATATTATAAAAATGAAACTGATGTGCAGTTGGTAGTGAAAAATTTGCCTTTCCAAAAATACTATTTGAATTATTTTCTCATCGATGAAAGGCATAGCAATGCGTTCCATGAATGGAAAAAAATGGGCAGTCCGGCAAAGGCAACATCATCGCAACTAAAGGTTCTTCAAAATAATGATGATTTGGAATTGGCTGATTTTGTGAGCCAGGGTGTTGTGACAAATGGACGGGTTGTCAAGCAGATAAAAATGAAAAGCAACAGCGCTTTACTGCTGAAATTGTCGAAGGTCACGGACTTCACTCCGGCGGTGTCGCCTGAAAAATTAACCGTTTCCGGAATCGGAAGAAATGAACTTCGGATTTCGTGGCGCAAATCCCAGGTGGCGGAAGATGGTGATGGCGCAACGTACTATCAAATTTATCGCGGTGGCGCGCTGCGGGGCCAGACCGAATTGACAATCTTTGCAGATTCAAATCTGGTGGATGATACAAAATATAACTACGCGATTTATGCTGTGGATGACCAGGGAAATAGAAGCGCGACGCCTTTGGAAGGCGCCTTTGCCACCAAAATAGATGACGCACGGCCTAAAATAACTCGTTTTTTCATGCCGGATGAGCATACATTGCTCATTGATTTTAGTGAACCATTGCTGGAAAAAATTGCGCTGGCGAAATCAAATATTTCCATCAGCCAAAATGTGAAAACCGAACAGATTGAATTGGTCAATAACGGAACCAGAATGCAGATTATTACTTCGCCTCATGTTCCTGGGAAAAAATATGAATTAAATTTGGAAAAAATAGTCGATCGCGCCAAAAATCCCAATCATCTCCAAATGCCTGTTTGGAAATATCGCTATACAAAAACATTTGAAGATGATTTTACCTACGATACCAGCGAAGATTATGCGTGGCATCACGAACATACGGAAGGCGGATTCGGGCGCTATATTTACGATTCCCAGGGGCGACGATTGAAAGTTATCACCGGAGATGATGTGGCGGAAAAATTTGCACATCCTGTGCCGGCGTCCGGCGAGGGCAAATTCAGTTTTTCGTTTTTTCCTGTGAAGAAATATCCGGATGGCGGCAGTATCGTCGTTCGGTTGATGGAGAATGAAGACAATTATTATCAGATTTCCAATACCGATGGTTATGGCGCCGGTAAAATTGAAAAATATATCCGTGGAAAAATTGTAGCTTCCCAAAATATCAGTCGGGAATATTCTCAAAACGCGAAGTATTCTATTCAGATTCATTTCAATCCGAAAACCATTGAGGTGGGTGGCTTTGCTCAACGTGTTAACTTAAAAACAAAACCCGAAGAAATCACAGTCAGAAAATTTGAAATCGTTCAGGCCCAGCAAAACGCCTACTTCGATGATATTCATTTTGAAGGTAAATAGGGCAGCGCGGGACTCTCAAAAAAAACGAGAGTCTCGCTCTTCTACTCCCCGACTATTCCATACATTTCCTTCATCATAAAAAAGTGAAAAGGAATTATTCACTCCTTTAAAATTAGCATTTTAAAAATCGACAAAATATTTCCCAATCAATTGTTTTTGCGTGTATGTATTTATGTTATTACCCAGCAACTTTTACAAATTTGTGCAAAAGAATTATATATGAATCGGTCATCAAGTATTTTTATGTGCACCTTTGCTGCGCTGGGATAATAGCAAAACGATTATTGGAGAATCTTCAGATATGGAAATTATTGACAAAATTAAAAAATGGGCTGTTTCATTTTTATGCTTGGTTTTTGTTTCGAGCACCCTCATTGTTTTTGCTCAAAATGTGAATAATGTATATGGCCGGGAGTCGGAGGCACGGCTTGTACAAGTTGATAATTCACAATCGGAGCGTTTCGAACGGCGCGTAAATGTGGGTGGCCGAGGTTACATGGATAGTTACGGAAATGAATGGCTGCCTGACCACATATATCGAAGTGGTTATGGTTACATGGGAATGGGCGGCACATTTGAAACCACAAACCAAATCAGCGGAACCGAGGACCAAAAAATTTATCAATCTGAGCGGTACCGGCTTTTTGGCTATCGATTCGATGTGCCGAACGGTCATTACGAAATCATTCTTCATTTTGCTGAAATCTATCATAAAACCTCACGGAAGCGCCTGATCAATATCGAGATTGAAGAAATGCTTGTTGAAAAACGCCTTGATATTGTGGAACGCGTAGGACCGAATTCGGCGTTGAAGTTGGTCTACAATACGAAAGAATTGGGCATTCCAATCCGCGATGAGCGAATTGATATCAAATTCAAAAATATCAAAGATGATACGAAATTGTCCGGGATCGAAGTCATTCAATTGATGGAACAACCAACCCTGCTTCGTTTTCATCCGGAATCGCTTGATTTTGGAGCGGACCGGAACGATATGGTGCTTCAGATAGAAAATATTGGAGCAACGCCGGCACACTGGTCAATTGAACAAATTTCTCTGCCAAAGTGGATACGCTTCCCTGTTTTAGCGGACAAAAAATTAGAGCCAGGAGGTGTAACTTCGGTTAAATTAAATATCAACCGTAGTGCGTTAAACGGTGGAATTCATCAGGATGAAATTATCTTTCTTGCAAATGATATAAAAGTAGAATTGCCGGCGCGGGTATTGATAGCCGGTGAAGCGGATCTTGAAATTCACACTAAAGAATTAAATTTTGAGAACGGCTCTCGAAATCTTCCTTTAATTTTTTCCAATGCCGGAGGAAAATCTGTCGAGTGGTCAATTAATGCAGATCGGTTGCCATCGTGGGTTTTACGCGTTTATCCAGATAAGGGCAGGGCTGAAATCGGCGATTCGGTGTATGCGAATGTAACGGTCGACCGCAGCAGGTTAACTGCCGGAAATCATCAGGCTATGATGCTCATTCGGTATCAGGGTGGTTCAAAAAATCTATCAGTTAAAATTTCGGTGCCGGAAAATAAAAGACGAATAATTTACGTGAATTCATCAGCCAGTGGGCTTACCCACGGTAAATCCTGGCAGGATGCCTTTACGCGAATAAAAGATGCGATTCAATCTGCCGGTAAGCTTTCGGCTTCAGAACGTGTGGAAATTTGGGTGGCTGAAGGCATTTACTATGAACTCGATATTTTGGTAAAATCTGGAATCGAATTGTACGGAGGATTTCGAGGTGACGAGACTTCACGATTGGAGCGGGATGACGTCTGGTCACGCCCAACGATTATCGACGCCGGAAAACGCGGCCGATGCTTCGAATGCCAGCATCGGTCAGTGATTGATGGGTTTGTCATTCAAAATGGCCGCGATTGGAGCTCCGGAGACGGAAAGGGCGCTGCAATTTTACTGTATGAAAACGACGTAAAGATTAGAAATAATCTCATCAGAAATAATATCGATTCCTGGGCCGGCGCGCTGTTTGTAGAAGGAGATGACCCGACCAAAAGAGTCCCCGGTCATTCCCCCGTGATTGAATATAATGTCTTAACCGGAAATTTTTCAAACTATTGCGCCGCTGCCATTGAAGTGAGAGCGACGAGGGCAACGATTCGAAACAACACCATTGTGAACAACATCGGCTATGGACTTGAGATCAACACGGTTCTTTCTTCGGTGAAGGAGCTGATCTACGGCGATTTTTACAATAATATAATCACTGATAATTATCGGCATCAGTTGAAAAATGACGTTTGGGCCGAAGCGCGGAAGTCGACCAATTATAGTTACGTGGGAACACAATGGGATCTGCGCGGCGACTATCCGCCGTACAGTCATGGCACCGGCAATGTTTTTGGGGATGTGACACAAAATAAGCCGGGATTTCTTGATGCTGAAAATGGTGATTATCGTCTGAAGGAAAATTCAGTTTGCATCGATGCCGGTAATCCTGTAAAAGGGAAAGATGAAGATGGTTCACGATCCGATCTGGGTGCCTTTCCATTTAATAAAGATAAGACAGATTTGAGAATAACCCCATTAAGGCTGGATTTTGGTTCAAAAAGCCGAATTGAAACGATCACGCTTTCTGCAAATGGTGGAAAATCAGTGTATTGGCGGATTTCCGGCTATTCGAATGCAGGAGACTGTTTTATTTTTGAACCCAGGGAAGGGGTGATTAAAAGTGGTGAAAAAACAAATATTCACATTTCAGTTGACCGGAATCGATTAAACGATGGTCATTACCGGGGATTTTTTGCAGTGATGACAGATGAAGAAAGCTATGAAGGAACAATATCTTTTCATGTAAACAATCACCAGCCTGAAATTGAGCTGCAAAAAAATCTCATCGAGATCGATGCTGAAATCCAGGGCGATAATCCGCCTGCCCGGCGCGTTATGGTCTTTAACAACGGATTTGGAAATTTGATTTGGAAGGCAGAGAAAAAATTTAATCATGATTGGCTTCAAATAGAAAAATCTGCTGGACGTTCCAGGGATGAAATTGTTCTACATTTTGATACAAGCCGGCTCGGTTTTGGGGAATACCATGAAAATATCATCGTATACCCATATAATGCAAAAAGTCGTTCAGTTATTTTGCCAATCACTCTGAAGATGGAACCCGGTAAGTTCGTTTACGAGATAGAAGCCGAAAAAAGCAACAAGCCCCCAAAGACCGGCTGGAAGATTACATACAATGATGGTGCTGAATGCATTCAATCGATGATTTCATCCATCGAAGCGCCAAATTTAAACACGCGAATGGACTATGATTTCGAAGTTGCAGATGGCGTGGAGTTCATCTATGTGTTCGCCGAGATCGATGTAAATCAGTCGCGATCAAATGACTCATTCTGGTTCATGGTAAACGACAGCGATCCGTGCTTATGGGATCATGTAAATTATCAGACAGACGGCTGGAGCCGCGAGTGGGTGTATCAAAAATATCGGGATGAAAAGCATATGTTTGTGGTCATCCCCGGAAAAAACACGTTGAATTTATTTACGCGGGAAACAGGCGGTTTCATCAACTGGATGGTAATCACCAACGATCCCGATATTGATACTTATCGATTTGGAAGCGGAAGAATGAAATAAAATGGATAATTCAGGGGCGGCGAATTTGCGGCCCCTGCGAGGTTTCGATTTTCATCATGTATCATTCCCAAAAATTTCCCTCATAAATTCCACCCTCAGTTTTCTTTTTGCACAAAAAAATGTTTGAAAAATGAAAATATTTTGTTATCTTTCAATTTAATATTAAATGTGTGTGAAGCACGAACGTTTCGATTCAGGTGAATATCATGTATATTTTAGGGATTTCTGCATATTATCATGACAGCGCAGCCTGTCTGGTGAAGGATGGTGAAATTGTCGCCGCGGCTCAGGAGGAACGGTTTTCACGTAAAAAACACGATTATAATTTTCCAGCTCGCGCCATAAATTATTGTCTTTCTGCTGAAAAAATCACGACCGATGAACTGGATTATATCGCTTTTTATGATAAGCCATTTATTAAATTTGAACGCCTTCTCGAAAGCTATTTAGCCTATGCGCCAAAAGGAATTCAATCCTTTATCAAAGCTATGCAGGTGTGGCTGAAGCAGAAATTATGGATAAAAGAACTGCTGAAAGAAGATTTGAAGTTTGAGGACCCTGTTGTTTTTCCTGAGCATCACCAGTCGCATGCTGCCTCTGCGTTTTTTCCATCGCCATTCGATACAGCAGCATTTCTGACTATTGACGGTGTCGGAGAATGGAACACGACTACCTTTGGAATTGGAGAAAATAATAGAATAGAGATTTTTGGTGAAATGAATTTCCCGCATTCTCTTGGATTGCTTTATTCTGCTTTTACTTATTTCACCGGATTTAGAGTTAATTCCGGAGAATACAAACTCATGGGGCTGGCGCCCTATGGTGAACCCAAATACGTGGAAAAGATTTTGGATGAATTGATCGACCTCAAAGAAGACGGTTCATTCAAAATGAATATGAAATATTTCAATTACTGCGTCGGTCTCACCATGACAAATCGAAAGATGAACAAACTGTTTGATGGTCCGGCTCGAAAACCAGAATCTGAAATCACCCAGCGTGAAATGGATATCGCCCGCTCGATACAGGAAGTCACGGAAGAAATTATGCTCCGAATGAGCCTACATGTGCATCGGCACACCGGCAAGAAAAAATTGGTGCTGGCTGGTGGCTCTGCCCTGAACTGCGTGGCAAACGGGCGAATTTTACGGGAGGGACCATTTGAAGATATCTGGATCCAGCCGGCAGCCGGGGATGCCGGCGGAGCTGTCGGAGCAGCGCTTTTCACCTGGTATCAATTCCTGGAAAATGAACGGATTGCCGATGAAAAAAATGATTCTCAAAAGGCGTCATATCTCGGACCTGATTTTTCTGAAGCTGAAATCGAGAAATTTTTAAAAGACCGGCAAATTCAATACAAGAAGATTGCGACAGAAGAAATCCCCGGAACCGTGGCGAAACTCATTAATTCCGAAAAAGTAGTCGGCTGGTTCCAGGGGCGTATGGAATTTGGACCGCGAGCGCTTGGGAGCAGAAGTATTATCGGGGATGCCCGCTCAAAAAGTATGCAATCCACAATGAATTTGAAAATAAAATATCGGGAATCATTTCGCCCCTTTGCGCCGAGTGTGTTGTCGGAACACGTGTCCGATTATTTTGAAATCGACCGCGATAGCCCTTATATGCTGCTGGTCGCGCCAGTCAGACAGGAGAAGCGCCTTGATTCACGTTATTCTGCAGAGCTTTTCGGCATTGAAAAATTGAAAGTGCCTCGTTCCGTTGTTCCGGCAGTAACACATGTGGATTATTCGGCACGGATTCAAACCGTGAATGAACAAAATGGCCTTTATTATGAGATGATCAAAGCGTTCCATGATTTGACCGATTGCCCGGTGATCATCAATACGTCGTTCAATGTACGCGGAGAACCGATAGTATGCGATCCCAACGACGCTTACGTATGCTTCATGCGAACTGAAATGGATTATTTGATGCTGGGAAATTTTCTATTAGACAAAGAAAAACAACCGGTATTAAAAGAAAAAACAGACTGGCGCACCGAATTCGAACTGGATTAGTGAAAAAATTATGCAAAAAAAATCATTCATCACAAAAAAACAACTAATCACTTTTGGCATTGTATTTTCAATATTTTTGGGAATAATTGGATACATTAATTTCCGAAAAGATAATGAAATAACTTATCATTTCATTTGGGGCATCGCAATTCTAAATTTTGTCACCACCGTGACATATCCCGAAGCCGTAAAACCAATTTACCGAGTCGCTCTTTTTATCGCCCATATTTTGGGCTGGATAAATACACGCTTACTATTAGGCCTCATTTTTTACCTGCTTTTCACCCCAATTTCTCTTCTCATGAAAATATTTGGAAAAGATCTTCTGGATCGAAAGATCGATAAAAATGCCCCCACTTATTGGAACATGAGAGAAAGAACCGGTTTTGACAAAGATCGATATTTGAAGCAATTTTGATGCTTTTATTTCAATCAAAAGGTTAACAAGCTCAGCCTCACAATGAAACGAATGAAATCGATTCATCTGTTGAGGCATGAGTTCGGTTGTTTTTGTCATTGTTCCCCATATCTAATCAAATTCATTCAATTACTATTTAATTCCTCCCCGGGAACGAACGAGGATTTTAATCCCAGCTTCATGTTTATTTTGCGACCCCCTGCTTTACCTGTTAAAAAATAATATTTAAGAAATGAAATATTTTGCCGATAATGAAATGAATACGTTTGCGCATTTTTATAAGGCAAATTGATTGAATTTTGGACATTGTTTCGTATTAGAACATAATTTTATGAACATGGCGAAAAATAGCCGCTGTAAATCATTGAAATTATTGACTTATTTCATTGATGTAGAATGTTGATTTCTGGTATAATATTTGCACTTTCGTGATTTGCATCGCTTAATCTTTTAAAAAATCGGTTTATACCTGTTTTTTGAAAAAAGCAAAAAGAAAATAAAGGGTTATACAAAAACAGATTTTGCTCAACTTAATGAGGAGGTTCATAATGAAGTGGAATAACAGCGCCCGAAATACATCGAAAGTATTGGTATTTGCCATACTTTTCATCGTGGCCACTTCTGGTTTTGTTTGGGGGCAAAGTATTAAAGTTTTACCGGTTGGAGATTCGATTACCCAGGGTAAATTTTCATCCGATGATGGAGGGTACAGACAATATCTGCAAAACTATCTCTCCGGATATAGTATTACGTATGATTTCGTTGGTAGCTTGTCACATGGTAACTTTTTTGACAAAGAGCATGAAGGGCATGATGGCTATACAGCGGCCGAGGTAAATAGCAGCATAAATGGTTGGCTGAGTACATTTACGCCGGAATATGTGCTATTGCTCATTGGCGCCAATGATATTGGATTTATGGATTCAGACGATATCATGATTGAGATTGAGAGTATCGTCGATAAAATTTATAACAATAACAGCTCCACCTATATTTTACTTTCCAGCCTCACACCCCGCGTCGATTATCCCGCGGATAGCCTCACAACGGTGTTGAGCAGAAAAATAAAACGCTTGTATGCAGATAAACGGGCTGAAGATTATAGGATAAGATATATCGGCGTGAATGAGATGTTCAAATATAATGAAAATTGGGCGACTGAATATATGTACGATAACATTCATCCCAATGACGCCGGGTACCAGGTTATCGCTGAGACATATTTTCATGCTATGATTAATATTATAAATGGCAGCGACGGTGTGTTTGAACATTTTAATCGACAGGTCGGAGATCTCGGCAATTTATGGGCTTATGATCAGGCTGATTATGATATTGAAGTGACTGGTGGGCAGAGAGAACTGAAAAATGTTTCTACAGATGGGCAGTGGAATCATTTGATTATATTTAAAGGTGCGACAGACCCCGGGATGGTTTCATTCAAATATGGCACTGGTGTAGATACAACAGGTGTTCAAAACTGTGGGTTTGCAGTTTTGTTGAATACACCCGATTATTCGACGGCAAAAGGCTATTTGATTCGGTTTCGGACGGATGATAACCGTTTGAATTTATGGACTATTCGAGATGGCTGGCCGGATCAAGATTTGGAGACCACACCGAGCGCAGCCGGGGCTCCCAACCCCGGAGACGAGTTCAAAATAGTCATTTCATCAGATGCGGACCAGCATCGTTTTGATTGCTATATAAATGATGTGTTTGCCGGCTATCTGACGGATCCAAATAAAACTTATGGGAATGGAATTGATTTATATGCTGGTTTGATGTCAGCAGGCGGATTTAATAATAATATCGATAATTTCGATATGTCATTACTCGGGGATATTACACCGCCGGATCAAATTACAGATTTGGATGCAATTTCATCGACCAGCACGAGCATTACATTTTCGTGGACAACACCCGGCGATGATGGTAACAGTGGCAGAGCCACAAGCTATGACATTCGCTATTCTGAAAATTTGATCACGAACCAGAACTGGAGTTCGGCGAATGTTGCACCAGCTATTCCTGCACCAGCTTCTCCAGGTGCTGCTCAGCCTTATGTAGCGTCAGGATTGAATCCGGGCACTTCATATTTCTTTGCTGTTAAAACTTCCGATGAAGCCGGCAACTGGTCTCCTTTATCCAACGTAAGGGAGTCGTCAACAAGTTCAGGTGGCGGCGCTTTAATGAAAACAGATGAATTTGATGATCCAAATACGTTAACTGAGTGGTGGAGTGCCCACCCTGCGTACGTAATTCAAAACGGACAACTGGCAAATGTCACAGGAAGTGGATGGGGACAATTGGCTGTTTTCAAACTGAATGTCAATCCTGTCGAAGCATCTTTGCAATGGGCAGCTTCGCCTGATGCAGATCTGGAAGGTATCGATCTCGGGGGTATCGCTACATTTTTGGATGCTGCAAATTACAACACAGCGAACGGTTACCTGTGTACCATCAGAACCGGGGGACCGAATCCCAGACTGTATCTGTTCACTGTGGTGAATGGATCCGCACAGGATTTACTCGCAAGCACAGAGGTTGTTGGACAGTCAATTCCTGCGCCGGGCGATGTTTTTAAGATTGTTGTCAGTTCTGATATTACCGGCCACCATTTTGACTATTACATCAATGAAGTGTTTTATGGTCGTCTGGATGACGGAAATAAAACATACAGCGATGGCACAGATTACTATGCCGGAATTCAATTGTATGGTGGAAAAAATAATAATGTTGAAAAATTCACTGTGTTGAATCAGGTAGGCGATCCAAAATACCTGGAGAAGATTAGTCCATTGTCAGACCCGGGTGGAATTGTAGGTCAGGAAATGACAGATTCGCTTACAGTCCAGGTATTGGATGATAATTATAACCCGGTATCAAATCTTACTGTGGATTTCTCAGTGACACAAGGTGGTGGGACAATGGATATTATTCCACCTGATGAAAATATCAGAAGAGAAGCTGAAAAAGCCAATGTGATTGAAGGCCAATTCGAAGAGGCGGTCGATCCTGACGCCAGTGGCGGACGCTACGTGGTGGTGAATGGCAGCGGAGTAAGATTTCTTGGCAAAGTAGAATACAATGTGTATATCAAAAACGCCGGGAATTATTTAATGTACGCGCGCGTCAAAATTCCGGATAACAACAATTATTCATTCTTTGTTCAGATAGATGATTCACCGGCATTAGACACGACCAATTTGAGCATTGGTGCCTGGGACATACCGAGACAAACTGGCCCGTGGTTCTGGTCGTGGATTTCTGAGCGCGGAGGCGGTGACTATAAGGTCTGGAATCTCTCCGAAGGAATCCATAAAATTACCATCACACAAAGGTGGTGTCCCAATGTTGAAATTGATAAAATTATTCTCTCCCGAAATTTCAGTTTCTGGCCTTCAGGGAAAGAAGAATATCCTGAATATACGACAGATGCAGATGGATACGCTCGGGGATTGCTGACGTTAGGTGAAACCGCCGGTGAAAATGAGGTTCAGGTAAGTGTTCCAGGTTATAACCTAACCGGTTCACCCCAGATTTTTACGGTTACCGGAAATCCGGATGTCCCCAAATTAATGGTTGCAACACCTCCCACAACGGTTGAAGGGGTCGGCGGTCAACAACTTGACAATCCATTTGAAGTGACTCTAACCGACGAATACGGAAATGCCGCGTATGGTTATGATGTCACGTTCCAGGTAACAGCGGGTAACGGGCGATTATCCAATGGTGATTTAACGCATGTTGTTACAACAGATGAACAGGGAAAGGCGATATCTTATCTGACATTAGGGACTGAAAGTTCCAATAACCAGGTTCAGGTGAGTTATCCCGGATTACCTGTTGTCACATTTACAGCAACCGCGACCTCCGGTATCGCGGAGAATTTGGGAATTACAGGAGGAGATGGTCAATCCGGGGTTGTAAATACAACACTACCCACTCCACTCCAGGTTCGTGTGACCGATAATACAGGCCAACCGGTTCGAAATCACAATGTCCATTTCCAGATAACTGGCGGAGGGGGATCGTTGAGTCCGGCGGCAAGTGCCGGCATGGAATTTTCTGACGCGATTAAAGTGGAAAAATCAAAAAGATCAGCGCCGAATTTAATTGAAGGGACCATGGCTTCTGAAATGGACGTGCTTACGGATAATAACGGGTACGCAAAAGTACGATTACAGTTGGGATCGGCGGCGGGAACAAATACGGTTGTCGCCACCGCCGAAAAAAGTGGTCAGCCGCTGAGTGGATCACCCCAAACGTTTACGTCGACGGGAAATCCAGGCACAGCTTACGCGATCAAATATCATTCTGGGAACTCGCAGACCGGAGCGGCCGGTATGCCCCTGGGTGCGCCGTTTGTTGTGAAAGTAACAGATCAATATGATAATGGAATCGTTGGTCATGAGGTCGTTTTTGAAATTAAAAATGGCGGTGGTTCGTTTGTGTCAAGTGGGCCATGGTATTCCGAAGCTGGCGGATTGGCTGAAGTTACGCTCATTCTTGGCCCTGAATCCGGCGTCGTCAATGAAGTCTGGGCCACGGCTGAGGCCGGTGGAACACCCCTGGAAGAGTCACCAGTGATATTCCAGGCCACCTCCGGTATGGTAACAACAATAACGTACGTGGATGGAAATAATCAAACAGGTTCTGCCGGATGGCCATTGGAAGACTCATTAAAGGTGAAAGTTCTGGATAATTATGGCAATCCTGTCGGCGGATATCCGGTGACATGGACCTGCACCGGGGTCAATAAAGGCTCCATCGATGGATTGACAGAGATCGTTAAAAACTCGGATAGCAATGGTATTTCAAAAGTGGAACTTGTTAACGGCAGGCTGCCGGGCATGGGCAGTGAGGTGGAAGCGCGGGCTGATGGTTTGACCGGCTCACCGATTACTTTTGTCGTGAATGTCGCTGATGTGGATGCCATTCATTATGTGGATGGAGATGGGCAAAGTGGTACGGTGGGATCGCCTCTTCCCCAGCCATTCAAAGCGGAAATTATCGATGCGTTGGGCAATCCCATTCCAGATTTTCCTGTGGTTTATACTGTGAAGCAAGGGGATGGCAATTTCAATGGAGATTCTACAATCACGGTACAGACGAACAGTGAAAAAATTGCCCAGACTACACTGACGCTTGGCCCATTGCCAGGTACGAATAACAATGTAGTGGAAGCGGCCGGGTATAGATCCGGTTTGGAGATTCTGACAAATGGTAGCTTGGATGAGTGGAGTGGGGGAAAGCCAGTTGGGTGGGCAATATTAATAACAACTGGAAACCAGGTAGTTGAGGACCAAACAAACTCAAGGTCGGGTAGTTGCGCAAAATTAATTACCGGCGCGACGAGTAGTGAAGCGAACATTCACAATGAAAGTGATATAACTATAAAAGGCAGCACAAGTTATGAAATATCTTTTTGGGCAAAAGGATTATTCGGTGGGGAAAGATTGAGAGGGCATGTAGGTGACTCTGATGGTTACAATTTAAAACCAGACGGTTCATGGGAAAATGGTGGAGCTCTGTGGTTGGACACATACTCAGTAACCAATTCATATAAGAAATATTCTTTGATTTTTACTACTAGAGCTTCGGCAACAAAAATCCCTAAAGATAAAATGAACTTCTTTATAGTTGGCAATAATTATACTGTTTATATCGATGACATCTCCCTCATAGAAAAAAACGCCGGTGGCGAATCCCATCTAAACGGATCACCAATTACGTACACTGCATCAGCTACAATTGGCGCACCGGATGAGTTAAAGTACGTGGATGGGAATTACCAGTCCGCTGTGGTTGGAAACCCGCTTGAGAATCCGTTTATCGTTAAAGTGGTGGATGCACTGGGCAATCCATACACCGGCCATCCTGTGAAATTTACGGTCATGACTGGCAATGGGACGCTCGATGGTGAAACATTGAATACGGTCACGAAAAATACCGATGGCAATGGTGAAGCGCGGGCAATTCTTACGCTGGGCCTGGCTTCGGGTGAAAATAATAATTCGGTGGAAGTGGTTTCTTTTAAACCTGGCACAACAGACAATCTGGTCAATTCTCCCATGACATTCTTTGCTTCGGGCCGGGCAAGCGCTGCCAAAAACCTGGAATATGTTACCGGGAACGGGCAGCCGGTCAGCCCTGTCAGGGAAAAATTAGATGGGCCATTCCGAGTCAAGGTAACCGATAATGCCGGCAATCCTGTGGCAGAACATCAGGTACAGTGGATCGTCATTCAGGGTGATGGGACATTTAACAACCTGAGCGATTCCATCAAGACTGATCCCACGGATGCAAATGGTATTTCCGAAGTTTATTACTACCCGGGACCGGTGGCAGGATTGACGAACATTGTTCGGGCACGTTCATGGAATGGTCCGGAATTAAGCGGTTCGCCAAAGACATTTCAGATTGAAACAAAGGCATCTTCTGTCAGCGCTGAGAATTCCATGGTAAACGCAACGAGCCCGGTTCCTGCTGATGGCACATCCAAGTCAACTATAACTGTCACTTTAATGGATAACTATAATAATAAAATTGCAGGCAAGGCGTTAGCGTTCTTTACAACAGGCTCAGGGAATATTCCCACGCCGTTTACAGAATTGACAAATTCCAATGGTCAGGCAACAGCCTCTCTCGCATCGACACGAGCGGAAGAAAAAATTATCACGATAAGAAATATTTCGGATGGCATTGATCTGCTGGATTCTGCCCGCGTGACGTTCACTCCATTGGGAGCGCATGCTATTGGATACGTTGCAGGAACGAACCAGAGCAGGAATTTTGGCACAGCACTCAAAGATCCATTAAAAGCACGGGTGACCGACAGAAATGGAAATCCCATTGCAAATTATGATGTATATTTTGAAGCGTATATTGGTGGCGGCTCTGTCTATGAAGATCAGCCCGTCAAAACAGATGAAAATGGTGTGGCATCTTCGACGTGGATACTTGGATTATCTGAAGAGGTGAACAGGGCCAAAGCGACGGCAAGCGGCATTTCTGGTAGTGTCGATTACATAGCCACTGCGTATCCAAGCACTGCGACCACGTTGAAGAAAATCGATGGGGATGGTCAACAAGGCACAGCAGGACTGCTACTTGAAAAACCGTTTATCGCACGGGTTGTGGATAATAGTGACAATCCGATTTTCGACCACCCTGTGAAATACAAAGTATCGTTTGGCGGCGGCAATTTCAATGGTGCTTCGCAGATTGAAATTCGAACGGATGCATTTGGAAATGCAAGCCGTGTATTTACTCTTGGAAAATTGGCAGGATCAAACGTTGTCTCCGCAGAGGCGACCGGTTTGTCCGGTTCACCACAGGGTTTTACTGCACAAGGTGTTGCAGGTGAGGCAGCAAAAATCGTAAAATGGTCGGGCGAAGGAAAGACTGGTGGAGTTGGTGGCCAGATCAGTGGAATCCAGGTGAAAGTTACGGATATTTTCGATAATGCAGTCGCTGGTTATACCGTCAATTTCTCGGTTATTCAGGGCGATGCGACGGTGAATGGATCAGGCGCTGTAGAAAGTGGTGCAGACGGTATTGCATCCGTTAACATTAACATTGGGACGACTGTCGGAGAAATTCAGGTGATGGCCTCGGCGCCCGGATTGATAGGCGATGGTGTGAAGTTCAAAGTGTATGCTGTTGCTTCATCGGCTGTTTCCATGGAAATTTATCAAGGAAATAACCAGGAAGGCACTGTAGATCGGGAACTGGTATATCCATTGTCAGTCGTTGTGTTGGATCAATATGGTAATCCGGCGGGTGGTCAAAACACCTCCATATCCTTCGTGGTCACCGAAGGAACAGGGCAATTGTTGGATGGTCCAGCGGTGTATACCGATGAAAATGGAGTTGCTTCTGCACGGTTTAAGTTAGGTTCGGTTACCGGAAATAATTATAAAGTCTGGGCAATTAATAATGGACTTTCCGGTTCACCGAAAGAATTTCAGGCCACTGGAGTCATCAATAAATATCCAATGTTCGATTCCATTGATGATGCAGAGCTTCAGGAAAATCAAAACATCACATTTACGGTGAATGCCACAGATGATGACGGCGATCCAGTTCAGTACGGTATCAGAGACTTGCCGACCGGCGCGTCGTTCGATTCATTGGGTTCGAAGCAATTTAGCTGGACACCGAGTTACCTGCAGTCAGGCAAACATATCATTCATTTTATGGCTTGGGACGGCAACGGCGGATTTGATGATGAACCCGTGACAATTGATGTGACGAACGTGAACCGAATGCCGCAGATTCAATACTTTGAACCAGCGAATCATAAAGTCGTCGGTCACAAGAGCATCGGTGAAACGTATCGATTCATCGTTCAGGTTTCTGATCCGGATTATGATGATTTAACGTATGAATGGTATGATAACGATTTATTGGTCGGTTCACAAACGTTTTATGATTTCTATGTGGCTGACGAGGAACTCGGTACCCATTACATCGTGGTGAAAATCTCTGATGGACATGATACCATTCAACGGGATTGGGAAATGTATGTGAAAACACCGGTGGAACTGGCAAGCTTTTCCGGCCATATCGTTAAGCGGCAAGGCGTTGCTTTGCGATGGGAAACTGCTTCCGAGATTGCGCATACAGGATTTAATGTTCTCCGACGTGAAGCTTCAGAAAATGCATATCGTCAGATCAATTCTGGATTGATTAAATCCGATGGTTCAAAAATGTATGATTATGTGGATCAGAATGTTGATGTGGGCGCGACCTATTATTATAAGTTGGAAGACGTTGCTTACAATGGTCAGCGCACCGAACATGATCCGATTACAATTTTTGTGACCAGGCCGGAACGATTTGATTTGCAGCAGAATTATCCCAATCCGTTTAATCCAAAAACGAATATTGAGTACCAGCTTCCGGAAGAAGTTCGAATCAGTGTGAAAATTTACAACATCATGGGGCAGGAAGTGAGAACACTGGTTGATGAAGTGAAGAAGGCCGGGTATCATTCAATTGTCTGGAATGGACTTGATAACAGTGGTGTGGCGGTGTCTTCCGGGATATATTATTATCGCATGGTAACGGGCGCGTATGTGGAAACAAAGAAGATGGTACTATTGCGATAACCAGTTAGAGCGGAGCCTCTCTCGTTGGGGGCTCCGCTCACTTTGTTTGTATAAGGCTGTATCATTCATTTAGATTATAAGCTGATGCGCCATGAGGAAATTTAATTTTCGATCCTCTAATCATATATTCAACCTGCTTGATGTTATATTTGTTTTTATTGTAATAATTTTCGGTTTCAGCGATGGGAGGAATATATTAAAATAACCGGAATGCAATATTCTTTTTCATGCCCAAAGTTTACTCCCGAAATCAAAACTTCCCTGAAAGATAAATCTCTGCATTCTGTTTTTCAGAATCAGAGATTGTTGTATTTCTAAAATTGAGAGCAATAATTTTTGCTCAACTTACTTAATTTGTCGGTATTAATTTCTAATAATACCGATTTAGTTTTGTAATTAATTAAGGTATATGATAACAAATTTGTTGCTTATTAAAATACTGCAGCGATAATTTGAGCAAAGAGGCTATCTATGAGACGAATTGTAATTTTAAGTATGATATTATTTTTCACAGTGATTTTTGCATCAAATTCATTTGGTCAGGTCTTAATTCAGAATGATGCAGGGAATTTAATACCATCGGCTTCGTTTCTCGGGCTTCATTATGTTGAACGAATCGGTTACGCACTGGATGGAGGCGGTGATGTCAATGGTGACGGTTATGATGATTTTTTAATCGGAACCTTTCACAATGCCGTTGTCGGATATGATGCCGGCGCAGTATATCTGATTTTGGGCAGACCTCGATTGGACATTGGATTGAATACAAGTCTGTCCAACGCTGATGCACGATTTTTAGGCGGATCATCTTACGATGCAGCGGGATATTCGGTCGCGTGCAATGGTGATTTGAATGGCGATGGCCTGGATGATATGTTGATTGGTGCGCCGGCCGGCAATGATTCAAAGCCAAGATGGCCAGGAAAAGTTTATGTTGTATTTGGCGATTCAAGTGCGAGCTGGGGCAATTATTTTTACCTTGCCAATAGCCGGGATTCATATTTTGAAGGAGAGAATGGACAGGATCTGGCCGGTTTGTCCGTTGCTTATGTCGGCGACCTGGACGAAGATGGATATGATGATTTTCTCTGCGGCGCGCCCTTCAATGATGATTTTGGTGAAGACGCAGGCAAAGCATATTTAGTGATGGGTCACGGCGGGAGCTGGAATGACAGGTATTATCTTGCCTACTCGATGGCAAGCTTTTATTTCGATAGAGATGACGCGAAAGTTGGATATTCGGTGGCCGGGATTGGTGATATCAACAACGATGGCAGTCCGGATTTGGCGATCGGGTCTTTGGGAACCAGTCGAATTTTTGTTCTTTATGGAAGAACCTCACCAAATTGGGGTTCGAATTTCAATTTGAGAAACGCAGATCTGACGTTGTATGGAAGAGATCGAGGAAGTGATGAGGGTATCGGCTGGCGTGTCGCTCCCGGGGGTGATATAAATGGCGATGGAATTGATGACGTGCTCATATCAGCCATTCATAATAACCAGAGCGGAGACCTTTCCGGTAAGGTCTATGTACTGTTTGGCAAAGATGGCGGCTGGGCAGAAAGTGAATTCAGCCTCGAAAATGGTGATGCATCCTATATTGGCGAAGCAGCAACTGATTACGCGGGCTGGGGGCTTTCCACAGCCGGGGATGTGGACATGGATGGTTTTGATGATTTTTTGATTGGTGCCTGGTATAATGACCATAATGGCCCGGATGCGGGCAAAGCTTATCTCATCAAAGGCAAAAGCGAGGGATGGCAAAAAGATGTAAGACTGAGAGATGTTGATAATTTTTTCGTGGGAGAACGCGATACCAATTATGTTGGATTTGCCGTGTCTCCGGCCGGGGATTTCGATGGCGATGGATATGCCGATTATGTGATTTCTGCACCCTACAACAGTGAAGTTCAGCAGTGGAGCGGTGAAGTGTACCTTTTTGCCAGTCAGCGGATTCCATATTACATTTCCGGGAAGGTCAACTATTTTCTATCCAATGAAACTATTCCAGGGGCTTTCGTTCACTCCATTAGTGATTCTTCGGTGCATGCGATTTCAGACTGGAACGGTAACTACTCACTGGAAGTTCCGGGCCAAAGTACCCATCAGATTTTTATTTCAAAAGAAAATAGCCAGCATGTTGGATCTTCAATATCCTCGTATGATGCAGCGCTCATTGCACGATTCGCCGTGAATCTAAATCTGCCTGATTCTGTCAATACCGAAGCCGCAGATGTCAATCTCGATGCTCAAGTTAATATGTACGATGCAGCAAACGCGCTCCGATATGCGGTTGAGCTGCCTCCGCTTCCGGGCTCGCATGCAGGAGAGTGGCATTTTATGCCCGAGAGCATGACATACTATAGCGTCGATAATGACACTAATGATCAGGATTATGAGGGATATATCGTGGGTGATGTGGATGTAAGCTGGGTTCAGCCTGATTCCGGTCTGAAAAAATACTCACTAATCACGATGCAGGTTTCCGAAAAAATTGTTGAGCCGGACCAGGAATTTTCGATTCCAATCGCCATCCCGGACAATATTGATTTGCTCTCATTTGATTTGAAAATGAATTACGATTCAGAAGCGCTGGAATTCATTGGATTAAAAAAATCTTCATTGACTGAACATTTCAGTATTGAAATTAATGATCATAAACGAAATCAACTTATTTGCGGCGGATTTTCAATCACGGGGCAGACAATTAACGACAAATGCCTTGAGCTTGTATTCAGAGCGAAGCGGAATTTTTCCGGCGCGACTCATATAAATTTTGAGAAATTATTATTCAACGATCGATCATTGCGGGTGAATTCCTTTGAAATTAAAACTTCACAAGTTTCTGAATTGCCTGATCATTTTCTCCTGAAACAGAATTATCCAAATCCGTTAAACAATTTTACAACTATTCCTTTCCATATTGCCAAAAAAGGTAATGTGCAGATCGAAATTTTCAATACGCTTGGAAGAACAGTCAAAGAATTAGTCGATGAAGAATTATCACCCGGGTCATATCAATTGCAATGGGATGGAAAGGATGAATACGGGAATCAAATGGGTTCGGGTGTTTACATTTGCAAGGCAATTTTCCCAACAGGAACGCAGCACGTTAAAGTCATTTTCATGAAATAATTGGCCCGATAAAAAGGAATTCTGAATGTCAAAATCTCAAAAAGGTTTTAGTCAACTTTTCTTGCTTCTCTTGATATTCTGTTTTGCAGTTATTCCAGCATGTTTATTTGCGCAGAATGGGTTTGAACCAAGTTTGATGCCGTTGGAGAGATTGTCTCCAAATTCTTCCTTTTACGGCGAGTTACACATGGGAAGGCTTGGGTATTACTTATCGCGAGCAGGCGATGTGAACGGGGATGGATTTGATGATTTTCTCGTGGCCGGTTATCATCATCACGAGCATGGCTGGAATTCCGGCGGCGTTTACCTGTTTTTGGGCAAATCGTATATTGACTGGGGATTGAATATGATGGTGGGGGATGCAGCGAGCGCTTTATTTTGTGGCAAACAGGAATACGATTTTGTCGGTTATAATGTCGATGGCGGTGGGGATTTCAATGGCGATGGATTGAGCGATTTTATTATCGGCGCGCCCGGAAACTGGGATCGTGTTCCCCCCTTTCCGGGAAAAGCGTACATAGTTCTGGGAAAAACTGAAGCCGACTGGGGGATGGATTTTGTTCTGGAAGATGGCGCAGACGAGGTTTTATTGGGGCAAAGCAATCTGGATCAATTTGGGTATGCGGTGTCTTTTGTCGAAGATATGAATCAGGACGGGTATGATGAAATACTTTGCAGCGCTGCTTTCAAGGATATGCAGTATTCATGGCAGGGCAAAGTGTACCTGATTCCCGGCAGCGCTGAAGGATACCCGAAAGGTTCAGATGTCGTTGATGCAGCGGTGGCATCATTCACATATCCTGCGGATGAAGCCATCGTGGGAAGTGCTGTTTCCGGGGTCGGAGATGTGAATAACGACAGAATTCCTGATTTTGCCATTGGGGCTTCCGGAATTGGGACAGTGTTCCTCCTGTTTGGACGAACCGAAATGGATTGGGGCGAAGAATTTGATTTGAACGATGCAGACGTGACATTCCTTCCTGAGAATCCGGAAGAAGATGATTCAGGCTGGCAGGTGAAGGGTGTAAGCGATGTCAATGGCGACCAGATCGATGATTTTTTAATTTCAGGATTGCAAATCAACAACGATGCCGGAAAAACGCATCTGATATTTGGCAGGGAAGATTGGTCCATGTCTCACTATCATCTTTCCCAGGCTGATGCATCATATTTGGGAGAAGGATCGACTCAGCACTCCGGTGTCTCCATTGCCGGGATCAATGATTTTGACGGCGATGGGTACAACGATTTTATGATTGGCGCGCGATATTACAGCGGGGGAAAATATCACCGGGGCAAGGCTTATATTGTAAAGGGCAAGTCCGGGGGATGGCAAAGAAATGTACATTTGTCAGGAATCGAGACCTATTTTGTCGGGGAAGATACCATCCATTGTGCCGGATGGGGAGTCAGTTCTGCCGGTGATATTAATGCAGATGGCCGTCCGGATATCCTCACATCAGCGCCATTCAATAGCGAAAATAAAAAATGGGCTGGAGAAATTTATCTGTTCCTGGGGCATTACACGGTGTTGTCTGTTAATGGATATGTGAAGTATTTCAATGATAAACCCGTTCCAAACGCAACTGTCACGCTAAGCCATACCAATACCGATCAGGCAAAAACGGAAACGGATGGTAATTATCAAATTCAGGTTGTACCATGTGATGATGTGACAATTGAGGCAAATAAAGAAAAAGACGAGGATGTTGGAAGTGGTACCATAACAGCTTACGATGCTGCGCTGACTGCCCGATACGCTGTGGGATTAGAGACCCTGAATCCATTTCAACAACGGGCTGCGGATGTGAACGGAGATGGCGAGGTCCAGTGTTACGATGCTGCGTTGATCGCCCATTACGCAGTTGGACTGAACCTGGTTCCATCCTCTAAAGCCGGGAATTGGTTTTTCGAACCGCCCTCACATTATTTCGATTATCTGTATTCGGATAAGGAAAATGTAAATTTTACCGGCGGGATTATGGGAGATGTTGATGGAAACTGGCAAATTAACTCTACAATAGCAAAGGCAAATCAAAGAATCAAAAAATCACTTATACCCGACAAACTGAAAGTTAGTAACGAGAGAAGTTTTTCTCTCCCAATTCAGCTAAAAAATTATAATTCTGTCATATCTGCCGATATTGAAATAGAGTACCCTTTTGATTTGTTTGATTTTATCGGCGTTGAAAAATCCGGATTTAGCAGTAATTTTCAGATAATCCATCATGATGATTCAAAAGGTAATGTGAAAATTGCAATGTACAGCCTGGAACCGGTGAATTGCATTGAAGAACAGGTTAATTTACAATTTCAGGTTGTGAACAGAACATATATCGGTTCATCGAAATTATATCTGAATTATTTTCGAGTGAATAATTCTGAATCGATATGGGATGAGTCCACACTGGTTTTCAATAAACGTGAAAACCAGGCTTCTTCGGTGAAAATGAAAAATGTGCCCAATCCCTTCAATCCGAGCACCACGGTTTATTTTCAAAATTCAAGTGCCGGTGAGGGCACGGTGACGATTTTCGATATGCTTGGACGCAAAGTAAGGGAGTTTCACCTGGGAAATATTGAGCCGGGCGAGCATAAAATACAGTGGGACGGCAGGAATGAACATGGAAATGAATTGCCCAGCGGTGTGTTTTTCATCCAGTTTAAATGTGGCGAGAATTCAGTTCTGCATAAAATGATCAAAATAAAATAGAGGTGGATATGAAATGGTCAACGCTCATTTGGGGGATGCTCATTGGCTTGATCATTTTGACAGGGAGCAAAACAGATGCAATGTGTCAGGTAGATATACGAATCCCTGAAGTTGAAACAGAACCTGATACAACGATATTGATTCCGGTTTTAGTCAGCGACGTCACTGGGTACGGGATAATTTCCTACCAGTTTCATGTGAGATTTGATTCGTTAGTCATCCGGGCAACAGACGCGAAAGTAGAAAATACAATTTCGCAGCCCTGGGGAAGTGTGTCAGTAAATTTAAATACGCAGGGTGATGTCATCATTGGCGCGTTTGGTGTGGAGGATCTGGCCGGGGCTGATACGCTGTTGCTGCTCGAATTCAGGGTGACAGGCGAAGTTGGGGATTCCACTGTAGTTGAGCTCGATGAGGTAATTTTTAATAACAATAATCCAACAGCAAATATTGAAAATGGGCGGTTGAAGATCATGCTGCCAAGTCGCATTGAGTTTTCTTCACCGGCCCATCTTCCTGGAAAGACTAAATTAATGCATAACTATCCCGAGCCGTTTCGGGATGCAACACGAATTCAATGTTACATTGATAAACCCGGGCGGGTTGAAATAACGATTTATAATATGCTGGGTCAGGTTGTTCAAATCTTCAACAAGGATGCAATCTCAGCGGGGTTACATTCATTTGAATGGAATGCGAGGAAGCGTTCAGGGGATAAATTAGTTACCGGCACCTATTTTTCTGTCGCCAGGCTGGATAACGAGATTTTGGGAATGGAACGAATTATATTCATTGAATAAAGTCTTTATCCTGGATTATTCATTGTAATGCATTAAGGAATCCAGATAGCCTGAATGGTGCTTAATTCCGAATTCATTATATCTAACTTTGTTAAATTTCATATATCTGATTAATTTTATTCATAACATTAAGTTAAATATCTTTTGTTTGAAATTTGTGAATAATTCAGGTTATAGAACGAGAGTATTCGAAAATATTTCATAGGAAAGAAGCGAATACTAATTCGGATTCAAAATACTTCATTTTCTGATTCTGACACAGCGCGGTAAAGCCGCACATAATAATACGTGATGACCGATTCATATATAATTCTTTTGCACAAATTTGCAAAAGTCGCTGGGCGATAACATATTGTTTGCCATATAACTTCACTTACGGAACTTGATCTTATTAATTAAAGAGAAAACAACGATGGATGCTGGAAAAAGGATACCGAAAATGCGGACGAAATTTGGTTTAATTGTATTTCTGATTTTGATGGGTTTTTCAGGTGGATTCGCTCAAGTACAAGTGACAGTGCCTGACACGACAGCGGATAATGGAGTCGAAATGGCCATCCCGGTCAGGGTATCTGACTGCTCGTCTTACGATGTATATTCATATCAGTTCACGATGATATACGACAGTTCAGTTATTGTCCCAATCAGGCTCGAAACATCGAATACCATAACATCAGGCTGGCCCACGCCGGTGATGAACGATTCCATTGGTGGAATTCTTCAAATTGGTGGCTATGGATCGACAAAGATATCAGGCGGTGGCCAATTGATACGGATTGTTTTCAGCGTGATTGGTGATCCCGATGATATGTCAAATTTGAATTTTACCTATTTCATTTTTAATAATGGCAGTCCCACACCCAATATAAAAAACGGCAGTCTTACGGTCACTTCGAGCGCCATACCGGTGACAATCACGACCAATGTTTTGGGGGGAACGCAGGTCATTGTGGATGGCACATCTTATATTGCACCGCATACCGCCTATTGGGAGGTTGGCTCTCAACATCAAATTTCGGCAGCGTCGCTACAGACGTCTGGATCGGACACTCGATATTTTTACCAGAACTGGAGTGATGGCGGCGATCAAACACATACGGTGACCGTGAATCAAACCATGACGATTACTGCAAATTACGCGACACAGTATCTATTGACAATTGAATCCCAGTATGGCAATCCCCAGGGCGGCGGCTGGTACGATGCCGGCGCGACCGCTTATTTTTCAGTAGAATCGGAAATCGAAAGCAGCCCGGATACCAGGCATAGCTTCAGCTCGTGGACCGGCAGTGGCTCGGGCAGTTACTCAGGAACAGTTCGTGAAGCAAGTGTGACAATGAATGGACCAATCGTGGAAACGGCCAATTGGTCGGCCCAGTATTTCGTTGACGTCATTTCGGAATATGGCACACCATTTGGGACAGGCTGGTATAACGAAGGCACGCTTGTCAGTTTTGGCATTGATTCCACGACCATTAATCGCTGGAATGCTCAATATCAGTTCATGACGTGGTCCGGAACCGGCAATATAAGTTACAGCGGCTCAGCAGGGCAATCAACTGTGACTGTGAACAGCCCCATCACCGAGCAGGCAAACTGGAGTGTTGAATTTCTGGTGGAAACCGGCTCTTCTCCGGATGGTTTGTTGAATGTGCCGGGCGCTGGGTGGTATGAGGCTGGCTATTCTTTCACCACTATCGAAGCGCCGGATTCATTATCAAAGGATGGAAAGACTTACGGTTTTAAAGGGTGGAAAGTGAACGATCAGGTCGTTACCGGAAATCCTGCAACAATTTCCATTGATCAGCCATCGATTGTTATCGCGGATTACAGTCAGGACATTACAGTGATCGTTACCACAAACATTGGAGAGGGCACAAAAGTATTGGTGGATGGCGAGGAAAAAAATGCGCCTTACACTGCGTCCTGGGAATCAGGATCGAGTCATAGTATCGGTGTTGTTTCATCCCAGAATGGAATTCCCGGCACCCGTTTTCAATTTCGACAATGGAGTCACGGAGGAGACCAGGTTCAAATCGTGAGCCCTACGGCAAATGTGAATTATGTGGCGGAACTTGATGCTGAATACTATCTGGAAGTGAAATCTGAACCGGAGGGAATCGTCTCCCTCGACGGCGAGGGATGGTATGCCGAAAATGAAGTGGTTGTTATGGATACGATGCCCGGCGCGTTTAAACAGGGGCAGACGAGTTATCGCTTCATCGAATGGCAGAAAGATGGCGAGGCTAAAACCGGAAATTCTGTCAGCGTGGTCATGGATGCACCTCACTCCATGGTGGCAAAATTCCAGCAAGGTTACTATATTACAGGGAACATCACGTATGTCGGTTCAAATCCAGCGCCTGTGACAATTAATGTTTCCGGTGCAGAGAATTTCAATTTAACAACCAATGGCGATGGAACTTACCTGATCGGCGGACTGCAGACCGGGAGTTATCAGGTCATGCTTTCGCACACGAATTTTCGCTTTGAGCCTCCGATGAGAGAGTATCAAATTAACAGCAATGAAGAATTTCAATATTATGTTGCGTTCTATCTGGCTTCCGGGGTGAGCGATCAAAAATTGAGCGGCTCGGTTCCTGAAACTTTCAGCCTGTCACAAAATTATCCGAATCCTTTCTCGGGTCGCACAATGATCGCGTATCAATTGAAGAATATGGAGGACGTGTCGCTTTCGATTTATAATATACGCGGACAACTGGTGAAGCGATTGGTGAATCAGCAACAGGCCGGAGGTTTATACCAAATTCAATGGAATCGAACCGATTTTCAGGGACGTGCTGTGCCAGCCGGGGTCTATTTTTATCGCATTGAAGCAGGCGATTTTGTAGATAAAAAGAGCATGGTAATATTTTAAAATATTTTTATAGGGGCAGATCACATGAAATATTCATCCATTATTGTTATATCAATTCTTTCATTGTTTTGCGTTGCCGGCCTGTGGGCAAATGTCGATGTTACCTTGCCGGACACCTCTGCCTTTTCCGGGGATACTCTGCTCGTCCCGGTACGAGCTTCGGATTTATCCGGGCTGGAAATTTATTCCTATCAATTTGACCTATTCTACGATCCCGCAGTAATCGAAGCAATCGGTGTTGATTCATCCGGAACGTTGACCCAAATTTGGGGCAGCACTATTGTCAACTTAGAAACTCCAGGCGTGATGAAATTAGGAAACTATGGAACGACAGCTTTGAGTAATGCCGGGGTGCTGGTTTATTTGAAGTTTGCCCTGATTGGAGAAATGAATGATTCCACACAATTGGATGTTGAAGCCTTTGAATTCAACGATGTGAATCCTGCTGCTGTGGTCTCCGATGGCTCCGTTAAAATATTGCCTCCTCTCATTTCAGTGACATTTGAATTGAATGTTTTGGAGAACCTGGAATTCTTTGTTGATGGCGTAAAGAAGAATTTTCCGTTCGATACCACCTGGAGCGCAGGAACCTCCCATACAATTTCAACATCGACACCTCAATTCCTAACTGAAAATACCCGCTATATTTTCCAGCAATGGAGCGATGGAAAAGAATTGAGTCATGAAATTTCACCACAAAATGATACAACATTCACTCTTTACATGCAAAAAGAATATCTGCTGACCGTCAATTCAGAGTATGGTGATGCCCTGGGCGGTGGCTGGTACGCAGAAGATAGTTCCGCCACATTTTCAGCGGATTCATTGGTGCATTTCGGGGACAGCACACGTTTTGTCTTCAACGGCTGGGATGGAGTCGGACCCGGCGCTTACACCGGCATGGAACGCACAAATACTATCACCATAATTGGCCCGGTGATTGAAACAGCTCAGTGGAAAACGCAACATTTTCTGGAGATTGAATCACCATTTGGTTCGCCAATCGGCGAAGGTTGGCACGATGAAAACGAAACAGTTTCCATCGGAATTGATTCTGTCATGAGTTTGGTCGAAGGAACGCGATATGTATTTGCAGAATGGCTTGGTATTGGAGAAAGCAGTTATACCGGGAACGAACGTATCACAGAGGTGATTGTATCGAATCCTGTAAAACAAATTGCCAACTGGCACACGGAATATTTTTTCGAATTGAAAACCAGGCCGGCAGGATTGGAGAATTTTGAAAACTCGGGATGGTATCTTAAAAACACCGTAGTTACAGGTGATACTGCAAAAGACGTGATACACAAACCGGACAGCGTTTTCCGATTCCAGGCCTGGGAATTGGATGGTGAGCAGGTCGCTATGAATCCTGTCACGACCATGATGGACACGTCTCATTCGGCAGTGGCAATATACGGAATTGACAGCGTGCGGGTCAGCATTATGTCTGCCATCGCGGATGATATTTTCATTTCTGTTGATGAGGAGAAAAAAAGTCTGCCTTATGATGATTTCTGGGCTTATGGCGCCGAGCATGTGATCGAAGTCGATTCAGTTCAATTCAGCAGCGATTCCACAGCTCGTTATTCATTTGAATCATGGAGCGATGGCGGCGCCCGGGTTCATTCGATAAAAGCAGACAGCGCCCTTTCATTGAGCCTCGATTTGATGTCGGAATTTTACCTTTCCGTGGATACTTATCCACCCGGTCTGATTGATTATCAGGAAAAGGGATGGTACCAGCCGGGAACATCAGTGCAGTTACCGGAAGCCGAAGCTGTGATTGTTGCCGCACAGGACACATTCCATTTCAGGGGCTGGCAGGTGGATGGATTGCCTCAGGCTGACAATCCAATCATCGTGACAATGGATCGGCCTCACGAGGTCGTTGCATTATATGAAGATTTGTATTCCATCACCGGCACTGTTTTTGACACGCGGGATAATCCTCTGCCAGGTGTGACGCTCATTCTGTCCGGCGCAAAAATGGATACCGTGGCCACATTCTCATCAGGGAATTTTAATTTCAGCTATCTGAGCTCGGGAAGCTATCGAGTGACGCCTTTGTTGGAGGGATTTCAATTTGAGCCTCCCTACAGAGAATACAGCTCACTGAATCAGATTGTTCAGAATCAGAATTTCATTGGGACGGATATTGAAGAACCAACCGTCCAATTGCATTTCCCCAATGGCGGGGAAGAATTTCACAGTGCAAAAACGGATTCAATTTTGTGGTCAGCCACTGATAATGTGGGCATTGATTCGGTCCTTATTTATCTTTCTCTGAACAATGGAAGCACATGGGAACGGATCGCTGCTTTTTCATCCGGAAATCAGGAACGATACATGTGGAGTATCCCGGATGTGAATAGCACCACGTGCAAAATAATGGTTCGGGCAATGGATTTTGATGGGAACGAAGCGACCGATCAAAGTGATAATGTTTTCGCGATCATCGGGAACGCCCGGGTTGAAATGAATTTTGATTCGAATTTACCTTCCAAATTTATTGTGGAACAGAATTATCCCAATCCATTTAATAATGCGACAATGATTCCATTTCAAATCCCGCAGAAAAGTCATGTGAGAATCTGCATTTTCAATACAATGGGACAGGAAATACTTCGTCTTCTCGATCAGGAAGTTATGTCAGGTACCTACAGAATCCTGTGGGATGGAAAAGATGCAAGTGGAATTGAAATGAGCAGCGGCATTTATTTCTACAGAGTTGAAGCCTGTGACCAGGTGCTCACGCGAAGATTGCTTTATATTCGATAACTACTGGACAAATTTATTTGAATTTCAAAGAGCCAACGCTTTTTTAAGATGTTGGCTTTTTTTATGTGCTGAGTAGCAAATATCAGAAAAGATTTCTGATTGGCAAAGGAAATAAACCGGGAAAATTTAATTTTTCTCTTGACTTTTGACAAAATATTATTATTTTATTTGTTGTATTTCTTACATTTCTGTCTTACCGCAAAAAAAACAAGCCAACAAAATGAATCTGCAAATCAAACATATTTCGAAATTCTCATCAATCAAAAGGAGGTGATATATTTATTTGTTTTTCATAATTCGTGTGAATCAATTAACTCATTAAAAACTAAGAGGTAAAGCATGGAAAAAAAGTTATTGGCATGTTTGCTGGTACTTGTGGTGCTTTTATTTGGAGCAATCGCAGCCAGTGGACAAACAGTTGATGTAACAATTTCCAACACAGGTGGTGCCTCTGGGAGTAGCATTGCCATCCCGGTTATGGTCAGCGATGTGAGCGGTCTCGATATTTTTTCATATAATCTCACATTGACATTTGATCAAAGTGTTTTAGATGCGACCGGCGTAACAGTTGTTGGCGCCTTGACAGAAGGCTGGGGGACTCCTACAATTTCTGATAGTGATGGTCAAATCGTTTTAGCCGGTGCCGGCGCAGCGGCAATGACCGGAGCCGGCGCTCTCGTGTACATTAATTTTGATGTACTGGGAGATATTGGTACACAGACAGATCTTGCATTCTCAGAAATGACATTTAATGAAGGGACGCCGGCTGCAAATGCAACAGGCGGTACGTTCTCTGTCCAGAAATTAATTGAAGATTGGTTTGTTGCAGTTGCTGGTGCGCACCGCGGTATCGGTGTCTGTCCTTTGACAGGTCGTGTTTATATCGGTAATACGACAGACAAGCGAATCAATTACTTCAATGTTGGCAATGAAACCGACACCCCGGATGGCTTCGTTGAAAACGAAGGCTGGGCCGGCTGGTTAGGCCCGTACGGCCTTGATGTTGCTGATGACGGCATGGTGTATGTAACGACCTATGGCGCCACGAAATCGATTTTTCAAATCACTCCCGGCGGTGAGGTGAGCACAGTCATGGAAGTTGGTGAAAATATGCGCGGCCTCACTGTCTATGGCGGTGGACTCAACACAGTTGTGTATTCACTGGAAAACAGTGGTAAGGTTTTCAAATTAACTACTGACGGAACCACGTGGAATATGGAAACATTGTTCAACAGCGGTCATAATGCTTCTGTTGCTGTTTCTCCTGATGGAAATACGTTGTATACGACAGGTTTTGGTACCCCAATTAGTAAATGGGACGCGGCCGGAACTCAGGACACAAATTTCGATCAATCTCCGGGTAGCTGTATCGCAGTCCGTTTAAGCGAAGATGGCAGCAAATTATTTGCGCTGTATAATGCAATCTCCGGCGCCGACACAGCATCCTTCCTCGGCGAACTGGATCCTGCCACAGGCGCTGTCATGGAGTCCATTCTTGTGGGACCCACCGGGAAATCCCCGACTTATGGCGCGGTGAATTCACTGGATATTCTGGATGACCAGGAATTCTTCTGGGCTTCAAGTGGTGGATATCGAGGAAAAGCCCACGATGCAACGGTAACCGTCCCCAATCGTGCGCCATTTGCGCATGCCGGTCCGGATCAGCTTGTTCAAATCAATACTGAAGTGACACTGGATGGTTCCGGTTCCATGGATATTGATATGGACGCGATTACCTATGCATGGTCCCTCGTCTCCGGTCCGGAAGCTGTGACTCTTTCCGATGCAACAGCCATGAATCCCACATTTACGCCAATGATGACCGGCGATTATGTTTTACAACTGGTCGTCAATGATGGTGAATTGGACAGTCCTGCTGATGAAGTGACGATTACAGTATACGAAAAAGATATGAGCTATAATTTTAATGTCGATGGCGACCGCGACAGAGATATTCCCAATTGGGGTATATATTCTGTTCCGAGCCGCTTTTCAGCAACGGAATGGGACTCCACAGGTGGCGTTGGTGGTTCCGGTGCATTACTGGTTCGCGATGGCGGCTGGGGATTTGCAATCGAAAGGCCGCTCAATGCAACGCCTGGTACAAATTTCAAACTGACTGCTGATGTCCTGGTTCATGGTGTGGATGTCCCGATGTTTTTCAGAGTTTCGGGCCTCACAGTGGAACCGGTGGAAGTTGAAATTCAGGGCAACAATGTCGATTTCGGCTCCATCGAATTAACAGGTATCACTGTAAATGAAACCGGCTACATCCAAATCCTCGGTGAAACCGGCGGTGGCGCAGATTCAGTTTGGATTGACAATATTGTTTTCGAAGATGATGCCACACTGGACACATATACACTCTCCGGTAAAGTGACGCTGAGCGACATGCCCGCGAATATGTCCGGGGCTGAAGTTATGGTTATTCAGGCTCAAGAATCTGCAATAACGGATTCGCTGGGTGATTATTCCATCAGCGGATTAATTGCCGGCACCTACGATGTAAAATTCAGCAAAGCCAATTACAAAGATCTGGTTGAAGAAGATGTCGACATCATGGGCGACGTCACGCTGGATGTTACACTGCAAAGGAATCAACCCCCGATTGCTGAAGCAGGCGATGATGTTTTAAGCGCTCAGGTTAGCGCCTACGTCATGCTGGATGGTTCCGCTTCTTCCGATCCTGATGCAGATTCTCTTACTTTTCACTGGTCAGCCGAAGATCCAACCGTTGTTTTGGAAACAGCAGTTGATAATCCCATGGCCGGATTCCGACCCACCGAGATTAATGATTATAAATTTTACCTAATTGTTAATGACGGCACCGAGGACAGCGCTATGGACAGCGTACTGGTTTCAGTGACCATGGAAGCTCCGCCGGAATTGGGTTATGAATTTGTGGATGTTTTCACAGATTTCCGCGGCGCCCAGGGCGTTGTTGTCGATCCTGAAGGAAAAATCTGGTCAGGATCGTACTATTCTTCCCATCAGTATGTGAATGTTTGGAATTCGGATGGAACAATTCCAGACTGGGCACCCATTACTTATGGTATGATTGGTGAAGATACGCTGCAAATAACAGATAAGTGCTATGGCATAGCCATTGATTTTGACGGTAATGTATACTATAGCAGTTCTGCATTGAGCGCTGTTTTGAAATTTGATTATCACGACGGTACACCTCTGGGCGGAATTCAGCTTGATGCTGGCAGCCCGACAATGGGAATTGACCAGAATGGTTACATTTACGTCGGTAAAGTCGTCGGTGACACCGTCTGGGTATATGACAAAGATTTCAATAAAGTCAATACAGTATACGTCGAGTCCATTGGCCGTGAAGTTGAAGTATCGCCGGATGGCAGCGTCATCTATGTTGGCGGATTCAGCGGCACTGTCTCACGATTCGAAGGCGATCCCATGAGCGGTTACACGAAAATTGATAACCTTCCCGGACCGTTTACACTGGATGGCGCCGCCGGCGACATGTCTGACCTTGGTTTTGACATGCACGGACGACTCTGGGTGAATGAAGCTCATAATGACGGAACTGATTTCATTCATATTTATTCGTCGGATCTGGTGACACGTGAAACGATTACAGCCAATGAGGAATATCCCTGGGATAGACCGCGCGGAATCGGATTTGATCATACCCTGGGAGACTCACTCATCTATGTTGTTGATTTTGGTGGATTAAATACTACAATTCAGCGGTTTGCCATTCCCGGCACAGAGATTCCTGCAACATTCTATGAAATCGCAGATGTTGCCGCAGTGGATGAAGAAGGCTTCCCAGTCCTGTCTGACAGAAAGGTGAGAGTCAAAGGCATCGTTACTGTCGCCAATCAGTTCGGCGGAAGTGGCCCGGCCTACATCCAGAATCCACTCGATTCATTGGGTGTGGCCATTTATGATTTCAACTATGTATTGCCGGATTCAGTGAAAATAGGTGATGAAATCGTTGTTTCAGGTATGGTCGATTTCTACAATGGTCTCACAGAAATCAGCCCGCCAGATGCATTTAGCATTTTATCAACTGGCAATATAGTCGATCCGATTCTGATCACCTGTGCTGATCTTGCAGATACTCTCGGCGAGCGTTTTCAGTCCGGATTAGTGAAAATTGAAAACGTACATACCGATGAAACCGAATTCCCAAGCAATGGCAATATTACAATTTCGGATAAAACAGGTATGGCGACAATGCGTATCGACAAAGACACCGATATTCCGGGAATTGCCGTTCAGGCAGATTCGTTCGACGTTGTCGGTGTCATTTCTCAGTACGACTCGCAGTCACCCTTTTGGGGTGGTTACCAACTCATGCCGCGCTTCCAGGCTGACTTGCCTGAAGCAACCGGTGTGAATGAAAACGGTAATGATGGATTGCCCAAAACATTTGCACTCCATCAGAACTATCCGAATCCATTTAATCCTGTGACCACAATTAAATACGATCTGCCAAAAGATTGTCTCGTTGAAATTCAAATTTACAACGTGCTTGGACAGAGAGTAAGAACGCTTGTATCCACATATCAGCAGGCCGGTCATAAAATGATTATCTGGAATGGATTGAATGATTATGGCAACACCGTTGCAAGCGGTACCTATATTTACAAAATTAAAGCAGCCGATTTCGTGAAAACAAAACGAATGACGATGCTGAAGTAATCGCTGTATTAAATTTTTCTACACTACCCCGTCTTTTTCTCAAAAGATGGGGTAGTGTTTAATACTTGACCAATTGAAAATGGACGTAACAAATGTGGAAAAAAACTTGGAAAATCGGACTCGCCAGTCTGATCTTTTTTATTTTTCTCATCCCGCGCTTTATTTTTAGCCAGGACTGGACAGAAACAAATATTGATTCCTTCAGAACCGGCCCGGGCATCGATTCCCTGAATGTGACATATATTTCCGATGATATGGATGATGGATCGATTATTCTCGCCCCGGCATCAGAAAATTTTGCGCTTGGAAAAACAGCCTGGGACAGTGACGATAACACCAACAACGATGCCAACCTGGTTCTGGATGGCAGTAAATTAAGCCCCAGTTTTTGGGCATCCTACACGCCATTCTGCGTGGGCACCTCCATCACCATCGACCTGGAAGCCACCCGAACTGTGGAGCGCGTCAATATTCTTGGCAGCGATTTCAATCCGCAGGTGCTTTATATCAAAGGATATTCTATTTACGCTAGCCTGGATAATAACAATTATACCCGGGTAGCCCAGAATTTGAACAACACGGAATGGGATGTATACGAACAATTCGAACCGGTCACTGCTCGCTATATTCGAGTTACCATTGAAGCGACCGACAATCAGAACTGGACCATTATCGGCGAAATTGAAGTTTTTGGGTCCGGTTACGCTTCGTCCGGGTATTATACTTCAAAAATCAAGGACTTTGGCCGGAAGGTCAATTTCGGAAAAGCGACCTGGCTGGCAACAATACCGGATGAAACACAACTCACCGTTCAATTCCGTTCCGACTCAACCCGCATTTCCGGCGTTACGTTCATCGCCGATGATACCATGCAACTCGACGTGACTGTGATGAACGGCTCAGAAACCATTACCAATAGCGACGGTACGATTATTTTTGTGCGAGATATGGATTACACCATTGATTACGAAAGCGGAGAAATCCTTCGAACTGCTTTCGGAACTATTATTCCAGGTCAGGAATTGAAAGTCAGTTACACCACCTGGTCTGCGTGGACTGTTGCTTCAGAGGCGTTGGAGGGATATCTGTTCCAAACACTGGAACCGAGACAATACTTACAGTATCGATTGAATTTTAAGACATTCAGTCTTGAAACCCCGGTTTTCCACAAGATGTCCATAGCGTATTCCGAGCATGCGGTGATGAGCCGCGCTGTCGCAATCGTATCGCCCAATGAAGTCCCGGTGCTTCGCGAGTCGAGAATTACGTATCGCATCGAACTCACATCCACCAGCGGCGATCTGGGCATTGACACCCTGAAAATTGATACGCCGGCGTCTGCATCACTCAAAGCTGTTCGGCTCGACGGCGCAGCGATTGATTTCAGGGATTTCACCGATCCGCTTGTCAGCGAAATCGTGGTGTATTTCCCGAATCGGATTTCATCCTTCCAGAGCGCGTTACTGGAGGTCGATATATCCACTACCCTGTTCGAAAGTGAAAACTTTTTCCCTGCGGCCATCATCAGTTCAGAAACACCGGCTAATCCCCAATTTTTGGAACAGGGACTGGATGGCTGGCGCGTGGTGACGACCGGCATCCCGGAAAGTCCGCTCGTTTCCGTGGAAGCACATCCCAATCCCATATCCCCGAATGGAGACAACATTTGCGATTTCACCGAGATCAGTTTTTATGTGGCTAAAATCGCTGATTCAAGACGGGTGATGATAAAAATATTTAATTTGAACGGCGACTGCCTGCGAACGCTTCAGGACGTTTATTCCGTGGCAAAAGATTTCCGCGTGAAATGGGATGGCAAAGACGACTGGGGAAAACTGGTTCGGCCGGGCGTTTACCTGTTCCAGGTATCCGTCAATACAGACGCTGATGATTACGTAATTACAAAGACAATAACTGTTGTTTATTAATATATTGAGAGAATTTGGCAATGGCATTTAGCAAAAAATATAATCGCGCAGTTTTTTATCTGATCATGGTGGTGATAACTCTGGGCATGACGGCGAATTCGTGGGCAGGATTTATTGATACCGGCCAGGGCGCACGCCCTGTGTCAATGGGCAGAGCGTATACGGCTGTGGCTGACGACATCCACGCTGTGTTTTACAATCCGGCCGGCATGGCCCAGCTCAAAGGGCTTTCCGCGACAACCATGTACGCCCGGTTATATCCCGGGATTTCGGATGTCGACTTGAATTATGGTCTCCTGGCAGCCGCCGTGCCGCTGAGTTTTTTGGGAAAGATCGGTGTGGGCGTGACCAACCTGAGCCTGGACATGTACAAGGAAAACATGCTCTACATCAGCTATGGCCAGAGCCTTCCGTTCAATATATCTGTGGGCGGAAGTTTTAAAATGCTGCGCTGGTCCGCCGATGGCGACACCGATCCCATTTCCGGGGCCAAGGACAATAACTATTCCTACAATGGCTTTTCCATCGATGCCGGGGTGATGTACCAGGTGCCGACATCGCTGCTGGGCCGATTCCTGAAAACCGGCCGGCTCCAGTTGGGTTTGATGCTGAAAGACGTGAACCAGCCCAGCATCGCCGAAAATGGTTCGGACAGCGGCAAGCTGCCCATGGGTCTGGCCATTGGAGCAGCCTACCTTTCCGAGAATTTGATTGTCGCGGCTGATTTCAGCAAAGCCGATGAATTCAACAAACTTCACGTGGGCGCCGAATACGTGCTCCAGCGATACGCGTTAGGCGCGTGGCAAACCGCCTTTGCCGTGCGCGGCGGCGGCATCCGCGTGATGAACGATGCCGAGGGCGGCGAAGTGGATTTTGGTTTCGGCGTCATCGTCCGTGCCCTGCAACTGGACTATGCGTACGTCTATCCCATGGCCCTGAAAAATGTGGATGGGTGCCATAAGATTTCGTTGATGTTTTCGTTTTGAGGGGAAGAGGGAGAGTTTATGTAATATTATATTAACGGAAAAATAGGACCAAATGGGACGGAAAAATTTTCACTCGAAAGAGTTCGATAAGGGGACAATTTCCAAACTTGATATTTTTAAGGAATATTTTAAAGAAAGCTTTCCTGTTTTTGTTCATAGTCCCTATTTTGAAGAAATCATAATTTGTGACTTTTTTGCGGGAAAGGGACGCGATAAGAAAGGTAATTTGGGAACAGCGCTTATTATTCTAAATGAACTAAAACCTCATTGCAGCGAGATCATCAAAAAAAAGAAGAAGATAGTTTTTATCTTTAATGATAAGAAAGAATCAGAAATTTTACAAAGGAATATAAAAGAGTTCATTGCAAAATGCCAAGCGAATTGTTTAAAAGATTGTTTTTTAGAAGAAAATTTTACCTATTATATTCGAGATAGGGAATTTCATGAGTATTTTTATGAAATTTACAAAACTCTAAAAAGTAAATCAAGAACTGCAAAATTAATATATCTTGATCCATGTAATTTCGTTATTGATAAAAATTTATTCCAAAAATTGATAGATTTACCATCAGCAGATTTTCTTTGTTTTATGCCATCTTCATTTTTGCGAAGATTTCCTAAAGAACCAGCGTTCTCAAAATTTATTGATGCAAAAGAAATCTCCTTTGAATATTCGAAGCCTTCGCATTGTCACCGAGCAATTGCAGACTATTTTCAATCCTTGATACCAGATGGAAAAGATTATTATATAGGTTGCTTTTCAATTCAAAAAGGCTCTAATTATTATGGCCTACTATTTGGGAGTAATCATACTCTTGGAGCTGAAAAATTTCAGAGAGTGTGTTGGAAACGGGATGATGTAACTGGGGAAGCAGACTATAATATCGATAGAGAGCTTATTTATGATAAAGATCAGAGAATTCTTTTCGAAGACATGAAAGTTCCAAGAAAAATAAAGGAATTTCAAAATCAACTTGAGAAAATGTTACTACAAAAAGAAATCAAAAACGATATAGAAGTATATAAATTTGCATTGAAAAACCGTTGTTTGGTAAAACATTCTTCTGAAGTCCTAGAAAAGTTAATGGAAGAAAATAAAATAAAAAAATTCAGTACAAGAAGTAATGATATACATAGAATCAAAAAAACGAAAACAATAGAATTATTATGAAAAAAACAAAAATTGAATGGACTGAAAGTACCTGGAATCCCACTACTGGTTGTAGTAAAATATCTGAAGGCTGCAAAAATTGCTATGCTGAACGAATGGCAAAAAGATTACAATCGATGGGTATTGATAAATATAAAGTTGGTTTTAATTTAGCTTTACATCCAGAAGTATTACATGAACCGTTCACTTGGAGAAATGCACGTACTGTTTTCGTTGATTCTATGAGTGATTTGTTTCACGAGAAGGTGCCGTTGAATTATATCCAGCAAGTATTTCATGTTATGAACGGTAATTTGCATCATACATTTCAAGTTCTAACAAAAAGATCAAATATTTTATTTAAGCATTCAAGCGCTCTAAAGTGGACAAAAAATATTTGGATTGGCGTAACAGTCGAATCTCAGGAATATATTCAAAGAATTGAAGAACTTGAAAAAACGGAAGCTAACGTTAAATTTGTTTCTTTAGAACCTCTTCTTGGCCCCATTCACGACTTGCCATTAAAAAATATAGATTGGGTAATTGTCGGAGGTGAATCGGGACCAAGGGCTCGTCCAATGGCTGAAGAATGGGTACTAAATATTAAAGCACAATGTAAGGCGAATAATGTACCCTTCTTTTTTAAACAATGGGGAGGAGTAAATAAAAAGAAAGCTGGAAGAATACTTGAAGGCAAAATATGGGATGAGATGCCAGAAGTAATTCGTCAATAAAGGTTTATTAAAAACATACATCAAAGCAGAATGGTGTCTTTATTCAATAAAGTATCTCACATTCCATCAGCAGATGATTTTTTGTTAAGTTTTTCAATGAGCAATAAAGTATATCCCTAAAAATACAACCTGTTCGCCAGCATCAGCACCGTAGCAATCATAATTCTGGGAAATGTCATTGAAAAGGGAATAAACCAATTCTCAAAATTGTGGGACTTTTGTTCTTTGTTTTGGCAAGGTTTTTCTGGATTGCTCCAATTATCACGCTCAAAAAGTATGCAATGTGAAGCACGGCAAAAAATATTTCGAAACGCGGGTTGTGGTGGATAAAGGAGTCTATTCGTTTACCAGGCACCCACAATACCTGCCGTACATGTTTTTGGTTTCCGGGTTTTCGTTCATTTTCCAGAACGGGATTATCTATTTGATTGCGGTCTTGGCCATCGACCTGTTTTATCTGCAATCCGCCGAAGAGGAAAAAAAGATGCTTGAGAAATAGCAGGAGGATTATAAAGAGTATTGTGAGAAGGTGGGGCGGTTTAATATTTTTAAAAACGCCATTTAAAAAACGTATTAAAATATTTGTAAAGCAAAATATATGGAGTAACATCATGTCCATAGCAAAAGAAAAGATTAATCAAATCATACAGGAACAGCCGGATGATAGTTCATTCGATGTGATACTTCGTGAATTAGCATTTCATAGAATGATAGAGAAGGGTTTGGATGATGCTCGAAAAGGAAGAACAGTTTCAGATGCTGAGATAAAAAGTAGAATACAGTCATGGAAGAATACAATATAAGATGGACAAAAGAAGCTGAATCCTGGCTCACTGATATCTATGAATATATCGCCCTGGAAAATAAAAAGGCTGCAATAAAAGTTGTGACTGGCATTTATGAAAAGGTATAGTTATGAGGTGATAAAAAGGGTGACAGACCAAAAACTTACATATCATGAAATTGACAAGATAGTGAATCATTGGATCGCTACTTCGGATGATGATTTTGAAACGATGATAAAGTTATTCAACGCAAAAAGTCATGGTTGGTCTTTATTTATCGGTCACATTTCTGTAGAAAAATTGCTTAAAGCCCTTTATGTTAAAAATCATGGCAAACACGCACCTAAAATTCATAATCTATTTCGATTAGCTGAACTTTGCAAAATAGAGATCACAAGTAACTATTCAGATTGGCTTGATGTAATAACTTCATTCAATATAAACGCGCGGTACGATGATTATAAAAAAGAGTTTTATAATCAATGTACTCGTGAATTTACAGAATCCTGGATTGATCGAATTAGGGAAATACGTTCATGGATAAAAAAGATGCTTTGAGTATCGCTAAAAAATATGCAGTGGCCGTAAAAACGCTTTTCGATTGCAAAGAAATATTTCTGTTTGGATCGTATGTGCGGGGAACCCAGCATGAAGAAAGTGATATTGATATTGCAGTGATTCTTAGCGAATATGAAAATATGATGGATACGCAGTTGCAGCTTATGCGCCTACGACGTGCTATTGATAGCAGAATAGAACCGCATCCATTTCGGGAAAAAGAATTTAATTTAACGGACCCTGTTGCTTCTGATATTTTGAAATACGGCGAGCGTATTGACATGAGCCGTTTATAGAGCACGTTTAATTTTTGATTTTGTAATCAACTCAACCACGGGTTTAAAACCCGGCATAAAATAAAATTAAATCTGTATTGGTCTTCTTTGGGAGTATTAACCCATGAGAAATTTTAAGTCTTTCTCCATTTTTTTATTGCTTGTTTTATCTTTAATCATGTTGCCTCGATTTGCATTCCCCCAATTTATCACGGCGCCCGGCTCTTCGGATGAAAAATACAATAACTATTCCGAGGAGGGATACAAGAACTATTCCCAGGAGTTCTTAACACTGAAGCGCTACGATGATTTCGGTAATTTTTTGCTGGAGGGTCTGGATATTTTTTCCATGGCGCGACAGAATCCCGCCAATGCCGACGATCTGATTAAATATAAATATTACACCAACTGGTTCGAAAATCTCGTGGTGGCAAAGGATAATTACAAGGGCTTTTCAACCAGCTTCATCATTGGCGACGCTGTTCGCACAAAATTTACTTCCCTCACCCTGGAGCTCGCCAGGCTGAATGGTATTCGCTGGGATGGCAAAACAGAAAAGAACCAGTTTACGGTCGTTTATTCCCGGTTTTCCGATCCGATTTATATGCCACTGCGAAGCACGACCACGGTGGAACGAGCTTCAGCGCCGCATTTGTGGAATCGATATCTTTTCGGGGGGCACTGGGAAACCGAGATTGGTGATATATTGAAGTTCGGCGCGACGTATGTAAATATTCATCAGACAAAAAGCAAGGAAGGCTCGGAAGATGCTTCATTGAAGGGTGAGGTTACTGAAAGCAAGCCGGAAGTGCTCTATCTAAAATTTACGGATGATTCCCCGGAAGACGGAGCAGGTACCAAACTTTATGCCCGACCGAAAATCTATATTAACGGTCAGTTCGTCGATATGGCGCCCATGAATGAAACCAGCTATCCTTTGGAAGCCAATGGCAATGGCAGTTTTGAACTGGTTATCCCGATAGCGACAAATATCACGTCCATTAAGTCTATTCAAATTGGACTGGTTGTTGCCAATGACTACAGAATATATGCCGCCCACGAATATTATGAAAGCCAGGTGGATTTGACATTATCAAAAACAAATTATCAAATGCTAAGGCAAGCAAGAGGCAATGTAAAGGATGAATCAAATAAAAAGATGGAATTAATTGACTATAGTTTAAATACCGGGCGGTCGATTTACGGCGTTAATTTCAGCGCCAATCTGTTTGGATTCAGAATAAATGGAGAATATAATACCAATGTGCTCCATTCAAAATTCCCGGTGCTCATTGGCGATCGGGTCGAACAAAAAAGCAATGCGTATTTTGTACAGGTGAAACGAAATCTTGGGCCGGTCACATTTGGCGGTGAATACTTCAAAGTGGACCCGGAATATTTGACCAATCTAACCACATTCAGCCGGGAACGGGGAACCATGCGTGTGGAAACAAGCAGCGCGAGCGCTGTGTACGATTCCGGCGGGGTGTACGACATGCTGGTGGATGACAATGATGATAATGACCGGTACCCAGATGGTGCATTAGTTTATCGCGGCAGCAGTTTAGACCCGGTTTACGAGGAAAATCCTGAGGAGGTGTTCAGTACAACCGATATTCGCCCGGATGCCGGTATTTTTCCCGGGTTAGACGAGAACAACGACGGTATTCCGGATGATGACCAGAATAGCAATGGAACACCGGATTATCACGAACCATTCATGATGTTTTACCGCGACCCGCCACGGTTTGACTATGGCGATGACTGGAACAACAATGACGTGATTGATGTGCGCGAGAACGATCAATTGCCGGACCACGTGTACAATCGCGATTTAAAGGGATTTCACATGTTTGCCGGGTACCAGTTGTGGAGAGGCTTCAGGATTACCGGCGGTGTGCTTCGAAATGAACAAATGGCTGGCGGCGGACGCAATTATATCAAATACGGAAAGCTGGATTATGATTTATTCCTGCCCAAACTGGCAGAGGTGAAAGTCTACCATGTTACAAAAGATGTTCAGGATGATATCCCGGATCCTACGTATCAGTTTGATATTACTGAACTGGGCGTTGATTTCAATAGTCCCAAGTATACGCAGGATGAATTGAGCATGCGGAATTCCATGGTGTACACCACTTATATCGGGACGAATTACCTTCAAATCCCCAATTTGAATATTGAAAACAATGTGAAATACGTGCTTAATTCGCAGCGTAAAATCGAGCGGTGGTCCAGTGATGACGGTGAAATATTACTGGATCAGGATGAAGGCCAGGTGAATTATTGGGGCATTGTAAACAAAATTGATTACAAGTTCAAATTGTCTGAAAAATTGGTGCTGATTCCGCAATTCAAGCATCGCTGGGAAATTAAATATAGAGACTACGAGCCGGCCATGCATGATACGTTGTATCACAATCAATGGTATATGCCCATCATTCGTATGGATTATTTCTTTACGCCAAAAACTGTAATTCGAATGGGTTTCCAGGGTTTCTCGTTCAAAGCAATCAATGATAACCTGAATGATGGCGATATATTTGTTTACCGGTATCGCGATAAATTGAATCCGATAAACAGCACCAATGACCGGATATTTATGCTTATGGCGACAAATGCATCGGATTATAACGGCTATAAATTAAAATTTAATATTGGCTTCCAAAATATAAAGCGCACCTATATCAGCGAACAGGCCGCGTATAAAAACAAAAGCTATTTTCGGTTTTTCGTGAGGGTTCTGGCAGGTTGGTAAAATTCATTTTATTCAAAATGGGTGCATAAAATTTTTGGATTAAACTATGTTTGAAAAGTTACTCATTCTTCTGGTTGCCGGCGCTGCAACGCTGAGCCATTTTATTCCTTCACCTACACAGATGCTCAATATGTTCGAAAAAGGGCAGAAGTTGTTTGTGATCGAAGATTATTCTCAGGCGATTACAAAATACGAAAAAATTCTGTCCATAGACAGCCCGTTTCTGAAGGAAAAGCAAGTTACCACAACGCTCGCGGATATGGTGATCAGCGTTCCGGTTGCCGCCAGATATCAGATGGCCAATTGCTACAAAAATCTGGGCGACTACGACAGTGCTGTTGAAAATTTCAAAATCGTCGTGCAGCAGGCCGGTGTTGAACGACTGAAAGCCATGGCGCAAAATCAGGTTGTACTTTCGCGATACAATCAGGAACAATACGAAACCACCATTGAAGAGGCAAATTTTCTGCTGGAAAAGTTTGGAGACAGTGAATACGCCGAACGAGCGCTTTACAATATTGGCTGGTCGTATTACAAACTTGAGAAATACGCCAATGCCATTGACGCATTTGAAGAAAAGATCGACCGATTTCCGGAAGGGGATTACTCGGTTCGCTCCCAATTTCAGATTGGCGAAAGTTATTTCGAATTGGATGATTATCAAAATGCGATTGAAGGATATCGGTATCTCATTCACAACTATGTGCCGGAGTCGTTCAGTGAACGCCAGTGGAGCGAAATGGAGTTATCCCGCTTGAAACGACGCAGCCAGGTTGAGTCGGGCATTGGCAAGAGCCGTGAAGAACAACACATAATCGAACTCTCGGCGAAAGCATTTATCCGAATAGGCGATGCTTTCGACCAGATGAATGAACCGGATAGTTCTGTGACAGCTTATTTGCGCGTGCCCCAGGACTATCTGCCCATGGTTGATCTGGTGGAAACTGCATACATAAAAGCTGCCGATGTTACGCTCCGTTCAAAGGGATTGGAAGAGGCGATTCAGGTTTATAGAAATGCGATAGACATCAGTATGGACAGGATGTTTCAGGGTAAAATGCAATTCCAGATTGCGAAGATCAATTTTCAGCACAATGCGTTTGGTCAGGCTGTTGATGAATACAAACTTTACATCAAGGGATACCGGGAGGTCAGTGAGCAAATAGAATTTACTGTGGACGAGGCGTATTACCAGGTCGCCATGGCTTATTTTGAAGATTTTTCATACGACTCTGCCCAGGTATATTATCAGGTTGTGATCGACTCTTTCCCAAGCAGTCATCTGCATCCCAATGCATATTACGGGAAGGGATTGACGTATCAGCGAAAAGGTCAGTTCGACCAGGCGTTGAATGTGATGAATCAGCTCATCGAAACGTATCCTGAAAATGATCAGACTCCTCTCGCCTACCTGCAAATCGCGCGTATTTATTACGATCGCAAGGATTATTCTCAGGCCATCGAAGCGTTTCAATCCATTCTCAAGGAATATCAGGATAATGAAATCATAGACAAAAATTCAGTATATTTTGAACTGGGCCTCTGCTACAGGGATGATAAACAGGTCGATTTGGCAGTGGAGTATTTCAGAAAAATTGAAAAAAGTTCTGAATATTTCCCCGGGGCATACTCGGAAATCAGTGAAATATATCTTCAGCAAGGAAATTTTGAACAGGCAGAAAAAGTGCTCCTTCAGGTGATGGACGTGATGGATGAACCGGCGAGAAAGGCTGAAATCCATTACTATCTCGCCCGTCTCTACGTGACAGCAGAGCAATATGAAAAAGCCATTCGCGAGTTCAATATTGCCATCCGAGACGTTGAGAAACAGGAAATTCAACAGAGCGCACTCTTTGGTCGGGGCGCAATTCATTTGCAGGTCGAAAATTATGACATGGCCATCGAGGATTTCGAGCGATTGTTAGCCATGCCCCGGGTGCTTCCTGAATTGAAATCCAAAGCATTGCGCCGTCTCGTGACCTGCTACCTGAAAGCCGGCGAACCGCAGAATGCCATTGATACCGCTCAAAAATTCATCGCCGGAGCGAAATCAAAAGCGGACCGTTCTGATGGACAACTGGCTTTGGCCCAGGCATACTACGAAATGGCAAGATATCAGGATGGTATTCTGGTTGCGGATCAAATTATTGCTTCGGCTGAAAATGAAGACAATTTGGTTCAGGCCTATTTTCTGAAAGGGAATTGCTATCTGAGCTTGAAAGATTATGGCCAGGCTGTGGCGATGTATCAAACTGCAATCGAGGAATATCCAAATTCATTTTTTATCCCGGACGTTACGTTTCAATTAGGCATTGCGTATTATAACACGGAAAATTATGCACTGGCTGCAAAGACGTTTCAAAAAGTAATCGAATTGGTGAAATCAGGTGATAATCGGCTTTATGCATTGTATTATCGCGGATACTGCCTTATGCGAATCGGCAGATGGGATGAAGCCAGAAATTCATTTCGCACAATTATAACGCAATATCCGAACCGCGATGAAGCGGCTGAAGCAGCGTATCAAATCGCTGAATGTTACTTCAATGGAAGGGATTTCGATAGTTCTATTGAAGCCTATAAAAACGTGCAAAAAAAATATCCGAATTCCCGATACGCAGCTCTATCCATGTACAATTCAGGCTGGGGTTATATTCAGAATGGCCAGGAAGACCAGGGAATTGAAATATTTCAGGAGTTAATTACAACGTATCCTGACAGCGCCTACGCCATCGATGCGCTGTTCACGATTGGAGACTGGCATTACAATAACAAACGATACGATGAAGCCACGGAAACATATCAGCAGTTAATTGATCGGTATCCTGATGCAGAATTGGCTGAAAAAGCGAAGGCGCATGTGTATGAGTTGGCTCAAATAAGTTCATATAAGGAATACGAAAAAGCAAGTCTGCTATTTGACGAGAAAAAGTATCGTGAAGCCATCAAGGCGTTTCGTGCCGTCATTAATAAATATCCTGATGCAGATGTTGCTGTGGGAGCGCGCGTAAATATGGCTGCTTCCTATGAAATGCTGAAAGAATGGAAAAACGCGCTGCAAATTTACGAGGAAATCATTCAAAAATATAAAGACGATCCTGCCCACCAGGATGCCCATGCTTTTGCAAAAGAGCACTATGATTGGATTAAAGAAAATTATTAAAAGCAGTGATTGGGAGATAGAAATTTGTTGTTAGATTAAGTTCCATGAAATCAAGCGCTAACAACTTTAACTAATCGCTGGTTTGAATTATAATTGAATTGTAAGAATCACCCAAGATTTGTGATTATCATTTTTTTAGGAGGCTCCATGATTGAGTATATTGTAAAGGGCGGTTTATATATTATGTTGCCGCTGGTTTTCCTGTCCATTATTTCTCTGGCTTTCATTCTGGAAAGAATCTGGAGGTACATGAAGGTGCCTTTGGGGGATCAGGCGAATAATGTGTTAAAAAACACTACCGATGCACTGGCCACGGGGGATGTGGAAGAAGCTGTTCAGTACTGCCAGAAAAATAAAAATATGTTGACCTATGTGTACTTGAAAATACTGGAGAGATTTGAGTTTCTGGCGAGGGAAAAGCGGTCCATTGGTGAAATGCGATCGGAACTGGGATTGACTGCGGAGGAAAATTCCCGCACATATTTGGAAGAGTACATCGCCATCATTTATACGGTAAGTACTGTTTCTCCTTTGCTGGGTTTGCTGGGAACCATCCTTGGTATGATAAAATCATTTGCGGCAATCACGGAATCCGGAGTCGGGGATCCCACTGTGGTTTCAGGTGGTATTTCAGAAGCATTGATCACCACAGCAACAGGCCTCATTGTGGCCATCCCTTCGGTGCTGGCGTATAGCTTTTTCCGGCGGGTGATTGAGAAAAGACTCATTCAAGTCGAGCCTTATCAAACGCTTTTCATCAATGCATTGCTGAGGGATTTAGCCCGGTTCAGAACATACAAAGAAATGTTGATGACCGCTTACCGCGATGGCGTTCTCAATAAAGATGAAGAAAATTTTTTGAAAGACAAACGAATTGAATTGAATATTTCGGATGAAGAGGGGAGCAAGCTGGAAAATGAAGTTAAGTCATCCTTGAATATTGAATAAATCGACATATTGGAGATATATAATCCATGAAAACGAAAAGTAGTCTGGAAGAAAAGGGGATGGACATTACCCCGTTAATTGACTGCGTATTTTTATTGCTGATCTTTTTTATGGTCACCACGGTTTTCTCCACACCTCCCGGCTTAAAGGTGGATTTGCCCAAAGCCGCTGAATCGGATTTGCCGCCGGAAAAGGACTTAAATATTATTATTTCCAAAACCGGCGAAATGGAATTGAATGGAGAACCGTTGACATCGGATGAACTGGATCAGCGTTTGCGCGAGGCAAAGGAAACATATCGCAGTAAGGTGTTGATTATTAAAGCGGATAAGGAGTGTATGCATGGTCTCGTCGTGGATGTGATGGATGCTGCAAAAGGCGTGGGCATCGATGAATTGGCGATTGCCACGGAAAGGGAAGAACCGAAGTGACCTGATTGCTCTCGAAGAGTCCACTGATTTTATTCTTAATCCGAATCATAATTCTAATTTAAGTCAACGTTTAACTGAGAGAGAAATTGCCATTAGCTGGATTTAAAAAACATCTCGAAACGAATTATGGAAAAAGCGTTTTTGATGAAGCCACATCTCATCGCGAGATTTTCAATTTTTATTGTCACTCCAATGAATCATTTAATGCCAATGTAAAAGAAAATATGAAATATGATGTTCTCCTAAAAATAGAGGGTAGCGGTGAGGAAAAGCTCGTTAAAAAACATGATATAAAATTTCTCCATTCCGAACAGGTAACTGACTCAGTCAGTTCGCAATTGAAAATTGATCCGCTTGTGAAAAAGATGCGGCTTGAGCCAACGGAAAACCTTGCGCTGCGAAATCATGTTAAAAATAAATCGCTTTACGTGTTGATGAATGAGCGGGAAGTTTTATTTTTCACCTTGATGGAAGGAGAGCAACTGCGGGGAATTATTCAGGATTTTTCAAGATATGAAATTACGCTGTTATTAAAAGGCGGAGTTCCTGTGACTGTTTTTCGTCACAGCATTTACGATTTAAGAAATAAGAAAGGCCGCTGTTTTTTGAAGCGATTTCAGGAGAAACATAAAGACTGGAAAAAGAGTTCAATCTATGGAGAAGTATGAGTGAATGACTTAAATTTAGTGGAGCTACTATCGGTTTCTAACCTGGATTATTCATTGTAATGCATTAAGGAATCCAGGTAGCCTGAATGGTG